>JBEKCV010000012.1:0-73345 GCA_050014695.1 Thermodesulfovibrionales bacterium
AGGGGATCGAACCCGGCGAGTTCATTACAAGGACTATGATCAAGAAAGCCTACAAAGAGGCGAAGGAGGAAAAGGCGATATGAATGCAAGCGCTCAGTCCCTGCAAGCATCCCTCTGGCCAGATGAGGAAATGTTCGGCATGTCCTCGACCGCCGAATCCCTTCTCGGAGTTAAAGGCAGAAAATTGCCCAACAGCGGCGGCATGAAGAAGTCGGGCATATTTAAGGTGAATGTATTTGACTCGGAGGGCAAAAAGGCATGGTTTGGGGATATCGACATCGAGAAAGCCGGAAAGGCATTATTGACCCTTTCCGAGAAACTGGGACCACTCTATTTGATTGATGAGACTGACGGAAGGTTTCTTAGTAAGAGACCCTCACCTCATTTCTTGAGACATATCGCTACGGTCTTAATTGAAGGCAGCCGCATTCTATACAGCAGGGAACTTGCGGAACGTCTCGGACTAATAAGGAAAGAGGATAGAGTTCGGTCGTGCGGTGGAAGGGGTTAGGGAAGGCATTATTAATTTTTTCTTTGGAGGTATTGAATGAATAAGAGGAATAAAACATACGTTTTGGATACAAGCGTGCTTATCGAAGATCCTGATGTGTTTTTCAAACTTGGAGACGGTGACATAGTACTGTCTACGGCTGTCATCAAGGAGATAGACGGACTAAAGAGAAATCCCGATCCCGAGGATGTCAGGGCAAAGGCGGCAAGAAAGGTGTCGAGGACTCTCGACAGGATTGGAAGCTACGGTGACATCTCAACAGGCGCAAGAACTTTTGCAGGCTCCACGGTTCTGATTACCGCAGATCATACAGAAATCGATGACCTGGCAAGCAATGCCGACAACCGCATTGTCGGGACTGCTATAAGACTGACAAAAGAAGCCGGTGATAATAGTGTAATTCTTGTGAGCACAGACAGCAATATGAGGAATGTGACGAGAGCATATGGCATCCGGTCCGAGAATTATCCCTTTTGCATCAGCCCCCTGAAAAGCTTCCCACAAAAGCGGTCATTACGAGTGAAGAGCACGGTTCCGTACATCAGAAGCGTACCGGCAACCCCATCCATACATCATAAAAGATCTGAATCAAGACAGATTGGCGCTATCATCACCATTGTTATCGCGATCTTCATCTTCATTCTCTTAATGAGCGCCAGATAGGACTAAGGAATGTTCTACGGGGAAAAGGGAAAGCACAAATGGATATGAAAGATGGAATTGTCTTTGTCATCCTTCTTGTCAGCATCATATTGTGGATTGCCTCGAAGATAAGGGAAGAGACAGAGATGAAGGTAAGGCAGCTCGAAAAAGGAGTAGTCGTCCTTTAACGTCGCGGGGTCACCCTAGTGGCATCGGATATCATTCAGGGATATGAGATCAAAGAAGTCATAGGCAGCATAACAGGTGACTCAGACGTCACCGGTTCAAAGAGATTTGGGGTCAGGATTGCTGAGCCTTGCGGCACTGTCACTGATTATGTATATAGCACTCAGTCAAGGGGCTGATGCCATTACATGTTTCAAAATGTCTACGGGTAACCAGCGACCGGATTCAAAGCGGACGGTCTCCAGGTAGTTTGCCTCGGGAAAGCGGTAAGGGTCAAGAGAACTCCGAGCCCTAACGGACGGAAACAAACATAATTTCAAACGGAGGTTAGAGATATGGGGAAAAATATAGGCAAGCATGTTGTCGCAGAAATAAATGAGCTTCTCAAAGCGAAGAAGGTTATCGTTTACGGCACTGATATGCCGGATAATCAGTATAGCGAGATCCGTTGGTCCCAATATGGGCTGACAGAAACCAATGAGATTGCTGTCATGGTTACATGCGGCAGTAAAGCCTTTGCTGCCAAGGCTCAATCGGCGCTTCAGATGCCGGTGATGGCTGATAGGGTTTGGGGAATGGATGTCCTTGATGAAAAACTCGCATCCGAACTCGCTGACAAGTTATGGGCGAGTTTTTCCGATGAACTTATCCATGAAGCTAAGCTAATCCATAAGAAAAACAAATGAAAGGGGATATTTATGAACAATAGTCAGAGCTGGCTGGAAATAATCGGTCCATGGATAGTCATATTTATTGTCTTCACCGCTACTCTTTTCGTAAATGTAATACTCGCCACATTTGTTGGTATTGCCATCGGGTGGCTGTTCTCGCTCTTCTTCATTGGCGATTGGATAAATGAGGTGTTGAGGGCGTTCGGGGTATCAATTATTCCCGGCAGTCTATATAAAATCGGGGCTGTCGCTGGGTTTCTCTCGGGGTTCTTTAAATATTCGTTTTCTTTTAAAAGAAGACACCCATAAAACGGGCTTTTAGGGAGTAAAATAAGGAATGGGCGATATCGTGGAATGGAGCAGAAACAATGACATCGCTTACATGAAGGTGGATGCCCTTAAGGATGGATATGCATACCAGATTTGCGGCCGAAGAGCCAATGTCGGGATTTGGGTCAAGAGCAAGGGTACATTTGTTATTCCCCGGAGTAAGTTTGGCACAACATATCTTTTCGAGGAGGGCCACTGGGATCTTGATGAGTCTTTTGGGACCGCGAAGCCGCTGAAGGAGATTGACACGCAGAACAAGAAAATTTATAGTTCTGATCCGCTCCGTACGAATGACACGTGCGCAGCGACTCTATCACCTGAACTTAAACTCCATATACCGTTTCTGATACTTTCGGGGAGCTTCTATTGGGCCGATTTGGAAAATGTGCCAGCTACGGTAAATTTTGTAGTAACAAATTATGGGGCAGCTGATCCTAACTTATTCGCCAACTGTTCACCGACTGTGCTGTCCAGCACGTTGAGCCTTCATGTGCCTGAAGTGAAGTGATTTTTGGGGGGATATCTTATTGGCTTGATTTACGATATGTCCAAAACATCAGCTTTTCGGCTACCGGTGCCGGTCAAAACTGACAATATGAGTCTTTATATTAAGGATCATCAATTTGCGCGCATAGGAGTCTCTAAGTCCTCATGAAGGTTAGTGCCTGAATGTAAGTGGTTCCGCGGAATGGATTGAATTACCATGATCTAACAAAAATGCGCTGAGATGGATATTCCGACGAATTCTGCCGCCTATTCCGATTGATTCCTGCCACTCATTCCGGCAGGGGATTGCCAGGAGGCGGCAGGGGAGAACGTCGAGACTCTTAACAAGGCGAGGCATCATGTTTCTCCCCGTACCATACAACATGCCTTTGTGTAGTACACCGACACTCATTTGGGGACCCAAAACCAGCGTCCTCACGAAATTTTAATTTCCGGTAGCATCAGTTCTTTTTCTTGGGCAGGGGGCTTTGCGTAATTCTCCAGAAAGACACAGAGAGAGTTTCAGATTCCGGTAACTTTCAGATGCCCCTCCTACTCCGCAAAATCAGAAGATTGTCGCTTTTCAGATTCTCCCGATAACTTAGACCACGTCGCACCGTCTGAATTTGTTTGTAACACCTGCTCTCTGCAGGTACAGCGAAGCGAACTTCTTGAAGAGTATGTCCCGAAACATGCGGCATCTGTTTCGAACGGCTCAACTCGCGCATTCCCTCCGGAGCGAAGCTGAGGGGGTGGACGTATGCGTCACTGACAAGTGCCACTGTATGATGTTAAAGAGCATAAAAATGATTTGAGAGTCTAAAATAATGCTAACTCAAAAAGTGTCCTGTGGCACTCGTTCATGTGCACGCAATGGTTAGCCTTTATGTTATCCATAAACAGAATTAATAAGAAAGAAACTTCAGTTCATTATTTTTGCTGAAATCTGGTGTTTTGTCATCCAGAGAATGAGCATATTTTTTCCATGGTTCGGCCTTGTGTGACACAATGTCCAATATATCGATTAGCCTTGACGCATCGATTATTTCCAATTTTTCAATACAAATTGATTCAGCTTTAGTCGCGGCTTCTTGCGCTTTATTTGAAAACTTGGATGCACTAGACACAAAAAAGCCAACTCTCTTTTGCGAGAGCATCATTGCTCCCACAAATTCGCGTATTGACGAGACAGGCTCTGATTTATTTGGATCTATTCTTTGTTTAACCTGAACTACTGCCGGATTTTCGCTCATTATAAGAAGTAAATCGAAACCACCATCCCCGGGGCCGCCCACGCGAATAACTTCACACGAAAAATAATCTTCAAAAATACTCCCAACGAGATGTTCAAGTTTTTTTGGCGAAATGCGATTCAAATCCTTTGGGTGCTTGCGAAAATGGGAACGAAGAGCATCAAGGGGAGCTTCATCATCGAAAATTGCAAACTCTCTTAGACAAGCCCTTCTCAAAAGGGTATAAGAATCATATGACCGACCTAGACCAGTTCTTAAGTGTGCAGTATTCTCGGACTCCCACCAGCCACATTTTGGACAGGCTCTAACCTTTACATGAGGTATCGTATGTTTGCCACGTTCATCCCGTACCATGTGAGTAGGTGATTTACAAACATAGCAGACCGACCCCATCCAGTCTGTAAGGGCGCGATGTATGCTACTATCAGACGGAGATATTGAAATGTCTTCAATTGAATTAAACAAAGTTATTCTTGCCTCTATTAAAGAAGATAATTCACTTTTCCCAAGATGCTTCATTAGAATACTACTCAAAGAGGATGGAATAACTTTGGAAACGTTCTTAAATTGACTGAGTAGTCGTGGAGCTACATTTTCAAAATCCAAATCGGATGGGAAATAGGGATATGCTGTTGAATCGGCTTCTCTTGCAACAACTTCAACATATTTAGAATAATCAAAAATCATTACCATTTGATAATCTGTAAGGGGCGTTCGGCGGACTCACAGCGTCCGACTACGCCCCACAAGATATGTCTCAGAGGAGGCGACACTTGTAAAAGCGCTCACTCAGCACCTCCAGCAGCGGTCTTCCCTCTGCGATATCCGCGAGATGTTCGTTCTCAACAGCCACAATGGCCCGGCCATCAGCCAATGCTTGGCGGATCTCCACCATAGCGTCTTTGGTCAGCTGACTCGTCGTGATGATAAAGCCACCTCTGAGCCCCTTCGTCTGGAGCTTCACACGAAAGTCGCGGATTGTCCGCGCATCAACCGCCTCCGTGCGGTTCTTGCACTCGACAATGAATGGATCCCCGATCTGACGCCAGAAGCCATCTCCGTAATTGCTGACCGCAAGGTCAATCTCCTCTGCGAGCGTGCGAAGATTGCGAGCGATCGTATTCAGCCCCGGTACGGACAAGAACATGTACTCTACGAGGTCCTCCAGCGCCCTTCCTTTCTCGGCGGCAGACGTGTACGCAAGTGACAACTGATAGAGGGCTCGAAAGCGTACCTGATCGAATGCGTGTGCTGTCTCCGGCGTTGGCGTTGCGGTACGTACCTCGTTGGCCGGTTCCCGCGGAAGCCGCGCAAGTATCCATTCATCCTGAATACCGAGCTCGGCCAACGCCGTCGCTGCCCGCCATCGGCTTGAGCCGGTTCGCATCGTCAGCGCCTTGACGAGGACTGGCACAGCCGCTTCCGCTTCGGAGGAGAAACAGCCGAGCAGCTCGATCGTGCGGCTGGCAAGAAGGTCATCCGCAGCGTCAACACAGCCGACAAGACCTCGGGCGACCTCTCCAGCCACAGGGGAACCCGCGAGCAGCTGAATCGTAGCCTGAAGATCTTGGACAACAGCCTCGTCTGTCGACCGTGCCCACCAGTAGAGCAGATTCTCAAGCACTGTTGTTCGAACGGCCGGTGCAGTGCTGACATCGTCTGCAAGCAGGCGACAGAGTGCCGGCAATCGACTGGGGAGTATGCGATCAGCCTCGGGCTGCATTCAGCAACTCCTCTGCCGCGTGCACAACGAAGTCGGCTCCACCGCGCACATCAATCCAGGCGAGTGCAAGTCGGATCGTTTCTTCGTACTCAGGATCGTAGAAGTGAGAAGTGATAAAGGCCAGGGCCTCACTCGCGTTCATCCAGGCCAGTGCCTTCGCAGCGAAAAACTCCCGAAACGAGAGATGCAAGAACGCAAAGCGGCCCGGTGCCGATTCCACCAAGAGCCCTGACCGCTGTGCTATTTCGTGAAGGACTTCCGCAAGCTCCTGCTCGGGCATTTCGAGCCTTGGCATCGTCGCGCTCTCAAGCGGTAGTACATCCGCAACCGAGGCCATATGAAGACCACGTACGGTCATTCCGAAGGCAAAGGTCGCGAGGAGGTGGTCGACCTCTGTCTCCTTGAATCCACGAGGTAGCGTGTGGGAGAGGCTCCGAGCTCTATCCCATGAACCGGTCATCGTTCGAACGAGGGTGTCGTACAACTCAACACGCCGTGCCGGTAGACGATACCCCTGACGGTGGAGAAAGCAAAGCAGCGTTAGGAAAAGAGGGCTTCTCGCGAGCTCGCGCAGTCCGCTGTTCGTCGTGACGATGTGGAGGAGCTCTTCAGCCTTCGCGGGTGGCTTGGCGGCGGACCCGAGCTCCTCGGTAAAGGCCGCAGACCAACGCTGCACAAAGGCGGCGATCTGCTCGTCGTTCCAGGGAAGGATCTCGTAGGCCGGTAAGGCCGGAATGTGGTCAGTCCCAGTTGGTCTCGTAGTTACGAGAACTCGAACCTCGGGATGTCGCTGGCAGAAGGCGTCCACGCTACTCGCGATGGAACTCCGGAGATCCGGCGAAGCAACCTCGTCCAGCCCGTCTAACAAGACTAGCGCTCGACCGGAGCGGAGGGCCTCATGAATGGTCATGTCAAATCGGGGTTCAGCCCGCGAGCTGATGAACTCGCGGATAAGATGTTCGAGACTGGGCAATCCGGGTGTCCTGCTGACACTTGCTGCCACTGATGCCAGAGGGACCAGTATCGGCAAGATCCTCTCTAGGCCGGCGAGGGACAGGCAGCCTTGTGCCGCACTGAACGCGAGGGACTTGAGAAGAGTCGTCTTGCCCGAACCAGGACCGCATACTAATATGACTTGCCTGCGTGACGAGAGCAGGGTTTCGACGTCAAGCTCTTCTGATGGCTGGCCGTCGTGCTTTGGAATCGATCGAAACCTCGGGCTTACGAAGACGCCAGGAAAGCTGACCACGAGACCTGAGGGAGTTTGCGCCAGCCCCGCGAAAGACATGCTGCCATAAAGAGCTGAAACATATGAGCGATAAGCATCCTCACTTGTCGTTGACTGTGGCTGTGCGCTGGTTACAAACCGAGAACACAGGAGTGCAATGAGATCCTCTTTTATCCAGTCCTCAAGGTCCGAAAGCGTACGGAACCGCGGACGGCGAAAGTACCCGCCTTCGAAGTCATCGGCACGGCTCAAGAAGCTGGCCTGCCGGTTCTCGGTCTGGGTTTCGTCTTTCACGTAGACAAGGATGTCCTTTCCTGCCTCGCGCGCCTCCAAGAACTCCATCTCGGTCACTGATACCGGCTGTCCCGGTGGCACGTACCCGTATCTTCCGCCGTAGATGCCGATGAACACGTCACTATCACGGACCATCTGTCGGCAGGTTTCCGCAGGTGTGTCCGGGCGGGATCCGAGCGTTTCCGCGCGAAGCGCTTCGAGCTTGAGAGCTTCGATGGCGCGGGCAGCCATCTCACGCTCGGGAGCGAGATCCTTGACTGTGCTGCTGATGAAGATCTTAAGGGATTTCTTCATGCTCACTTCTTCATAGGCTCGACGATCCCTTGCCGCCTAACCAGTAATTAGACTGTTAATGGTACTAACAATGGAAATCCGATGTTAGCCATCCTGTTATTAGACGGAACCCGCCCCGATAATATCGGAACTTGTATATTGGTCTGGTCAGGCGGACTTTCCCCATACTTGATTACCGATAATAACTTATACTATTTTCATTTTTTTGAAAAGCACTGATTTTAGGAAAGAGTCGAAAATCCTATCAGAGCCTGGCTGAAGAGGGCAATTTAGCCTTTTGCACAAGGAGTTCAGGGCGTAACATAAAAAGTGGCTTGTCGCCATCAACTCTTATCTTTTCTTCCTTGAAGTTCGCACCTGTGGTATACTCGACAAGAATGCTTCTTTCGAAAACAACGAACAAAGGCTCTACTGCACCAAGAAAGAAATTACGCCGCGAAACACTCGTCATCCCAGTACTCATGCAGAAAGAATAAACTCGGATACCGCGATCTCAAGTACACCGACTAATGCGCGCGGTTCAAATTGTCGTAACAGTGAAGATTTCGAGAGAAGTCGGCGGTAACGGAAATGGGGTCTGCACCTTGACTGCAGAACTCCGTGGTTATGTTTCTGCTTCGGATTTGCTATGATAGTGATATACCAAGCTTAAAAGCTTCTTTCCAAAAGTCGATATTTGAAAGGAAAGGGGTGCTTCGAATTCCTCATTATAAGCCTCAATGAAATCTCTATATCTCTCCTTCTCATCCATTTAGTGAATGAAGAGGAAGCCGTGCTTGGCAGGATTAGCTCATGGACAAGTGGAAGTCCTGAGGAAACGTAACGGAAAAAAGCAACTCAGACCAAGAATGAGCTTACAGATGAACTTAAAAGACTGTACGATATGCTTAAAGCACAAGATAATCAGGAGCCATAACAATGCCATGAACCGAATGGGAATAGCCTCTGGTGCTTTTCATTCCAGCCTCTGTGGCCAGGTCGGCTTAGGCCAGCATTATGTGAACATGACAATAAGCGAAGGGCTTTCAAATGTCTGTGGAATCGTTCGACTTTGAGAACAACAATTTAAGAATCCAACTTGGGAAACGTCGTCACTACGGTCAGCCAGACGAGTATGACACTTTTTATGTTGACAATGATCTTATACAGCAACTTCCCGCTTACGATGAAAAAAGTGAAGATGATTGGCTCGCATCGGCTGGTAGTGGTGAATCCACCGTACCGGATTTATCAACGGATTCGGTATGGTTCCCTTTTGCAAAATGTTATGTGAAGTTCGTTAGTGTATTTGTTCGGAATTATCACTCACGGGGGCCGGGCGATGGGCACGAATACATCCATGGGCCATTTCGTGTAAACGGCCCCCCTCCACCTTCAGTCTCTTTCCTTTCAGACAGTGATTTAAATCGGTTACGCATTTCGCTTATCAATGCTAATAATGAACTGCTGGAAACAATTCGTTGTGGCTCTCGTTCACTTGACGCTCTTTCCAGCAGGGAGTTTGAAGAACTTGTAGCCGCTATATTACGCAACCATGGTTATAAAGTCGAGCTAACCAAGCGCACACAGGATGGTGGCTACGACGTGTTTGCTCTTGCCGAAAATCCCTTTGGTCTCGATCTCAGGCTCATTGTCGAATGTAAACGATATAATCGAGAAACGCCCGTGGGAATTTCCGTCGTTCGACAATTGTGGGGTACTATGAACACACCGGGCATTCATGCCGATAGAGGAATCATTGCGACAACTTCAAGATTATCTCAGGATGCAGCGGTGCTGCTAAATAGCATATGGAATCTTTCAGCTTGGGAAAGCGTTGACATCTTGCGATTTGCTGGGTTCAAAGAAGCAAAAGGTGGCCTGTGGAGGTCAACCGTTCAACCGATGATATATAGAGACGTATAGAGTGAATTTTAGGCAATGGAAAGAATCGAGAAAATATTGTTAGGAAAACCCTTGTTGTATTCAAAAACCATATGAGCGTTAGCATCAATGCGATATGCTTCGATGGTTGAAGAATTTGTTGGGAATGTATCAAATGGTTTGCCAAGATAATTTTGTACTGCGTTTTTTAGCTGTAGCAATCTAAATCTATTAAGGTCTGTCTGAATGTCAACAGCTTCAAGTGAAAGGGGAATAAGTAGCAAGGCCAAAATTAGTATTAATTTGTATATCCCTTTAATCATATTTTTCCATAACGTCGATTTGAGCGAACCATATAGAGACTATGCGCTCGTTCTTCGCACAACAGTTGTAGATATATATGATCCTATACGAAATTCATCGAACGCACCTGACTTAATGGCATTATGTAGAGCACTAAGAGCTGATTCTCCTGTTGCTTTTAATTGCTGGTCTACTGTTGTTATGTTATTCTCCACCGCGGCATCAACGTTATCAAAGCCAGTTACCAGTATCTTATTAGATAGACCCAGTTGATTAAGTCTTTTTAAAACACCAACAGCCGTAAAGTCTGCAAGAGTTATGATAGCGTCAGTTTTCGGGTTTCTTTCCATTATTCGATCAACAACTTCAAGACCCTCTTCGTTTGTGTATTCAGTAATCTTGAAAAGCTGTCTGTCTCTTTTAAACTTTAGGCCATTGGCTTTAATGGTGTTCTCAATAATTGACAATTTATCTTGACGAATCTGATGATTATCTGGCGAGACCATGACAACTGAAGGGTTTTGTACCCCACGTTCGGAAATTAATATATTAACGATCTCTGCGAGACCATCCAGACGAGGCCGAATATATGAAACTACACTGTACCCCTTTGCCTTATTCTCACCTATATTATCGTGAAGAAGAACAACAGGCAAATCCAATGCAGCACATTCATCAAGCCACGTGGACCCTTCCACCTGACAAGTGATAAATACTATCCCATTTACTGTCGGCAGTTGAGGGAAGTGAGATACTAGTTGTCTTTTATGAGAGGGATCATTTAAAGGGACAAGTAAAAGCTCATAACCATGATTAATTGCCTGTCGCCATATTGCAGAGATCAGGTCTATATAAAAGACTTTGCTCGCACCAAACATTGGGCATACTGCCGCTATGCACTTGCGCTGAGGCACATTTATAGGCGTGGGAACATTTGCTCTGACAGTTCTGTGCGGCAGACTTTCCGGCTTCAGATGTGAGACTATCTGTGGCCACGCATCCTGGAATTCTTTATCATCTCTAACCGTCAAATAACGTAGGATGCGCAACGCAGGCGGAATTTCAGGGCAATCCTTCAGAAGAAGCGGCAGAATTGATCCTTGCCTACCGCCTGGTGAGCGAAATATAGTAACGCACCTTTCTAAGTCTCCCCATTCAGATTTCACGGCATACGGTGTCATAACGAATATTAGATGCTGACTCTCATCGAGTCCTTGCTCAATTGCAGTAGGAATGTTTCCACCCCAGGGGATATCTTTCTCATCAAAAAAAGTTCTTATTCCGACAGAACGAAGCATCTTATCAAGGCGGCGAACAAAGACCTTATCGTTTGAGGAATGGCTAAGGAATACATCATATTTGTATGATTTTCTGTTCATTGTCAGTTCTTATTCTTCACTTAACACAAAAATCAGCCGCGAGTGCGACGAGTCGGCTGGATTGTCTTATTGGGCACATTATTTCCCCTAACTTGGAAGTATATTTTTATTTTCAGTCCATGTTGTAGTCCCTTCAAAGATCGATTTATTTTTATAGCTTGCCGCGAAAACAGTCTCTACTTCTTTAATTCTTATAAACCTAAAGTGCGCCAAGATTTCCACAAGTGCAAAAAGATAGCCTATTAGGATGAATATCAAACCGCTTAGTATCCGATCTGAAGCAACATAATTGGAGATAACTGTGGTCGTTACTAATAAGAAAGCAAATAATAACGCGTAAAACATTCCAGAGATATACCGAGTTAAGGACTCAGCTGCATAAATTTCTGCCGCAGCTTTTTCATCACTGGTACTGATTATAATCTTGACAAAATTGAAGAACTGTTTATTTTGTTTTTCCAATCTTCTGCTTCCCCAAGTTTTATTGTAAAAACTATGGGCTTCTGGGGGCAAATATAATTTACATGTTTCCCCGATCCAACCAATATATGGGAAATTATCAATAGCCCATAGTCTTGTCTCGTGCTTATGTTCCTTGCGAGCGAAGATTTTAAGCCATGAACTAGATAATTTATCGGGTAAATCAGTACGAAGCAAACGCAGAAGAACACCTAGCAAGTATCCAAAACTAATGGCCATGACAAGAGAATATACAGGACTTGCAGCGACATTAACAATGAGGTTTTTAGTCTCATTATCAGTGAATGGCAGCAAATAAACGACCATACCTAGATTAAGAAGTATAAATATACCTGGCACAAAAATTTCAAATATTCCTCTTGCCCCACCAATTGTTGGTACATTCATTTAAATGCTCCTCACTTTACTACACTGGTACTTCTTTGCTGTTATCAATTCTCGCTGTGCTCAACCATACAATACGCCCTTCCTGTTTTGTTGGATCATGGTCAAAATATAGCACAAAACAGAAGGGTAATAGGGAAAATATTTCAATAAAATCAATGGGGCGAATTTTTGCCATTTCGTATTTCGTGATATTATGGACTAAAAGCGAATTTCATACGCGGTTATTCCCTTGCTGCAGATTAGCATGTTTCTTTTGGAAAAACTGATCCGTTCAGCAAGCTGACTTTGCGGATCAGTCGGTGTACTTGCCGTCTAGCCCTGACAATACGGGCTCACTTCTTTTGGGGCCAGTTCCGATGAAGGTTACTTTCCGAACTTCACACGAGCGGTACTGGGGCGCCAGGTTCTCGCAATGCAAGTTTTTCAACTCCGGCTTCTCGTACCCTCGCAAAGTACGGGACAAAATCCTTGGCAACGAAAATATGAGGCTGGTGAGAGTTACTGTGAGTTAGTCGCGCTGAGATGTCCACCCAGCTATACGAACCTTGACAATTTCGCCGGAGGTGTTAAGTTCCAAAAAAACCCGTCACATACGAGTGGATCTTCTAAGCGCCGCCATGAAAATCTTTATGGAAAAGTGGTGTTTTGAAGAGTACGTTTGGTTTCGGCTCATAAGAATTTTCTGCATAATTCCTACATCACATCTACAAATGCACAAAAGTTGGGTATTAAATCTACTTCGCACGTTGCCGTTGGACCTCCAGTATTTTTTGCAACGATAATATCCCAATTTACCTTGCCATTGTGCTTTTCACTCCAATTTACTCTAACTCGAGGACATAAAAACAAAACTACATCCGCCTCTGTTTTTATATCGCCAAACGGATCTAAGTCACTCATTATGGGCGCTGGTCTGCGCGGTGTCGCTAACTGAAGCGTAGCTATTATAGGGGCGTGTAAGTGCCGAGAAAGTAATCTAACTCCATAGCCTACCCTCCCTTCTTCACCTGATACGTAATTAAGTCCGTCTATGATCACAAGAGACATTTTATGATTTTTCTGGAATATCTCTGCTTGATTTGTCAAGTCTTGTAACGTCATTTCCGTATTATCGTCAATAAATATGGGGGCCTCGCCAATCATCGAAGCAGCGCTAGTTATTTTATGCCAATCATCTTTTCTCAACCGTCCTCTTTTTAGGGAATCTACATCCACTTCTGACGCATTACTCAACAATTTTTCCATAATTTCACGTTTTCTAGACCGCATACTGAAATAAAGAATTGGAACTGCATTAAAGATTGCAGTATTTTTTACCACGGTAAGCAGCAAAGATGTTTTACCAGAAGCTGTATCACCTGCAACGAGAATGAAATTTCTTTCTTCTATCTCTCCCACGATATCATCAAGAGCTTCCAATCCAAAGTTTAATTTCGATTTTTTTCCATCATATTTCTCTTCCACTTTTTCAAAAATATCCTTTAACAGGATTCTGCTATCGGTCGGATCGCTCAGCATGCGGCTGGTAACGATTCCAACATCCACGACGGCAGATTTAATCATATTCTTGGAAAGCCACCCGTTTATATGTTCGTGAAGCAACTTCCTAAAATCCTCTTGTGTTTCATAATCTTTATAGAGAGCCATATTCTTTATTGACTCTTTGACCTCAAAAAGCTTCACAAGCTCTTCTGCATCTACTTTATTCTTCGGCACTGAGGGCTTCCTGAAATATATCTTTATCGATGGCTTTCCCGTTGCCCGAAAGTTATCAGATGCGACAAAAAATTCCTCCATAGTCCCAGAAGGAAAGTTCTTCGTCGGAGCCCCGATCTTATTCCAAAAAACTATAATTACTAATTCAGCATCTTCCAGTAGTCTATTGATTATATCCTGCGGATTTCCCGTTTCTGGATATGCATAGCTTTCCCACTTAACCGGCTCCAAATAAAAATCCTCTAATGTTCCTCTACTCCTATTAATTGATTCAACAACTTCAGTATATATCCGCCTTTCTTCACTTGTATCATCAGGTGAGGCCATAAAAAGCTTTATTCTTTTCATTGCTTCTCCTTATTCATGCGACGACCGCACGACTTTAAAATCTTTTCTTTGTGCATCAGAAGCCTCTGCTAGGCACGCAATCAATAAGCTGCATTAATCACAATCTCCATGTTCACTACCGGCAGCGTTTTGCACGTGAAATTATGATAAATTACAACAATAAGGTTCTTCGGCGCTATAGTCTTTTTGTTGATGAGATATTCCTATGATCCGCGTGGGAGGTGGCCAAAGCATATTCGGATCGGCGTTGACTTTGTGGTGATGCTGGCCATACTTTCAATACTCATCACGATAGCGACAAAGCTATATCCAAACATAATCAATTAAACGCCGAGGGCAGCACACAAACAACACCTGATACCCCCCAGATATTGGGCGATCTAATCTGTTACGGATTTCCGAGCCTAACCTTCAGAGGGTACCCGAGCGGTTCAATCTTTAGTCTTAATACTTGATTTAATATTCCCCTGTATGAAGCGTTGAATTTTCTGATATTCATAATCATCGTAAAACATTGTATACTTTGTACCTATAAATTTAGCATACTTTGCACCAACTTTTTTTGTATAAGGTTCGGATACAGGACTACAACGATGAAAAATTATTTGAGCTATTCTTACCCCTGGATAAAGAGGTAAGGGCAGTTTACCCATATTGTTCAGTTCAAATGTTAAAGTTCCCTCAAAGCCGGGATCTACAAGACCAGCGGTTGAGTGCACTTGAAGTCCGACCCTTCCCCAAGTGCTTCGACCCTCTAGTCGTCCTGCAATGTCACGAGGGAGCACTAAATATTCAAGAGTAGAAGCAAGCGCAAATTCATTAGGATGAAGGAAAAAAGGTTGCATAGGTTCCACATGAACGACTTCGGTATACTCTCTCACTTGTTCCTCAATTTGTTCCGTTGGTACCGAAAGGTCAAAATGAGTTTGCTTAACGATACGAATAAGCTTAAATTCAGTACCAAGTCTTAGGTCAACCGATGAACTCCCAATCTGTTTTGCGGAATTTATAAGAGGGGTTATGATTATGTCCTCATTTAGCAGCGCCTGAACTATTTCATAATCAGACAAAACCACTTGTTATTCCTCCTCGAACAGTGCTTGAATCTCTGACGCTTCGATTGACTTTAGCAGTAGCCTATCCATCCCCTCAAGATCTTCTCCCCATTTTTCAATCTTGTCCTCAATTGTTAATTCATTAGTGGAGAAAAAAATGTCAAATGACTGAGGATAAACCTTTTTAACTTTGTAAAGCCATCCAGCGTTTACAATTTCCCAAGGTAACACTCTTGATTCTTGAATTGCACCTTTAACTTCCTCTAATTTCTTG
The DNA here is from genome assembly GCA_050014695.1 of Thermodesulfovibrionales bacterium. GTDB lineage: Bacteria > Nitrospirota > Thermodesulfovibrionia > Thermodesulfovibrionales > UBA9159 > UBA9159. The sequence goes on from JBEKCV010000012.1 coordinate 15,424, forward strand.
GCTGTTATATTTTGCTCTAAATCCTTTTTCATCGAATTTATCTTATCTGGATCAGGAGAAGCCCCAATCAGGATTCCTTTTTCTAACCTGCCGGCCAAACTATCTACTCGAGCAAAGTCTTTAATGGTAAGCTGTTGATTAAGAGAAATTATCTTGTCCACTTCCTCACAGATTATGTCAACGCATTCTCCTAATCGTAATTTTGACGGCTTTTTCACACTTAAATGCATATATTTTCTATCTAGTTTGGTTCGTTCCTCAATCATATTAAAGAAAAGTGATGACAGATCATCAAAACCTAATACGGGATCTGACAAAACGATTTTTAGATTACTATTCTTAAGAACTTCATGAATAATGGAAATTCGAAAGATATCAGCAGGATGAGTCAAAGATGCAACCTCGCTTCCCCCTGCTCCTGCAGATAAAAGAGCAAACGTTACAAATGATGTCAGATATGCCGGCCCAAGTATTTTGGTAGCAAAAAGATCACAATAAATTTCCATGAACCATTTAGAAAAGAGCTCCTTGATTGCAGGAGTTTCATAAGCAGCTGCAATTGTAGGAGTTTCGAGGAGATTTGTTATGCCTTGATGATCGACGTGTCCGCATTCATGAACCAAAATTGACCAGTTTAATGGATTGTCTCTTTCAATCTTAGGCAAAAAAATAGATGGGCTTTGGCCTTCACCCTTAAGGTTCCCCCGAATATCCGCCAAACTTAAAATATCTTCATAAAGATCGACCTCCGCAAAAGAATAGGAGTTCGATAAAATAATGTTGACCTTTTCGGGTCGTCTGTCCTCCGGTATAAAGTCGAGAACGTTCTTGAGAAACACTCGTGTTTCTGGCATCACCCATCTTCCATATATGAATTCCATGCAAGAATGTAATCCTTCTATAGACTTAAAAATATCGGACAGGCGCCTTATGAGTGCTTGCTTTTCCCATTCATCAAGGACAATTTCTTCCTCAGTAGCCGTATCTTTGAATGAAAGCCTCTGTATAACTGCATTTAGATTGTCTATGATTCCATCTATCGCCTTTAAAAAGACGCCAACAACTTCAGCCCCCTGTCTTTTAGAGTCATATGGCTCAGAGCTCAAAAATCTCTGTAGTCTGGAGATCTTCTCTATGATCTCAATACACAATACTTTTTCCAAATAGTTATACACTTACAATATGACCGCGCTTCAATCTTTTCTCTCTGAATTCACTTATGCGATTTTGCCACATTGGCATAGTCACTGCTATAAAAAAAGCTTGTATCTCTTCAATTTGTCTTTTCGTATAAGCAGACCGCTCGGCTATTAGCCTACTAATCATTGATTTCATCCGAGAAACCTTCTCCCTAGTGACACCGCTCTCAGATAAAACCTCCCTATCTTTGATGGCACCTGGAGAAGTTAATTGGTTTAGCTGTCCTCCGTGCTCCAAATCTTCAAGCAGATCCATAAAATAATCACAGAGTTCATCTCCTTCTTCGAGTTGTTTTATATTTGCCATATATCCTTTCTTTATCAAAGACAGAGCGATTACAAAGTTATCAGCCAGTTTTACTGGATTAAATCGGGCGGGATCTTCATCATAACGTCTCATCGTTGTCACTCCTTCCTCAGGTAATTATAAAAAGAATAATACACATGGTCTTCCTCGGGTTCCTTATATTCAATAATGAAGTACTTCCCAGCGAGTGAGTCAAGAGCATAGACAACATCCTTTACAAGTGCGCCAGTGGCATTGACGATTTGCGTCGTCGTTGCGTTCTTTAAATTGTTTACAGCATCAAGAACAATGTGCTCTTGTCCACTAAAATCGCCTATAAAATCAATAGCCTCATTATCTTCTATTATTAGTTTAGTACTCATCCGGTGTGAAACGAATTCCTCTTCAGAAGTCTTACGTGGAATATCATGTTTGAAATGTTTCAAGACTCCCTGAAAAAAAGCGAGTTTCTGGACTTCAAGCATCTTAAAGATTACATATTTGCTCCCCCATTTCTTATCGATAAAATCTTCGAATATCGGACCGAAAGCAGGTTCACAAAAAGCAGTATGCATTACTACACCTCTAAGGTCAATCAGGATTAAAGTGTAATCAGAAATTATATTTAACTGTCGTCTGATTTCCTCGCAAGTTTCCTTTCCTCTATATTCGCCCATCGCATAGTTCGAATTCAAAACACCCATGATATTTAGATCCACTTTCTTGAATTCTAAGCTTCCCATCTACCCGCTCCGTTATCAATTCTGTCCATGCACGGGACGAAGAAATTAATTTGTGTTCCTGGAAACCAAGGGACACTTGAGATGCTCCAGTTCTCAACACCAGGTTTATCGCCAGGTTTCTTTCTGAATAAAGAACTACCACTTCTTAATTCGATGTTTCCTTTTCTTTGTAAAACAAACTCTTCAACTACGTTTAAACCTCTTCCATTGCCCCCCACCTTAGAGCTATTTCCTTCCTTAAGTGCCCATTTAATGGCTACAGTATCAGTTTCAAAGACATCATACTCTTTCCTCGCTTTTGGAGATGAATTAACGCTACCCTTCATTCCCACACCAATATCACAATAGCTTACGATAGTCCCACTTCTGGGATTTGCATGGATTGAGGCTATACCCCAGGAGCGGCTATGCTCAAAAACATTTACAAACAGCTCGCCGTTTGCTTCCTTAAATTGATATATATCACCATCGTAAAAATTAAAATGTACCGATGAGAACAATTTTCTAAAGGTAGGATATATTTCGTTTATAAACTGCAAACATGCCTGTTCAAAGATGTGATCCCTCTCCGCTGCACCTTTTTGTGGAATAGTCCTCATAGGTAAAACAATTGGCTTTTCTTCATTATCAGGGCCATCGATCTTTTTAACCTTACTTTTACGCTCTGTTCGCTCAGATTCAAAAGCAGCGAGATCTTCACATCCAAGAAGATTTGCTTTATTAATGAGCTGAGTAAAAAAATGGAAAGTCGAGAGATAAGTCAAGACGTTCTCGGGAGGGCGGCGCATATAAAATGCTGACGGATTGGCTACCACCGTCATCTTATTTGACATTAATGCTGAGCATAAGCAAACTATGCCTGTCGCTGCGGCAGGACTGATAAAAACTAATTCTGAAAGGTCTAGTATCATGGCACTTTCTATGACATACTCTGCCTTTCTTTTCTTAAGAAGCATTTCTTTCAAAATGACGTCAATTGTTCGGACGCGCATATTGCCAGCAATTTTTATTGAGAGATTATTGTTTTCTAACAATACTTCAGCTTGTGATTCCCGTCGTCTTATCACAATTTCTTTCCCAAGATAAGAAGGAAGATCATTTTAACAAGAGCTCTCACTAACTCTACATCATATCGGTCTATGCTCTAATTTCAGTATACACCATTCCAGGGGACATTTCTTGGCACCTGTCATCCATTGTAGGAAGAAATAAAGGAGCATTTCAAGGAAAGGGGGTCGGCATATGTGTCTTTATTCTTGCAGTCGACCTCTAGTGCGCGTATCTCTCTTGTACGTATTTCTATTCGTACCCCGCACAATTGTCGCAATACTCTCAGGTCTCAGTTACTGTGAGTTATTCGCAGTTCAAGAGTACACCTGATACTCAACCCCGCGGACATTTCGCCAGAGGTGTTGAGTTCCGAAAGCTATACGTAACAAAATTGATTGATTCTTAGGGCCACTTAGGATCATGATGAACCTGCTTTTTCAAAGAGAAAAAGGAGGAAACAATGATCCAGGCAAGGCCGATTGTCGGCAGACTGCAAAGCAGTGAAATCGAAGCAGTATCTTATCAACCCTTCTCTTTTATAGATCGCCTTTTTCAGAAGATCTATAGAATGGAACTTCCGGAGAGTGAGCAGTTTGAGAACTATGTGCGCCACAAGTGGAGGATGAATCACAAGGCAAGCACGCTGAAAGGCAGTTTTATCGCGATAAGTTCATTTCTCTCTTTCTATGCGGGTCTAGGGAAGAGCAAACTTCAAGATATTGTGAGCGGCGACGTGGAATTATTTGTCGAACATGAGCAGGATCGAGGGCTGCAAGTCACGACAATCGTAACACGGCTAAAGTGTCTCTGGGCTTTCCTGAGATTTCTGATCGAACAGGAGATCGTTCCTGAGCGTATCCTGAGACGCAAGATTAAACTCACGGTGCCGGATTTCCTGCCGAGGGCCATTGCACCGGGTGACGTCAGAGCGCTACTGGGGTGTATTGAAGAGGCACGTGACCGGGCGCTGATACTTATACTCTTACGAACGGGCCTGAGAATCGGTGAAGTGCTTCGGCTGAAGGTAAGAGACCTGGATATCAAGGAAAGGAAGATACACATCTATGAGGGGGAAAAGAACTGCCTTGGGCGAGTGGTCTATCTCAGCGATGATGCGCGGATGGCCTTAAAGCTCTGGCTGGGCAGGGGAGAGCCGAAAAGAGAGTATCTGTTTCCGGGTCAGAAGCAGAACCATTTAGGGTATACTCAAGCCCGCAATATTTTTGTTAAGTATCTCCGGGCTGCGGGGTTACAGCAGAAGGGCTACAGGATCCACAGTCTTCGTCACACCTGTGCAAGTGAACTGCTCAATGCCGGTATGCGGCTGGAATGTCTGCAAGTGCTGTTGGGTCATCACGACATAGAAATGACTCGGCGCTATGCTCGCCTCACCGACAAAAGCCGCGAGGAGGAATACTTCCGTGCCATGGCGACTATTGAACAAGGAGGTATTCATGGAGCGTATTGATCTGATTGCGAAGTACCGGCGATTTCTGAAGCGAAGGAATTATTCGGTGCACACAGTGAAAAACTATGCCAATATGCTCGGTCACTTCAATAGGTGGCTGCGGATTCCACTGGAGCAGGCAACCTTCAAAGAGACCGACGCGTATATGGATCACCTTTTGAGAAGGAGAAGGAAACCGAAGACCATCAACTGTCATTTCAACTGCATCCATGCTTTTTACGATTACCTGATCGAAGATGAGGGAATGCCTCTTGTCAATCCGGTCAAAAAGCATTACCGGCTTCGTCTACCCCAGCCATTGCCCAAACATCTCAGAGACGAACAGATTGCAGCACTGTTCAGAAAAATCGACGATACCAGAGATCGCGCTATGTTCATAGTTATGCTCAGATGTGGTTTGCGGGTTGAAGAGGTTGCACGCCTTACCATAGATGCGATAGAGTACCGCAGGAGACAGCTTTATATCTTCAATGGAAAAGGCAGCAAAGGCAGGGTGGTTTATTTGAGTGAGGATACTCAGAGGGCTTTAGCGGAGTACATGGAAAAACGGAAATGGTCGAAGGAGAAGAGAGTGTTTTTGGTACAGAAGGGGCCACTGATGGGGAAGCCGATATCGGTTCGCGGAATCCAGAAGAGGATCGAATACTATGCGGGGAGGACCGGGATAGAGGTGTCCTGTCATCACTTGAGGCACACGATGGCAACGCAGCTATTAAATGCTGATGCAGATCTCGTGACGATTCAGGATCTCCTGGGGCACAGCCGTATAACCACCACTCAGTGCTACTGTAGAGTCTCCAATTTGAAAGTGCAGAGGGACTATGATAAGGCCATAACCATAGTGCTGCAAAGGACACAGCCAAGAAGAGAGCAGTTTGCTGACTAAAAGAAAAAATGAACAGCGGTATTCATAGAAAAATAAGCGGAGTTGTCTTCCGCGGCTACGAGACTGAAGTAGGGTCTCTCCGCCGCTTCAGACAACAAAAAATGGTAAAATAAAAAGTGACAAAGTACAAAAAAGGAAATAAGAAAAACACAGTTATAACTAACTGAAAATAAAGTAAAAAGTAGGCTTTGTTACGTATAGCAGGAAGAATGTGTCACAAGTGGCTTGCGGTGTCCGCCCCGTAATCTTCATGGGCCATTTGCCTTAAGAAACGAATAGTTCAGCAACGAACTCAATATCATCCGGATGAATAAGGAGTTGACGATCACAAAGAAGAATCAGATCATGGCAGTCTCCTTTCGATGCCAAGTTTGTATGCATTCAAAAACTGAACTCGTGCAAATTATCAAGCCGAATATGCATAACACATAAATCATGCGGGGCATGACAGAGATCGCGTGATCAGAGTGTCTTATCCTGTCTTGTTAACTACGGCTTCATCTCATAAAAGCAGTTGCCGCTGCCTGATGGATGCAGTACCTTGATTCTTCTTCTAGTCGATTTATCATTCCCTTCTTCCCCTCACGGGGAACCGTTCAAGCCTTCGTTATCGGTTTCCTAAAAAGGATATTGCAGGTTCGACCCCTGCAGGGCGGACCATTTTTATCCTCGTGAGCAGCGACAAAAGAGGTGACGAGGAGCTGCTCGGCAGAGTTCGCCCGATCCTAAAGCATTCCGCATCGATGCATGCCAAGTACTGTGTTAGATTCATACTTCCCACGGTGAGATCGCCTGCAGTTGCGGCAGTTCGCTGATTATGCAATAGTTAATATAATAAATGATTTTTGCCGTCGTTCGGAAAGGAACTGGCAGCCTATGAAATACGATCTAGTCTTTGAAGGTGGTGGCGCCAAGGGCATGGTATTTGTCGGCGCCTGTGAAGAATTTTTTCAACGCGGTCACACATTCGGCCGGCTATTGGGTACTTCCGCCGGTGCAATTACGGCAGCTCTGCTCGCGGCTGGTTACACACCACAAGAGATGCTCGCTGCACTTAAAGAAAGGGAAAACGGCAAATCCGTCTTTGCAGGTTTCATGGGCGATCCTCCTCCGTTTACACGAGATGAGATTCGCACCAGCGCTATCCGCACTCTGTTACAGAATATCGACATCAAGATTGTGCCCCATTTTTTGGAGGATAAGCTTGATGATGGCATTGCTCAGATGCTTGCCGAAAACTCGCGTACACGCAATTTCTTCGCCCTCGTCGAGCGTGGTGGCTGGTATGCAGCCGACCGTTTTATTTCCTGGCTGGAGGACAAGCTTGACTCCTGCCCCTTGAAGACTGGTCAGCGCAGATTCAGCGGTCTGACCCTATCCCAATTCTATGCCGAAGCACACGTTGAACTGACAGTAGTTGCTTCTGATGCGACCGATTGTCGCATTCTTGTGCTCAACCAACATACAGCCCCGGATTGTCCCGTTGTCTGGGCTATAAGGATGTCCATGAGCATTCCCTTGGTATGGAATGAAGTGATCTGGGAGGAAAAGTGGGGTGCCTACTTAGGGCGCAATATTACGGGTCACGCTGTCGTTGATGGCGGACTACTTTCCAACTTCCCTATCGAACTCTTCATCTCCAACGAACCACAGGTAACACGGCTCATGGGCCCTAAGAGGGACAATGCGGTACTTGGGTTGTTGATTGATGAGACCTTGTCTGTTCCGCAGTCTGTCAGCAAGGGCCTCTTTATCGATATCAACATAAAGCCGAGTGAATTACGCACAGTGCAGCGCATCTCACGCCTGATAAACACAGCAACCACTGCCCACGACAAGATGGTGATGGAGGAGTTTAATCACCTTGTTGTCCGGTTGCCAGCCGGTGGCTACGGTACGACCGAGTTCGATATGAGCGACGATCGGCGAGACGCCCTGGTGGACGCAGGCCGGAATGCCATGCGCTTGTACTTGGATAACCCACCAGGATTGAGCGCAGTGCCCAAGGGTATAAAAGGCGTCAAGACCGTTGCCGATCGGATCGCCAATAGGTTGTTGGAACAGTAATTGGTCGGCGACGCTGCGGTTGCGAATCACGCCTGAGGGTACATCAAGCCGTAAGAGGGGCTACCGATTCAATATCTGTTAAGGAAGAGAGGACATCTGGCGAGACTAAGGGCATCGTTCATCGTAAGTCTCCAGAAGATCTTCAGCCGAAACCTCGGTCACATGCTCAAGCCGAACGACGTGAGAGTGCTGACGACGGACAGGGTACGTCCTCTCCTTGATGTCAACGATGCCTTGGCCCGTGACGCAAGGGTCCGCCCCTTATTGTAATGAACAATTGGATTGACTCATCTCATAGAATTCAACGTGCTTGTTTTCGATGCTTTCTTGAAGGACGCCCGAACATAGTTAGTCTATTCTCACAGTCAGACAAAAGCCGCCTGCAATCAATCGTCCACTCTTCTGGGCTCCCTGGAGCCAACTCGATAGCTTTAATTGCAGCGTCTGTACCATCTGTAATGCTCGCATGCGCCTGCCTTGTCTCATCTCGCCTTTCGACGATAAGGCCTATAACCAGCCAAAAGCACAGGTCATTTGCAGACCAATGCGCGAGTTACAGGCAACTACGTCATAATCTGCCGATTCGAAACTCGCGATGAATACTGCCAGAAATACTCCTCTTTTCTCACTTAATAGTATTACTACAGGTCCTGGGGTAAGGCTGATCTCCCATCAACTGCTTCCACTCCTCCTCGCTCAGGTTCGGTTGGGCAATTTGACAGGCCCTCTTTTTCCAAGACTCCACATCGACATTCCAAACGGCAACATTCCCTGCGTCATCCGCTGAAATCACACGTTTTCTATCCGAGCTGAAGGCTAGGCTCGCCACTTGACCCTCGAATACCTTCTGGGGCTCGCCGAGCGGCTTACACTTCTCCGCATCCCAAAGAATCACTTGCCCTTGCCTATCTCCTGAGGCAAGCCACTTACCGTTCGGGCTGAACACAATGCAGGTTATGGAGGAACTTCCTTTATATGGACTCACTGGTTGAGCAAACCATCTATCATTCCCTGCATCCCATATCCCCACGGCGCCGCCTTGATAGCCCAAGGCCAGCAACTTTCCTTTTCGACTAAAAGCGAGTGTTTGAATTAACTTGGCCGCGCTAACATGTTCTTTAGGTTTCTCGAGAGGTTTGGGAGTAGGAAGGTTCTCTAAACTATTGCCGGCTATTTTCCAGAGGCTAAATAGTTCGTCTCGACCCATCGTTGCTAATTGCTTGCCATCCGGGCTGAAGATGACCCCTTGGATCGGTTCTTTGGGTCCTCGAAGGTCACCGATCCATCGGTGAGCTGCCGAATCCCGAATCGGGATGCGACCATCCCTAGTTGTTAAGGCCAGAAGTGCATCCGTGCTCCAAGCCATATTAACTCTATGTTCCTCCTCTGGACTAATTTCGTCTACCACTGGTTTCCCTTCGACCACATCTTGAATAATGACCCTACCGTCTCTTAGTATAAATGCAATTCTCTGCCCGCCTGGGCTCAGGCTAACGGCCTCAGTTGGCCCTGGCTTCGAAAGGTTCGGTCTGTCGAGTAAGGACGACCGAGTATTTGTAAACCATAAAACCATATTTCCTTCCCCCCAAGAGGTCACCCCCTTCCCCTCAACGCTGAGAGCGTGCAGTGAACTAGTTGGCCACGGCAATTTTTCTAATGACTTCATTTTGAATCTGGGGGCCGCCAAAGACCATTCAATGACAATACCATCTCGACCAAGGGAGACGAGATCTTGTCCCTTTGCCTGAAAAGCAATGCCTTCGATCGGTGCTTGGTGTCCACCCATGTTCCAGACTTCATATTGCGATTTCTTATTGATGTCAAATACGATTATCTTGTTATCCATCCGAGCCCAGGCGAGAAACCTGTTGTCTTCATCGAATGCTAAACTAGTCACACCCAGGACACCAGTCACTGCTAGATTTTCAACCTTTTTACTCTTTTTATCTATTCTTACCTCTTCTTCGAAGTTATCTATTATTGTCGTATCAATTGAATCCTCACCTTTCAAATTCCATATCACCACCCTGCCCTTCGCGTCACCCGTCGCAAGCAGATTCCCGTCTTTGCTAACAACTAGAGCCTCCACCGCAGCATCATGGTACTTAATGGGAACCGTAGGGATTCGATTGGACACATCCCACCACAAAACACTGCCATCTTCGCTGCTAATGGCAATCCACTGACCTTGATTCGTGAAGGCGAGGCCCGTCACAAGGTTTGGCATGTTATCTTTAATGCTCTCGTTGCAGACCAGCTTGCCCGAAGCTGTATCCCAAATTTTTAGCTGCTTAGAATTAGTTAGCAATGCAATCAATCCCTGTGGACTTACTGCGAGATATTCTGGAGCCATATAAAACATATAATAATCACCCCGCAGGGGGCGGCCAACCGGTTTGCCACTCTTGACGTCCCACACTATCATCTGTCCCCCGACGTCTCTTGACGCAAGATACCGACCGTCCGCACTGAAAACTGTTGATATAACTCGTGCTTCATGCCCAAAAAGAAAATATTCGACAGTAGACGTCGTTTGGACAAATTGAAGTAGTTTGTCTAGAGCTTCATATGTGGGTGATACGTTCACTCCTTGGACGGCAAGCGCCAGGCCACTACCTGGACTTTTTCTATAGAAGTCAGCGTTAGCCTCGGCTGCAAGTTGGCGAGACTTAGCCAACCGACTTTGGTTATCAGCAGAAGTCCAAGAGATTATTGCCACCACCGCAAACGCCACGGCAACTAATGCAATAGCTCCGAGAACATACAAAAAGCGTTTGAACATAGTTGCCTTACTGGCATTTACGTCAGCGAGAGCCTTCGCTTGTTTCAACTCACGTTGGCGAACGGCTTCTTTCTCTTGCTCAGCCTTATCAATGGCTGCCCGGCTGGCCTGGACCAGCGCCTGAAGATCTAAGCTGCATCCCAAGTCAGCTCCGTCAGGACTTTTCAGCCATTGTTCGGCCTCGGCCAATTCGACAGCATCCAAAAAGCCCCCGCTTTTACCCAGGCGGGTCCATTCCTGCGCCTTCTCCTCGAGCCGTCGCCGCGTCTTTTCTTTATCCCTCCGTTCGGTTATCCAGGTATGTAAGGTCGGCCAGCCGGTAATCAAGGCCTCGTGGGAGATGTCCACTTTCTTACCTGCTTCTTTTTCCTCCCCGCTCAGTGTCAGCAGGCGGTTGTTGGCCAAATGTTGCAGCGTTTGATCGAAAAACGTTGCCTCGCCTACTGAGGCGAGCTCGGCAATCGATTGTTGGCGACGGGTATCCGCCCGTCCTTCGCCAAATTGCACCAACCGCAAAAAAATGCGCCAGGCGAGTGCTCTCTGATCCGGGGAAAGAGCAGCCAGGGTTGCATCGGCCTTGCTCACCACGGCCACCGCGAGCCCACTGCGTCCGTCACCTCCCAGGCGCTCATAGGTGCTCAGGGTCAAGAGACGTCGCTGCATCTTTGCCCACAGAACCATCATTGTCTCCTGCACCAATGGCAGTATACCAGGCTCATCAGCGGCATCCGCCAATAGCCTCTCCACGAGGCCTCCTTCCAGATAGACGCCGACGACAGACGCCGGCCTCTCGATCGCCCGTCGCAAAGCTTGCCCATGCAGCGGTGCGATCTCCTGCCGTTGGCTCGGTTCGACTGGCCACATGTCGCTGTTCATGAGATCCGAGTAAAAATCACCTCTCATGGCGATCATCAACACACAAGTCTCCACTGCGCCCAAAGCCTTCAGGGCGGCAATAAACCGGGTGTGCTCAGTACGATCAGACTGGGAGAAGAGTTCCTCGAACTGGTCTATTACAAGCAAAAGGCGCTGGTTCGGTGTGTTAGCCGCCAGCAAGCTGTCCACGGACTCACCGGGCCTCGATAAGTCTTCAACGATCCCAGCCAGTTCCTGCGTCGGCTGGCTGCCCGGTCGCATGCTTCGCACCAACCAGTACCTAGACGGGAAGTAACTGCTTTCTGCAAGCTTCGACAGCACGCCGGCAAACAACAACGAGGACTTGCCTGACCCAGAGGGTCCTATAATCCATAGACAGCGTTGGTAGCGAAGCTGTTGCAACATCTGGTCGATCTCATCTTCCCGACCGTAGAAGAAGCGGGCATCCTTGGCGCTAAATGGCACCATGCCGGGATAGGGGCAGAGGATACACTCTGGCTCTGGCTCAGGTTGGTTCAGGAGGTCCCGCAGTTTGGCGGCTATAGCTTCCCAATTGTCCTTATCGGTGCAGTCCAAGCGCACGCGAAATTCAATGTCCAGGGGAAGCTTGCACTTCTCCCTCTCCAGCGGGATCAGCCGGTTGCGCTGTTCCTCCACCGTGAGGTAGGAGACCATCTGCGCACCGTGCGCGGCCCACACGTCGGCAAAGTATGCAGGACTGAGGATCAACAGGGTGAATCGGCTGCCCGTTGCCGCCCGCTGGAACTCGTCGGGGACTGGTGCACCCTCATGAAAGGATGTCGCGCCAAACACAAGGGGTTGGTTACAGATAATACGCTCTTTGGAAAGCCCTAGCGCAGGCAAAAGAAATCCGTTTACCCATTTAAGGTCGGCCGCTGCGCAAGCAACAAAGAGATCATATTGATAATCTGGCTCGTTTGGCACGTTACTTAGCTCCGTTGTCCCTTACTATTTGTCTGGCTGCTGTCGCAGCTCATACACTAGGCGCTCAACGTTCAGTTCAAACTCTTCGTCTTCTGTCATGTCTAGCCAGAGGCGAGCCCTCATCCCGAGGCGCGGTGTGCACGATTGGTGCATGATAGCAAGCAAGCGACGCTGGCTCTTCTCTAACCCCAAATGATCTGCCAACACATTCTCAAGTTCTGTGAAATTACTGTCAAGGTATACCGGAGACAACACTGCAAGGGTATAGCGGCTCTGCTCCACCGCTCGAGCCATCTCCAGCACAAGTGGCGCACCGAGACGGAAATCCCTATGGTCAATGCAGGCGTGCAAACCCGCCTCCTTTTCCAATCGTGGCACTAAAACCTTACGCACCCAGGTTTTATCGGGTTCTTGCTGACGATAGCTGATGAAGACATCGTACTTGAATTCGTCAGCAGTCGGCGATGGCGATATGGGGACAGGTGATTTGCCTCCGCAGTAGAGCGCTATAGGGAAATTTTCTTCCACTTCCGCTTTGAAGATGGGATGCTGGTCGTGCTGGTCAAGAGTGACTTTTGGTTGTAAATAATCGAAAAGATCAAAGATTCGGATGACACCGCCGGGTCCGGGAGCGCCTCCACGCAAGCCGGCGAGAAGATGTTGGGTAAAGAGACTATTGGGCGCCCCGGGGAGTACATAAGAGGACTCGCTGCTGCGCGATGAGGCCATGATCACCCGTCCCCGCCCGCTTTTAAGCAGTTCGTAGTAACTCTCAGGCAATGCCTTGAGCTCGGGCGCTTGAGCATTCTTGGGTTGACCGATGCCACCTGAATGACAGCAGTCAAAGATCACGACTACTTTTTTTGCTTGGAGAGCGCGCAAAGTTTCAGTAAACTCAGAGCCCGATATCGAGGTTTCTGCTAATGCTTGATCTGAATCAATTTTGGCATCTACCGGCAGCAGATACTCACCGGCTTGAGGGCCTGTTTCGAGTTGCCCACCATGACTGGAGACATATAGAAAAACTGTTGAGTTTGGAGTGCCCCTCGCCTTCAACTCAGCCAGGGCCTCCCGGATGGCCGTTTGGGTAGCCTGCTCATCCAAGAGCAATTGCGTGTTATCCTTTTGATACCCGCAATAGTCGGGATTTGTGATAAGGGCAAAAACGTCCTTGGCATCATTGAGTACCGTGAGGGGGAGTTGCCTGACAGTTTGATAGTTAGCTATGCCTATGATCAATGCATGAGCTTCTTTGAGTGCTGTCATCTTCTGTACTCCTTTTTGATTAATGCCTGCGGCCAGTAAGGAGACGTTTTGGCAAATCCACCGCTCGATGGGGGAGGTCGATCATCTCTCATCAAATTGTTCAGAACCCGGATACCTTGACGAAGGCACTCTCAGTGGATAGTCGCTGTATGGCATCTGCTGCTCCCTTCTTTATACCTTTAATAGCCGCCGATCCTGTTTCCAGTGGTTCAAACGCCGTGTAACGCCCCTGATCGTAAAAGAGACGCACTGCTTGAAAGCCGAATACGAGTGGAATAGAGGACTCGTAAGTCACCTTGGAGGTCACTGAAGATGCACCAGAGGTTTTCACGTTCCCGCCCACGATGCCCTGAATCTCAGGGATGCTAACGTCGAGTGCTGCTCCGTCTGACTTCTTTGCTTCAACCGTGAATTTCGTGCTCTTGATTGTGGCCGTGGTGATATACAGCTCATCAGCTTCTAGTAATTCCGCCACATAGCGTGAGAAAGGGCTCACATCAGCATCGGCCAGGTATTGATCAAGCCTAACAATCTCGATCTTGTCTTGGAGCACGTCCTGAAATTCGAATGCTGCGGTTTTTGCCTGCTCGTACTTCGTATCAAGTCCGAGTTTCGAACCGCCCATAGCACCGATTATACTGCCGATGATCGAGAGACCAATACCGATACTCATGTCACCTGTCCTCTGACCTGAGACATCGGCAGCGCGCGCATTTTCAGTGATAGGCGGCGCAGAAATATTAGCACCACTTACCAAAAGAGCTGTCAAATCCCCCAGACGATTGAGGTCTTTCCCGTCCCGAGATAATAACTGAAGCGGTTTGACATCAGTCTTGGGTAAACGGATTACATTGTACCCAAAAGACTTGAGATACGTGAGAAACGGATCATTGCAAAACATGTTCGCTCCCTCCCGTCGATTAACTGCATGATTTTACCGGTACAAAGTCACCTTCATTTAAAGCTTAGCACTCGGATGGTGACGGGTCAAGGCAAAATGGGCAAGCCGTTTGTTGCTTTCATAAAACAAAGGAGTACCTAACGCCCCCTTATAAATTCTCTAATATGTTTTGTACGGGAAGTAATTAACACCGAGCGGACTATATTTCGGGTAGTAACCTTCAGAATTATCGGCATGCGTGTTGGTGTCAAGTTCTGTGAGCAGGTGATACTAGAACTCTTTATTCAGAAATGCGACTTTATGGCTGAAAGAAACGCTTTGGGACCGTCGATGGGTTTGCGTGATTCGGACGCCATCCGCCACACTTTACAATTCCGATATCTGCGTGATTCGAGAGAAAGACACATTCTACAGAAGACTGGAGGCCGTTTATTTGCGAAAGAAATCGTCTAGAGTGGCTCGGCCTACGCGTAGGAGGAAGGACAGCTCAGTGCATGTTTCGGAGCGAAGTCGAGATTTTCTCCTGCTGGGTGGCCAGTTTGCTTCGGAACGGGTAGTCTAAAAAAACGGAACAGCCGCGGGAACGAATCGGAATTAGTGGCCGAAATGGTTCGGAAAATGCTAGGAGTCAAAAATTCTCTGTTCCTGTCGTACTGGATGAAGGTCTCCCTGTGTTGTTCGGGTTGAAGGTCTCTCATTTTGCTTCACCCGGAAACCATAGGGATGGTCATTTGCACTGGCATTTGTCTCTATTAAACACCAGGATGCACTCGGTAGGAAACCTCTGCCCTCAACTCATAATCTACGAGTGTAACTATCCCTTCCAATGATAGGTAAATCTACACCCTATAGACTACTTTGGATGAAAATGAGTACCATGTATTCAGGGCTTCAAGGCATTGAGGAATGCTGAAGACATATAAGACGAGGTGAAGTATGTTTGAAATGAGCGAAGTGAAAGTGGCGCAAATGGCAGTCTCTGCTAAAATTTGCGACAAGTGCGGCAGGCGAGTTGTTGAGAGCGACTCTGGAGAATGGGAAGAATTTTTTCACTGGCATAACAAATGCGGATATTATTCTGTGTGGGGTGATGGCAATGTGGTCGAAGTGGATTTATGCCAAAGCTGCGCACATGAACTATTACATAACGTGGCGAGAATTTCAACAGTATAATTGGTCGCTTTTCCTGGCCCCCTTAACAGAGCGCACTTTTTCCCTCTGCCGCCTCTTGCTACCACAAGCGTGATAAATACATAATACGGCTAAACCATTTGAAAGGAGCAACGGGCTTAGAAGCGATGAGAATTCTTCAACGAAGTTTCTTAACTCGCTTATCGTTCGCCTTAGCTGCCACCTTGTCAAATAATCGGCTCACCTGTGTCCATAATATTGCAGCTCGACAGTTTCGCACCCCGAAGACAACCACTGGGTCTTGAATAGTCCATTTTCTATGAAATCGTCAATGAGTGCAAACGTAGCGTTTTCTCTAATATACACGTGGGTATCAGCTATGTCATAGATAAGTCTATGATCCGAACATAACACGAGATTGTTTCGTGTGTCACGCAGTTTTTCTGCAAATTGATACATTCTGTCACGGTTTCGCTGAACCTCTATGCGAAAGAAGTATTCTTTGCCGTTGCGCTTTAGATGAAGCGAGAGATCAGGATACATATCTCCTTTTTTTGATTTACTTGCCACGCGCCGCAGTGCGAATTCGTCTTCGAATCCGTAATCGTATGAATATATGGGACCATCGCGTTTTATTGTTCTCACGACATTGGTTAAGCCCATGTCGTGCCAGAAAGAATATTTGCCAGGCAGATAGGGGCTACGTATATGATCCCGTCTATATGTTGTTTCCCTGAGAAGCACCTCAACCGAGTTTTCCGTATTTGCATAGAGAGCAAAATTCTTGCGTGCTTTTCTGTCAAAGTACTTGGCGGACTGGATCAGATTGTTCTTCCGAAGCAGTGACAGGAACTTGAAAAGGGCTTTATCACTCAGCCTCCCGTTATCTGAATTCGTATAGTCTTCGAATATATCAAGAAGGCCGGCTTTTATTTCGGGATATGTGGCGCAGCCGGTTGCCAATAATTCGAATATGGCAAGTTCCAGTTCCCGCGGGTTGATGTGATTCTCGGGTTTCAAGATCACCTCGTCCTTAACCAGGTCATAATAGAAATACAAAGCTCAAGAGACATTGACGGTTCTCTGTTTGCCTTCAGAAAAAGCAAAGATGCTCAGAAAATAAAGGTAATCAGGACGCAGTCGGCCCTCATAACTTCCTGTTTCTAAAAGCGCTTTCAGGAGATGCGAGAATTTCCAGGGTGAATAGTACCTGAAAACAACCTGCACTCCACCTGAAATCTTCCTGACCCAGCCCAATTTGCTTCTCTTTACCTGTAACATCTCGCCTGCCTTTTCTTAAACCACGAATTTCAGTCGCACTAACTGTGCTGACTGGTCGGTCAGCTTGCGCTGCAGTGACCAGCCATTCTTAACAGAAAGCATGCGCTTCTTGCCGACGCCTGGGACAGATAAGAGATCATGTACGGAGGTTTCAATGACTTGTGCAGTCCTGGCGCCAAAAAACATCACTATTCTTGTTGAAATCACAGGTCCAATGTCATAAAACAGAGACGAGCTCAAATATTTCCCCAGAGCCAAAAGCGTTTCCGCTTCAAGGGCCTTGATAAACATCTCGGTTCTCTCTCGGTTCTTATTAACCTTTGCGACTTTCTCCAGGTCTTCTTCCACCGTCAACATAGTTCTGCTCCCTCCTTCTTTGGGGTTTTGATAAAGACACTTTTTGCCACCTCCATTGGCATCCTTTTCGCGGTAACATTTGATGTCATTCTTGAAGGCCTTTTTGTGATCTCTTTTGAGGCATAAGACTTACATAAGACTTATTTGAGAAAATTATCGACATCTATTTTGCCTAGTCCTTTCTCCGCCTGACCCTTACTCTCGCTGCGCGTTCCTTTTGCCACTTCAAAAGTGATCTTCTGGTTGTGCTCTACCAGCAACCTTAGAGTATTCCTTCCTTTTTCCGTTTGGATGAAATGAATCAGCGCCTGCTCGATGAACTGTGATTTCCTATTCTTTAGAGACGAGAAAGCATTAATGATGTCCAGGTTATAGGTTGAGAGGCCGATCTTATATTTCACTTCGCTTTCCTTTGTTACGGCTCATGAGTTGCTTGGTTTTATCCCTCAACACTGCCACCCCCCTTAATTTCTCGGGCTTTTAGGGCAAACCCTCTGGCATTGGCAAATTCCGGCTCCGCAAGGATCACAATCTTGACCTTGTTGGCCTGCAGCTTGCCATTGAGCAAGCGCGCACCACCTCCAAACAGAAGCACAGTATCAAAGACTACGACTCCGCCATGGGCTTTGAGGTCTCCGATGATCATGCCAAGCAGGTCGTGTACATAGGTGGTTGCCGCCGCATCGATCTCGGGCTTGATGTCGATCAAGTCGAACCCTACTTGCAGGCTGCCTGTTTGCACCAGATGGTTTATCTCTATGGGGGTAAGAGTCTTGCCATTAACGTGTTTGGCAATCTCAGGCATGAGAAGATTGACTGTCATTTCATGGAGGCCTTTCTTGTAATAAGTTCTTCCAGTGAGAATGTCCTTCTCCTCGCAGGAATAGAGGGTCGAGATCACTGTGTTGAATCCGATATCTATCGCAAGGATATTCCCACCACCGTTATTTCCGGAAAGATAGTCTTTGATTCCTCCAAGGCCCTGAGGGAATATGAGGGGTTCATCGAATATGAACTCTTTGTCATTGAGTTTGATTAACTTGAGGGACTCCTTCAGCGTCGTAACTTCATTTGGCAAGCCATGCCTTTCTTTCGACGTTTCAGTCTTCCAAAAGTCAAAGGGTAGCCCGACCACGAGAGTATTTTTTTCTGTAGCTTCACTTTTCTCCGCTGCGACAGCAACAAAGAGCGGATAGAATTCCAGAAGCTCCTCGATCGTTCGTAAATAGTGCGATCCGGTCTGGAGCAGTGCTCTTTCGCCGATCAAGTAATTGTCACCTCGGAATCTGTAGCCCTCCGTCCCTTTCACCTTCCGAAAACATGACTTAATCATTCCTTTCTTTTCACCGTGTAGGAATTTCTCACTCGAAAAACCCAAGTCCGTGACAAGAATGCCTTCACTCTCTCCCATTTTCGTATTCTGTTTGTCCATCGTCTTTTCCTCTCTTTCTCAACCGTTCAGCTTCTTCAATTGCCTTTGACCTGAGTCTGTAGAGAGTTCTCAGGCTGACCATATTCTGAAATTCATCCAAATTGATACGTTTGCCGGCCATAAGCGTGGAAGTCATGGCATCAAAGATCTCGTCGCTGACCGTCCTCTTGACGAGCGGCACGTAGATCAAGCGGCCACCTAGCCCGACTGCATTTAGGCCGTGTACAATTGACTCTGGAAGTTTGCTCATATTTGTTATTTTTCCTCCTTTTCTCAACTCACTACTGTCCGAAGCTCCTTAGGAACTCCTCAACATTTTCGCGAGGGATCCTTTCCTTTCGGGCCTGCTCGCTTTCCTTTCGGCGACGTGCGGCCCTTATCAGCACATCTCTTTCAGCCTGTGCTTTTTCCTCAGGTGATTGATACCCATCAGGTCTATTCATGCCGTTGAGGGTTAGAGATATGAAATGCCCGGTAGGGTTATCGGGCCTGTTCGATCTGGGTCGGCTCAGTTGGTGGGACGTCTGTCTCGCAATTGATATGACGTGCTCGATGCCTTTCTCCCTGATAAGATCCGCAAGAACACTGTCCGGGATTTTTGAATACTCCGGAGCGAGCGCCCTTTTCACTCTTACTATTTCTCCTTGATCCACAACAACGTCTGTTGTTGTCTTAGATGAATCTCTTAACTGATTCTCTTTGGCGGACGTATGTGGCCGTTCTTGACCGGTCAGATTCGTCTGGTCTGGAGTGGACATATATGTCCGGTCCGGACGATCTTTCCCCCTTTCCCCTTTCCCGGGAGGCTCCTTTTTCGCTCCGTTGTCTTCGTCCATCCAAGGATGCCAAAGAAAACGATAGTGATTTGGCTGATTCAGTCCGACCTGGACAATATCAATTAGTCCCTGATCTTCGAGCTCGCTCAAATACCTTCTGATCTGTCGTTCACCAGTTCCTATCTCGGCGGCAAGAGTGGTTTGTGCGGGAAAACATTCGCCGTCCCTACCTGCAAATTGTGCGAGGCGGGCGTAGCAGAGTTTTGCCCCGGGAGAGATCTCCTCATGTTTAAGAAGCCAGTTAGGGAGGAAACTTCCAACAAAGAGGTTATAGGGATTGATATATTTCTTCATGCCGGGAGATTCTCGCTAAGTTCAATAATGGCCAATAAGAATATGGTAGATGGTCGTAACAATGCCGGATATCTTAGATACGCAATGACTGGGAACACAAAAGCGACCACAAAACTCGACAGAGGGTGTGTCATGCCTGTGTCATGGACTTCATCAATACATCGACACGAAATGACACATATGGACTGACTTAAGGACTGGTTAACTAGCTGTAATATAGAGAAAAAGGTGGGTATTTCAAAGCCTTGCCAAAATGGTGTTCTTGGATTTGAAGTCCAGGAGGGACACCAGAACCCTATGCACTCCCAACGGCTATTCTACTTGTTTTGCTTACCAGTACGCAACCACCACTCAATCCACTCAATCAGGTCTGACCGAAATGCGATCTTCTTATAGCGTGACAGTCGTACCGCGGGATACATCCTTGTGTGATACCTTGAAATCAAGATTTACAAATAGAATGGAGGCTGAGATGCGCAGGGAGGGCCAGAAATTTTGTGGTCAGACAGCATGCACCCTCGATCTTCAGGCGATGTTTTGTCCTGAGGGTGGTATTCTCACCTCGACCGAATGTTCCTGATGGTCGTCAAGAAGTGGAATGGCCTTGTCGTGTTGCTCAACGCCATCGACGGTCACACCCGCCACACCGCCGTCGCGCGGTTGCAGCACGGTGATGTGGTAGACGGTTTCTCTGTATCGGTAATGCACCCTGAACGCCTCCCAATCCCCGGGCAGACACGGCACGAAACGCAGTTTGTCTCCTTCGCGCCTCAGCCCAAGGAGTGATTC
This sequence comes from Thermodesulfovibrionales bacterium, assembly GCA_050014695.1. Classification (GTDB taxonomy): domain Bacteria; phylum Nitrospirota; class Thermodesulfovibrionia; order Thermodesulfovibrionales; family UBA9159; genus UBA9159. The sequence goes on from JBEKCV010000012.1 coordinate 36,013, forward strand.
AAGGATAAGCGTGTACATCCAGCCTGCCGATCCCGTGTACCACGTCCATCCCCCGTGGCCAATGTGCGGAGAGACCGCATATACGTCGGCAGCGACAACATACGGTTCTACTTTATACGTCGCTATTTCCTCCCTGGTCCTCCCATGGTTCACCGGGTTGATTATTGCCAGCAGTTCCCACGCGCGACTGCTGTCACCCAACGCAGCAAAGGCCATTGCGGCCCAGATAGCCGCATGGGTGTATTGCCCTCCATTCTCCCTTACACCCGGTGCGTATCCCTTTATATAGCCGGGATTCAACTTCGATTTGTCGAACGGCGGATCCAGGAGCTGGATCAGGCCATGGTCCCGTCGAACAAGAAGCCTATCCACCGCTTCCATTGCCATGTGCGAGCGTTCGTCATCCCCGGCGCCGGAGAGAACGGACCAGCTTTGCGCAATCGAATCAATCCGGCATTCGGCATTACTCGCCGAACCCAGTGGTGAGCCGTCGTCAAAGTAAGCGCGCAGATACCACTCGCCATCCCAGCCATTCTCCTCGATATTCTTGCGCAGTTGAGCAGCTTCCTCCCGACAGCGTTCGACGAAGGACAGATCATCGTGCAGACGCGCAATCTCACAGAACTCTACGAGCACTTTATAGAAGAAGAACCCCAACCAAACGCTTTCGCCTTTGCCATGTTCGCCCACCATGTTCATGCCATCGTTCCAATCACCCGAGCCGATGAGCGGTAGGCCGTGCTCACCAAGTCTGAGGCCATTCAGGATGGCCCGCACACAGTGTTCGTACAAAGTGGCAGTTTCGTCAGACCCGCCGGGAAGATCGTAATACGAGTCCTCATCAGTAGTTACCGGGCGGCCCTCGATGAAGTGGATGGGTTCATCCAATACCCCGGTGTCACCGGTGCTCAGGACGTACCGGCACATAGCCAACGGCAACCAGAGGAAGTCGTCCGAACAGTGCGTACGCACGCCCCGGCCTGACGGAGGATGCCACCAATGCTGAACATCTCCCTCCTCAAACTGACGGGCCGCACAGAGGAGGAGGTGCTCGCGCACGAGGCGTGGTTCTGTGTGAATGAGCGCCATCACGTCCTGCAACTGGTCGCGGAAACCAAAGGCGCCCCCCGACTGGTAGTATCCGCTCCGGGCCCAAAGACGGCACGCGAGCGTTTGGTAAGGGAGCCAGCCGTTGGCCAGAACGTTGACGGATTGGTCGGGTGTTTCGACATTTACCGCGCCGAGAGAATGATCCCAATACTGCCAGACCGCTTCAAGAGCTCTTCGCGCGGCAGCAGATCCGCGGAAGCGACGCACCAGGTTGCCGGCGTCATCGGCGTCCCGCCCTACGCCAAGCATGAAGATGATCTCACGCTCCTGTCTGTCGGCCAGGTCGAAGGGGACCTGGATCGCGGCACAGGGGTCCAAAGCGGTCCCCACCTTGCCGGAAAGCCGCGACCGGGTCATCGCGGCAGGACTACGAATTGTGCCGTTACGGCCAAGGAACTCGGTCCGGTCGCCGCTCAAGGTTCGGGTCGCATCGTCAACATCGAAGAAGGCGGTCCGGTCGGTGAACTCCGTATTGTATGGGTTTAGCGCTAGGAGAGCGCCGGTATCGGGGTCAACTCTGGTGATTACGTGCATCCCCGATTTCGGTCGCAGATCTCCAAGCACCCATTCCGCGTAGCCGGTGGCGGAGAGACTGCGAGACCGGCCTGACTCGTTGCGCACTTTCAAGACCGTGAACTTGACCGATGCGTCTATGGCCACGTAAACCCAGATCTCGGAGCTGATGCCGTCCTCTGTGTGTTCAAAGACGCTATAGCCAAGCCCGTGCCGGCTGACATACGGCGCCGCACCGCGGCTGGGCAGCGGCGTAGGCGACCAGAAGTGGCCGCTTTCTTCATCGCGGAGGTAGAAGGCTTCCCCGCTCGAATCGCCCACAGGATCGTTGTGCCAGGGGGTGAGGCGGAACTCGTGGGCATTCTCACTCCAGGTGTAGGCCGAGCCGCTCTCCGAGACGACCGTCCCGAAGCGTGGATTCGCCAGCACATTCACCCATGGCGCCGGAGTCATCTGCCCTCGCGTGGTCGTAATTATGTACTCGCGTCCATCAGGGCTGAATCCTCCCAACTCGTTGAAAAAGATCAGATCGCGGCGGGGCATGGCCACGAATGTGACGGATTCGGCGCCAAGGGGCCGGGTCGGTTTGAGGCGCGGTACTATTAGCGGCGCAATGTTGCGACGGTTGATCTGGTCCGCGAGCGGACCAAGGCTGTCGGTGATTATGGCGCGGGCAACTGTTTGGAGCAGGATGCGGTCCTCACCCGATATCTGGTCCACAGGTCTAACGAAGATGCCGCCCGGTCGGTCTTTCACATTGGCTTCGAGGCCTGCGGCAATGAGCCCCATGATCTGATCCTGAAGAAGTTGCCGGTAACCAGCGTGATCCTCGTTCCAGATCACCAGGTCCACCGCCAGTCCTTTCAGACGCCAGTATGCGTGGGCTTGGACGAGCTGCCGCACCAGGTCGATATTGGCCGGGTCTTCGATCCGCAGCAGCACGATCGGCAGGTCCCCGGAAATAGCGTATCCCCACAGACCGGATTGCCCGCGGTGGTTTTTTCTGAGAATGCTCGGGTCGGCGCGCAGCGAGGAATTGGCGTAAATTATAGAGCTGGCAATGCGTCCATAGAGTTGCGCGTCGGCCTCTGTGGTATTGATCTGCCGCAGCAGCACCTGGCTGTGTGTCCACGCCAGATCGAAAACGCGGTCCGCGAGACGCCGGTCCTGGTATTTCTCGACAAGGCCCATACAGACCTCCCGGGTTTCCCCGATACCCGACACCACATCTATCGTTGCCGACGCTTCCGGATCGAGCGTGATCCGGTACCTGATAGCGACAATCGGATCAAGCACTGCGCCCTCGCTGCCCGAGAGCGCCCCCGATAGAGTCGCTCGACCGCTCATGGCTTGCGGATTGGCGACGGTCCTTCCTCGGCCGATGAACTGCATGCGGTCAGTCTCATAGGAAACTTCTCCGATCTCCGTCCCGTGAGCGGTCATGAGGTGAAACATCCATGGCGCGTGCTCGCCCTCGGAGCGGGGCCGGCGGGTGCAGAGAATCGCCCGCTGCCGGCGGATGATCTCGGTCTGAACAAAGAGATTACTGAAGGCCGGATGCAGCGCGTCAGCGGCTGACGACGCGAGAACGACTTCCGCGTAACTCGTTACGTCAATCGTTCTGCGTGTCCGGGAGGAATTCGTGATGCGGATCCGGCGCAGTTCGATGTCATCTTCCGGCGAAACAACGATCTCCGTATGCGTCTCATAGTCGTGGTCGCGGCGGCGAAACTCCGCCCGCGCGTCCGAGAAAATCGCTTCGTATGTGTCAGACCGCTTGAGCGTAGGCTGATACGCGGTTGACCAGAACTTCCCGCTCGCCACGTCGCGGAGGTAACAAAACGTGCCCCAGTTGTCGCAGGTGGTGTCTTCGCGCCAGCGTGTTACTGCGATGCCCTTCCAACTGCTGTAACCGCCGCCGGCGTTCGTGACCACTACGTGGTATCTGCCGTTGGACAGCAGCTGCACCTCCGGTAACGGAGTGTTGGGGCTGTTGAAAAGGCGCACCGGCATCTCCGCCCCATTGGAAGTCACGCGAACGTTGGAGATCTCGGGGGTCTCCAGATAGAAGGCCGTCGCCCTTGGGATCCGCTCCTGGAGAAGGAGCATAGTAGCCTGGAACCAAGGGTCCGACTCGAATCTTTTCTGCATCGGACGGTCCAAAAGCAGATGGGCCAGTGAGAGGAGGCTCATTCCCTGGTGGTGTGCCATGAAAGACCGGACCACCGCTCTCTCTTGCCTGCGTCGTTGACGTGAAGGGGTATAGTCAACCGCTTCATAAAAACCATACCGGGCCTCAAGGCCTTCAGCGCTCAGTCGCTGCAGGTTCAGACACGCCTCCTCAGGCGCCACCATCAACGCAAGCGCCGAGGCATAGGGCGCAATGACCAGGTCATCGGCAAGACCGCGTTTGAGCCCCAGGCCGGGCACCCCAAATGCGCGGTATTGGTAGTTGAGATGGACGTCGACCGTGTTGTAGCCTGATTCCGACATGCCCCACGGTACGCTTCGCTGCTTCCCATACTCGATCTGTCTGTCCACCGCCGCCGCATAGGTCTGGTCGAGCAACGTGTGTTCGTACGTCGGCATCACCAAAAGCGGCATGAGGTATTCGAACATCGAACCGCTCCATGAAAGGAGAACCTGCTCGCCACCGGAGGTAGTGAGCAGGCGTCCCAGGCTGAACCAGCTCTCCTGTGGCAGTTGTCCCTGCGCAATTCCTACGAAACAGCAGAGTCTCGCTTCCGAAGCCAGCAGATCGTAATAACCTGAGTCCCTCCGGCGCTCACTAACATTGTACCCGATAGCCAGTAAATGGCGTGACCTGTCATACAGGAAATCATATTCTATACGGCTGAGTTCACTTAATTGCTGCGCAAGGCGCTCGATACCCGCAATTCTCTCACTGGCGCTCTGGTTGCCAAGTCCTGCCAGTTCGCGCAGCGTCGGGATCTTATCGATGCTACTCGCTGTCGACGCAGCGAGAAACATCAGATCATCGAGGGCAGCCCGGCATTGACCGGCAAAGGCGCGTGCCCACCACGCGGCTTCGTTATCCGGAACCGCACCGAGGGCATCGAGACTAACGACAACTTCAGCGGCGGATGCAGCCAGTTGACCAAGACAGAGCCGCGCAGCGGCGAGCGTGGTTGGAGGGGAATTATATACGGGCTCGAGGTCCTTCTGAAGTTGAGCCAGTCGGCCATGAGCGCCTTCTTCGGGAGCCATTGCGGCCACAGCGTCCAGGAGAATCATTACTGTATCGGTGAGACCGTCAAATAATCTTGGACTCAGGATTTTTTGATCGGGAAGTGCGAGCAGACCGGGCCGCAATGTCAGCAGGTGAGCGGCAAGGTTCCCGCTGTCAACCGTCGAAACGTACATAGGTAGCAGCGGTTTCAGAGACTGCGTATCATACCAGTTGTAAAAGTGGCCCCGATAGCGCTCCAGCGCTTTCATTATAGAGAGTGCATTCGTCGTGCGTTCGATGAGTTGTCCGGCTGAAATGTAACCGAAGTCATATGCGGACAAATTCGCGAGCAGCGCAAGTCCCATGTTGGTCGGCGACGTGCGATGCACAACCGTAGCAACGCGATACTCCTGATAGTTATCAGGTGGCAGCCAATGATCTTCCGGGCCGACGAAGGTCTCGAAAAATGCCCAGGTCCTTCGGGAAATCTTCCGAAGAAAGAGGGTTTGTTCAGCCGTCAGCATTGCTTCACGGCGGGTCAGCGGCCGGCTGATCCACCACGCGATAATAGGGGAAACAAACCAGAGCCACAGTGTAAGCCTGGCCGCTCCTAGCGTCGCGGGATTCGAAAGTGACAGATAGATCAATGCGGCGACGGCAATAATGGGGCCGATCCACATCGTTTGGCAGTAGGCGGCGAGGCCCTCTTGATTATTACGGCTACTGCGGTCTGCGTCGCTTGACGGGCTCCATTCCAGAAGTCGTTTGCGCGTCAGCATCCGCCATGCGGTGCGCAAAATAGCATCCAGACTAAAAAAAGCCTCGTAGGGCAGACACGCGAGCGTAAATACGGCCTGGGCGAAGCGCCTGCGCGCAGAGCGTACTACACTAGCAAGGTGCTGACCCAGAAGCGCATCGTCCGGCTTCTGGAACATTTCCAAAATAGAGGCAATTAAGGGGGGAATCAGGACAATTCCGATTACCGACAAGGTCCAGAACCATGGCGATGGCAAAGCCGTCCATCCCAGCAGTAAGAGGAGCGTCAATGCCGAAGGCGCAAGACTGCGCCGAAGGTTGTCGAAGAGCTTCCATCGGGACAATGCAGAGAGAGGATTCTCTTTGCGCCTCCCGTCGAAGCCGGGAACTCCCGGCAGCAGCCACTGCGCAAGCTGCCAATCCCCGCGAATCCAGCGGTGCCGGCGGCTCACGTCCGCGCTGTAGCAGGATGGATATTCCTCGTACAACAGCACATCGCTCAACAGCCCCGCCCGTGCATAACACCCTTCCAGAAGATCATGGCTTAGGATCCGGTTCTCGGGGAAGCGTCCCTTAAGCGCCCGCTCGAATGAGTCGACCTCATAAATCCCCTTGCCGATGAACGAGCCTTCACCGAAGAGGTCCTGGTAAACATCAGAGACAGCGCGCGTATACGGATCAATGCCCGGCTCACTCCCGCACATTCGCGCATATCGCGACCGGTTTGTGCCCGGAAGGCTAGCGGCCACGCGTGGCTGAAGGATGCCGTACCCGGCAACAACGCGCTGCTTGTCTTCGTCGTAGTGTGCGCGATTCAGCGGGTGCGCCATGGCCCCCGCAAACTGACGCGCCGAGTCGCGCGGTAATTGCGTATCCGTGTCAAGAGTAATCACGTACGTCACGTCAGATAAAATTGCAGTCTCACCGACGATGAGCGAGAAGCGGTCCCCGGGGATACTATGCGCCCCCCTGCGCAGAAGCGAATTCAGATCCGCGAGCTTCCCTCGTTTACGCTCATACCCCATCCAAATCTGCTCCCTGGGATTCCATCGGCGGGGGCGATGGAAAAGGAAGAAGGTATCGCCTTGTGTACTCCCGAACTTTTTATTCAGCTCTTCAATCCTCTTCCGGGCCAGCTGCAACAGCGGCTTGTCCTCCGGAGTCGTTTCCTCGTCCGCGTCCCGAAGATCAGTCAGTAGGCCGAAGTGCAGATTCTCGTCCCTATTTGCCAAGAACCGGACTTCCAGCGCCTCGATCAGGTCCTCAACGTTTTGAGCGTTTATGAGCATGGTCGGAATCACGGCCAGGGTGCGCGATTCCGGCGGGATCCCTTTGGAGTAGTCCATTCTCGGCAGCTGATGCGGCGGCGCAAGCAACGTAGTCAGCCAGTTAACCAGCGCCACCGCCAGTTGGCTTGCGCCCAGCATCGAGAATATGCCAATCAGCGGAAGTAGCCAGTCAGGGTACCCACCGGCGTGCGCCTTCTCCAATAAGATCCCGGTAAAAATCACTGTAATCAGCGCGATCAAGCCGACATAGAAGAGCAAAGGAAACGCGTAGCCAATTTTCTGAAGAGACTCAGAGATGGATAGACGCGCCCCCATCCTTTGTTCGAGCTGCGGCAATCCCTTGTCGATCAGGTAATAGCCCACATGAGCCTCGCGATCATCTCTGCCCTGCTTGTCGTCTTTATGGGCCGCGGCCTCGTGCGCAAGCTCGATAGCTTTGCGCGCCACCTCTCCTTCGGAAAGGAGTCTGCCCTTCGCTATCTTCTCCACCACGTGACGGTAGCGGTCCCGTGTCGCGAAATCCATCTTGCCGTAGACTCCGCCGGGATCCTCACGCAACACCTGTTCGACCGCGCTCATCCTCTCGACGAACTCAGACCAATCCATCACTCCCAGAAACTGGAGGCTGCCGATGCTGTTGCTTATGGAAACCTGGTCGGCGGCCTGTTGCTGGTTCTCCGAATGCACCGACTGTTCGATTGTCAGGCCGGACTCGGAGAGCCGCTGCTCAATCCAGGTAAGCGGCAATGCCAGAGCGGGACTCTGTCCCTGCAATCGGCGAGAAAATTCCGCAACAAACGAGCTCTTCATCGGCGGGCTCGACCGCGCCATGTCCGCAATCACCAAAATCAAGCTCTTCGGGTCCTTCTCCGCTGTCTCCGTCATCTGGTCCGCCCAATAATCGGCGAGGTTCCGGTCGATCCTGTCGGCAGCGACCCGGGCTGCAACGCGCCGTAGATTTTCGATCAGCGCCAGGCGCAGCATGATGGGGATTGCCCACAATTCGCCCAACTTCAGGACGGTCACCGTCTGGTAGGCCGTAACGAAACTGCTCAGATTTTCCGGATCTACCCGGCCATCGCCGTGCGAGATCGTCTCCAGCGCAATGTCATAAACGCGTGGAAGCCCGGCCGATGGGCCGTTCAGCAAGCGCGGCAGCTCCCGGCTGTAACCCTTCGGCAGGTCTCTCCTGGCCGTGCGAATCCGTTCTTCGATCAGATAGAAGTTGTCGAGCAGCCATTCGCCTGCTGGCGTAATCCGGCGGTCTGTCTTGACAGCATCGGCCAGCAGGTTGCGGGCAGAAATCAGGACGCCTTCGTTCTCAGAAAGCCGCGATAGAAGCTGGTCGGGCGCATGCCCCGGTCTTAATTTGTGCAAGCCCGCCAGGGTCTTGCCATGTTGCTCCATCTGATCGCTGCTGAAAAGTTCCGATCGCAGTGGTGGCTTGTCGCCGGCGTACTTCTGTGCCAGGTCTGTTCCGCGGAAGCTCGCACGCAAATGCGGGAGGCTTCCGAGCATGGTCTTGGTGCTCACTTTCACCTTTGAGGTCTCCTTCCTTCTGAAGGCAAGTGGCCTTCTATAACTCAGGGTCTCCTCACTTTGCTATGGCATTCCTATGTCCTGGAATAAGCAATACTGGCCCTTTGAAAATCCTCAATCATTCCTTCGGGTAACGATGGACGAACCCTTGCAATCATCTGCAAAAAAGTATCTGTGGTCACGACGTAATAATGCTTACTGGCATATTCCTCCTCGAAGGCGAATTGAGCAACTTGCTGGAATAGATATTCGATGTCGGCAGGCGTAAATCGAGAGATCATTGCCACAATTTGATCAAGATCAATTCCTGTTGCATTGAGCCTGGATAGGTAATATTCCAGAATAGTCCTTCTCCCGGCTTCGTCCAAATCTCCGACAGGAATAATACAATCGAACCTTCCAGGACGAAGTAATGCAGCATCGAGCTGTCTGATATAGTTGGTTGCACATAACAGCAATATCTTGTTCCCCTGATTCTTGAGGAGAGGGATCTGTTTGAGCAACTCGTTTGTAATAGACTTGTCTACCATCGTTGCTTCGTCCCTGCTGCCGGCGATTTCATCAAACTCATCGATAAAGATGACCGCGTTTTCAAGGGTCCTCGCTTTTTCCATGATCGCGTGAAGATTGGCGCCGAACCTCTCTACGCCGTCGGCCATAAGCATGCTGGGTAGGATTTCAATATACCACCACGTAAGCACACCCGCTATCGCCTTGACAAAATGGGTCTTTCCGGTGCCGGGAGGTCCGAAGAAAATGATGGTCTTCGGAGGGATGACGCCATGTTTTATTGAAAGCTCACGCTCTGTCAGGGGGAGGATTATCCGCCTCTGGACTAACCGCTTCGGCGGCTGGGAATCGGAGATAGTATCCCATATTTCTCTTCCGAAGGCTTGAGCGCCCATCTCGACCAGGACGTCCTTTCGTCGGTAGTCAACATACTCCTGAATTGCCAGGTCCATATGTTCGACAAAGTCGATGCATGCAGCGCGTAATCCGACATCACGGCCGTGTTTTTCAGACATGAGCCATTTATGTTGCAGGATTTTCGGCCATAGGACCGCGGCTATGTCGGGGTCGATTTGTGTGCCGCTGATCTCAAAGATTTCACCGGCACAAACCTGTGGTGAGGGTGTTTCTTGTATGGTTTCAGTCATGATGTATCTCCTTTTCTCGCTCAGGGAAGTCTTTCCTCAATCAAAATTGGGCTTGCTCAAAAAGCAACACTCCCCTGCTGTTACAAAATGTTTTAGGTAAGCCCCTTGAAAAGAAGGCTTGTGGTCTATATAATGGGCGCCCTGTGAGGGAAAGAGAGTGTATCCACTGACGGAAGGATGATGGAATCATTCATTAAAGAATTTTAAGAGGGCTGCTCTTTTCATGCTTAACTATACCACATAACTGCCCCCGCCGTTTGAGATGATCCGGAACATGCCGTGCTGCCTGTTGAAATTACTAGATTTTCGCCTTCAGAAAAGTTTCCTGAGACATTTCGATTGCAAATTTCCATCATCCTGTAATTACGATAAGCATAAATTCAACCCGGCAGTTGTGGTGTCTCCTGTTGATTGAGAAATTCACTAGAGAGTCTTTGTGTAAACATGTTACACTATTAATCAATACCGGTTGTGCACAGGACGTGCAGGATGGAACCGGCAAAAACTACCGACCAAGGAGGACACACCATAGCTAATCAGGGACGCGTATCGCCAGGGCGGGTCGTCGATAAGACCCGCGTAAACAACCAGATCCGGCTGAGTAAAGCGAAAGAGATACGGGTTGTAGCCGATGAAGGGCAAATCGGCATAATGGATATTGATTCGGCATTGAAGATTGCAGGGGAGCGGGATTTGGATCTCGTGGAAATCAGCCCCCAGGCTGAGCCGCCGGTATGTAAGATCATGGACTACCGAAAGTTCAAGTTCGAACAAGGCAAGAAACTCCGGAAAGCCAAGAAACAGCAAACGACTCTTACACTGAAAGAAATCAGGATGCGCCCGATGATCGATACTCATGATTATGAGTTCAAGAAGCGTAATGCGCGGAAGTTCCTAGATCACGGAGACAAGGTTAAAGTGAGCATTCGCTTTAGAGGACGAGAATTTAATCGCCAGGACCTTGGGATTAGTGTTCTGAACAGGTTAGCGTTGGACCTGGAGGATATCGCGCAAGTGGAATCCCAGCCGAAGATGGATGGCCGCCAGATGGTAATGATTCTTAGAGCTTCATAACTTTCTCTTGCAGAATCCGCGGTAGAGAAAACGAAGATTTCAAATCCTGAGTCTATGTTTGTCCTCTCGGATTTTATCCGTGGTTTCATTGAAACGGAACCTTAGCAAAGTCGCAGGGGATCGGTCTTTGAATGCCGGGAAGAGAAGCGACTATCTTCCCTTGTTTTTTATTGACATCACTTTCTCCATTTTTTTAAAAGCACACCCCGAACAATGCTCTTCCATAACACGGGGAAGGAGTTGCGTACGGGAAAGATCCTGAGGTATGCGTAAACAGTTGTCAGGTTTACAAAGAGCAGCAGTGCATCAGTACACACTGTATGCCGCGTGGCACGGTCTATCTGCACTTGTATGCGACCGTCTTGCTGGCACTGCTGATAAACACGGCCGGGCAGAAACCTTCCATGAGGTCGCCGCCTGTTAAGACGACCTCTCATACGCGACAGTCCATAGCCGGGCGGCTGTTGTGGGTTCTGGCGGATCAGGTAACGTTTAATCCTCCTCGGGTGAAAGTAATGATGCAGCTTAAAGGACTCTTGATTTCTGAAGCTCCACCATCCATAATACAGTAACGGATTTTTTAAGGAGGGACAAGTTCATGAAGATGAAAGATATTTTAGCAAAGAAGGACAAGAAAATCATCACTGTGGACGGTCATGTTACTGTATCACAGGCCGTCGCTGAAATGGTTTCTTTCAATGTTGGATCGGTTATTGTGCTTATGCAAGGCGTTGTCGAAGGTATTTTTACTGAAAGAGATGCAATGAGACTTTGGAATAAGTACGATACCGTTAAGGACACCCCGGTAATGAAGTTTATGACAACAAATCTTATAATCACTAACGCTGACGATACAATAGAAAATGCTCTGTCTGTCATGAGTCAGAAAAACATTCGCCATTTGCTCATTGTGGACGGTAGGAACCTTTTAGGTGTGTTGTCCATGAAAGATGTTGTTAGAATATATGCAGGTAACTTGGTAGCCAATGTCCAGTACGTGGAGAAATTATTCATGTAGCTCGTTTGCCTGTGCCAGAAGATTCATATGTTATGTAAAGTCAATTAAAAAAATAACGGTTAGCTGGAAAGTTCGCCGGGTTTTCTCTAAATCCGGCGAATCAAGTACGTTGTCCTTGTCCTCCAAGGTTGTCTGATGCAAAATCCATTTTCAGCTTTACCTGGGTTACCATTATTTTTTGGGCAACTCTAATTACGACGGTCAGAAAAGGAACAAAAATGACGAAAGGACCGCTCCTTATCCTCCTTGGACCTACCTGTGTCGGCAAAACAGGCGCATCCCTTCTCCTCGCGAGAGCTCTCGATACAGAAATAATCAGTGCTGACTCGATGCAGATATACCGTCACATGGATATCGGGACTGCCAAGCCTACGCCTCAGGAAAGGGCACAGGTCAGACATCACATGATCGACATTGTTGCCCCCTCAGAATCTTTCAGCACTGGAAAATATATAGAGAGTATTGTACCCATAATCAATGACCTCCATCGTAAGAAAATGACGCCACTTATTGTCGGCGGTACCGGTTTGTATATTAAGGCAATGACCCGGGGAATCTTTAGCGGTCCCGCTGCTGACTGGGCGCTGAGGGAAAATCTCCTCGCCATGGAGAATGAGTCCAGCGGTTCGCTTTATGCCTATCTACAGAAACTTGACCTTGCTGCTGCATCAAGGATTATGCCTTCAGACATCAGGAGGATCATCAGGGCATTGGAGGTCTGCATAAAGACCCAAACAGGAATTTCGGAACATCAGAAAAGGCGCACGGCGCCTCTCCCTTACGAGTTTATAAAGATTGGGCTGACAAGGGAAAGGGGAGAATTATACGGATTGATAGAGAAGCGGATAGACTCCATGCTTTCGCAGGGCCTCATGGACGAGGTCAAGCGCCTGCTCCTTATGAATCCCGGGAAAACAGCGCTCCAGGCGATAGGGTATAAGGAGATTGCCGCCCACTTCAGGGGCGAATATCCTTTAGACGAAGCGGCGAGGCTGATCAAAAAGAGGACAAGGAACTACGCAAAGCGCCAGTTCACATGGTTTAAAGCGGAACCAGACATCCGCTGGCTCGATATTACAGGGTTCTCGACCCCTGAAGAGATACAGAGGGCTATTGCAATATTACTGAAAATGCATTAACGTAGAAAGAAAAGACGGGCGCTCGCAGAGCTCACTTCTGAACGCGCCGGCAAGGAGATGGCTATGTCTAACAACCTACAGGACAATTTCCTGAACCAGCTCAGAAAAGACAGGACACCTGTGGTGGTCTATCTCACCAATGGGGTAAGGTTAAAGGGAGTCATCAAAGGGTTTGACAATTTTGTCATCGTGCTGAAAGAAGCAACGCAGCAATTGATTTATAAACACGCAGTTTCCACAATTGTGCCAGAAAAGGATGTTGACCTCCGGTTTGAAGAGAGCCCCTCATAAGACATGAGAAATGCATGGATTACAAAAGGCCTTTCCTTACTGTCGATATCATCATAGAATCTGAGGCGGGGATTGTTCTTATAAAGAGGGCAAACCCGCCCGAAGGATGGGCACTGCCGGGAGGATTTGTTGATTACGGTGAAAGCCTTGAAGCGGCCGCTTCACGAGAAGCAAAAGAAGAGACGGGGCTAGATGTTACTCTCGTCAGGCAGTTTCATACATACTCTGCTCCTGAGAGAGACCCGCGGCACCATTCAGTGACTACCGTTTATGTAGCGACAGCCGACGGGATGCCCCGTGCCGGTGACGATGCAAAAGAGGTTCGGTTCTTTAGGCCTGACGCGTTGCCCAAAACCATAGCCTTTGACCATAAAAAAATTATTGAAGATTATTTCATGAGGAGGCATTAGATGCTTAAAGCGATGCGTAAACACGCGAAGTTCTTCTATGTGTTTTTCGTTATTATAATCCTTTCATTCATTTTATGGGGTGTTGGGACTGTTGACAAATCGACAACCGTACCCGTGGTAGAGATAGAAAAGCAGAAGATAAGCCTCGAAGATTACTGGGCCGCTTATGACAGGACGAGGCAATACTACCGGGAACTTCTTAAAGACAAGTTTACTGATGAGACGGAGAAGCAGCTCAACCTGAAGCAAAAGGTCCTTGACTCCCTCATCGATGAGCAGGTGCTCCTCATCGCCGCGAGAAGGGCGGGTATAAAAATAACTGACGAAGAGCTGCAGGCTGCTATCACAAACGACCCCTTTTTTTTACGCGATGGTAAATTCAGCAGGGATATCTATATAAGGACATTGGAGCTCAACAGGATGACCCCGGAGTCCTTCGAATCGATGAAGCGGAGAGAATTAACCATCGCGAAGATGCGCCAGCTCATTGGAGAATCCGTTGAAGTAACAAAGCTCGACATACCTCAGGTGTCCGGGAATGAGCAGGCAATGAACACCTTGCGACAGACCGCGCTTTCCGAGCTGAGAGAGACTGCGATACAGTCCTATCTCGATGGGCTGAAAAAGCAGATGAAGATAAAGATCAATCAACAGCTCATCGGCTAATCGATGCAGCAGCTTTGTGCGCCCGGTTTATTTTCAGCTCCATGCCATGAGTGCAATAATCATCTCCGCAGTAGGTTCGAACAATATCTCCTGATAAATCTTTCAGGGGATTCCTTCAAGCTATAACGAGATCCATATGGGATACGTTCCACGGCAAAGAAGTCCCCTGAGGTTATGGCCCTAGCAAACGAAACGTCGTCCGGCAATCCGTCGAGGAAAGGCCATTCTTGATAGGGTCATGCTATCCTAAGGCTTCTTGTACCCCTCTTATCACAAGAGGTATCTCTTCTGCGGTAATGGTTTTCGGGTCTATCACGAGGGAGTTTTCCTGAATCCTCGCCACAATTGGCGGTTCGCATCTTCTCAGTTTTTCCTCAAGGTCATTGACCGATATGTTTTCCGGCCTGATCGAAACCGCATAGGTCTTGAAGTCCATCTCAGGGAGAGATCCCCCGCCAGACTGTGAGCTGTCTTCAATCAGAGATATCGCAGCATTGTTTACGCGGCGCTTCAGCAGAGTGGCTATCTTTTTCGCCCTGGCCCTTATACCCGCGGGATCTTCAAGGAGCATTCTAAGGGTTGGCACCGTTTCCCCTGCCTTTTCTTCCTCCACATATTCCCTGAGCGTTGCCTCAAGTGCAGCAAGGGTGAGTTTATCTATCCTCACAGCCCTGGTGAGGGGGTTCTTCTGGATCTTGTCGATGAGTTCCCTTTTCCCCACTATCAGCCCTGCCTGAGGACCTCCGAGGAGTTTATCCCCGCTGAAGGTGACAATGTCAACACCGCTCCGTAATATTTCCTGTATCGTCGGTTCCCCATATATCCCGTGTCGCTTGAGATCTATAAGACAGCCGCTCCCCCAATCATACATAACGGGGATACCGCGACCACGACCAAAGGCAACGAGCGTCTCTAGGGAAACGTCTTCAGTAAATCCGATAATCCGGTAATTCGACTGGTGCACTTTTAGTATAAGGGCAGTTGCATCACTCACGGCATGCTCGTAATCATAGCCGTGGGTCTTATTGGTTGTCCCTACCTCTTTCAATACCGCCCCACTGAAAGCCATAACATCCGGAACTCTGAAAGAGCCGCCTATCTCAACCAGTTCTCCCCGTGACACGATAACCTCCTTCCCTTTTGCGAGGGCACTCAGGCAGAGGAGAACCGCTGCTGCATTGTTGTTAACAGCAAAACCGTCCTCCGCACCGGTGACCTCTTGAAGGAGTCTCTTAATGTGGACGTATCTCTTTCCCCTCTTCCCCGACTCAAGGTCATATTCAAGATTTGAATAACCAACCGCAACCCTTCTCACATTTTCCATAACCCGTTCGGAAAGCACTGATCTTCCGAGATTCGTGTGAATAACAATTCCGGTCGCATTAATAACCGGTTTGAGGCTGAGGGATGATAGCCGCCTAACCATGATCTCGACATCGGGTACCATGTCTTCAAGCGATGTAAGCAGGGTTGTCCCTCCAAGGATCTTCTTTCTTCTCAGTTCAATCACCTCGCGGACAGCAGTAAGAACATACCGTCGCGGATAGTTCTTGAGCCAATCCTCACCATAGGTGCTCTTGAGCACTTCATCGACTGAGGGAAGGTTCGAGAGTATTTCCTGTTTCGCGTTCACGCCGTCAAGACTTCCCTGGGTTGAGCCCTTCACTAATAAAATACTTCACCGTAACTTTGAGATCTTTACGGAGGGAATGGTAGACAGAACAGTACTTGTCCTGCGAGAGCGCAATAGCCTTTTCAACCTGCTTCGGAGTGATGTTTTCGCCTGTCATGTGGAGAACCATCTCAATGGATTTATAGTACTGGGGGGGTGTAGGATTCCTTTCTCCGGCGATATCGATCTTGAAACCCGTAAGCTTCGACCGCATCTTCTGGAGAAAAGAAACCATGTCAATCCCCATACATGCGGCAAGGCTAAGCAACAGGCTTTCTGTTGGTGCGCACCCCCATTGGATCTCCGCATCATATTCGATCTCATATCCCCTCTGGGTCCTTCCCACAAATATCAGTTCCTTGTCCCATGTGAGGGTCCCTTTGGTTACGGGGGCCACCTTTTCCTTATACCCCGTTAACGGTTCCTGCAGTTCATCCTTTTCCTTGTTCAAGCTCTGCCTCCTCAAAAATCGTTACTTAGTGTCAAAATCTTATACCAACTTTGCTACAAATATCAAATATCTCCTAAAGCATCTCTTCCCCGGCAATACTTTATTGCTCATTCTGTCCTTTCACTGTGCTTTTATCCGAGGGCACAACAACATATGATATTGTTAATCATTCTTATCCACGATAGAGCCCGCAGGTCTTTTTTCGACATGGCCTCATTCTATATCCACGAACGGCACTGGATCAATCACACAACTTGATAGAACATCGTCCTTTTGCATACAATATCTCATGCGCTATGTTATTCTCGGCACGGCGGGACACATTGATCACGGCAAAAGCTCCCTCGTAAAGGCACTCACCGGTATAGATCCTGACAGATTGAAGGAAGAAAAGGAACGGGGCATTACCATTGACCTCGGGTTTGCTGATCTCACCTATCCCGATGGGTTAACAGTCGGAATCGTTGATGTCCCGGGACATGAGAGGCTGGTGCGGAATATGCTCGCAGGAGCAGGCGGCATTGACCTCGTTCTCCTCGTCATCGCTGCGGATGAGGGAATCATGCCCCAGAGCCGTGAGCACCTTGCCATATGCAACCTCCTTAAGATTAAATCAGGCATTGTGGCGATTACAAAGGCAGACCTTGTGGAAAGAGATTGGCTTGATCTCGTAGTCGCTGAGGTGAGAGATTTTGTGAAAGGAACATTCCTCGATAGCGCAGAAGTAGTTCCGATCTCATCAAGAACAGGATATAATCTTGATCTTCTCAAAGATAAAATACGCTCCGCTGCCCTCGCCGTCGAACCAAAGCCGATACGGGAGATATTCAGACTCCCGATAGACAGGGTATTCACGATGAAAGGCTTTGGGACAGTAGTCACCGGAACCCTCTTTTCAGGCACTCTGTCTGTTGAAGACCCCGTGGAGATCCTTCCATCAGGGTTAACGGGCAAGGTGAGGGGTCTTCACAGCCACGGAAAGTCCTTGCAGACTGTCTACGCAGGCCAGAGGGTGGCCATAAACCTTCAGGGTGTTGACAAAGAGGCATTGAAAAGGGGTGACGTAGTTGTCACACCAAGAAAGGTTGTCCCGACGAAGATTATCGATGCCCGCATCGAGCTCCTCACAGATTCACCTCTGATCAAGAGCAAAAGCCCTGTCCACCTCCATATGACAACTTCGGAGACCATAGCTCGCATCATTTTCTATGATCACGAAGAATTAAAACCAGGCGATTCCTGTTATTGCCAGTTACGACTGAATGAGCCGGTGGTGACTTTTTCCGGGGACCGTTTTGTCGTCAGGCGGTTTTCGCCGGTCATGACCATAGGGGGGGGGACTGTCCTTGATCCTTCACCGGCGAGGAGGAGACGGAGAGATGGGATTGCCGATCTTGAGATATTCGAGAACGGCACTCTCCCGGAAAAGGTAGCTATGAAGGTGAAAAAATCAGGGCTTCGTGGTGCAGATTCCGCAACCATCGTAGGCTGGATAAAGGCAGAGATCCCGGCCATAGAGGATTCAATGAAACTGCTCAAAACACAGGCAACTCTCATACAGCTGGACAGCAAGTTGTTCCATCGCGAGGTCTATGACGCCCTTGCCACGAAGATCAGAGAGACCCTATCTGATTTCCATAAAAAGAATCCCTTAAGTCCTGGTATGCAGAAGGAAGAGCTGAGAACCCATACGAAAGTGAGTTCCGAGATATGGAACAGTCTGGTCGGTTCTCTGAACACGCTCGTGGTTGATAAAGACGTCGTGCGCCTGAGGGACTTCAGCATTGCATCATCAGATGCTGATGCCTCTGCACAACGTGTTCTGCAAGCTCTTGCAAAGGCGAAATTTCAGCCGCCGAGTAAGGAAGAATTAGCTGAGGCGTTTTCTCTTTCTCCGAAATCAATTTCTGACATACTAAAACTCATGTGCGCAGAAGGAAAGCTGGTGAGGATAAATGACTCCCTGCATATCCCCGCCTCTGTCTATGAAGAGCTGCTTTCGTTACTGAAAACATTCTTCGCTAAGCACACATCGATGACCGTTGCTGAATTTAGGGATATTCTGGGTACCTCGAGGAAATACGCCCTGCCGTTCCTGGAATATCTGGACTCGCACAAGATAACCCTTCGCGTCGGGGATGTGAGGAAACTTCTCTTAAGGCCGGGGTGACGTGGTGGGCAGTCGCAGAATCGAACTGCGGACACGAGGCTTTTCAGGCCTCTGCTCTACCGACTGAGCTAACTGCCCGTGCCAATAACTATAATCGCTCAGAAGCCCTATTGTCAAGGCAAAGGCCTTCTGAGATGGCCGTTGTTCATATGCGGAAGGCGTACGGTAATTTCTCGCTTCGTGCCTATTTGGTTGCCTTCTTAAGTTCTTCTATCCAAGCTCGTACAAAGGCCTTCACTTTATCCTTACCCTCGGGGGTTAAGTCTTCCCATGATCTATAAGACCATTTTTTCATTACCGGCCTCAGGATAAGATATCCCCCTTCTGTCAAGAGCACATCGCTGACCTCGCCATTCTTTAATCCCTTAAGCCTGTCTTTAATCCATCCCTCTAATTTTTGAGGTTCGATCTCCCGAAAAATCACCCCCTGCGGATGTCGTTTGTACATTTCTTCAAACGATCTGCCGTTCTTTGCATCTCTCTGGAGCTCTGTGGCGAACAGGGCTTTTTCAAGCTTATCCTTCTCTGTCGAGCTAACCAGCAGCGATTGCGCCATTTTTTCTCCCGGCATTTCTTTTATCCTTCTGCTGATGAGGTCATTGAGCATGAGGTATCTGAAAAGATAGTCCTCCTCTTCCTGGGAAAGAGTATATTTCTTCGTGATTTCTCTTTGCGTTTTGAAATCACTTGTGACACCTTCTCTTTTTGCCTCATCAACGAGAATCTGCTCATTTACGAAGTCTTCATAGATATTGTCAGTCCTCCATGCAGGCTCAGAAAGTCCCAACTTGCCCAGCACAACAGAAGAATGAGACATGTATTCCAAGATCTGCGGTGCAGTGAAGGATTTGCCCTTAATGTTTATTGCTACCGCTTCATATTTCGTAACCGCATGTTTTAGATCTTCTCTTTCCTTCTCGACTTCAGACTTTTCTCGATTGAGCCTCTGGATCTGGGATTCGAGCTGCCCCTTTTCGTCTCTGAGCTGATTCCCGTATCTCTCAGATTCTTTTAAGTTTCTCTGCTGTTCCTCTAATTTCGCCGAGAGAATTTTTGTCTCACCTTCTTTCCCTTCAAGGTTAGCAATTATCGCCTTCGTCTGCTCGGACTTCTTCCTTTCGTCTTCCAGCAATATCTTCAACCTGTCCCGTTCCTCGACCACCTTCGCCAGTTCCTTTTCCTTTGCAGGCGACTTCTTCTCCACCTGTTCCATCTTTGTCTCAAGGGCACTCCTTCCCTTTGCTTGTTCCTCGAGGGCAGTCCGCAGCCTCTGGATTTCCGACCCAAGCCTTTCCCTCTCTTCCTTCATCTGTCTGAGATTCTCATCGGTCTTCTTTGCACTTTTCTGCTGCTCCTCAAGTCTGGCCAGCAGGTCCTTGGTCTCCTTATCTTTGCTCTCGATCTTTCCAACTCTTGCCAGTGTCTCCTGTGCTCTCTTCTTCTCCTCTTGCAGTTCCGCCTTCAGGGTGTCCCGCTCTTCCACAACTTTTGCCAGATCTTTCTCTTTTGCCAGGGCTTTCTTTACCGCCTCACCGGTATCCCCCTCGTATCTTTTTACCTTTCCCCTTAGCTCTTCCCTCTCCTTCTCAATCTGCGACTTCTCCGCCCTCAGGTTCTGATTCTCCCCTTCAAGCTTCTCTTTCTCCCCCTTCACCTGCTTTAGGGTTTTCTCCACTTCCCCCTGATTCTTCTGTTGCTCTTGAATTGCAGCTATGCGGCTATTCAGCTCAACCCCTTTGCCTTCACTCTTCGCCACCGTCGCCTTCAGTTCCTCTGTCTTCTTTCGCTCGCCTTGCAGCTCCAGCTTCAGTTTCGCTACCTCATCCAGTACCCCAGCCTTCTCCTTCTCAACACGCTCAGCCTTCTTCTCCGCCTCAACCGCCCGCGCTTTTTGCTCTGCCGCCGCATCATAAAGGTTCTTCCGTTCCGTGTCCTTCCCGTTCGCTGCCTCTGCCCTCTTCTTCTCCTCTTGCAGCTGTGCCTTCAGGTTGTCCCGCTCTTCCACAACCTTTGCCAAGTCTTTCTCTTTTGCCTGGGCACTCTTATCCACATCCGTAATCACTTCCTTGCTGGGGGTAGCCGCTTTTCCCCCAACCTTCTCAGTGCTCTCTGGTTTTTTTCTCCCTTCCTTCTCTATCATTCTCACAAAGGGACTATCGGGGAATTGTCTTCTGAGTTCAGAAAATGTCTTTTCCGCCTGCTCAAAGGACGCGAGACTTGTCAGCGCCTTTCCCAGCCAGAAAAGCGCAGCATCCCTGGCAGAGCTGTCCGGATATTCTTTAAGGAATGTGTTGAACGTCTCCACGGCCTTTTCCGGCTGGTAGGAAAGATACTGTTCATACCCCTTTTCGAAAAGCTCAAGCTCGCTGTCTGAGGCATATGCAGTGAGGAGAGACAGCAGCATAAAAGAGAGACATATGCCTACGACAACCTTTAATTTATCGTTACAGAAGCTCTTTCCCATAACGTCTTCATCCATTCATTGAATACCTGTTCCTTCTTCACTTTAAACAATTGCTCCTTTATTGCCCCGCTGACGTCTCTGAGCGATGTGAAACTTTCACTCGTCTTGTTCACGAGATATAAAATATACACTCCATCGTGTACCCATATGGGTTCACTAATCTCTCCTTTATTCATCGAGAATGCCTTACCGCCCAAAGAAGGAATGATCGCAGCCATCGTGAATTCTCCAAGCCTGCCACCCTGGCTTTTTAGGGGTTCATCGGAGTATTTTTCAACGAGTCTGTCAAAATTCCCACCGTTCTTCAACTGTGCCGCTATCGATAGTGTTCTTCGTTTCATATCCGTCAGCTCGGTGACCGACGCATCTTCGGGCAATCTCAAAAAGATAGCCTTTAACTCCACTTTTCCCGGATCATTCAGGTAATCCCTTTTATGTTCGTTATAGAAGGCCTCTATCTCCCCATCCGTTATGATGACCTTTGAATCCACGTCGGCAAGGATGAGCTTCTGGGCGATGAGTTTTTCTTTCATAAGTTTTCTGAAGCTCTGGACATTCATGCCACTCTGGGCAATTTCTTTTTCCAGTCCGTCCTGAGAGAAGGAATTTTCCTGTGAGTACTCCTTAATCATGACATCGACTTCGGCATCGTTTACCTCTATGTTCTGCCGTGAGGCCTCATGGAGAATAAGCTTCTCCTCGATCATTTTCTTTAATAACGACTCGTCAACCGGCTTGTTGTCTTCTTTTTGCCCCGTCCCTAAAACAAACCGCTGGTAATCCGAAAGGGTGATAGGTTCGTCCTTGACCGTCGCAAGAACCCTGTCGGACACGAGACCGTAGGAAAGATTGGAAACGGATAAGGCGAATGCCAAAACAAGCGGAATAAAAAAATACTTGCTGTTCTCAGTTTTGAAACTCACCCATGAACCCGGCCTGCTATACGGTATGAATTTGCTTTTTCCCATCATATACAAGGAACATACTGAGGAATTCTTGGACCATTTTCACTATTATACAACAGGACGGCTACACAGGTTGAAATTATAAAGTATTTGTTTTATTATTCCGTTATCTTTTATCAGTCTCATGCTCTTAGCACTTTTTTCACAGAAAGGGTTTCATGTTGCATCATATGAAGAAAAGTCTCCGTATGTACGCCCCCGCGGTCCTATCAGGTTCTTTGCTCATGCTCTGCTTCCCCACTTTTGATCTTTCTCCGTTAGCCTGGATAGCACTCGCACCCCTCTTGGTCTCTCTCTGGGACAAAAAACCAAAAGAGGCATTCATGAGCGGTATGCTTGCGGGCATCTTTTATTTCTTTGGGACCCTGTACTGGATCTCCCACTCCATCACCTATTACGGCTCTGTCCCTTTGGTCCTCAGCCTTTTTTTCGTCTTCCTGCTGTGCCTTTACCTGAGTATCTACCCAGGGATCTTCGCGCTTATTTTTTCACACAAAATCAGGACAACCAGACTTCCTGCTCTTTTGCTCGCTCCGGTCTTCTGGGTCTCCCTCGAATTCGTCCGCTCTTATGCCCTTACCGGTTTCCCGTGGTCAAGCATCGGTTACTCCCAGTACCGGTTCCTCTATGGCATCCAAGTTGCTGACATCACAGGGATTTATGGAGTTTCCTTCCTAGTTATCGCCGTAAACGGCGCAATTGCTGACATCTTCATCTCAAGAAAACGCATCGCAGAAATGCCCCTCTTTCCCGTACGGCAGGCGTTCATCAGCTATTTTATCATGTCCGCCGTAATTATTGCCGTGTTCTCCTATGGTTACTGGAGACTTCATGAGCATCGCCAGGGAAACTCTGTAAGAGTCAGTGTCATCCAAGGAAATATTGAGCAGGATATGAAATGGGAACCAGCATATCAGAACGAGGTAATCACCATTTATGAAGAACTCTCAAAACAAGCAGCTGCCTTGTCACCTTCGTTAATCGTCTGGCCGGAGACCTCTCTTCCCTTCTTCTTTGATGATTCATCGCGCTCTCGTGAGCTGGTAGCATTCCAACGGCAATTAGGTACATACCTGCTTTTTGGAAGTGTCCTCGAAAAAAGTCCCCCTTCTGGGAAAAAGCCTGCGTCTCTGACTAACAGCGCCATATTGCTTGATAAGAATGGAAATGTATCCTTTATCTATGATAAAATACATCTTGTTCCGTTTGGAGAATATGTCCCGCTGAGGAATATCCTTTTCTTCATCGATAAATTTGTAGTCGGGATCGGAGACTATGTTCCCGGTGATAAATATATTGAAGCGCAGACAGTTTTCGGTTCATTTAGTACCTTTATCTGTTACGAGATTGCCTTCCCGGGGCTCGTACGAAAGTTTTACGCTAAGGACGGGGATTTTATTGTTACGATGACAAACGATGCCTGGTTTGGAAAAACTGCTGGGCCATACCAGCATTTTAGCATGGCGGTTTTCCGGGCAATCGAGAATAGAAAACCGGTCATAAGGGCCGCAAACACCGGGATATCAGGTTTTATAGACAGCAATGGTAGGATTATGAAGACATCTGCCCTTTTTGAGAGGCAGATAGAAACCATGGATATAAAGACTGACCATTACAGAAGTTTCTATTCACGGTATGGAGATATTTTTTCGTATCTCTGCATCGTAACTGCACTTGCTTTTTTATTACTGCTTTAGAGGGAGGTTGCCGTATGGTGCTCATTGATGAAATCACACAGGAGATTGTAAGCCTTAGGACAAAGACAGAAGCTCTTCGAGGGTATCTTTGATGTCGCTGCCCTGAAACACGACATTGATAGCCTGAATGGAGAGCTCTCTTCTGAGACGTCATGGTCCTCGCCTGAAAAGCTCCACGAATTGCAGAAGAGAAAAGCCAAGATTGAGGATATTGTGCTACCTTTTGAAGCTGTCGATTCTAAGCTCACCTATGTAGAATCGTCCCTCGACATTCTTCAGGAAGAAGGGGGGGATGTATTCCTCAAAGAGATTCGGCAAGAGATAAAAGAGATCTCTGAATCCATCGAGACCATTGAATTGAGACATCTTCTATCGGAGGAGATGGATAGAAACAATGCCATTATCTCCATCCACCCGGGTGCAGGCGGCACCGAAAGTCAGGACTGGGCACAAATGCTCATGCGGATGTATCTGAAATGGGCCGAAAAACATCGATTTGAAACAAAGATTGTTGATCTCCTGGCTGGCGACGAGGCCGGCATTAAGAGTGCAACCATAACCGTTTCAGGCTCATATGCATACGGCTACCTGAAAGCTGAGGCAGGCGTTCATCGCTTGGTCAGAATATCGCCTTTCGACGCAAATAAGAGGAGACATACTTCCTTCTCAGCGGTCTTTGTTTATCCTGAGATCGAAGAAAACGTCACTGTGGATATTCTTGATGATGACATCAAGATCGATACCTTCAGGGCTTCAGGAGCTGGCGGCCAACACGTAAATAAAACGTCTTCCGCTGTAAGAATAACCCATCTACCCACAGGAGTCGTTGTTACGTGCCAAAACGAACGGTCGCAGCATAAGAATAAATCAACGGCACTAAAGATACTCAAAGCTAAGCTATACACCATCCAGGTTCGGGAACAGGAAAAAAGAATGGAGGGCATTGTCGGAGACAAGAGGGACAATGCATGGGGAAGTCAGATACGATCCTATATCCTCCAGCCCTACAGACTGGTAAAAGATCACAGAACAAATATCGAAGTCGGGAATGTTGATGCTGTTCTTGATGGAGCGATAGATATTTTTATTGACGCGTATCTGAGGGATAAAAGTAAAGCGGAGTGATATATATCTTCTTCTTCTTAATTGTATATATAAGTAAGTCGTAGTAGAAAGGGTTGTTGGGAAGTGGAGAGAGTTGGCTAACTCAATGAGAGAGCCCAGTAAAGCGGACCTAGGATCTGTGAATATTTTCTTATATTTTGTTATATCTGTTGAATGAAATGAATGTTGTCTCCTTTGGGGTGGTTTTATGAACATACGCTTAACAGCATATCACTAATCTCTTGCCATGAATGTGGAGATAAGCTATACTAAAAAGCCCACACAGAGAACGTTACTAACATATGTTAGTAATTTGTTAATAAAATACCAAAACCATTTAAGCAGTTCACAAACGGGTACCATATGCCGTTAGAGGAAACATGGGACAAATGCCTTTCGGTTCTCGAAAAGAAAGTCGGTATTAATCTTTTTGAACTCTGGTTTAAGCCTATCAAACTTTCCCAGCTTAAGGAACAGAATGCGCTGATGGAGGTTCCAAACCGGTTCTACAAGGAATGGATAGAGGATTACTACCCGAATCTCATAAGTGATGCCCTTGAGGGGATTGTGGGGCACCCGGTCACCATAAAGTTTAAGATAGCCGAAAAGGTCGATGCGGAATTAAAAAAAATGGACGCAAGACTTGAAGGCAGAAAGCAGCGGCTTGCCAACAAAGGCATATACCTAAACCCGAAGTATACGTTCGAAAACTTCATTACGGGTCCGAGCAACCAATTCGCACATGCGGCAGCTTTAGCGGTGACGGATTCACCAGGCATGTCGTATAATCCCCTTTTTGTGTACGGGGGAGTGGGCCTCGGGAAAACCCATCTTATCACAGCCATAGGAAATGTCATTGCCGACAAGAGGCGTGAGTTTAATATCCTTTTTGTATCGGCCGAACAGTTTACCAATGAGGTTGTTGCAGCGGTGAGACATGGGAAGACAGAAGAACTGAAAGGAAAATATAGAAATTTGGATCTCCTCCTCATTGATGACATCCAATTTATCGAGAACAAGAACGCGACGCAGGAGGAGTTATTCCACACAATCAACACGCTGTATGAAAGGCAGAAGCAGATCGTTTTGTCGAGCGACAGGCCGCCAAAGGAGATAAAGGCGATAACCGACAGGTTGAGGTCAAGATTCAGTATGGGACTTATTGCAGACATACAGCCTCCGGAACTTGAGCTCCGGATGGCGATCATACAGAAGAAAGCCGAGGTCGAGAGAATCAAACTTACCGAGAGTGTTATAACCTTTCTCGCCACAAAGATAAAGACCAACATTAGAGAGTTGGAAGGGTGTCTCATACGGCTTGGAGCGCATACTTCGTTGACGGGCTCTCCTATTGATGTGGATATGGCGAGAGACGTGCTGAAAGATATCATCTCTGATGACGAGCGGCCGATAACGGTTGAATATATCCTGAAGGTTGTTTCTGAATTCTATGGCATCAAATGTCAGGAAATGAAGTCGAAGAAGAGAACGCGGGAGATCGCGCTGCCGCGGCAGGTCGCCATGTACCTCGCTAAACAGTGTACAGATGCCTCTCTGAATGATATTGGAAAGAATTTCGGTGGTAAAGACCACGCCACGGTGATCTATGCGTGCAAACAGATGGAAGAGAAAAGGGTAAAGGATGAAGATTTTAACAGAAAGATTCAAGGTCTAATCAATAGGATAAAAACGTAAGGAGGGTCCTTTCATGAAACTGAGCATTTCGAGAGAAGAACTTCAGGATAAGCTGTCCAATATCCAGGGCATAGTGGAAAAGAGAAATACGATGCCCATTCTCAGTCATTTTCTTCTCGATGCGGAGGAAAAGAGTACACACATCGTAGCCACGGACCTCCAGGTAGCCATCAAGGAGCCCCTCAATGCGTCTGTTCATGGCGCCGGAAAACTCTGTATACCAGCGCGGAAGCTTTTTGAGATTGTTAGGGAGGCGGAGGGAAATCTTAACATAGAATCCGAAGATGAGCAATGGATTAAGGTGTCGTATGGAAAGTCCAGGTTCAGACTTGCCTGTCTCCCTTCCGGAGAGTTTCCAGCGTGGCCTGGCATGGAAAGTACGGAAGAGATACGGTTCCGTACCGGTGACCTATCAGAAATGATTGATAAGACCCTTTACTCTGCTGGAGAAGCAGATGCGCGGTATACCCTGAATGGCCTCCTGTTTCATATCCGGCAAGGAGAAACAAACGTTACGGTCGTCGGGACTGACGGCCACAGACTTGCCTTCATCAAAAAGGATTTAGAAAAGCCAGTGAAAGAGGAAAAGAAGGTAATTCTCCCTCGAAAGGCCGCTGCTGAAGTGAAGAAGTTTTTTGGCGAAGAGGAAACTATTACCGCGCTTTTTGGCAAGAATCATGTCCTTTTCAAAGTGGGAGACGTGCAGTTTCTTGCAAGACTTATAGAAGGGACATACCCTGATTATGAAAAAGTGATTCCCCCGTCAAATGAAAAGCGCATCACCGTAGGACGTGAAAACTTTTTGAGGGCGCTGAGAAGGGTTTCTGTTATTTCAAAGGAGCGGAGCAATGCGATCAGGATGGATGTTTCGGATGGCGCTCTGGCTTTCTCATCCTCGAATCCGGATCTCGGGGAGGCGAGAGACGAGGTTGAAGTCGAATATAGCGGTGAAGAACTTTCCGCGGGTTTCAATGCGCGCTATCTCATAGATAGCCTCAGTGCCATGACAACGGAAAGGGTGGTTTTTGCACTTCAAGATTCCATTAGCCCCACTCTTTTGACGGAAGAAGGCAGTGACGACTATCGCTGTGTAATAATGCCCATGAGGATATAAATAGAAAATACCGGGAAAAGGTTAATCCCAGAATTCTGAACACGATCAAAGCACGGATAGTCAAGATAGAATAACCAGGAAGGAAGTTTTTTTAGGACTTACTGGGAGGGTTGATCGCAGGATTTTGGATTTGCTTTATGAGAGGAACGATGGAAGAAAAAGAGAGACAAAAAGAAGAACAGGAAACATACGGCGCAGAAGACATAAAGATCCTAAAAGGGTTAAGCGCTGTAAGGAAGAGACCTGCCATGTATATAGGGTCAACCGGCCCGGAAGGCCTGCATCAGCTCGTCTACGAAGCAGTTGACAATAGCGTAGACGAATCCCTCGCAGGGTTCTGCAATAATATAGACGTAATCCTTCATCATGACGGAAGCTGTACGGTCGTAGACGATGGTAGAGGGATTCCCACAGGCCCGCATCCGGGAGACCAAGAGGGCCGGTCTGCGGCAGAGGTTGTTCTCACAGAGCTCCATGCAGGTGGCAAGTTTGAGTCAAAGGCGTATAAGATTTCCGGGGGGCTCCACGGAGTAGGCATCTCCGTGGTCAACGCCCTCTCTGAGTGGCTAGAAGTTGAGATAAAACAGAACGGCCAGGTATTCCAACAGCGGTTTGAGAGGGGGAAACCGACAGGGCCATTGACCGTCGTCGGAAAAACGAAGGCGAGGGGCACGAAGGTCACTTTCAAGCCTGATCCGGAGATCTTTGAAATGACTGATTTCAGCTATGATGTGCTTTCCCAGAGATTGAGAGAACTGGCGTTTCTCAACAGGGGGCTCAAGATTACGATCCTCGATGAGAGGGTAGACAAAAAACAGGAGTTCATTTACAGAGGGGGAATAGTTTCTTTTGTGGAACATCTCAACAAGAATAAGGCTCCGCTTCATCCAAAACCCATCTATGTGTCTGGTGAAAAAGACGGAATCTTCGCTGAGGTTGCTTTACAGTACAATGACGGGTACGCAGAAGCTATATTCGCCTTTGCGAACAATATCAATACCAGGGAAGGCGGGACACATCTTATCGGGTTCAAATCCGCCCTCACTAGGACGGCGAACAATTACGCCACATCCTCAGGCCTTTCGAAGAACGGAAAAGAAGGCCTTTCCGGCGAAGACATAAGGGAAGGCTTGACGGCAGTGGTGAGTGTGAAGTTGCCGAATCCTCAGTTTGAAGGCCAGACAAAGATGAAACTGGGCAACAGCGAGGTTAAGGGCATTGTGGAGTCCATAGTGAATGATGCTCTGTCCACATATTTCGAGGAGAATCCTTCCATTGCAAGGAAGATCATCGATAAAGCTATTCAGGCCGCGCGGGCAAGAGATGCAGCGAGAAAGGCGCGGGAACTCACTAGGCGGAAAGGAGCTCTCGAGGATACGGGGCTGCCGGGAAAGCTCGCCGACTGTTCTGAAAAAGACCCCGCACTGAGTGAACTTTTCATCGTCGAAGGAGACTCCGCTGGCGGCTCTGCCAAGCAGGGGAGGGACCGCCGAACTCAGGCGATCCTCCCACTTAGAGGAAAGATCCTTAACGTTGAAAAGGCACGGTTCGACAAGATGCTCGGTTCTGAGGAGATTCGGATACTCATCACCGCCATGGGGACGGGGATAGGCGCGGACGATTTTGATATAGCAAAGATCAGATACCATAAAATAATCCTCATGACGGATGCTGATGTTGACGGCGCCCACATCAGGACTCTTCTGCTTACCTTCTTCTACCGGCAGATGCCTCAGATTATCGAAAGCGGGTATCTCTATATAGCGCAGCCACCGCTTTTCAAGGTAAAAAGGGGAAAGACAGAGAGATATATCCAGAGTGAGACCGAACTCCAAAACATGCTCTTTGAACTTGCGGCAGATGATATAGCCATATCCATAAAGGGTCAGGAGACAAAAGGAAAGGCCCTCATCCCCTTCCTCAAGCGGCTTTTGAGTTTTGAGAAGTTAATGGAATGGTTCGAGAGGAGGCGAAAGGATCCCCTTATATTAAGGGCTTTGCTGGCTGAGGGGATCAATAAGTCCCAAATGAAAGAAAGGAAGGGCCTAACTGAGTTTCTTGAGAGGGTCAAGGGGAAGGTCCCTGATGTCAAGATAAGCGATCTTTACGAGGATGAGGAGCATGAGGGGCACGGCGTTGAGATGAGAAGGGAGAATTATAAAATTGTTCTCGATACCAGTCTCCTTCTTTCACCCGAGTTCAGGGAGCTTGAGACGCTCTATGGTTTCATTAAGGAGATGGGCAAACAACCGTATAAGATAATCGCGAAGGACGGACAGAAGACGATGGAATCGACAACCGATGTTCTCGGGTACGTTTTTGAAACAGCGAGGAGGGGCCTATCTATCCAGAGATACAAAGGGCTTGGCGAAATGAACCCCCAGCAGCTATGGGAGACAACCATGGATGCTGATAAAAGAAGTTTGCTGCAGGTGAGTATTGAAGACAGTGTACAGGCAGATGAGATATTTACCATTCTCATGGGTGACCAGGTTGAGCCGAGGAAGGAATTTATCGTCAAACACGCGCTTGAAGCGAGAAACATAGACATTTAGCTGTCGTCTGTCTGTACGGTATTTGTTTGCTCCTCCATTAAGTGCAAATTTAGTAAATACCGTTAGCTTTCCAGTATGCTCTTATCTTATCCTTCAGTGACTCGGGAAGGGGTACATAGGCAAGTTCTTTAACCTTGGAATCACCGTTTTTAAACGCCCAGTCAAAGAATTTTACCGCCTTCTTGTTAACATCCTTACGGTCCTTTGCAAGTAGAATAAATGTTGCTCCCGTAATTGGCCATGCTTCTTTGCCAGGGGTGTTATTGAGCCATACATAAAAATCTTTCTTCGCATCGAATTTTTCAGACCTGGCAGCGGCTTCAAAAGTCTCAAAACCTGGCTCGACAAATTTACCTGCTCTGTTCTTTAAGAGGACATACGTGAGCTTGTTCAGTTTAGCGTAAGCGAATTGTATATATCCAATAGAGTTGCTTGATCTACTTACATAGTTGGTAACTCCTTCGTTGCCCTTGCCACCAATACCAACTGGCCACTTCACTGAAGTTCCTTCTCCCACCCTGGATTTGAAGCCCGCACATTGCCCCGCCAGAAAATTAGTAAAGATTGCAGTAGAGCCTGATGCGTCAGCCCGGTAAACAACGGATATTGCAGCATGCGGCAGCTTGAGGGATGGATTGAGCCCCTTGATCTTTGCATCATCCCAAAACATTATATCGCCAAGGTAAATCTTACAGGCAGCTTCGGAATCCAGCTTCATCTGACCCTCTTTGACTCCAACAATGTTTACCACGATAACAACGCCGCCTATCATAGTGGGGAACTGGAGCAGGTTAAGCGTTTTGAGTTGTTCAGGCGTTATGGGATTGTCGGAAGCGCCAAAATCTACTGTTTTCTCGATAATCTGCCTTATCCCGCCGCCAGAACCGATTGACTGATAATTGAGCTTTCCCCCGCCTAACCTGTCGTAATCATACGCCCATGCCTGATAGATTGGAGTGGCAAAAGACGAGCCAGCACCATTTATAACTTCGTCCGCTAATGCCCCGGAAAAGCACAGAAATACTGCAGCCACCACCAAAAAAATAAAGCTCTTCTCCATTTTTCCTCCTTGCTATAGAAGCCTGTCCTCAATAGTCTTGGAATATTATATCACTGAGTCAACCTTGCCAGAGCTCGATTATTGTCGCACACTTAGTGAATGTGGTCTCAAAAGAGGCTGTATTGTTAAAAGTAAAGGACTTTTGAAAAAATATCCTCGATGTGGTCACAGCGTTTCGCCGGTTAAAAGGGTACTGAAGTCTATCGGGAACAATGGGAGGGAGAGCTTACTCTAATCTCATGGCGACTTTACACAGTCCCCATGCAATAAGTCCGCATGAGGGGAGGGTCAGAATCCATGCCATGATAATATTACCCCCGATTCCCCAGCGCACTGCCGAAAGCCTCTTAGAGGCACCCACTCCCATGATCGTAGAGGAAATAACGTGGGTGGTGGAAAGAGGAAGGCCTATGTGCGAGGCTATCTCGATGAGCGTTGCTGCCGAGGCTTCAGCGGCAAAACCGTTGATAGGTCGAAGGTATACAAGGCGTACGCCGAGAGTCTTAATAATCCTCCAGCCCCCCAATGCAGTACCCATAGCCATTGCAACGGCGCAGAGAATAATGACCCAAAAAGGGACATGGAAGTTAGGGAGTTTGTAATAGCTCACCAGTGCCATGGTGATAATGCCCATGGTCTTCTGTGCATCATTGCCGCCGTGGCTGAATGCCATATATGCGGCGGAGCCTATCTGGAGCCTGCTGAATATGGAGTTGACCATAGCGGGGGAGGTGTGCCCGAAGAACCGCATAAGCAGCAGCATGAAAAGGTATCCGAGCACGATAGCAATGGCGGGGGAAAGAATGAGTCCGAGAAATACTTTGTATACACCTGTTCTGATAACCACCTCAGTCCCGGAGGTGGCGATGGCTGCGCCCACAATGCTGGAGATAAGAGCGTGACTAGATGAAGTGGGGAGTCCGAAATACCAGGTAAGGAGGTCCCATATTATGGCGGACAGGAGGGCCGAAATGATGGTAACCTGATTAATGCTTACAGCTTCCACAATGCCCGCTCCCACGGTATGGGCCACTGCAGTACCGGATAAGGCACCTACCATATTGAGGATTGCGGCCATGATTACTGCTGTCTGGGGAGAAAGAACCCTTGTGGATACGGAGGTGGCGATGGCGTTTGCGGTGTCGTGGAAACCGTTGATAAAGTCGAAAATAATAGCGAAAGCGATTACAGAGACGAGCAAAAAATAGGTTTCATGCATTTTTGAGAACGATGGCTTCGAGTATATTGGCAACATCTTCGCAGCGGTCCGAGGCGTCTTCGAGGAATTCGTAGACCTCTTTCCATTTGATGATGAAGATGGGGTCCGTGACTTCTTCGAAAAGCCTTCCGAGGGCGTCTCTGAAGTCCTGGTCGATCCTGTTTTCGAGTCTGTTTATCTCGATGCAGTATTCTTGGACATGGGCGTAATTCTTTTCTTTGAGTTTCTGGATAGTTTTATGGATGACCTCGGTGATTGTAAGGAGATCCTTCGACATAGAAATCGCTTCTTTTGTGGAGTCTTTTATCTTGAATACAGTCATCCTGTCCGCTGCGGCCCAGATGAAGTCGATGACATCATCCAGACGTGAAGCGAGGGCATAGAGGTCCTCGCGGTCGATAGGTGTGATGAAGGTCTTATTAAGTTTCTTCATAATGTCATGCGTCAGCATGTCCCCTTCCTGCTCGACCTCGTATATCTGTTTTACGAGATCTTCGGCCTTATCGAAATGCTCCATAACATCGACGAGCAGGGTAGCGCCCCTTGTGATATTCAGTGCTGCCCTGTCGAACAATTCAAAAAAATCCACTTTTTTCGGAAAAAGTTTCATATTGTTTACCCGGTTGTCAGCTTATGTCAGTTTTTTTATTACCGCTTTCAGAATATCAGCCCGCGAAATGATCCCTACGAGCACATTATTGTCATTAACTACAGGCAATCTTCTGATGCCCTTCTCATCCATTATGCGCACAACTTCAGCAATATTGGCCCGGGGGTTTATAGTGGCTGCCGGAGAAGTCATAATGTCTCCCACAAAGTCCCCCATTTTGCACTCGGGAAGCGGTTCACCCATTATATGTTTGAGCAGGTCTTTGAAGGTGGTCTCCTTTCTTATCCCCATTATCGATAGAATATCGGCCTCAGTGATAATGCCTATAACATGATTCTCCTTGTCCACCACCGGAAGTCCGCTTATACTTTTTTCCGACAAAATCTGAGCCACATGCATAATGCTTTCATACTTCTGAATGGAGAGGACATCCCTGGTCATGACATCTTTCACATGCATCTCTAATCCCATGGTCGAGCGTATGGGCGAACAAGTTTTAGTCTTCACATTCACAGTAGTGTTCTCCAAGTCTTTCATGTTGTTTTCCTTCGCGTTTCAGGAGGTTATAAATAAAGATATTGTCCGCTACTGCTCTTCATACATCGCCCTACTCTGATTGACCGGGCGTAATGGTTAGAAGTAAAAATAACCATTACTTGACTACATTAAATTTACAAGATTAGATATGATTTTGCAATATCAATATTATTGGAGTTAGAAGCACCTATCCCTGGGAAACCCGCGCGCAGTTAGAGAACTGGCAAGTACCCATCAGATCCCGGTGTCGACCTGTTTCATACTGGTCATATTTGAAAGCCTATTCACACTGATTCCTGCAATTATTGCAAAATCACATTCCATGGTATAAATTAAAAGTAGATAAGTAATGGTTATTTTATTGCCGTCTGACCAGTTGAGCACGGCATTTAGAGTGTTGTTTGAAGAGCAGTGAGGGAGAAGAAAAGACAATGCTGTCCGATCCTGAACAGATTATCCTCCAAATGCAACCCGGTGGCTCCATTGGCGCTCACTTATACCATCCAGAGGAGTCTGTTATTTTTCTCGTGCGCGAGAAGTCAAATATAATCCGCAATAAACTTGGGAATCCAGTTATCACTATTCGCTCGGGTCTATTTGTTCAATGCGGGGTAGGATTGCTGACCATGATGTTCAGGCTTGGTCCTGACATAAAGCATCTTTTCGAGAGGTGGATTGATTACCACCTGACAGGCAAAAAAGGGGAATGGATATTTAATTAAATGTCTATGCAGGAAAATATTATTTTTTATTTATATGGTGATAGCCTTAAAGTTGAGAAATTAGTTCAAATTAACAACAGCCTGAGTGATTTTTCCCTGACTGCGACAGAGCAAATAAAAAAACTGCAACCGCGGGAAACTATCGACTTTGCCATTACACTGGAAGCAATCTACAGGGAATATCCTACACCGGAAGGCCGTTGGCATGCACTTTTCGCACACGGGGAGGGGAATTAACGTGGGCATAGTGCTTCTCAGGACACCAAACCCTTACCCTTCCAAAGACAAAGGAGTCATAGGCCATAAATGAGAACTTTTCATATTAACTGAAAGGGGTTATATCATGGATAGGGAATGGCTCAATGTATTCGTAAATCTGCTTGTTGCAACAGTAGCTGGTGGGCTTATCGGACTGGAGAGAAGCTATCATGGCCGCCCCGCTGGCTTCAGAACGCATACTCTTGTTTGTGTTGCGTCAAGCCTGCTTATGCTCGTCACGATGCACCAAGTCAAGTGGTTTGGTGGAGCGGCACCGGAGACCATTCGGGTGGACCCGACCCGTATGGCTCAGGGGGTCATGACCGGTATAGGCTTTCTTGGTGCGGGCGTGATCATTCGGGAAGGACTTACCGTACGAGGGCTGACCACTGCAGCTTCTATTTGGATTACGGCTGCAATAGGGATTCTTGCCGGGGTAGGTTTCTACAGTGCTGTGGTCATTGCATCAGTCATAACCATAGGGACATTAACTATATTCCGGAGGGTTGAAAATAGGATGCGCTCGCAGATATTTGCAAATCATACTATCCTCTTCGATCGGGACAATTATATGCCCGAAATTGAAATCAGAAAATTGCTTTTACAAAATGGCTTTTCGGTTGCCAATATAAGCTACCGATTGCTGGAGAAGGGTGCGCAGTTGGAATATAGAATGACCGTGCGTACCATGGACAGTGGTAATATTGAGAAGTTGTCTGAAACTCTAATCGGTTTGCCCTCAATTGTCGAATTCAATATTTCGCTGGCGGGGAAATAAACCCGTCGTTAGAATTTGGAGGCTGTGGCAAACCGAAAGAGGCGTCAGAGTTTGCTCATCATCTATCGTTTCATCGTTTTTATTCTTTCATGACAGATTTCAAGATTATTACGGGCCTCCGTATCGACGGGGTTGAGCTTCAATACAGTGATGAATTCACGCATTGCCTCATCAAAGCGGTTCTGCTTTAGATATGCAGTCCCAAGATTATTACGGGCCTCCGTATCGGCGGGGTTGAGCTTCAATGTAATGATGAATTCATGTACTGCCTCATCAAAGCGGTTCTGATCTAGATATGCATATCCAAGATTATTACGGGCCTCTTCATAGTTAGGGTTGAGCTTCAATGCAGTGATGAATTCATGTACTGCCTCATCAAGACGTTTCTGCATTAGATATACGGTTCCAAGATTATAATGGGCCTCTTCATAGTTAGGGCTGAGCTTCAATGCAGTGATGAATTCATGTACTGCCTCATCGAGGTGCTTCTGCTTTACATATGCATCCCCAAGATTATTATGGGCCTCTGCAAGGTCAGGGTTAAGCTTCAATGCAGTGATGAATTCATGTACTGCCTCATCGAGGCGGTTCTGCATTAGATATACGGTTCCAAGATTATTATGGGCCTCTGTAAGGTCAGAGTCGAGCTTCAATGCAGTGATGAATTCATGTATTGCTTCATCGAGGCGCTTCTGCTTTACATATGCATCCCCAAGATTATTATGGGCCATGGCATAGTCAGGGTTGAGCTTCAATGCGGTGATGAACTCATGCACTGCCTCATCAAGGCGGTTCTGCTTTAGATATGCATTTCCAAGATTATTATGTCCTCTTGCTTTATGGGGACTTCCCCTCACTACGTCACGATATAAAGCGACTTCGCTTTGCCATACCATGTTCCTCGCATACGTAACACTCGCAAGTATGATGACTATAAGCATGCATGAGGGAATAATGATTTTCTCTCCTCTCGTAAGTTGATCTCTTGCAAGGAACAGCGATGTCATTACCGCGATAAACATCCCTACGGATGGCAAATACATCCGATGTTCATAGATTACATCTTCAATGGGTATAAAACTTGATTCAACGGAAAGAGCGACAAAAAACCAGAGGATTCCAAACGAGATGAGTCTCGTATGAGGAACAAGCTTCCTGTAACGAAAAACATAAATGCCAAAGCTCAGTATGGCTGCAAGGACAAGAAAGGAGAGGAATACCGGGGGCGAAAAAAAGGAATGGTACAGAGGATAATCATAATCAAGATTCTGTCCTACGGGGAATAACAGCAGCCTTATATAGGTGACGATCACCCTGAATTGGGTAAACAGGTAATCCCATCGCGACATAGCGGTCTGAACCCTTGTTGCCTCGCTCACATCGCTTATCAATTCTCCGACTGGCTTTCCCATCCCGATGAGGGTGAAAGGGATAATAACCATCGTGAGAAGAAGGGGGATCAGGGAGAGTATCCTTCTCTTGATCTGCCCCTCAAAAAACATGAACTCATACAGGGTGATCATGACGGGCAGGGTAAAAGCGATCTCTTTTGTCTTCATGGCGAGGATGGCGGAAAGAAGAGAAACAGCATAGAACGTGAATCGGCGGGCTCTTGACAGGGAAAGTCTCGATTGAATGTAGCTTGTGAGCGATAGCAGATAGAACAATGTCGCCAGTGACGCGAGCCGCTGGACGATGTAGGTTACCGCCTCAGTCTGAATGGGGTGGGCGATAAACAACAGGGCTGAAAAAAGAGCGATGCAATGTGCGACCTGTTGATGACCGTTCTGAGAGGGCTTCATTGCAGGGGTTCTGCATGTGAGGACAACAAGCCAGTAAAGGAGGAGGGCATTCATGACGTGAATTGCAAGGTTAAAGATATGATAGCCGGCGGCATTGAGACCATGCAATTTATAGTTCAGGGCAAAGGTGAGATAGCCGACGAACCTGCTTTTCAGGGCGGAATATAATAATAATGTCTTAGCACGAGAAGGCTCAACAAAATACTTGAAGTCCTTTATGATTAGGTTGGCCCTGATATTGGGCAGATCATCAAACTGAAATGGGACCTGGAAGGTGTTGGAATAGGCAATAAGGCCAACAGCAATAA
>JBEKCV010000013.1:0-72262 GCA_050014695.1 Thermodesulfovibrionales bacterium
CTTCCTTTATCTTCTTTAAGTCATCTACCGTCAGTCTCGGCATCTCTTCCTCTCCTTTTTCCTCTCTTCACTCATACTGCTTCAGCAGTTCCATCGCCTTCACCGGATTCACCGACCCATGGGTATCTTTGTCCACCACCACTACCGGTGCAAGCCCACACGCACCCAGACATCTCACGCTCTCCAGCGAAAACTTCCGGTCGTCCGTTATCCCCCCTACCTCTACCCCAAGACCCTCTTTCATCTTGTTCGCTATCTCCTCTGCTCCCTTTACGTAACATGCCGTCCCCAAACATACCTTCACGTTATGCTTCCCCTTCGGCTTCATCGTGAAAAAAGAATAAAACGATACCACCCCGTGTACCTCGCTCACCGGCACCCTCAGCCCCCTCGCTATGTGCTTCTGCACTACCGGCGGTAAATACCCAATCAGCTCCTGCGCCTCCTGCAGCACCGGTATCAGACTCCCCGGCTTGTCCCGGTACCTCCTGATTATCCCCTCCATCTTCTCCGCGGCCGCCTCCGTATACTCCTGCACCTCCGGCTCCAGCGTTACCCCCTTCTGCTTCAGTTCCATCCCCTTCGCCACTACCTCAAGCAGAAGCGTCGGGGAAAAGGGCTTCGGCAAATAATCGATGATCCTTAAACTCAGCGCCTCGCCAATGCTCTCCTGAGAAGGATACCCCGTTATCACCACGATATTGATATCATGCGCCTTCTTCCTCACTTCCCGCATGAACTCCAGCCCGTCCATCTCCGGCATCTTTATATCCGTTACGATCAGGTCAAAGTGCTCCACCTCCAGCGCCTCCAGAGCAACCCTCCCCGATGTCACCCCCTTCACCTCATAGCCCTCAGGCCGCAGGATCCGCTCACAGCTCTTCAGCACTATCTCCTCATCATCCACCATCAGTATCTTCCCCGTCATCCTCTATCCTCCTTGAACTGATTCATATCGTTTCATGCCGTCTGGTTTTCGGCACAATCCTGACAAGCCACATGAGCCAATTTTCCGAAAGACAGTCCCTCACGAGGGAATGCACGGCGTCATTGGCTTTGACATTCCGCTCTTTGACAGTCCCGCTCATAGGCGAACTCAAGTCACGAATCCTTCCGTCTTCAGACAGCAGATGGGCAAAAGCCTTTCCCGCGGATACCGCAGCAGTTTCGAAAACATCAATATAAAGCAGCTGGCCGGCCAGAAACCAGCGTCTCACATCCAGACCGATCTCCCACAGCGCCCCTTTGAGGGGCCTCGCCCAGACCCCGTTTTCATAGTATATCGTTTTCTTGTCCAATTCTGAAAGGGGAGTAATATATTCCCTGAATTGGTCAATAAAGGTTTTTCTTAGTATCCATCCTCTCGTGTCAAAGACCCTGTTTACGACATTGAGCATGAAATCAGGGGTAAAGGGTTTTTCGAGATACTCAAACGCGCCGAGCATTATCGCCTCCTTTGCATCCTCCGTCGTGGCATAGCCGGTTACTATGATCACATCCATCGTCGGCTGAATCGTTCTTGCCTCCCGGAGCACCTGTTTTCCGTCCATATCGGGAAGTCTTATGTCGGCTATGAGGAGATCGAAGTTCTCGCTCGCGATCATTTTTATCGCGTCGCCGCCCCTTGCCGCATTCGACACAATGTAACCGTTACCCTCGAGTGTCCTTTTATAACTGAGTACGAGAACAGGGTCATCGTCGAGTACTAATACCTTCTGATTCTCCATCGAACTCCCTCACGTGATTTTCTGAGATTAAAAAGCAAGATTGATGCCAAACATGGAAATTACGAGTCTTCAGCAGGTTACACACAGCGGGATGAAAAAGTGTATGTCTTTTTTATACTAATGAACAAGCCTTGCTAAAGCTTCGGACGTCCCAGACACAGACAGGACCTCGCAAATCGCCCGCAGGAGCACCGTATATTCTTACAAGACAGCGAGGCAAACAAGAAGGTGAGCAGTAAGGACTTCTTATCTTGAGTCCGTTATGATTTCTGCCTCTTTGAGATATTATGCTTCTTCATGAGCGCATGGAGATTTGTTCTCTGCATCCCAACCTCCTGAGCCGTCTTCGTAATATTCCAGTTGTTCCGTTCGAGGGCTGAGAGGAGAAATTGTTGTTCGGTATATTCTATGGATTTAATCTTCAAGTCTCTTTTCTTCTTCTTCAGCTCCCCCAGGGTTTTCGGAACATCTCTGTCGTTTTCTGACGGCATCAGTATGTGTTCCGGCTTTAGTACCCTGCCGTTACAGACAATCAGAGCCCGGTGGATCACATTCTCGATCTCCCGCACATTCCCCGGCCAGTCATAGGCGATGAGCTGCCGAACAGCCTCTGCGGAAAGATGCGGAACATCCTTTCCGATCTCATGGCTGTATTTGCTCAGAAAGTGCTCTACAAGCGCGGGAATGTCCTCTTTTCTCTCCCTGAGAGGCGGAAGCCGAAGCGGAAAGACATTGAGCCGGTAAAAGAGGTCCTCACGAAACATGCCGTCCCTCACCATGGCAGAGAGGTCCTTATTCGTCGCTGCTATGATTCTGACATCGGCCTTTCTGTGATCTTTCCCGCCGATAGGTCTGAACTCTTTTTCTTGTAAAACCCTGAGGAGTTTTGCCTGGAGAGACATTTTGAGATTTGCTATCTCATCAAAGAACACCGTGCCGTTACCGGCAAGATCCAAGAGGCCTCTCCGGGTCTCCGTCGCGCCGGTGAAAGAACCCTTTGTGTAGCCGAAGAGTTCTGCCTCCATGAGATTATCGGGGATGGCGCCGCAGTCAACCACAAGAAACGGCCCGTCCTTCCTCGGGCTGTTATAATGGATGGCCCTCGCAACAACTTCTTTGCCGGTTCCGCTCTCTCCCGTTATCAGTACCGTCGCTTCAAGGGGGGCGACCGTGGCTATCAACTGGAAAACCTTTTGAATCGCCATGGATGTCCCGACGATATTTTCCATCCGGTAAAGTGCGTGTATCTCCCGTCTCAGCCTCAGGTTCTCTACAATGAGGAGTCTCCTTTCGAGGCACCGGGCGATAACGTTCAGAAGTTCTTGGGGGGTGAATGGCTTCTCGATATAGTCATGAGCACCATATTTCAACGCCTCAACAGCGGTCTTTACCGTTCCAAAACCCGTGATCAGGATCACCTCTGTATCCGGCCAGTGCTCCTTGCTTTTTTTGAGCACCTCAATGCCGTCCATATCGGGCATCTTCAGGTCCGTCAACACAAGATCAAAGAAATCCCCCTGAAGGGTCTTCAGTCCTTTCCGGCCCTCAGCACACGTCTCAACGGTATAGCCTTCAGGCTCAAGTATCTTCCGGCAGCTTCTTCTGACTATCTCGTCATCATCAATGACGAGAATCTTTCCCCTGTCAGGTGTCACGGAATTCCCCTATCTCGTTTCTCGCTTTGTTACAAGTGCTTCTCTCACGGCAGTTATCAGCGTATCGGGGGTAAAAGGCTTTTCGATATAATTACAGGCGCCCAATCTCATTGCCTTCACCGCATGCTCTACCGTACTGTACCCTGTCATCATGATCACCTTTGTGTCAGGCTGACTTTCTTTGGCTTTCATGATGAACTCCATCCCGTCCATCTTGGGCATCTTGAGATCCGTCAGGATCAGGTCGTATTTTGTGGCCTGAGACAACTGCATCCCCTCGATACCGTCTGAAGCTGTATCAACGTCGTATCCCTCGGGCGTCAGACATTTTTTGCAACAGATCCTCACGATCTCTTCATCATCGATTACGAGAATTCTCGGCCTGTTCATGAACCGCCTTCAGCATCAGTGGATTCCCTCTGTCCCAATCCCCTGGCGATATCCTGTCGTATCGCCCGTAATACATATGGTGCGTTTATCGGTATCTCCCCGATCTCCTCCCTTATCTCTGCCGTGTCAAACCGGTAGCAGTATCCGTCCCTTCTGTAGTCGAAAACGAAATCGACCCCGGGATTCCCCGCAATAAGGACCACGAGCGTTGCAGCGATATCTCCGGTCGGTTTCCTGTCAATATGGCTGTTCCTGAAACTGACCGTCACGGTTGTGCCCTTCCCTTTCTCGGAGGTGATCGAAAAATGCCCTTCGCATTCCTCAGCGGTCTGTCGGAGCAGCGGAAGGCCAAGGCCGACCCCCCGGACTGTCTTTGTTGTGAAGAAAGGATCGGTAACCTTTCTCATCATCTCCTCATCCATGCCTTTTCCATTGTCCCGTATCTCCAGCGTGAACCGATCATTTCCCGTGTCCTCTTCAACGCCGATCTCGACCAGGCGTGCGCCTGCGGAGATGGAGTTCTCTGCGATGTCCAGTATATGCAATGAAATGTCTTCCACGGCGGCGGTTATTCCCAGACCACATTCCTGCCTCCGCTGTCCGTCAGCGCCTGTCTCATCTCATCCAGCGTCGGCTCTTTTATGAGAAGGGTCGTAGCTCTCCTTCCGATGTCCATGATGTGATGAGCGTCAGAAAAGGATACCCAGGGGAATCTTTTCAGTGACGCAAATCTCGATTCCGCCTCGGTCCTGCTCACATTCGGTGACAGCTCAAGGGCATTAAACCTTAGGTCTTCGGGAATAAAGCCGAGCTGTGAAAGAATGCTGAAGGCCTGCCTGTCGATGTGGCTTGCCACGGAAATTCCGCCGAGCGAAGCGATCACATCGAGGATCCTCTGTGCATTCAACCCTGTCGCAGCTATCAGCAACCTCCTGTTAAATCCCATCACCTCTTTGAACTCGTTCACGATCACCTGCTGTCCGTAAAACTGCTCGTCATTTTCCAGAGGCGGGAGATGTTCGTAGACCATGTCCTGCAT
Source organism: Thermodesulfovibrionales bacterium (assembly GCA_050014695.1). Lineage (GTDB taxonomy): Bacteria > Nitrospirota > Thermodesulfovibrionia > Thermodesulfovibrionales > UBA9159 > UBA9159. The sequence goes on from JBEKCV010000013.1 coordinate 4,812, forward strand.
GCGCTTCAGGGCCTCCTGCCCCTCAAAGAGGGCAAGGACATGAACCTCCTCTGAACTCGTAATCTCCATGCCGCCCCAAACGGTTATCCCTGTTCCCTGCGCGGCCCTGCAGGTAGCTTCCACATTCTCGGCAGAGTTGTGATCAGTTATCGCTATGATATCCAATCCCCTCTCCCGCGCTCGGTCCACGATCTCCCGTGGATTCATGTCCAATTCAGAGCAGGGGGAAAGACACGTGTGTATGTGCAAGTCTGCTTGAAATGTTTTCAACATCGGAGAAGGCGATAAAGGCTTCCCCCTGTTTCGAAGGTGGATGAAGCACTGAGCATGATCGGTATCCCTTCAGCCTCGGCCTTCTTAAGAGTCTCTCCTTCCGGGTTGCGATTGTTCGTTATGATAATCCCCGAGAGGTTCTTTAGTACTGCAACGGCAACGATATTGGGATGGGTCTGAAGGGTTATCCAGACCTCACCCTCCTGAGCGTTTGCCATCACATCCGAGAGGAGATCGCTTATATAACATCCGGTGACATCGCGATCGAGATCCCCTTTCGTAGTGTTTACGCGCAGAGACAGCTTGCCTGCCATCTCATTCACCTTCACCGGCATCACCCCCCTTCATGATGATCATAATCTCTATCGTTGTCCCTTCACCGACAACCGATTCCACCTTTAGCTGGTCAGAGTTTTTTTTTATATTCGGCAATCCCATGCCGGCACCCCATCCCATTTCACGCACCCAGTCAGGCGCTGTAGAATATCCCTCGGTCATCGCAAGTCCGATATCCGGTATCCCGGGCCCCATGTCGCTCACAACAATCTGTATCTTCTCGGGTGTCACCGAATAGTGGATGACCCCGGCTGCGGCGTGGATGATAACGTTCATCTCAGCCTCGAATGTCGCTATTGCAGCCCTTCTCACCAGTTCAGCACTGATGCCTAATCCTGTCAGGATTGTCTTGAGCTCGCTCGATGCTGCCCCGGCATGGGTGAACTCTCCTCCCACGAGATGAAAGCTCCCCTCACAGTGCTGCTTAGTCATGACCGTTTTCCTCGGTGCAGCTTCTCAGCCCCTCCCCATATAATTTGCCGCACGCCGTAAAGCGGGAAAGGCGAGTAGCGAGCAGCCATATACCCTTATCCGCTGCAAAAGAGACGGTCTCCCTGTCGGGTTTCTTGTTGAGAACGAAGACCACTGCCTTTATGTCCGCTATTTCGGCGGTCCTCACTACCTGATTGTTGATCAGTCCGGTGATGAGGAGGGATTTCGGCTTTCCTGCAAAATGGAGCAGGTCGCTCATGAGATCGGAACTGCATACCGATCTTATCTCGGTATCCGGATTTCCCGCAGTAACAAGGAATTCAGCATCGAGAATCTCAGCAATACGCCTTAAGGTCATTGGTATTTACCTTCTTTCACAGGATTTGCGCGCATTCACCCAGCCTCCTTGTTTTCTCCTATCGGCAGTCTTACAAAAAAGCTCGCACCCTTGCCGGGCTCGCTCCGTGCAAAGATATTGCCGCCATGCTTTTTAATGATCCCGTAGCTGACAGAGAGTCCGAGACCGGTCCCTTTTCCGACCGGCTTTGTTGTAAAAAAGGGCTCAAAGATCTTTCCGAGAAGTTCCGCAGGGATGCCCGGTCCCGTATCGGTAAACTCGATCTCGATCTGCTCAGTGCCTTCCTCGGGATACCCCCGCTTGAACCATGGGGTTGCGCTGTCTGTCGCTCCCGCGGCAAGGCGAGTCGAGATGGTGACCTGCCCCCGTTCGTTCAGGGCGTCAGCAGCGTTAATACAGAGATTCAAAAATACCTGCTGCAACTGATTCTGGTCGGCATCGATACTCGGGATAGTGTCATCAAGGTCGAGGTTGAATTTGATGTTATGGAATTTCGCCTGATTCCTCACCATCGAGATCGTGTTCTCAATCAGCACATTGATATTGACAAGCGTCTTTTCCGCTGTTGTCTTACGAGAGAAACCGAGGAGACTCTTAATGATCTTCGAACACCTGTCGGCCTGTTCAATGATTGTCTCAAGGTCCTCGCGGTCCTGCGTATTTTCGGGAGGGGTGCGCCTCATCATAAGATGGGCGAAAGTGACGATCCCGGTAAGAGGGCTGTTCAGCTCATGCGCCACGCCTGCTGCCATTCTCCCCAGGGAGGCAAGTTTTTCTGCATTAATGAGAGACTCGTTGGCCTTCACGATTTCGGCGGCTTTTTTCCGGACCTCCTCTTCGAGCGACCGCGTCGAGTTCTCCATGTGCTCCTTATAGCTTTCGAGATCTCTTGCCATAGCGTTGAAGGTCTGCGCGAGGCGGCCCATTTCATCGTCAGATCGTATGTCGATCACATAATCGAGATCACCCTTCGCGATCCGCCGCATACCCTCATCGAGCAGGGAGACCGGCTTCGAAACAAACTTGTAAAGGATGATCATGAGAGAGCCGGAGATCAGGGCGATGAAGAGACTTCCAAAGGTGAATGTCCCGATGCGGTTTTGCCTTATAATGGCTTCGACCGTGTCGGTGCTGAAATTGATCTCGAGCACGCCCAGGATATGCTGGTCCGGTTTATGGACGTGGCAGGATGCTGCAAAGCATGATGGTTCGTTCGCAAGAGGCATCACAAGGGTGAGCGTCTTCGTGTTCGGGCTGTCCGACGCAATTCTCCAGGTATCCGACTCCGGAACCGATTCGAGGGGCTTTTCCTTTCGCTTGTGGCAGATTTGACAGGTCGCGTTTTCCTTTGTGACAACCTTTCCGACCTCGTCCTTGTGCGACGAATAAACGACTCTGCCCTTTTTATCGAATATCGATATCCCCTGGATTTCCGATCCCGAGCCGATAACCGCAATCGTCTGTTCTATCGCTTCCCGGTGGCCCGTGAGCATGTCGTAATACAACGCCCTCTTCACGAGGTCTGCCGTGGAGGAAGCGTTCATGATAAGGTTTCTCTTCATGATATTCTCTTCATACCGAATAAAGATGTACCCAAAGATGATGCTGCCGAGAGCCATAAGAGCGCCGACTGCTATAATGAGCTTGCCAGCGATCGAATTCACGGATTTTCTCATCATTGCGTTATTTTATCACAAGACCGGAGGAAAAATTTTCATAACAAATGCTGATAAGTCTATTAATCTTGCTTATCAATTTTCCAAGTTGACAGCTCCTCTTGTTTCGTGTATAAATAAAGGCACTTTTATGCTGGATCCAATCATCCCGAGAGAATATCTGCCTGTAATCATCGTCATGGTGATTGCCGTGCTCTTCGGCATGGGCACCTTGCTCATGGGATATCTGACGAGAATCAGGAGACCCTATCCCGAGAAGCTCGTTCCCTATGAGTCGGGTAACGAGCCGGTCGGAGAGCCGCGGTATCGTTTCTCCGTAAAGTTTTATGTGATCGCCATGCTCTTTGTCGTTTTCGATGTTGAAGCGGTATTCCTCTATCCCTGGGCGATCGTCTTCGACCGGATCGGTCTTTATGCATTCATCGAAATGATGATATTCATAGCGATACTCTTCGTCGGATATCTTTATGCATGGAAAAAAGAGGCATTCAAATGGGACTGAGTGAGAGCCGAAGGGGTGCTTCATGAGAGGTCCGTGGCAGAGAGGAATCTCCCGGCAGATTTTACACCCTGCTCATTTTGCATTCAGGAAAGAAGGTGAAGGCAGATGCTCTTAGAAGGCCTGACTGGAATGGTTGAAGTGGAAGAGGGGGTAAAGATTATCCCCGGAGGCAATACGATAATTGCCGGCATAGACAAGCTCGTGAACTGGGGAAGGGTTTCATCCCTCTGGCCGATGACCTTCGGTTTGGCATGCTGTGCCATCGAGATGATGTCAACGGGAGCGTCACACTACGACCTTGACAGATTCGGGATAATTTTCAGGGGTTCCCCGCGGCAGGCTGACGTTGTAATCGTGGCAGGAACTATTACAAAAAAGATGGCGCCCATCGTCCGCAGGGTTTACGACCAGATGCCCGAACCGCGATATGTCATTGCCATGGGAAGTTGTGCCAGTACCGGGAACATCTATAACACGTATAGCACCGTACAGGGGGCCGATGCGTTTTTGCCCGTCGACGTTTACATACCCGGGTGTCCCCCGAGACCCGAGGCATTCATGGAGGGGCTCATAAAGCTTCAGGAAAAAATCAGGAACGAACACTTCAGGTGGAGCAGATGGAGATGAAAAGTGGTCATGGCCGGCAAAGAGACGGCAACACGGACAGACCCGACGGCAGCCGAAGGGGATAAGAAGAGATGGAAGTGACAGCGATCGTAGAGGCAATACGAGAACGCTTTCCCGAAGAAGTGAGAGAGGTGAGGGAATTCCGCGGACAGGTATCCGTAATCGTGCGGAGGGACAGGATTAAAGAGATGCTGGAGTTTCTCCACGATACCGAGGAAATCTGTTTCAGCCATCTGCAGGACCTCTGCGGAGTCGATTACCTCGGGAAAAAGGATCTGAGATTCGAAGTGGTTTACCAACTCTATTCCATACGCCACAGGAACGCTCTCAGGATCAGGGCGGAGGTCCCGGAGGATGACCCATCCATAGAGAGCGTTGTTGCCATCTGGGACGGTGCAAACTGGCACGAGAGGGAATGTTATGACCTGTTCGGAATTACCTTCGTAGGGCACCCCGATCTGAGAAGGGTACTGATGCCGGAGGACTGGGAAGGCCATCCGCTGAGAAAAGATTACCCTCTGAAGAGTGACCTCGGGGACAGGGAATGGAAGGGCTTTAAAGAGGTTATCGCCCTGGCGGAAAAGAACAGGACATTCGAGACACGGTAACCATGGAAAGAGAACTTCTCCACAAGGAATTGACCATAAACATGGGACCGCAGCATCCCGCAACCCACGGGGTTTTGCGACTCACCCTCGAGCTAGACGGTGAGACAATCGTTCGGTGTACCCCCTCTGTCGGTTATCTGCACCGGGGCACAGAAAAACTCGCGGAACACAAGACGTATCTACAGGCATTACCGCTCACCGACAGACTCGATTACATATCGAGCAATGCAAACAATGTCGGCTACTGTGTTGCCGTTGAGAAATTATTCGGCATCGAGCCCCCTGAACGGGCTAAATATATACGGACCATGACAGCCGAGATGTCAAGGATAAGCAGCCATATCATCTGGCTCGGCACCCATGCCCTGGACATAGGGGCGATGACCGTGTTCCTTTACTCTTTCAGAGAGAGGGAGGCGCTCATGGATCTCTTTGAGATGCTCTGCGGTGCACGGCTGACGACGACCTACCCGAGAATAGGCGGGGTCAGGAACGATGTCTCGCAGGAGTTTCTCGACAGCCTTTACCAATTTACCGAGGAGTTTCCCAAACGGATAGAAGAGTATGAAACACTCATTGACCAGAACAGGATATGGCTGAAGAGAACGAAGGGCATAGGGGTGATTGAAGCTGATGAGGCTGTCAACTGGGGATTCACCGGCCCGACGCTGAGGGGTTCTGGTGTACCCTATGACGTGAGAAAATTCGCGCCCTACGATGCCTATGACAAAGTGGAATTTGACGTCCCTGTTGGTAAGGCGGGGGATGTCTATGACCGGTACCGCTGCCGGATGGAAGAACTGAGGCAGTCCAACAAGATTATCAGGCAGTGTATCGAACGGCTGCCGAGAGGCCCGATCATGACACCCGATGCGCCGAAATTCACCCTTCCGCCCAAAGACAGGGTTTTGCAGAATATGGAATCAATGATACACCATTTTATCCTCATAACAAAGGGGCCCATAGCCGCACCTGAAGGCGAAGTATACGTGGCAACCGAAACCCCCAAGGGTGAACTCGGATTCTACTTCGTGAGCGACGGAACCGGAAAACCTTATCGGATGAGGCTGCGGGCACCTTCCTTTGTCCATGTCGCGGCCCTTCCGAGATTAAGTGAAGGCGCTCTTGTTGCCGACCTCATCGCGAACATCGGAACCATTGACATAGTCCTTGGAGACTGTGACCGGTAGTGGAAACACCCCGGCTTTCCAATAAAAATACGGGACTCCCTGTCGGTAGGGAACGCAATGACGCTGCAGGAGGCATCATCAAAGGCACCATCGGGGTGTCACGGAGAAGTGCGGGCGGAAGAAAACGTGGGTAACGGTGGCAGGGAACAATGAAATTCTTTGAGCTTACTGCTCTTGTCAGCTTTGCCCTTCTGCTGCTCAAGATCGTGGTCGTAATTGGGGCGGTGATGCTGCACGTCGCTTACGCCACCTATTTTGAGCGGAAGGTCATCGGTCATATGCAGGCGAGGCTCGGTCCGATGAATGTCGGATTTCATGGTCTGCTGCAGCCTATAGCGGATTTTGTCAAGTTGTTCTTCAAAGAGGATATCATCCCTGCTCGGTCCGACAAACTGATTTTCTTTATCGCACCCGTGATAGCCGTCTTCGCCGGTATGTCATCATTGGCGGTAATACCATTTTTCCAAGGCTTCGTGATATCGGATATAAATATCGGCCTTCTCTTCATCCTCGCCATGTCATCTTTAGGCTCCTACGGCATAATCATGGCAGGATGGGCATCCAACTCCAAATTTTCATTCCTCGGCGGCCTCAGGTCCTCAGCCCAGGTCGTCAGTTATGAGATTGCCCTGGGACTGAGCCTTGTGGGTGTTATGATGCTCTCCGGTTCCCTGAACCTCACGGTCATTGTGAAAGCACAGGAACACTATCCCTTCGGCATGTTTCTGTTGCCGCAGTTCTTGGGCTGCTTTGTATTCGTCGTCTCTGCCATAGCCGAAACGAACAGGTCGCCCTTCGACCTGCCTGAGGCTGAGAGCGAACTCGTGGCCGGATATTTTGTCGAATACAGCGGGATGAGGTTCGGACTCTTTTTTGTTGCGGAGTACCTCGGCATGATCATTATGGCCTGCCTCGGAACGATTTGCTTCCTCGGCGGATGGAACGGGCCCTTCCCGATACCCTATCTGCCCTTCGGCTGGTTCGTCATCAAGATTTATGTCTGCGCCTTCGTTTACTACTGGATCAGGGCAACGCTGCCGAGATACCGCTATGACCACCTCATGGGTCTCGGCTGGAAGCTGCTCATACCCCTCGCATTGCTGAACATCGTCATAACAGGAATTTACAAGGTGCTCGTGTGAAAATCAGACAGATCATAAAAACCGTATTTATGACAGAGATTGTCGCGGGAATGGCATTGACCCTGAAGACCATGTTCACCCATGCGGTGACGAGACAGTATCCCAAGGAGCGGCGGCCTGCAATGCCGGGTTTCAGGGGACTGCATGCCCTTACGAGAAACCCGCAGACCGGTGAGGCACGGTGTGTCGGATGCGGGCTCTGTGCGGCCATATGTCCTTCCCAGTGTATCCATATCTATACCATCGACAGCCCTGACCACACGAAGGTCGTCGAGAGGTACGAGATCGAGGTCCTGAGGTGCATCTATTGCGCATTCTGTGTCGAGGCTTGTCCCTATTCTGCGATTGCCCTTACAGGACACTATGAATACTCCGCCTATTCCAAAGAGGACCTTTATATGACAAAGGAAAAACTCCTGAGTAATTATGACAAGTATATGGGCTGGGAAAAGGACCAGGAGTATTTCAAAAAGTTCTGGCACCCCCTGAGCGCTGACTTCGGGACCCCGGAAGACCAGGCGGTATTCAAGAAGCGGAGGGAGACCCTATGACCGCTGAATTACTCTTTGCCTATCTGGCGGGGGCAATCATTCTCCTCTCTGTCCTTGTTATTACGAGGAGAAACCCTGTGCACAGCGTGCTCTTTATGCTGCTTCTCTTTTTCCACATAGCGGGCCTCTATCTCACCCTGAATGCGGAGTTCCTCGCCGTCGTCCAGATCATGGTATACGCGGGAGCAATTCTCGTCCTCTTCCTCTTCGTCGTCCTTTTGCTGAACCTGAAGGAAGAGATTGCGGTTGAGAGGTTTGTCGGCCCCTGGCCGCTGGGACTTTCGGCAGCCCTTGCTTTCTTTTTGATGATTCTTTTTCCTCTCCGGTCCTTTGTTACCGGACCTTCGGGCTCGTTCGGTCCGGAAGTCATCCATGCCGAGACAGACACGAAGGTCCTCGGACGGATATTATTTACCGAATATCTCTACCCCTTCGAGATAGTTTCCCTCTTGCTGCTCGTCGCACTCATAGGCGCGATTGTACTGGCGAAGAAAAAGTTGAGGAGCTGACGATGATCCCAGCAACCTGGTATATATGGCTCAGTGCCGTGGTTTTCGCGATCGGCGTAGCAGGGTTCGTAACGAGGAGGAATATCATCATCATGTTCATGTCGATAGAGCTCATGCTGAATGCGGCAAACATCAGCCTCGTATCCTTAAGCTACCAGCTGAACGATATGAGGGGCCAGATCTTCGTGTTCTTCATCATCGCCGTTGCGGCTGCAGAAGCGGCCATAGGGCTTGCTATCATCATTGCCCTCTTCAGAAACAGGGCGACTACCAACGTGGATGACGTGGACGAGATGAAGGGGTGATCCGATGAAGGATGAAAACTACGAGACTACCTTTTGTGGAGTGATGCATGGATAACTATCTCTTGATACCGTTTCTGCCCCTTGCGGCATTCTTTATCAACATCATCTTCGGCCGGAAGGTGATACGGCACTCTGCCCACTGGGTGTCAATCCTGGCGGTTCTCGCCTCATGGGTGATATCCCTCATGACCCTCGCGGACGTCCTGGGAGGCAGAACGCTCAACAGAGACCTCTACACATGGATAAGTTCCGGCGGGTTCAGGGTGTCGGTAGGGTTTCTCATCGACCAGCTCACCGCCGTTATGCTCATCGTGGTCACCACGGTCAGTTCCCTGGTTCACATCTACTCCATAGGTTATATGCACGGAGACAAAGGCTACTACCGGTTCTTCGCGTTTCTGAGCCTCTTTACCTTCTCTATGCTCATGCTCGTTATGGCGAACAATTTCCTCCAGCTCTACTTCGGATGGGAGGCGGTGGGGCTCTGTTCCTATTTCCTCATCGGTTTCTGGTACGAGAAGAAATCGGCATCGGACGCCGGGAAAAAGGCATTCATCGTCAACCGGTTTGGCGACTTCGGGTTCGGTATCGGCGTGATTGTCATCTTCCTGAGCCTCGGCACACTCCATTACGCGCCGGTCTTCCAATCTATCGGGGGGTTGGCAGGCAGGACTGTTCATCTCCTGGGGTACAATGCAGACCTTGTCACCCTCATCGCGCTCCTCCTCTTCTGCGGCGCAGTCGGCAAATCCGCCCAGTTGCCGCTCCACGTCTGGCTGCCGGATGCCATGGAGGGTCCAACGCCTGTCAGTGCATTAATCCACGCTGCAACGATGGTAACGGCCGGGGTATTCCTCGTTGCCCGGTGCAGCCCGATATTCAACCTCTCGCCCGTTGCCTTGAGCGTTGTCGCAGTCGTGGGTGGGGTAACAGCGCTTTTCGCCGCCACAATAGCCCTCGTGCAGAACGATATCAAGAGGATCATCGCGTACTCTACCGTAAGCCAACTCGGCTACATGTTCCTTGCCTGCGGCCTCGGTGCCTATGGCGCAGGGATTTTCCACCTTTATACCCACGCCTTCTTCAAGGCCCTCCTCTTCCTCGGTGCCGGCAGCGTCATGCACGCCATGGCAGGTGAACTCGATATCCAGAAGATGGGCGGACTGAAAAAACACATGCCCGTCACCTACTGGACGTTTCTCCTCGCCTCCCTGAGCATAGCCGGCTTTCCGGGTCTCGCCGGCTTTTTCAGCAAGGACGATATCCTCTGGCGAGCATATTCCGGGGGTCCGCTGGGACGGGGACTCTATGTTGTGGCTACCCTTACCGCACTGCTTACCGCTTTCTATTCATTTAGGATCATCTATCTCGCTTTCCACGGAGAGTTCAGGGGAACGCATGAACAGGAACATCATCTCCACGAATCGCCGAAGCTCATGACGATTCCCCTCATGATACTCGCAATCGGCGCGGTGGTGGCCGGATATGTCGGCGTTCCTCCGCTTCTTGCCGGGATAACAGGCCTGCGGCCTGATGCCTTCGGGGAATTCCTCGCCCCTGTGGTGGGACACCCGAAAGGCGAGGGGACCCATGCCGAAGAGATGATGGTCATGACCATATCGATACTCGCGGGCATTACCGGCATCGCTCTTTCGGCCTTTTTCTATCTCAGGAAGACCGACCTTCCGAAAAGACTCGGACAGATTTTTGCCATGCCTTACCGAATTCTCTGGAATAAATACTATGTCGATGAACTCTATGATTCCATTATTGTGAAGCCGACGTTCTGGGTTGCCAGGAGTATTATCGTCGGCGTCACCGACGGAAAAATAATCGAAGGGATCGTTAACGGGGTGCCGAACCTCATCGGAAGATTTTCCGGGAGACTGAGGAAACTGCAGACGGGGATGGTCCATGAATATGCGGCCATCATGGTAATAGGCGCCTTTTTCATCATCGCTATGGTCTTGCTGTGGTAGGAGATAAAGGAGCTATATGGAGACTTTGATGACTACTGACCTCGGGTATCCCGTTCTCAGCACCCTGATATTCGTTCCTGTCATCGGCGCGGCGCTGCTCCTGCTCATCGATAGGGCAAAGGAGACGTTCATAAAATGGACTGCGCTTCTTGTGAGTGTTATCGTATTTTTCCTCTCGCTGCCGCTCTTCACGGAGTTTAACAAAACAACCCCTCTCATGCAGTTCGTCGAGCGGCACCTCTGGATACCGACATGGAACATAACCTATTATGTAGGGATTGACGGCATCAGCGTCCTCTTCGTCCTGCTCAGTACCCTCGTGGTGATCCTCTGCATCCTGATCTCGTGGAATTCGATAAAGACAAAGGTGAAAGAGTTCTACATCGCCATCCTCATCATGGAAGGTGCGATGATAGGGGTCTTCACTGCCCTCGACTTCTTCCTCTTCTATCTCTTCTGGGAGGCGATGCTCATACCCATGTATCTCCTGATCGGTGTTTGGGGCGGCCCGAACAGGGTTTATGCCGCCATAAAGTTTTTCCTCTATACCCTCGTTGGAAGCCTCCTCATGCTTGTCGGAATCATCGTACTTTATTTCTACGCAGGAAAGACCTTCGATATCCTGGAACTCATGAGAAAAACCTATCCCTACCCAATGCAGTTCTGGCTTTTCTGGGCGTTCTTCGCAGCCTTTGCGGTCAAGGTCCCGATGTTCCCGGTGCATACCTGGCTCCCGGACGCACACACGGAGGCACCGACTGCCGGAAGCGTGATCCTTGCGGCGGTCCTCATTAAGATGGGCGCCTACGGCTTTCTCCGCTTCAGCATTCCCCTCTTCCCCGATGCGTCGAAGGCTATGACCGTACCGCTGTTGGTACTATCCGTGATTGCCATTATCTACGGCGCCGTGGTCTGCCTTGCACAGACCGACCTGAAGCGTCTCATCGCCTATAGCTCGGTGAGCCACATGGGGTTTGTGACCCTCGGTATCTTCGCCCTGAACATACAGGGGCTCGAAGGCGGCATCCTGCAGATGATAAACCACGGCGTGATAACCGGCGGACTTTTTCTCTCGGTCGGAATCATCTATGACCGGACCCATTCGAGGGAGATCAAGGACTACGGTGGCCTTGCGACCGTCCTCCCCGTTTATGCCGCATTTTTCATGGTGCTCACCCTGGCGTCCATCGGCCTTCCCGGCCTGAACGGCTTCGTCGGTGAGTTTCTCATCATACTCGGAGGCTTCACTGCGAACAAATGGGTGGGGGTCTTCGCTGCCACGGGCATTATCATCGGCGCAGCATACATGCTCTGGCTCTACCAGAGGGTATTTTTCATGGAGACGAATGAGAAGGTCCTGGGGCTCCGCGACATGGATCTCCGGGAGATCATCACCCTTGTTCCGATGATCATCTTTATCTTCTGGATCGGTGTCTATCCCGACACCTTTCTCAGTTTCCTGCACCCGTCGGTCCAGCATCTCATCGATCGTCTCCACGCCGTTCCTGCCGGACAGGAGGCGGTTCGGGGTGTCGTCGAGACGATGATGCGTAATCCCTAATGTGGTTGTTCCTACTCTTGGAGGTTAGCGTATGGTGAATATACAGATGCCTGATTTGAACCCGCTTATGCCCGAGATCCTCATGGTCTGTCTCGCGATGGCGGTATTGCTTCTGGACCTCGCGATACAGAGAAAGGGTATCGTCGCTCTCCTGAGCATCATTACCGCGGGTATCGGTGCCTATGCGGTGATGGGAGTGTCGGGGGAGACCTTTTCCGGGATGTTCATCGCCGACGGCTACAGCACGTTCTTCAAACTGATCTTTCTTATCAGCCTCGTGCTCTCGATCCTCGTCTCGGTTAAATATATCGAGGTGGAGGAGGTGAATTCCGGCGAATATTATGTCCTTATGCTTTTTGCGACAATCGGCATGATGATCATGGCGTCCGCCGGTGACATCATCGTCCTGTACCTCGGCCTCGAACTGATGGCCCTGAGCACGTATGTTCTGGCGGGTTTCCTCAGGCATGAAACAAAATCCAACGAGGCCGCACTAAAGTACTTTCTCCTCGGAGCCTTTGCTTCGGCCATCCTCCTTTACGGTGCAGCCCTGATCTACGGGCTTACGGGCACAACAAGCCTGCGGGGGATCGCACAATACCTCGCAACACACGGCATCGGAAGGAATCCCGCCCTCATGCTTTCGATGACACTCTTTATCGTGGCATTCGGCTTCAAGATAGCGGCTGCACCGTTTCATATGTGGGCACCCGATGTGTACGAGGGCGCACCGACATCCGTCACCGCTTTTATGTCTGTAGGGCCGAAGGCAGCTGGGTTCGCGGCTTTGGGAAGGATATTCTTCATCGCCTTTGCAAGCCTTCGCTTGGACTGGACGGCAATACTCATACCTATCGCCATTCTCACCATGGCAGTGGGAAACATCCTCGCTCTCTCGCAGACGAACATAAAAAGGATGCTTGCGTATTCATCCATTGCCCATGCAGGATACGCCCTCATCGGTATCATTGCCGGCGGGAGCGAGGGGATCGCGAGCATGATGAACTACCTTTTCATCTATGCCTTTATGAATATTGGCGCATTCACTGTCGTGATCATGCTGAGATCCAGAGAATGCAAGGGAGAGGAGATCGCTGACTTCCAGGGACTCGCAAAGACCCATCCCCTTGCATCTGCCCTGATGCTCATTTTCATGTTTTCCCTCACCGGTATCCCCCCGACTGCGGGGTTCATCGGAAAGTTCTATCTCTTCATGGCGGCAGTGAATGCTGGGTATACATGGCTAGCCCTTGTTGCCGTAATCTTCAGCGCCATATCAGCCTACTTCTATCTTAGGATAGTCATGTACATGTATATGCGAGAGCCGAAGGTCGAGGTCACCCTCTCCACATCCACGTCCGCAGGCCTCACCCTGGCAGTTACTGTCTTGGCCGTGCTTCTCATCGGGATTCTTCCCTCACCTGTTATTGAGTTGGCGCGGACTGCGGCGATGGGGTTCTAGCGAGCGCAACACCAGCGGACTGTCGCGCCGGCATCCTCTCTGTTTTTATCTCCTGAACCAATGCTTCACGGCAATGGCAGAGAACTCTCACCTTATCTCTTTGCCGCATGGCCTCAGAACAACAAGAGCATGCCGTTTTCTCCTTTATCAGTGTCGACCGTATCGCATCGAGCTGTCGGTGTTCAGAGACCAGATGCTGCCTGGGTAATTTCTCGGGAAGGATGTCCCCTATCCCTCATACGCTCTCTTCATCAGGAAAGGGTGCACTTGCAAGGCCCCGTGCAAAGCCCACTCCCTTCTGCACATCAATGAATGGGGAATACTTTCGCTATCAGGCGGGATGGGCGCATTGCGATCTCCACCTGCCCCTGAAAACCCCACGTTCCCCTGATCATTTCCTCTTCGGTCACATAATTCTTTCAAGCGTCATTCGGAGAAGCGGCGCGGATTCTGCAATTATCGCGAGACATTCCACGATGACTTTTTTTCATGCCTCTGGTAAACTTTGTGTGCATTATGCCCTATCCACCGCAGAGAGACTGACAGTGCTCCGTCCTCAACGGTTGCCGCGGGAAAATCTGCTCAGTTACCGCAGGGGCGCTCAGTGAACGGAGAAGATAGTGTCGAGTTGCATTAGTCAACGAACCTGCGCCAAGAGAACAGGGCATGCGGAAGCTCAAGCTCTGCCCTGGTTGACACGGGGGTTAACGGGTAATGCCGAACAGAAACTGTTTCGGCCGCGACACCATGGCATATTCCCCGCGTCCCAGGCAACTGTCATCCGCGATGAAACGCTCTGAGGGTGACAGAGCGGTGTTGCAGGCATGGTAAGCCTTTACAATAACCCCGGTGCGGCCCTAACGGCTTGTGGGGAGTTCCCCGATAGATGTCATATCCATTGCGGAAACTCCCCAGACAAAAAGAAAGGAGAACGGCTCCACCTTGCGGCAGACCCCCAGGGTGTCCGCCCTTAAACCATCATGAAAGGACTCCCGATGGCGAGGTATTTTATCCTTGCATTATCATTCGTTGCGTACTCAGCGATCACTGCGGTGAAATACGACGGCGGCGATGAAATATAACGACGCCATTGCCTACCTCTACGCCCTGCAAAAGCACGGTATCAAGCTCGGGCTTGATAATACCAGGCGGCTCTTATCCCTCTTGGGCAATCCTCAGGATGTTTTTAGGGCCATCCATGTCGCGGGCACCAACGGCAAAGGCTCTACTGCCGCGATAATCGCCTCTGTACTCAGAAGTGCTGGTTTCACGGTGGGGCTCTTCACATCACCACACCTCGTGAGTTTTACGGAACGGATCAGGGTCGATGGTATTGAGATAAAAGAGCAGGAGGTCGTGGAACTTACCGGGGAGATGAGAGCAGTCATTGAAAGAAACGTAAAAGCAGATATCCCTGTGTTTCCTCATCCTTCGCTTCCCGGAGGGAGACAAGGCGGAGGAGCAGAGCCATTCTCCCCCACGTTTTTTGAGTTTGTGACAGCGATGGCCTTTCTCTATTTCAAGAGAAAGGAGGTCGAGTGGGCTGTTGTAGAAACAGGGATGGGTGGAAGGCTGGATGCAACCAACATCCTTTCCCCCGCGGCATCGGTGATTACCCGCGTCTGTTTTGATCACCGGGAATTCCTCGGTCAGACCCTGCGGGCGATCGCGGGAGAAAAGGCAGGGATAATAAAAAAGGGGGTACCGTCAGTCTCGTCGGCACAAGAGCCGGAGGCGCTGGAGATGATCGAGGCAAGGGCTTCAGCAGAAGGATCGGAACTCTTCGTGTTTGGCAGAGACTTTACCTCCCGCCTGGTGCAGAGCGATATGCGCGGCATTACCTTCGACTATCAAGGAGAGGAGCGGTTCGACAACCTCCGTGTTCCCCTTTGCGGAATGCATCAGATCGAGAATGCCTCTGTCGCTGTCAAGGCAGTGGAGTTAATCATGGAGAAAGAATCTGTCTCCCCGCAATCGATAAGGGAAGGGCTTGCCCACACCACATGGCATGGCAGATTAGAGCTCATTAAAGGAGAAGGGCGTCATTATGACCTCTTGGTTGACGGTGCTCACAACCCTTCGGCCTCACAGGCGCTCGCTGAGGCATTACGGAGATATTTTGTGCCCGCATATAAAGAGATAATCCTGATACTCGGGATCATGGCCGACAAGGACATAGAAGGGATCATGGGGCCTCTTTTGCCAATCGCATCGGAGGTAATCTTCACGGCGCCTGCTTATGAAAGAGCGGCATCTCCGGAGAAACTCGCCCAGTATGCCCAATCCTCCGGGTTCGTATCAACGGTCACACACTCTGTAAAAGAGGCATTGGACAAGGCGACAAAGCGAACAGAGCGTTCTCCGGCCCCTGAAGCGCGTCACCTGATCGTAATCACCGGTTCCTTCTACACCATCGGCGAGGCAAAGATCGTTCTCGGCCATAAGGGCGTCCTCACGGGGTTGAGGGAATGAGAGCCGCCCCGGAGCAGGGAGCCGAGAGCGGAGTGCGCAGATTGCTCTTTAAGAAATCAGTCCTTCCCCCTTCCTCTTTTGGCAACGACGGATGCAGAGGCGTCTTTGTCATTTCATGCTTGATCATGCGCCACACGCCCTTGAAGGCTTTTATTCTTGTCCTTTGTTCTCTGCTGTTTATCCTCTGTTCTGTCTTCTGTCCCGTTGTCTCCTGTCTTGCAGAGGACAAGACGACCATACAATCAGACACCCTTGACTATGACGAAAAGACATCTACCTATACGGCAAAGGGTCATGTCAAACTCGAGCGGGGGATATCGAACCTAGAGGCTGAAGAGATTATCTACAACGAAAAAACATCCGAAACGCAGGCAGTGGGCAATGTCATTTTCGAAGATCAGTCCGTAATCATAAAGGGGACGCGGGCAGAATTAAACCTCGACACCAAAACCGGCGTGCTTTATGAAGCAAAGATATTTTCCAAAAAGGACAACTATCATATAACTGGTCCGGAAGTAGAGAAGGTCGACGAAGATGAATACACCTTGAAAGAGGCTCGATTCACAACCTGTGATGCACCCGTGCCCGCCTGGTGCTTCCAAGGGAAGGATGTCGATTTAATCCTCGGTGATAGGCTGAAGGCAAGAAACATTACATTCTCAATAGAGGACCTGCCTGTACTCTATACCCCTTATTTCTCTGCCCCGGTGAGCAACGAGAGGAAAACAGGCCTGCTGCTACCTAGCATCGGGTACGTAAAATCAAAAGGCATCCATGATGATCAGCCGTTCTACTGGGCAATATCAGAAACCAGTGATGCCACGTTCGTGCTCGATGAATATACCATCGCGGGAACCGGCACAGGACTCGAATACCGGTTCATTGAGACTGACGGGTCGAAAGGGAACTTCTGGACATACCATCTCAGGGATAGAACATTGGAACAGGATTTCTGGGTTCTCCAAGACGTCTATGACAACCGTAACAGCGGAAGCAAACTGACCAGCTACCTCAATGTGGACTATGTCAATTCGCCTGTCTTTTACAGCGAGTACAACCCCTATCTGATTACCCCACGGGGTGCTTTCACAGATCCTTCATCCTTCCTGAGTGGGATTACGCAAAGGTTTCTGGAATCGACCGGAGAGGTTTCCCTTCGCCTAGATACCTCCCGCCTCTATGTGGATGCACAATACCTTGTTGATCTCCAAAGCGGGGCGGGTGCTTCTCAAACCCTCCAGAAACTCCCCGAAATCGGATACTTCCTGAATCCTCAGCGGATCGGCCCTCTTGCTTTCTCCCTCGATACTACCCTCGCCTCTTTCTATAGGGGGGTGGGGGTCGCCGGAGACCGGTTTGATTTCTATCCGAAAATGCTCTATGCCTTTGGCAGTGATGTTGTTATCTCGCAGACCTTAGGGTTGAGAGAGACGGCGTACTCCCTCTCCGGGAGTGATAGCTTTGGAAGTACGCCCCACCGGGAGAGTTTCGATTACTCGATAAACGCACAAACGCGCCTGGTAAAGCAGTACCCTTCATTCGTGCATATCCTGGAACCGTCTGTCCAGTTCACCTACATCCCGCCCGCCGAATCAAACCTGCCCCTCTTTGATTCCACCGAACTCTATCAAAAGACCTCCGCGGTCCAACTCTCTCTGCAGAATTGGTTTTTTGACAAAAACGGAGAATTTCTCATCGTGAGGGTGACTCAGGCCTATGATTCGTACGCAGATCCCCATTTGATGCCGCTCACCCTCGACGTGGCAGTTCTCAGACCTGTTGTTCTCAGGGCCGAAGTGACTTACGATGTCAACCCCGGCAGATTCGACACAATAAACTCTGATGTGAGCCTCCCGGTGTTCCCCGGAGCCTCGTTGTCCCTTGGCGAACGCTACAGTGATACCAATGATATCCTCACGTATACGATTGCTCTCAATTACCCGTTCTCTAAAACCGTGACAGCCAGTGGCAGTGCCTGGTTCGATGCGCGAAGCGGCGGGTTTCAAGAGGCCGCGACAAAGCTTGTGTATCAGAAACAATGCTGGGGTGTGACCGCGATATTTACAAAAAGTCAGACTGGTTACGGCGTATCGGTACTCTTCAACTTGCTGGGAATCGGTACGATCCGGTTATTCTGAACACATCCGCTTTTTACCGAAAAGCCCGTCAATCAGCTTCACCGTCTCATGGAGCGGGATTTTGTCCACCTCTACGAGGAGTTCCGGATTCACAGGTTCCTCATACAGCGCCGAGATGCCGGGCACGGGCCAGCCAGCTTCTCCCTTTGCATAAATCTCCCTTGGTGCCCCGTGCGTCTCCTCCCTTTCCCTTTCCCTGATCACACAGACTTCAACAGGACATTTCAGATACACTTCGCAGTATCCTGGTATCATACTGCGTGCGAGTTCCCTCCACCTCCTCAAATGCCCGGTTGCATCGATAACCACGGTATGTCCATACTCCACCAGGGTCCGTGCCGTATAAACGAGGCACCGGTAAACGATATCCCTTTCGGACGGAGAATACGTGGGCTCCGGCGTTACGACCTTTCTCAATGCATCCAGACGCAGCACAACAAAATCCGGATGAAGCCTCTTCATCTCTTCTGCAATGGTGCTCTTCCCGCTGCCGGGGAGACCAGTCAGCCACAGTGCCCCTGGATGCATACCTGGATCATATTAACAGAATCCCTGCAGGGATGCCACTTCCCCCGATGTGAATCCCATTCCGCATCGGCGGGTTATGGTATACTATAAATTTCCCGTGGGTGTCCATTGAAACCATGATAAAACAGTATGCCATAGGAATAGACATCGGAGGCACGAACCTGAGGGCCGCGCTCGTGTCGCGGGAAGGGGAAATTATCAACAAGATAAAAGTGCCTTCCCTCGATCGGGTAGAGGAGTCGCTTGTGAACGCCGTGAGTGAGATTTTTACGGATGGCGTTGTGGCGATCGGCGTGGGGGTGGCTGGGCTGATAAGCAGGGCAACAGCAACGGTCGTTGTGTCACCGAATCTTCCCGCAATCGAAGGGGTGAACGTCACAGGGCTGCTACGGGATAAATTCGGAGTCCCGGTATTCCTTGAGAATGATGCAAATGTCGCCGCCCTCGGTGAGCGATGGATGGGTGCGGGGAGAGAGTTCAAAAACTTTGTCCTCTTCACCCTTGGGACCGGCATCGGCGGGGGGATAATTTATAACGGAACGCTGATGAACATCGCTGCAGAGATTGGGCACATGAGCATCATCGCCAATGGTGTGAAATGCTCATGCGGGAACTTCGGGTGCCTTGAATCGTATGCGGCAGCGAAGGCCATGCTCAGTTACGCGATAACCGCCCTCGAACACGATGCTGAAAGCATATTGAAGGGACTCCATCAAGGCAATATATACAAACTCACACCGGAGGACATCTATCAAGCCGCATTGGATGGTGACAACCTGTCACGGGATGTGTTACGAGAGGCAGGGAAATACCTCGGAGTCGGCATTTCCAATATCATACACATCCTTAGTCCTGAGGCAATAATACTCACCGGAGGACTTATCGGTGCCTGGAATATCTATATCCGCGAGGCTATCAAAGAAGTATCAAGACGCACGCTCAAGAATCTCTTTGATGCCGTCACGATTATCCCTTCGTCCCTGCGTGATGATGCAGGCACTATAGGGGCCGCATATCTCGCCTTCAGCAGTGTCCTTCCCTGATACCGTTATGCCGAAGAAGATAAGAAACTTTTCGATTATCGCACACATCGACCACGGTAAATCCACTCTCGCTGACCGCTTGCTGGAATACACCGGGGCCTTGAGTTCGAGGGAAATGATGGAGCAGGTCCTTGACTCCATGGACCTGGAGAGGGAACGGGGCATTACGATTAAGGCCCACGCGGTACGGCTCACTTACCTGGCGGCTGATGGAAGAGAGTATATCCTGAATCTCATCGATACCCCTGGCCATGTGGACTTTTCCTACGAGGTGTCAAGGAGCCTTGCCTCGTGCGAAGGCGCGTTGCTCATTGTGGATGCCACACAGGGGGTCGAAGCCCAGACCGTGGCGAACACCTATCTCGCGATGGAGAACAACCTGGAGATAATCCCCATTATCAATAAAATAGACCTTCCAGCGTCAGAGCCCGACAGGGTAAAGGCGCAGATAGAGGAGATCATAGGCATCGAGAGTTCAGATGCCATCCTAGCCAGTGCAAAAGAAGGCATCGGAACAAAAGAGATCCTTGAGGCGATCGTTCGGAAGATTCCTCCGCCCGGGGGAGATGCCGCCAACCCTCTTAAAGCGCTTCTCTTCGACTCATGGTTTGATAATTATCAGGGCGTCATCGTCCTTGTCAGGATATTTGACGGGAAGGTGAATGCCGGGATGAAGGTTAGGCTTATGAGCACAGGTAAAGACTTTGAGGTCTCCCACGTTGGGGTCTTCACACCGAAGATGGAGAGCGTTGCAGTACTTTCCGCAGGCGAGGTCGGATACATCGTCGCCGGGATAAAGAGCGTGAGCGAAACACAGATCGGCGATACGATCACTGATGCGGAAAACCCCGCAAACGAGCCCTGTCCGGGGTATAAGGAAATAAAGCCCATGGTATTTAGCGGCCTTTATCCTACGGAGACTCATCAGTATACGGGCTTGAAGGATGCCCTCGAAAAATTGAGGCTGAACGATGCTTCGTTCTCATTTGAGCCGGAGACATCTTCCGCTCTCGGATTTGGCTTCAGATGTGGATTCCTGGGACTTCTCCACATGGAGATCATCAAGGAAAGGCTTGAGCGTGAATTCAGCTTGTCTCTCATAAGCACCGCTCCGACCGTTATCTACAGGGTGACGGATATGAAGGGAACCGTTATCTTCGTGGACAACCCCACAGCGCTGCCTGACAGATGTCTCATGATAGAAGAGCCCTTTGTAAAGATAACTATTTTTGTGCCCCAGCCCTATATCGGTTCCATTCTCGAGCTCTGCCAGGAAAAGCGAGGGATACAGAAAGAGTTCACTTACATCGGCAAAGACAGGATCATTGTTATCTACGAGATTCCCCTCAACGAGATCCTGTGGGATTTCTATGACCGGTTGAAATCTCTTTCAAGAGGGTACGCTTCCATGGATTATGAGTTTACCGGATACCGGGAATCGGACCTGATCAGGCTTGACATCCTCCTCAATGGCGAGCCCGTGGATGCCCTTTCCTTGATAGTTCACCGTGATAAGGCGTATTATAAGGGCAGGCAGATAGCAGAGAAACTGCGGGAGGTCATTCCGAGACAGATGTACGAGGTTGTGATACAGGCGGCGATGGGAAGCAAAATCATAGCGAGGGAAAGTGTAAAGGCACTGAGAAAGGATGTCCTTGCGAAATGTTACGGGGGTGATATAACGAGAAAGAGGAAACTTTTAGAGAAACAGAAAGAAGGCAAGAAACGCATGAAGCAGGTAGGAAGGATAGAGGTCCCTCAGGAGGCGTTCCTTTCTGTGCTTAAGGTAAAGTGACTATTTTCATGCCTGCCTGGAAAAAACTCTTGACTGTAAACCCGACACTGCCGTCGCATGGGAGAAAGCAGGAATGGCGAAGACTCCTAACGACTGCAGCTGCGGTACTCTTTCTGCGGCCAGCTAACAACTATTGATATGGAGGAAAGGATAACGGTGAAAGAAGATAAGAAAGCGATTCTCTGGGAATATACCAAGGCCATTGTTACGGCACTTATACTTGCCCTCTTCATCAGAGCATACTTTATCCAGGCATTCAAAATACCCTCGGGCTCTATGATACCAACCCTTTTAATCGGTGACCATATCCTCGTCAACAAATTCATCTATGGGACGATGATCCCTTTCACCGACAAACGGATGCTCGTATTCAGAAAACCTGAAAGAGGTGATATAATAGTATTTAAATACCCCGAAGACCCCAGCAGGGACTTCATAAAACGGGTCATCGCGATCGAAGGAGACATGATCGAATCGAAAGACAAAACGATCTATGTGAACGGGAAACCGCTCAAGGAGCCCTATACTCAACATACCGATGTTTCCGCCCCCCCCGGGGGCATAGAGCCGACAGTGCCAAAGGACAATTTCGGGCCTTTCATCGTCCCCAAGGGAAAGTATTTCATGATGGGTGATAACCGTGATCAGAGCTACGACAGCAGATACTGGGGGTATGTCGATATGAACCTGATAAAAGGCGAGGCTCTCATAATCTACTGGTCGTGGGATAGCAAAAACAACTGGCCGAGATTCGGCAGAATCGGGAAGATGGTGAAATGAAGAGTTCTCGGAGGTACATCGCGCCGCAGGGCGGCTTTGTGACGATGCTCCTCGTGCTGGCTATTCTCGCATCTTGCGTGTATGTGGGATATCAGTTCGGGTTGCCCTATTACCGATATCAGGCATTCAGAAGCGAGGTCAAGGAGATTGCGCGGCTTGGGCTCGGAGATGTTGAGAAGATACGGCACCAGGTCTATGAGACTGCTGAGGATCTCAAGATACCGATCGAGGAAAAGGACATTGACATTACCGTGACACAAAAGACGCACACCGTCCGCATAATGACCGCATGGTCAGTGATTGTCGACCTAGCGGGATTGTATCACAAGACATTGGATTTCAAGATCGACATCGAGTCATAGCTTGTTTACCGGAATTATTGTTGAACGGGGAGACGTTGTATCCCTGAGACGAAAACAGGCAGGGGCCGTACTTGCCCTGCGAGCCTTCGCCCTTGCACAGAACGCTGCACCCGGTGACAGCATTGCCGTCAATGGAACGTGTCTCACGGCGGTCAAGATCGAAGGGAATTTACTCTCCTTCGATCTCTCTGAGGAGACCGTGAAATCGACAAACCTGGGTCGGTTGACGGCAGGGGTCAAGGTAAATCTTGAGCCGTCCCTCAGGCCTGACGGAAAATTGGGCGGTCACTTTGTAACCGGTCATGTGGATGCAGTCGGAAAAATCCGTTCGAAGACCGCTCTTGGAGATGCCTTCAAGATTGTCATTGATGCCCCGCCAAGAGTGACCGAGTTGCTCGTTGAGAAAGGGTCAGTGGCTGTCGACGGGATAAGCCTTACCGTTGTTGACGTATCAGGAGATGCCTTCAGCGTGGTGGTCATTCCCCATACGGCACAGGTCACGACCATCGGCTTCAAGAGAGCCGGAGACACGGTGAACCTTGAGGCTGACATCATAGGAAAATATGTCGCGCGATTCCTTGCCAGAGGCGGAGGAGCAACAGCAGCCGGAAAGGATAACAGCTTCATGAAATCCTTTCTCCAGGCAGGGTATCTGTAGGAGAGGTTCCAATGCACAAGTATAAATTCAATACCATAGATGAGGCGATAGCTGATATAACAAAAGGCAAAATGGTCATCCTCGTTGATGATGAAGACAGAGAAAATGAGGGAGACCTCTGCATGGCGGCAGAGAAGGTCACCCCGGCTGCCATAAACTTCATGGCGAAATACGGCAGGGGATTGATCTGTCTCTCCCTCACCCCCCAGCGGGTGGAAGAGCTCAGATTACCCATGATGACCGGTGAAAACACCTCTCAATTCGGCACTGCATTTACGGTCTCTATAGAGGCCAAAAAAGGCGTCACCACGGGGATTTCAGCTGCCGACAGGGCAACGACCATCCTTACCGCCATTGATCCGAAGACCGGATCGGAAGACCTCGCACGCCCCGGCCATGTATTCCCCCTCCGCGCTAAGCCGGGAGGGGTGTTGCAAAGAGCGGGCCAGACAGAAGGGTCTGTTGATCTTGTGCGGCTTGCAGGCATCTATCCTGCAGGTGTCATATGTGAGATCATGAGCGATGACGGCACCATGGCGAGAGTGCCTGAACTGATAGAGTTCGCGACAAAACATGCGCTCAAGATCGTGACCGTAAAAGACCTTATCCACCACCGGATACGGACCGACCGGTTCGTCAAGAGGATTTCGGATATTAATCTTCCCACGGATCATGGGGAGTTTCGGGCCATTGCATACACGAATGATATGGACAGCAATGTCCATATCGCCCTCGTCAAGGGCGATATAGGGCCTGATGATGCTGTCTTGGTGAGGGTACACTCGGAATGTCTCACCGGCGATGTCTTCGGCTCAAAGAGATGTGATTGCGGAGAACAACTGCACAGGGCTATGGAAAGGATCGACAAGGAACGGAAGGGCGTCATCCTTTACATGAGACAGGAAGGCAGGGGCATCGGCCTTGCGAATAAACTGAAGGCGTATGAGCTCCAGGACAGGGGGTTGGATACCGTAGAGGCAAACTTGCAACTCGGCTTTAATCCTGATTTAAGGGATTACGGCATAGGCGCCCAGATACTCGTTGACCTGGGCGTAAGAAAGATGCGTCTCATGACCAATAACCCGAAAAAGATCGTCGGTCTCGAGGGGTACGGACTTCGGGTTCTGGAGCGGGTACCCATTGAGACAAAGCCCCATGAGAAGAATATTATTTACCTCAAAACAAAAAAAAAGAAACTCGGCCACATGCTCGAAAACGTCTGAGACTCAGCACAGGGGAAAGACGCACCGGGTAAAGGCGCCGGGGGCTCGGATCAATCAAAAAACAGAGCTTGAACCATTCACGAGACGCGATGCATGTTGAAAGAAAACATAAGAGATTCACTGTAGATATCATGAATATTACGGGCAGGATGACGCTGAGCGGTCTGGTAAAAGTCCTCGGTATGACTGTGAACGGCATTTCGCTGAAGGCGGATATCAGGCTGAACATCGGGAGTGAATATAACCTTAAGCTACAGGATATGGAGAAGGCCATCTCGCTCAAGGGCGTTGTGGAAAGTTCGTCATTGAGTGAAACCGTAAAGAATAATATGGGAAACAGCGTTCCCATATATACTGCCGATATTGTCTTTAAGAATCTTTCAGACGACGTGAGAACCGAACTCGTACATTTCATCGAAGGGTATAAGAGAGAGGAGGCGCGCAAGCTGAGCGCCCTCAGGATTACAATCGATACCCCCGAACATGAAATCCTCGCTAGCCCTGAATCTGAAAAATACCGGGTAAGAAAGCTCAGTCTCTGCGGGATGCTCATAGAGAACCGGTACGGGCTGGAAATTGAGACCAGGCTGCCTATGGAGATATCCCTTCCGGGACATTTCGCTATCAAATTCTTGGGGCGCGTTGCTTCATGCCGCGTCGCAGCTGATACGAACCCACCGCGTTACGACGTTGGAATAGAGTTTATCGATATGTCGGAGAAAGAAAGGGAAAAACTTAAGGAATTTATCCACATGATCGATACCGAGGAGGAAAGCCCCACAGATATCTGGTTCCGAAAAGACCTCTGAGATCTCGTCAGGCGAAAGCACCAGACGTCAAGACGGAGCGGTCAGCGCTCTGTTCCCGTTTAACCCTGCCCCGAACAAGAAAGAGCATGGATCGAGATTGAGCGCCGGCAAGACGCAAAATGAACTCCACTCCCTGAAGGCCGAAATCAAACGGCTCAGGAAATCCCTGTCAGAGCTCACTCCTCCCCTTCCGGCGCTTCTCAGGAGAAGGGGATTCAAGATCTATAAGAAAGAGCCCTCCGCTGACCTCCTTATTCCTGAAGGAAGATTTGTCGATACCTATTACCGCTTTCTCACGAAGTATTCCTTCAGGCTATTCCTCAGAGACGTCATCAAGCACCAGGAACGTTTCACCACCCGGGATGTCAGCCGGTATGCAACACAAGGAAGAACCATGGATTACATCGAATCGCTTCTCGGGATCGGCCTCATCAAGAAAACGGAGGACGCTGATACATACTGCCTGAAAAAACGCCTCGTAAGGAGTTTTGGTCCCACCCTCGAATGGTTCGTCTCGGAGGTCTTCAAGAGGGAATTCTCTGTGGAGGCCATCTGGGGAATAAAATTTAAGCGACCCGTGGTAGGAGGCGATTATGACCTTATCGCAAAAATCGACGGATCGATTCTCGACATGGAGATCAAGTCTTCTCCGCCAAAACAGATATATCCCAACGAGATTACCGCTTTCTGCACCAGGGTCTTCGATCTCAAGCCCGAGATCACCATCTTTTTTATGGATACGGAGCTGAGGATGAAAGACAAGATTGTTCCCATGTTCGAGGACGAACTCAGAAGAAGGTCATCCGATGATATCTCCGCTTTTTTCGGCGTGGCCCGCGGGACCCGCAAATTGCCGCGGGTTCAGAGGATCGAAAAAGAGCTCTTCCACATAGAGGACAAAATCTTTATAATAAATGCAGCGGACAGTATCGTTCATAACATAGAAACGGTCTTAACCCGGTTTTTCAGGAGATCCCGTGAGTAACAGGGGCAGTGGTCCGCACCGTATTGAGCATGGAGGGCAACCTGCCGTAAGACGTTTTTCCCTGTCGGGGGAAACCGATTTCGTGCGGGGTGCACTTGCAAGAGGAATGACCGAGCAGGAAACTAAAAATAAGAAAGGAGACAAAAGATGATTCTCAGAAAACTGAAGGGCCTCGTATCGATCAGTGATGGAAAAATCCAGGTGGAAGATCTCACAGCTGTAAGGAACCTCATGGACGAGGTTATATACGAAGCTGTCTTTGCTGGGGATGAGGAGACAAAGAAAGACCTCCTGATAGTAATTAAGGAGATCGCAAAGGCGGCCGGTGCGGTCCCCTCATCCATTCAGGGACTCTATGAGGAAATGGGAAGGGAGTATCGCGGGTTCACTGTTCCGGCCATCAATATCAGGGGCTTGACCTACGACGTATCGAAGGCTGTCTTCAGAAAAGCGCTGGAGAAAAATGTGGGAGCCCTGACCTTTGAGATCGCTCGGTCGGAAATCGGCTATACAAAACAGCGTCCCCTCGAATATTCGGCTGTCGTCCTGGCTGCCGCCGTGAAGGAAGGGTTCAGGGGTCCCGTCTTTATCCAGGGGGACCACTTTCAGCTCGTGCGGAAGAACTATTTGTCAGATCCCGCTGCAGAGACAGCCTATGTAAGCGGGTTGATCAAAGAGGCCATTGAGGCCGAATTCTACAACATCGATATCGACTCTTCGACTCTCGTCGACCTTGAAAAGGCGAACATAAAGGAACAACAGCGCCCGAACTTTGAAAAGACCGCAGAGCTGGCATCCATGATACGGGATACCCAGCCGGCCGGCATTGATATCTCGATCGGTGGCGAGATCGGTGAAATCGGGGGCAAGAACAGCACGCCAGAAGAACTGAGGGCATATCTCGATGGGTTCAGGGAGATGTTCAAAACCACAGGTAAAGGCTTGAGCAAGCTCAGCGTTCAGACAGGTACGAGCCACGGCGGCATCGTGCTTCCTGACGGAACCCTCGCAAAGGTGAAGATTGATTTTGAGACCTTGCAAAGACTTTCAGAGATGGCGCGGAAAGAGTACAGTCTCTCAGGCGCCGTTCAGCACGGGGCCTCAACACTCCCGGAGGAGGCATTCGATATGTTTCCGAAAACCGGGACTTCGGAGGTTCACCTGGCAACGGGATTTCAGAATATCATCTTTGACAGTAAATACCTCCCCGCGGAATTCAGGGACGAAATGTATTTGTTTATAAAACAGGAATACGCAAAGGAACGGAAAGAAGGACAGACAGAGGAGCAGTTCCTTTACAGTACGAGAAAAAAAGGATTCGGGCAGACGAAGAAAAAGTGGTGGGATCTCCCTTCGAGTGTAAAAGAGCCTATCATGAAGGAATTGGAGGGCAGATTCGCGTTGCTGTTTGAAAAACTGAAGGTATCCAATACTGCTGATATTGTGAAACGTACGGTTAAGCCGGTTGTAACGAAGAGAAAAATAAATTCGGCATGCCTCGATTGATGAAAAAACGGGGCATGACAAGAAGCGGATTCTCAGCTGAGGGGTCACCTACCCACAGCCTTTCGGTCGGGGGTATGGCGCCGCGGTTGCTGCACGGGTTTCAGGGATTCGAAAGAGTGCCCTCGAAGGCATCAAATGCTTTACCTTCGGCAGCAGGACAACCGGGATATTTCACTTCAAAAAGACTGGATGGGACACGTGTCGGTTTCCCTGGTTTTTCTACAAACTCTAAGGAACGCCCTCTCCTTGAGGAGGCGACAACGTTGTTGATGGAAAGGCGAATGCGGCTCCTTGCCGCCCTTACGGACGGGGATATCCGCCGCATATGGGTGAGATGAATAAAAAAAACAAGGAGATTGTTGGCATCATAGTTGGCGGGGGACCTGCTCCGGGAATCAACGGGGTCATTGGTTCAGCGACCATAGAGGCGATAAACCAGGGCAAACGCGTAATAGGCATCGCAGGTGGATTCAAAAGCCTCTTTGAAGGGAACAGGAATAGTATCATCCCCCTCTGTATTGATGATGTTTCCCGGATACATGCAACCGGAGGCTCGATTCTTGGTACCTCGCGGGAATATCCTGATAAAGTCAAGGAGAAATTCAAGATATTGATGAGGACCTTGCGGTTCCTCGGAATCCGGTACCTTATCACGATCGGTGGAGACGGCACCGCTTACATGTCGCGGTGGATAGGTCAGGAGGCAAGGGGGTCTCTATCCGTAGTTCATATTCCGAAGACCATAGACAATGACCTCCAGATTCCGGGCGGCATGCCGACCTTCGGGTTTGAGACAGCCAGGCATTACGGCGTGATGCTGGTAAAACACCTCATGGAAGATGCTAAGACCATGCAAAGATGGTATTTTGTGACGACCATGGGCAGAAACGTCGGCCACCTGGCGCTGGGGATTGGTAAGGCTTCGGGTGCCACGATAACGCTCATCCCCGAGGAGTTTCCCGGGTGCAGAATCCCCTGTGGAGGCGTCGCCGATATCCTTGAGGGTTCCATTATAAAAAGGTTGTCCATGGGGAAAAACCATGGAGTTGCGGTCATGGCTGAAGGGATAGCCGATAAGTTCGATCCGGATGAGCTCTCGCGCTTCGAATGTCTGGAGAAGGATGAAACCGGGCGGGTTAGACTTTCCGAGATACAATTGGGAAGGATTGTCAAGAGCTTTGCGAAAAGCAGCCTCGAAAAAAGAGGGCTCAACATAACCATTGTGGATAAGAATATCGGCTATGAGCTGCGGGCTGCCGACCCTATTCCCTTCGATGTTGAGTATACGAAGAATCTCGGTTACGGAGCACTTAAGTTTCTTTCGCGTGGGGGAAGCAACGCCATGATAACCTTTTGTGAGGGGAAACTCACCTCGGTGTCTTTCGCTGATATGTTTGATACTGCTTTGCAGAGGATGAAGGTGAGGACGGTCGATATCACCTCAGAGGCCTATGAAGTGGGAAGGAAATACATGATACGGCTTAATAAAGAAGACTATACCCCACAGAACGTGGTACGTCTTGCGAAGACTGCAAAAATGACTGTTGCCGATTTCAGGAAGAGGTTTGGGCATCTCTGTTCGTAAAACGTTCCTGGAAATATATGATTCCATACAATCACATATACGGCAGTCGAGCAGCGTTACCGCCAGTTGGCGTCAGGGGTTCTCGCCCTGATTCACACAACTCCCGTGACCGCGCCCATTCGCTTCATTTCATAATCGGCATTACACTATAACGTGCGATATTAGAGCTCAACTATTATTGAGCAGTTCTCTCAACTCTATCGAACCGTGCCTCTGTTGACCAATTCGTTGAAGAATGGGGAATTATCACAAAATTTAAGTCCATTCTCCAGAGTGATTTTCCCTTCTATGCAGAGCCTTGCAAGACTTTGATCAATAGAGATAAAATCATCCATTGACTGCTGCAGCATGCTGCGTATTTGATGGGTCTTCCCTTCCCTGATAAGGTTCCTGACTCGGTAGGTGTTCGCGAGCTTTTCATAAGCGAGTATCCTTCCCCCCCCATCCTTCAGGGAAATCAATCTCTGGTTCAGGATAAGGAGGAAATTTTCTGCGAGTTGCACCCTTATCTGCTGCTGTTTTTGCGGGGGGAATATGTCGATAATTCTGTCTATGGTAGAAGTGGCCGTGTTGGAATGGAGGGTGCTCAGAACGAGATGCCCAGTCTCCGCTGCCTGGAGGCCGATCGCAAAGCTTTCCGGATCGCGCATTTCGCCAATGACAATGACATCCGGTGACTGCCGGAAGACATGTCTGAGCCCTTCATGGAAGGAGCTTGTATCAATACCCACTTCCCTTTGGTTCACATTGCTCGCTTTATGCTTATGGAGATACTCTATGGGGTCCTCTATGGTCAAGATATTGCACTTCCTCTTGGTGTTGATGATATCGACCATGGCAGCCAACGTCGTCGTCTTGCCGTGGCCTGTGGGACCGGTAATCAATATGAGTCCCTGCGTCTTCACCGCAAAGTCCTCTATCCATGGAGGCAATCCCAGCTTCTCGATGCGGGGGATCGTCTCGACAATGTGCCGTGCCGCGATCGAGATCGAGTTCCTCTGCTGGTATATGTTTATCCTGAACCTCCCGAACTCGGGAAAGGTATACGCGAAATCCAGTTCCTTCTGCCTTTCGAACTCTTCCCTCTGTTGAACGGATAATAAATCTTCCGCATACGCCTTAATCTGCTGCGGGGTGAGTGAGGAATGAGAGATCCTCTTGATCTCGTTGTCCTTCTTCAGACACGGTGGGACACCTGCCGTGAGGAGCAGATCCGATGCCTCTTCCTCAACAAGCGTCCGGAACAGACGCCCTAAATCCAGGAGATCGGAATTCAAGCGCTTCTGCTTGTTGATCATCTCGAGCTGCGCGCCATTGAAAGGTTCAGCGAGCCTCTCGCCGTGTTCCTCCAGATGCTTTATCACAGCCGACATTTGATAGTGTGGGACGACTACCGGCTGGAGAGGCCTGCTGACGAGGAATTCGAGGTCGCTGATCGCCGACACGTCACGGGGATTTACCATCGCAAGCGTGATGCCGTCGTCGTTGTTCGCAACAGGTAGCACTCGGTATTCCTTTATCTTCTTAAAAGGAATGATCTCCAGAACAGGGAGCTCAATCGTCAGTTTATAGAGATTAGCGGTTGGGACATTCAATTGCCGTCCCAAATAGGTGAGGAGTTCCTCAACATCGATATGGCCCCGCTCAACCAGTATCGAGCCAATGCGCTCCCCGGATTGTGATTGAACCCTCAAGGCCTCCTTCAATTGATTCTGGGTTATCCGTTGAGACTCAAGCAACATCTCGCCAAGCCGCTGTCTCTTCATCTTGACCGTTTCCGAAAGCATCATGCCTCCCTCTCGTAAAGACGTTCCCTTACGCATCGCATAGGCATTTAATAGTAGCAGATTGCGGCATATGATACAATACTCATATGCCGACTTTGCATGCAGGATGTAGCGGTTTTCTCTACGACCACTGGAAAGGCATCTTTTACCGTGCTGATTTGCCCAAAAAACGGTGGCTTGAACACTATGCAAGAACATTTTCCACCGTCGAACTCAACGTAACCTTTTACCGGCTTCCTGACAAAGAGACATTTAACCGCTGGTACGATGAAACGCCACCGGGTTTTGTATTTTCCGTGAAGGGGAGTCGCTTCATAACCCATGTGAAGAAGCTGAAGGCATCCGCTGAGCCTCTTGATGTTTTTTTTTCGAGGGTATTGTCGTTAAAGGAAAAGCTGGGCGTCATTCTGTGGCAACTACCGCCAAGGCTGAAGGCAGACCCCTTGAGACTCGCTGATTTCCTTGAACTTCTGAAGCCGTACGGTGCGAGAAATACCTTTGAGTTCAGGGACAAGTCGTGGATTTCGAAAAAAGTGTTCTCAGTCGTTGAGAAGGGAAACGCATCCCTCTGCATGGCTGATTGGCCTGAATTTCTGAATGATCTGCCCACTTCCGCTGACATCATCTACATGAGACGCCATGGTGAGGGCGGCGGTCATGCCACGTGCTACAGTCCAGAACAACTGAGAGCTGACGCTGCAAGAATACGGAAGTATATCAAACAGGGCAAGGACGTCTTTGTCTATTTTAACAACGACGCCTTCGGATACGCTCCCCAAAATGCGCAGGAGCTGATTGCCCTGGTCAAGAAATGATAAACCGGCAGATAGCCGTCATGTTTAACGAGATAGCGGACCTCCTTGAGATAAAAGGAGGAAATCCTTTCAGGATAAGGGCATACCGGCGCGCTGCCCAGAACATCGACGGGCTGCCTCACGATGTCAGCGGTATGTCCGATGAGGCTCTCCTTGAGGTTCCCGGCATCGGACGCGACCTGGCAGGAAAGATTCGGGAGTTCTCCGACACCGGCAGAATAACCGCTTATGATGAGCTGAAAAAGGAGGTTCCCGGTGGCCTTTCCGGACTCCTGTCCGTTCCCAGTCTCGGCCCCAAAACGGCAAGAATGCTCTATGATAAGTTGAAGATAAAGGATATCGATGACTTGGAGCGTCTTGCGCGGGAGCATAAATTGTCAGGCCTTCCCGGCATAAAAGAACGAACAGAGGAAAATATTCTCAAGGGCATAGCGACGCTCAAAAGAGGCCTGGAGAGAAAGCCAATTGGAAGAGTTCTCCCCGTAGCGGAGGAGATACTCGAACAATTAGGGGAAAAAGCCCCGGTTAAGGAACTCCGGCTTGCCGGCAGCCTCAGAAGGTGGAAGGAGACCATTAACGACATCGACATTCTGGTGACGTCCCAATCACCGCAAAAGGTCATGCACGTCTTCACCCATCTCCCCCAGGTGAGGGATATCCTCATGCAGGGCCCGACAAAATCCAGCGTTGTTATTGCTGACGGGATTCAGGTCGATCTGAGGGTCGTTGAAGACGAGTCGTTTGGCGCGGCACTCGCATATTTCACCGGCAGTAAGGCCCACAACATACGACTCAGGGAGATGGCGGTGAAAGAAGGGCTAAAGATCAACGAGTATGGGGTATTCAGGGAGTCTGACAAGAAAAGACTCGGCGGTGAAAAAGAAGAAGATGTGTACCGGATTCTCGGTCTGCCCTTCATAGCTCCGGAATTACGAGAGGACACCGGGGAGATTGAAGCGGCTCGGGAAGGGAGACTGCCCAAGCTCATATCGATCGATGATATAAAAGGGGACCTCCATGTTCACACCAAGAAAAGCGATGGCAGCCATACCCTCGATGAACTCATTGAGGCGGCGCGCAAGCGGGGGTACGAGTACATCGCGATCACGGACCATACAAAGGGCCTTGGTGTTGCACGGGGGCTCACTGAGGAAAAAATCATCGATGAGATCCGGGAAATAGAAGCGATGAACAAGCGGTTGCGGGGCTTCCGAGTGTTCACGGGGGTTGAGGTGGATATCAGGAGCGACATGACCCTCGACCTGCCGGATGGTGTTCTCATGCGGCTCGAAATTGTGGTGGCATCAATCCATTCGGGTTTTCGACAAAGAAAGGAACAGCTCACCAGGAGGCTCATCTCCGCCTTACAGAATCCCTATGTGACAGCAATTGCTCATCCAACAGGGAGACTTATCGGCGAGAGGGACGCATATGAGGTGGATATGGAGGAGGTCTTGGCCGCTGCAAAGGAGGCAGGGAAGGCATTGGAGATCAATGCATACCCTCTCAGGCTCGATCTCAATGACATCAACGCAAAAAGGGCAAAGGAGATGGGAATTCCCCTGATGATAAACACCGATGCCCATGTGATAAATCAGTTCGCCTCTATGATATACGGTGTCTCGATAGGGAGAAGAGGTTGGCTTGAAAAAACCGACGTTTTGAATACACGGAACGCCGAAAATCTGTTACAATGGGTGCAACGCCTGAGAGCGTGATGGATGAGTTTCTGAATGAAAAAGCGGATAGTCGTATACGAAAAAGATCGTAGAATGCTCGCGTCCCTGAAATCCTTCTTTCAGAAAAGAAGGGGCTATCAGGTTGAGTACGTGGATAGTCCGGCGTCACTCAATAAAGCATTGGTTCACGATGATGATCCTGATATCTGCTTCATCTCCGCCGATGAGCTCGGATGGCGGACAACTATTCCCTCGAGGACTTCCGTTATAGCGACGATTCCGGGGGGCAGCTCGGCGGCCATCCAAACAGCCATCAAGAAAGGTGTTGACAATTATCTCCTCAGTCCTTTTTCTCAAGAGGATTTGGCCTTTAAAATCAAGAGCGTCCTCGATAAAAGGCAGCTGGTCTCTCGCCTCGAAAAAGAGAGAACCGACCTCAGGCTCGTAACCGAGCTGACCTATCTGGTATCCTCGACCCTCGACCCCCAGGAAATCCTCTATCTCGTGGTCAAAAAAATCTCAGAGGTCATACCGATAACCCGATGTTCCATCATCCGCGCCGACGGGGTTAACCGATATGCCCATGTCGTCTCGACCTTCGAGGATCCAAAACTGAAGAACATAAGACTCGACCTCTCCAAGTATCCTGAAATTAAACGGGCGCTGGTCCGCAAAGAACCGGTCGTCATCAGCGATGTCACCACCGATCCTCTCATGGAGAGGGTTCGTGATATCCTCTTCCCCCTCGGTATCTGCTCGATCGTGGTCATCCCCATTATTTTCCACGAGGAAGTGATCGGGACTCTCTTCCTCAGGACGTCCCGAACACGTTCAGCGTTCACCGAATATGAGATCAACCTCTGCCATGTCATTGCGAATGTTTCCGCGAACGCCCTTTACAATGCCTTCCTCTTTGAGAAGATGGAGGACGAAAAGGCGCGACTCGAGAAACTCGCCATAACCGATTTCCTGACGGGTGTTTACAACATCAGATATTTTTACCACCGGCTCACCGAGGAATTCAGCCGGTCAGTGCGGTATAACCTGCCGTTGACTTGTCTCATGATCGACATTGACCATTTCAAGGACATTAATGACAAATACGGCCACCGGACAGGAGATATTGTACTGAGGGACTTCGCTCATTTTTTGAAAAAACAGACGAGGAAAAGCGATGTGCTCGCCCGATACGGCGGTGAAGAATTCATTATGCTGCTCGCGCAGACGACAGAAAGCGGCGGCGCAGCAAAAGCAGAGGCTATGCGAGCTTTCGTGGCAGGATTCCAGTTCCGCGCTCTGAAAGGAGCAAAAGGCCCCACCATCAGCATCGGGATTGCGTCCTACCCGAGTCCCCTCATAAAAGACAAGGAAGACCTGATTACATTCGCGGATGACGCGCTGTACAAAGCAAAAACGACTGGGAGAAACCAGGTGGTGGTTTACTAGTCTGCATACGGAATGGAGGATCGGTGAGGCGGAGGATAGAGGATTCACCCTTTATCCTTCAGGCACGGTATCCTTCATCGTTCTTGATCGATGGATGTCATCACTTCCCACATAAATGCCGATTTCGATTCTTTGGCCTCCATGGTTGCGGCAAAGAAACTGTATCCGGATGCGAAGCTCGTCTTCCCTGGCTCGCAGGAAAAGCAGGTCAGGGAATTTCTGGCTGCCTTCCACCCCGTTGAAATTTATCGAGTCAAGGATATAGACCCTTCGCAAGTCACACGCCTCATTATTGTCGACACCAAATCCATTAGCCGAATAGGTGCGTTGTCCGAGCTTGTCACGGGACCTCTCGGCCCCGACGTTCACATCTACGACCATCACCCATCAGAAAAGGATGATATTCGGGGTTCCCGGGAAGTTATCGAAAATGTCGGCGCAACAGCCACAATCTTTGTGGAGGTCCTCAAGAAAGAGAAGATCGCCATGAGTCCCATGGAGGCTACCATCCTCTGTCTCGGCATCTATGAAGAGACCGGTTCTCTCCTTTTCCCCTCGACGACGGAAAGGGATTTACTCGCCGTGGCATATCTCTTAAAACGCGGGGCTAGCCTGAAGATCGTCTCGAATTTCATGAGGCGGGAGTTAAGCAAAGAGGAGCTTGATCTGCTGAATGAACTCATACAGTCATCAAGAGAGATGGAAATCAATGGCACAAAAGTGAAGATCGTCAAGGCGTCTCGAGAGGATTACGTGGGAGATGCTGCGCACCTTGCCCATCGTATTATGGACATGGAGGATATCGACGGCCTTATTCTGCTTCTCAGCATGCAGGGCAAGATACTCATGATCGGCAGGAGCAGAGTGGCTGAACTTGATGTGGCTGAGGTGATGAAACATTTCGGAGGTGGCGGCCATCCCAACGCAGCGTCAGCGACTGCGAAAGAGGCGTCCCTTGAACTCGCGGAAGAAGAGATATGGGAAATCCTCAAGGCATCCATAAAACAGGTCAAAAATGCCGGGGACGTGATGACCACTCCTGTAATAACCATCGGGTGGGCCGATACGCTTAAGAATGCCGAGTCGATGATGACAAGATACGGGGTGAATGTACTGCCTGTTGTCAGCAACGAAACGTATAGAGGGATCATATCGCGGGAGATCATCGAAAAGGCGATATTCCACGGTTTTGGAAATAGCAGAGTCGCTGATTTTACAACTACAGATGCGCTGACGGTTGATCCTGATGCCCCGGTGAGGGACGTCGAGCGGCTCATGGTAGAGCAGAACCAAAGATTTATGCCCGTTGTGCACGGCAGCAGGATCATTGGAGCCATCACGAGGACTGATATCCTGCGGACCCTCTATGAAGACATGCTCAGGCGGAGCAGGGTACAGGTATTGCCGTCAGGAGAAAAACCTTCGATGGGAAGAAACCTTGCCCATTGGGTTAGAGACCGCTTTCCCCCGGCGGTCGCCGCCATGCTGAAACTCGCCGGTGATGTGGCAGAAGGCCTCGGATTCAGCGCATATCTCGTAGGTGGTTCGGTACGGGACCTCTTGCGGGGACAGGAGAATCTGGATATTGATCTTGTCATCGAAGGGGATGGCATCCTGTTTGCCAGGGATTTTGGTAAGAAAATCGGGGCAAAGGTCAGGACCCACGAGAGGTTCGGAACGGCACAGGTCTTCTCCGATGTCCTGAGAATAGATGTTGCAACGGCAAGAACCGAATACTATGAATCCCCGGCTGCGCTGCCTACGGTCGAGACATCGTCCATTAAAAAGGACCTCTACCGGAGAGACTTTACCATCAATACCCTCGCCATAAAGTTGAATCCGAAGGAGTTCGGCCTCCTCATCGATTTTTTCGGCGGCCAGAGAGACCTCAGGGAAAAAACCATCCGGGTCCTCCACAACCTGAGTTTTATCGAAGACCCAACACGGGCATTCAGGGCCATCCGCTTCTCGGAGCGGTTCGGGTTCAAACTGAGCAAGCACACGGAGAACCTCATCAAATCCGCATTGAGGATGAATCTCTTCGACCGGCTTTCAGGCTCACGCTTGTATGAGGAGCTCCTTATGACATTCAATGAAACCGAGCCCGTAAAGGCAATCAAGAGACTTTCTGAATACGCTCTTTTGAAGGTGCTTCATCCGAACCTGATCTTCGACGCAAAGATTGAAGCGAGACTGCAATCTTTAAACGACACCCTTTCATGGTTTAGTCTGCTCTTTCTTGAAGAAAAGCCAGATACGGGAACCCTGTACCTCATGGCCCTCCTTGCGGATCTCAGTGATAGTGACCAAAAGACAGCCCTCGAAAGGCTCTCAACTCCGTCCAGGATGAAGAAAAAGATTGCTGCTGGCATTCAGACCTCAAAGAACCTTTTGCCCGTGTTGCCGCTCCGGGATCCCGCCAAGATATACAGGGCATTGTGCAGCCACGATATCGAGACTGTGCTTTTTGCCATGGCCATCGCCCCGGAAACCAGCGCGAAAAGGGAGATATCCCAGTATCTCCTTCAGTTGAGAAGGATTCAACCCCTGTTAACGGGGAATGACCTTAAAGACCTGGGTCTTGTACCGGGCCCGTTTTATTCGGAGATCCTCAATGCGCTTTTAGAGGAGAAACTGCGCGGCAGACTCAAGACTCGGGATGATGAAGTAGCCTTTGTTCAGCAACGGTACGTCAGTCCGCTGAAGAAAGGATGAGTGAACTGAGGGCTGAGGAATGATTTGAAAAAAGAAGTCCCTGCGCGCTCATCTCGCTTTTCTTTTGTGGATGCCTTGCCAATACGGAAAAAACTGATAGAATGAAAAGAAGGACTAAACGCTCTACAGGAGAAAACTATGGAAAGGCCGAAAAAGATAAAGAAAGTATGGAAATCCAGACCGACAGTCGAAGGGGCGGGTGTCCATCTTAATCGGGCCTTCGGGTACTACCAGGTCCCGCAGCTCGATCCTTTCCTGCTCCTCGACGACTTCCATTCCGATGACCCCCGCCATTACCTCGCGGGCTTTCCTTGGCACCCCCACCGCGGCATCGAGACGATCACTTACGTCCTCCACGGGAACGTTGATCACGGCGACAGCATGGGCAACAGCGGAATCATCTCTCCCGGAGATGTGCAGTGGATGACCGCTGGAAGCGGCATCATCCACCAGGAAATGCCGAAGGGAGACAGGGGCAAACTTCTCTGGGGATTGCAGCTCTGGGCGAATCTGCCCGCAAGGCAGAAAATGATGGACCCGCGCTACCGTGACGTGAAGCGTGGACAGATCCCTGAGGAAAAGCTCGCATCAGGCGTTACGGTCAGGATCATCTGCGGGACCGTCGAAGGCTTTACCGGGCCTGTGAAGGACATTGTCACCAATCCTGAATATGTAGATGTATCGGTCCCCTCGGGGACAACCTTCATTCACCCCGTACCTCCAGGCCATACGGTCTTTGCATATGTCATTGAGGGGAAGGGGTACTTTGACCTGGAGCGCAATCCCTTTGGACACGAGGTGATAGGTAACAACTATTTCGATTTAGAAAGGCGTTGCCTGTGCGGCGAGGAAACCCTTGTCCTTTTTGAACGAGAGGGCGGTGAGGTCATGATCACGGCGGAGGACTCCCCGGTTCGCTTCCTGCTCGTATCGGGCAGGCCGATCGGTGAGCCGGTTGCTTGGTACGGCCCTATCGTCATGAACACTCAGGAGGAATTACGGATTGCCTTTGATGAATTCGAAAAGGGCACTTTCGTCAAACGTCGGGGATAGAGGGAGCGCTGAACTTTCCTCTGAGAAGGAACTGTGAAAACGGTGTGGAATTTTCTCTATGATCTTGTGCTGGCACTTTGGGTAGGCGGGATATCTATCTTCACTTTTGTCGTTACGCCAGTCATCTTCAGGTCATTCACCAGGGACATGGCGGGCGAGATCGTCGGGAAGCTCTTTCCGGGGTATTTCTTTTACAATCTCGTTCTTTCCCTCCTCGCACTGGGCCTTCTTCTTATCGGTTATCATGCCTCTGACAGTAGGTACAGGTTGTCATTTCTTCTGGCTGTTGGGGCTATCGTGATAAACCTGTTCGTCGTCTTCAGACTGCACCCTGAGATAAAAAAGGTAAAAGAAGCGATTCACTCCTTCGATACAGTTTCTGCTGAATCACCCCTTAGGAAAAAATTCACCGTGTTACATGCCGTAAGCGCGACGTTGAATCTTATCGTCCTTGCTGACGGGGTAGGGCTGCTTCTGATACGGACTTGCTTCAAAAAAGTAACGTGATGGAGAAATTGGGGAGCCGCATTTTCAAGTATTCGAGGATACAACTTCGGAAGTCCGCTCACTGAGTGAGAGAGTGATCTCAATACCACTAAAGAAAAACAATGTCGAAGAGAGCGTGAAGGTTATCCTTCCCGATTTGTTGAAGAAGCGCGTACCGAAAGGCAGATACTCGCCAGAGCTCGTGCGGCAATTCTGAAGGGAAGGCAGTAGCCTTTTGGATTCTTGCGCTTCCTCTTTCGCTCAGTCAGCAGTTTATGGTAACTTAGGGTATGCAACCACCCATTATACTCTATACGCTGAGCACCTGCAGGGTCTGTAAGGCAACGAAGAAACTGCTGGACAAATTGGCTGTGACCTATGAATGTACTGATGTTGATTTGCTGAAGACCGAGGAACAGAATGCCATTCTCGAAAAGATAAAGACAGCTAACCCCCGCGGTGCCTTTCCTACGGTCATCATCGGAGATACGGTCATTGTGGGGTTGCAGGAGGAAGAAATCAGGAAGGCCCTCGGACTATGACAGAAATCGAAAAGCTCTATGAGATGCTGCGGAAGCTGCAGGAACCCAAAGGCTATTTTTTCAATGTGGATAAGGAAATCGTATTTGACCTCCTGAACGGTCTTTTGGTAAACAAAATGCGTTATGGCTATATGTCCTGCCCTTGCAGGCTGGCAAAGGGAGAGCTCGAAAAAGACAGGGACATTCTCTGCCCCTGCGACTATCGCAAGCCTGATGTGGAGGAATACGGAAGCTGTTACTGCAATCTCTACGTCTCGAAGGAATGGAACGAAGAAAAGATACCCCACGTCTATGTCCCCGAGAGGCGACCTCCCGAAAAAATACCCTTCTGAGATTCGGTCGTTCTTCAAGCCTCTGTGCAGATCTGAAAGGAAAATCGCCATCACAACTGTGCGAGCAGTTTGATGATCGGAGGATGTCACGGGAAAGATCACCTTGCGTGCTATTCAAGTTCTCCGGCAACTTCGGAAACAGCCGAAAATCTCCTCGTCGAGATCAGTTGAGAATCACGCGGGCAGGCATAAGACTCACCAAAAGAGTCTATCGTTGCTCTCGAGGGCATCATTCGAAGGAAGTGTGGACGCGTTCCAGGTCCCGCCCAAGGCGTTGATAAGCTGCACGCCGGCGGTCATCCGCTCGCCGAGGATGGTGATTGCGGTCCTTTCACCGGTTAGTGCCACAGTTTGAACCACTATGACGTCGAGGTAACTGGCCGTCCCAGCCTTATATTGGTTGGTGGTCACCGTCACGGATTCTTGGGCAGCCTTCACCGCCTCATTCTGCACCTTGCCCTCTGCCTCCAAAATGCGAAGCGCAGCCAGATTGTCTTCCACCTCCTGAAAAGCGGTGAGCACCGTCTGACGATAAGAGGCAACATTCGCGTCATAGGCGGCTTTTGCCTGGTCGGTCTGCGCTCGCCGCAACCCCCCGTCGAACACAAGCTCGGAAACCGCCGCCCCGATCGACCAGAAGCGGCTTGGCCAATTCAGCCAGTCCGATAGACTTGAGCTTTGAAAGCCTCCCGATGCGCTCAGCGTGACGGTGGGATAAAACGCTGCCTCCGCTACCCCTATCTGGGCATTTGCAGCAGCGACGAGTCGTTCGGCGGATGCGACATCGGGCCGACGTTCAAGGAGCTCCGACGGTATCCCAACGGGTATAGCTGGCGCAACCGCTCTATACTTTTCTTCTACGCAGATCGAATTGAAGAGACATTCAAGGGTAAGCGGAGTAGGGGGGAGGGAAAAGGTAGATGCGGGTGTCCCGATAAGCAGTGCGATAGCGTGCTCCAACTGCGCGCGCTGCACGCCGAGGTCGATTGCCTGAGCCTCGGTAGTCTTGAGCTGGGTCTCGGCCAGCACAACGTCACCCCGTGATGCCACCCCACTCGCGTACCGGTTCTTCGTCAGTTCAAGGGATTTGCTGTAGTCTTTGACCGTTGCGTCGAGAAGCTGCTTTTGCGCATCGACCGTGCGAAGTTGAAAATAATCCGTCGCTACCTCGGCCTGCATGGTCAAGCGGACCGATTCGAGCACTGCCGCGCTTGACTGTGCGCTCGCCAGGTTGGACTCGACGGTCCGGCGGACCTGTCCCCATATGTCTGCTTGCCAGGCCGCGTCAACAGGCAACGAGTAATCTGAGAGGGTGACCGCCGACGCACCGGATCCTATGCTGCTGTTGGACGAGCCGGCGTTTAACGATGCGCGGGAACGCGTATAAGAGGGCGCAGCCGTGACTTTCGGAAAGTAGCTCGATCGTGCGACCTGGACCATCGCACGGGCCTGCCGGAACTGCGCTTCCGCCATGACTACATTCTGGTTCGAGATGCTGACCTTCTCTTCAAGCTCGTTCAGCAGGGGGGCATCATAGATTTCCCACCACTTGCCCCGGATGACAGTATCCCTGGGTTCGGCCACTTTCCAGCCTTTTATTTCCTTGTATGCAGCCGGTACCTCGGCTGTAGGCCTCACATAATTCGGGCCGACAGTACAGCCGGAAAAAGCCGCAAAAACCGCAGCCACAAGAAGCGTAGACCGATACTTTTCCATATCTAAACGACATACTCGACAAAGCGTCTCTAATCGATCAATCATAGGTAATCTCCTTCCGATCTCTTTTGAGCGGCCATGTGGTCTAAAGCGATGCACGCCGCATATTGGCTTTCTGCCTCCTCATAGTCCTCCTTTATGACTTTGATGCTCTGGAAGCACTGTCATAAGCTACCAGTTCCCCGCCGCGTCCCCGCCGGATTCGTTCGAACCACAGTCTGAAGCGGTCGAGATAAAGGTAGACCACCGGCGTTGTGTAGAGAGTGAGCATTTGACTGAAGATCAGTCCTCCGATTATGGTGATGCCAAGGGGACTGCGCAGTTCGGAACCAGCCCCTGTACCAAGCGCCAGTGGCAATGCCCCCAGCAGTGCTGCCATGGTCGTCATCATGATCGGTCGGAATCTCAACAAACAGGCCTCATAGATAGCATCTTCAGGCCGCTTTCCCTCCTTGCGCTCGGCCTCAAGAGCAAAGTCGACCATCAGGATGCCATTTTTCTTCACAATACCGATCAGAAGAATGATGCCGATCAGCGCAATAATGCTGAGCTCCGTGCGAGTGATCAGCAGAGCGAGGATCGCCCCGACGCCCGCTGACGGCAGCGTTGACAGAATCGTAATTGGATGGATATAACTCTCATACAGTATCCCGAGAACGATATAAACAGCAGCAAGTGCTGCCAAGATCAAAAATGGCTCGCTGGCCAGCGAAGACTGAAAGACCTGGGCTGTACCCTGAAAGCTGCCATGAATTCCCTCCGGGAGCCCCATCGTTCGTGTGGCTGCTTCGATCCTATTGACCGCATCCCCGAGCGCCAGCCCCGGCGACAGATTGAAGGACAACGTTACGGCTGGGAACTGCCCCTGGTGGTTAACCGCGAGAGAAGTAGCCGTCGCCTCAAAATGGGTGAATGCGCTCAGCGGCACTAATGCCCCCGTCGATGAGTGCACGTATATGTCCCTCAGGGTTTCCGGGCGCTGCCAATAGGGTGGTGCGACTTCCATGACGACGTGGTACTGGTTCAACAGAGAATACATGATCGAGACCTGAGCCTGGCCGAATGCGCCATAAAGGGCGTTATCAATGAGCTGCGGACTGATGCCCAGCCGTGAAGCGGTGCTGCGGTCAATCTTCACCAAAGATTGCACACCTTTGTCCTGTTGATCGCTGTTCACATCGACCACCCCGGGTATTTCACGCAGTTGCCGTTCCACTCTCGGAGCCCATAACATGAGTTCATCCAGGTTCTGTCCCTGGAGCGTGTACTGATATTGTGAGGCGCTAATCTTTCCCCCGACCCGAACGTCCTGCACCGATTGGAGATAGGATGGGGCGCCCGGCACGCTGCTGATACTCTTGCGTAGTCGCGCAATCACTTGATCCGCGCTGAGTTTTCGCTGCTCGTTTGGCTTCAGCGAAATGAACATGCGGCCGGTGTTTGTGGTGGAGCCTCCTCCTCCGCCAGTGAATGCCGTCGTGTTCTCCACCGCCGGGTCCTTCATGATATGCTCGACGATCGCCTTCATCTTCTGTGCCATCGCCTGAAAGGATATATCCTGGGATGCCAGAATGGAGCCGGTCAGGCGCCCGGTATCCTGCTGTGGAAAAAACCCTTTGGGAACGACGACGAACAAAAAGATGTTCGTCACGATCGTAACCAGAGTCAGAGTGAACATAAACCGGTGATGGCGCAGCGCCCAAGACAGGCTCCTCTCGTAGTAATGATGTATCAGATTGAAAACCCGTTCGCTTGAGTGATACAGTTTGCCGTGGGAACGCGGATTCTCGGGCTTAAGAAGTACCGCACACATCATGGGAGTTGTAGTCAGCGAAATGACGAGTGACACTATAATGGCTGTGGACAGCGTCACGGCAAACTCGCGGAACAGACGGCCGAGCATCCCTCCCATCAACAGTATGGGGATAAAGACTGCGACAAGGGAAATACTGATTGAGAGCACGGTGAAGCCGATCTCCTGTGCTCCCAGGAGGGCTGCCTGTAGTGGCGGGACACCTTTTTCGGAGTGTCGAGTGATGTTCTCCAAAACAACGATGGCGTCATCGACGACAAACCCCGTTGCGATGGTAAGCGCCATGAGGGAGAGGTTATCGAGGCTGTATCCGAAAAGGTACATCACCCCAAACGTGCTGATAAGCGATACCGGCACCGCAACACTGGGAATAAGAGTGGCACGGACGTTCCGCAGGAAAACGAATACTACCAGAATAACAAGTATGCCTGAAATAACGAGATTGTGTTCGACGTGTTGCACCGAGGAGCGAATCGTTGTTGTCCGGTCGACCACCGCCGACATCGTGACTGCCGCGGGAAGAGACGCCTCCAGCTGAGGCAGTAAGCTTCGAACACGATCCACCGTACCGACGATATTTGCCGCGGGCTGCCTGAAGAGAATAATCATCACTGCCGGCTTTCCGTTTACCAGTCCCATCGTTCGCACATCTTCTTGCGAGTCCTTCACCTCTGCCACATCCGTCAGTTGGACGGCCGCCCCGGATCTGTAAGCGATGACAAGGGGCCGATACAGTTCGGCTTTGAAAAGCTGATCGTTGTTTTTGATTTCCCACGTCCTGATCCCGTCAGCCAGTTGGCCTTTAGGCAGGTTCACGTTCGTATTCATTAGAGTTGTCCTTACGTCGTCAAGGCCGATCCCATACTTGCTCAACGCAGTCGGATTCAATTCGACGCGCACCGCGGGCAGCGATCCGCCGCCGACAATCACCTGGCCAATGCCCTGGACCTGAGAGAGTTTTTGCGAAAGGATGGTTGAGGCCGCATCGTACATTGCTGCTCTGCTCACCGTGTCTGACGTTAGCGCCAGGATGAGGATGGGCGCGTCGGCTGGATTGACCTTACGATAAGTCGGATTGGACGGGAGGGCTGCCGGAAGATAACTCCGCGCCGCATTGATAGCCGCCTGAACATCGCGTGCGGCACCATCGATGTTGCGGCTCAAGTCAAACTGAAGCGTGATGGAAGT
This sequence comes from Thermodesulfovibrionales bacterium, assembly GCA_050014695.1. Lineage (GTDB taxonomy): Bacteria > Nitrospirota > Thermodesulfovibrionia > Thermodesulfovibrionales > UBA9159 > UBA9159. The sequence goes on from JBEKCV010000013.1 coordinate 49,779, forward strand.
CGCTCCAAGGGTACTTGTCGATGTCATTTCGGTCACACCCGCAATATGTCCAAATTGACGTTCAAGCGGTGCTGCAACTGATGTTGCCATAGTTTCAGGACTTGCTCCTGGCAGGGACGCCTGTGCAGAGATTGTCGGAAAATCGACCTGCGGTAAGGGAGCAACAGGAAGAAATCGTAATCCTATTAAGCCGGCGAGTGTCAGTCCGATCGTCAGGAGCGTTGTCGCAACAGGCCTTTTAATGAAGGGTGCTGAGATGTTCATGACGACTCCGGTTCTTGCTGCAAGTTTCGATGCCCATTATCAATCGGCCCCGCCACCGTGAAGAGTCTCCCCGTTGGTTGCATTGTCCAAACGGGATTTGTGCAGCCGATTCGCCAGCCGGTCAAACCAAAGATAAATGACCGGGGTCGTATACAGGGTGAGCACCTGACTGAAAATCAACCCGCCGATGATGGAGATGCCGAGCGGACGGCGGAGTTCTGATCCAACTCCTGTGCCCATCGCCAGCGGCAATGCCGCCAGAAGTGCGGACATGGTCGTCATCATGATCGGTCGAAATCGTAATAGGCAGGCCTGGTAAATCGCCTCTTCAGGCCGCTTTCCCTCCTTGCGCTCGGCATCCAGCGCAAAATCGACCATCATGATGCCATTCTTCTTTACAATGCCGATGAGAAGAATGATGCCGATCAAGGCAATGACGCTGAATTCGATTCGGCAGATCATCAGCGAAAGAAGCGCCCCCACTCCGGCCGAGGGCAGCGTTGACAGTATCGTAATTGGGTGGATATAACTTTCATATAATACACCGAGGACAAGATAGACCGTCACCAGTGCTGCCAGGATCAGTATTGGTTCATTGACCAGCGAGTCCCGGAAGGCCTGGGCCGTCCCTTGAAAGCTTCCGCGGATGCTTGCCGGCATGCCTATTTTTTGTGTTGCCGATTCAAACGCCTTCACTGCATCCCCCAGCGAAGCCTCCGGTGCAAGATTGAAGGATAACGTCGTTGACGGAAACTGTCCCAGATGACTGATGACAAGCGGACCCGTCGCCTCTGAAGTCTGCATAAATACACCTAAGGGGACCTGTCCGCTGGAGACACTGCGAATATAGATATCTTTCAGTTTGTTGATGTTTTGCTGAAATTCGGGAGCAACTTCCAGGACTACCCGGTACTGGTTCAGCTGCGTGAAGATAGTTGACACTAGCCGTTGGCCATATGCATCGTAAAGGGTATCATCAATGAGTTGGGGGGCGATTCCGAGTCTCGATGCGGTGGTACGGTCGATTGTGAGATTCGTCTGTAGTCCCCTGTCCTGCTGGTCGCTGCTTACGTCACGTAGTTCAGGAATGGCTTTCAACGCTGCCACAAGTTTTGGGGTCCAGCTGTTCAGTTCGTCGGCGTTCGGGTCCTCGAGGCTGTATTGGTACTGCGTTCTGCTCACGTGAGTCTCGACCGTGAGATCCTGAACCGGCTGCATGAACAGCGTGATCCCTTCGAGCTTTGCGAGTTCTGGCTGGAGACGCCGGATTACGTCGCTTGCGCTCATTTTACGCTCTTCCAACGGCTTCAGGTTCACGAGAACTCGGCCGCTGTTGAGCGTGGTATTGGTGCCGTCAACTCCGATGAATGTAGACAGGCTTTGGACCGCCGGATCTTTCAGCACTATTTTGGCAAGCTCCTGCTGCTTCTCAGCCATTGCCGTAAAAGAGATCGACTGCGGAGCTTCTGAAACACCGAGGATAAGCCCGGTATCCTGGACAGGGAAGAACCCTTTCGGCACAATGACATATAGCAGCACCGTAAGGACAAGCGTGGCCACCGCAACCAGGAGCGTTGCCTTCTGATGATGAAGCACCCATTTCAACGTCCTCCCGTAGCCCTCGATGATTCTATCGAACGCATGCTGGGACATGATAAAAAACCTGTTCTGCTGCTGTTCTGGTTTATGCTTCAGCAGTTTCGCGCACATCATTGGCGTCAGGGTGAGCGATACAAATGCCGAGATGGCGATTGTGACGCCGAGAGTGAGAGCAAACTCGCGGAATAGCCGCCCGACCACGTCGCTCATAAACAGCAGAGGAATAAGCACCGCGATGAGCGACACCGTAAGAGACAGTATGGTAAAGGCGATCTGCTGCGAGCCTTTGAGGGCGGCCTGAAGCGGAGGCTCCCCCTGCTCAATGTATCGGGCAATGTTTTCGATCATAACTATTGCGTCATCAACCACGAAGCCTGTCGCAATGGTAAGGGCCATCAGGGACAAGTTGTTCAGGCTAAACCCGAGCAGATACATTATCCCGAATGTTCCCACGAGGGACACCGGGACCGCAACGCTGGGAATGACCGTAGCAGACAGGGTCCGGAGAAAAAGAAAGATTACCATTACCACCAGGGCCACCGCCACCATCAGCTCGAACTCCACGTCTTGAACGGATGAGCGAATGGTCGTAGTGCGGTCGGTCAGGATAGATACCTCTACAGCCGATGGCAAAGAGCTCTGCAGCTGCGGCAGACGCTTTTTGATCCGGTCGACGACCTCTATGACGTTGCTGCCGGGTTGCCGCTGTATGTTCACAATCACGGCAGGGGTCTCGTTCATCCAGGCCGCCAGTTTGACATTTTCTGCACTGTCGATGACCGTTGCGACATCGGACAGCAGCACGGGCGCATTATTGCGGTAGGCTACGACCACCGGCCGGTAGTCTTTGCTCTTGAGGAGCTGATCGTTAGCGCCGATGATAGAGGACTGTCGAGGGCCGTCAAATCCGCCCTTGGCCTGATTGACGTTCGCAGCAGCAATCGCGGCGCGCAGGTCTTCGAGGGTGAGGCCGTAAGCAGCAAGGACCGTAGGGTTAGCCTGAACTCTTACCGCTGGCCTCTGCCCGCCGCTAATACTGACGAGTCCGACACCGGAAAGCTGCGATATCTTCTGGGCAAGCCGGGTATCGGCAAGATCTTCAATCGCGGGCAGGGGCAGAGTCTTTGAGGTCAGGGCCAACGTCAGAATCGGAGCGTCAGCCGGATTTACTTTGCTGTATACGGGAGGGTTCGGGAGGTTGGGGGGGAGGAAGGTGGACGCAGCATTGATGGCGGCCTGCACTTCCTGCTCGGCAACGTCCAGGCTGAGATCGAGACTGAACTGGAGTGTGATCACTGAGCTGCCGCCGGAACTTGTCGACGTCATCTGTTTGAGACCCGGCATCTGGCCCAGTTGACGCTCCAAGGGGGCCGTAATGGAAGAAGCTGTGACTTCAGGACTTCCCCCTGGCTCGAAGGTTACTACTTGGATTGTCGGGTAATCCACTTGCGGGAGGGCGGAAACTGGCAATTCGCGGAATGCTACGGCGCCAGCCAGTAGAATTGCCACCATCAGCAGTGCAGTCGCAACTGGCCGCAGGATGAAGATACGAGAAGGATTCATCCCTTACTCTTGCGGGGAGAGGAGTTGGCTTGTTGACCCTGCAACTCCACTTTGCTACCCTCCTTGAGTCTTTCGGCGCCTTCCACCACAACGAGATCACCCGGTGATAGCCCCCCTTCGATAGACACATTGTCCCCTTCAGTCGGGCCGACGCGTACCGATTGCATCACAACCGTCCGGTCAGCCTTTACTTTGTAAACAAACTTCCCTTGGGGACTCTGTTGGATGGCAGCTGTTGGCACAATAGTGGCGTCGCGCTTGGTTTCCAGAAGGAGGTGGGCATTGACGAACTGGTTGGGGAACAGGGCATAATCTTCATTCGGAAAAACCGCTTTGAGCCGCACGGTGCCTGTCGTGGGGTCAATCTGGTTATCAACCGTCAGCAAATATCCCGTGGCGATTTTCTGAGTTTCTTCCCGATTGAAAGCATCGACCGGCATGCGCTCGCCTGCCTTAAGCTTGTGAAGTACTGCTGGCAGGTTGTCTTCTGCGATCGTAAAAATAACAGTGATGGGTTGCAGTTGTGTGATTACGGCCAGCCCGTTGGTGTCGGTCGCATGGACAATATTTCCGGGGTCCACAAGACGCAAACCGATTCTTCCACTGACCGGAGAGGTAATACGTGTGTATATCAACTGGACCTTGGCGTTATCGACTTGACCCTGGTCGGTCTTGACCGTCCCTTCATACTGGCGGACCAAAGCCTCTTGGGTGTCGCGCTGCTGCACTGGTGCAGAGTCCTGTTCAACCAGCACCTGGTAACGCTTCAGATCCAGCCGAGCGTTGTCGAGGAGGGCCTGGTCGCGGATCAACTGGCCCTCGGCCTGGAGGAGTTGGGCTTCGTAGGGCCGCCGATCGATCTCTGTCAACAGCTGACCAGTGCTGACGATCTGTCCTTCCTGAAACAAAACCTTCATCAGTTCTCCGTCGACACGGCTCTTTAGTGTAACCGTTGCGAGCGGAGTCACCGCCCCGAGCCCGGTGAGATAAATCCTGACGTCTCCTTTTTTTGCTTCTGCCGCCACAACGGGCATAGCGCGAACAATCGCTCCCTGATTACGGGGCGGTGACGGTGCCCCAGAGGACCTGGCTAAGTAAAGATATGCGCCGATGGTAATGAGACAGATCACCAGCAGCCATATCCACCAGTGCTTGCGTGACGGAGCAGCGGAGGGCTGCGCGGTTGTGTTGTTACTCTTTGTCTCTTGAGTCATTTCCATAATTATCGCCTCACTAGGGATTAGTCCCTTACTCGCCTGGGACTTAAAAATGTCATTATAAACGGGACGTTACTGTCTCGTGTCAGCCTTGATCAATGGAAGACATCTTATGTTCTTTATTCTACACGCGGACTTTTGCGATTTGCAAGCAATCCGGACCAAAGGCAATGCGAGGACTACTCTCGCATGCGTGCTCGGCACGCTCTAAGATTGGGCAAGGTTCGACCCCGTCTTCGTGCTCTTTATTAGACGATGAAAAGAAGCTCTAGGTTACAGCCGGATGTGAGGTTATGTGTGAGGCAGGCGGTCACCGAGAATCCGACCTGGTGAAGCACCCATGGATGTCACTCGTGAAGAAGGAATTCCAAAAGGTTATTCAGATATTGAGGATGCCATGCACAGACTCACGGGATAGAAAAGGCATGACATTTGTTCCTGAACGCATGACTATCGAAAAACAAGAATTTGCCGCTTATTCAGAACTGAGAAGAGCTCGGCCGTCAGAAAAGAAAGCAAAAAAAACCAGGGAAGATCTGGTGGGATTCGCCATCATCCTAAGTAATCATTACACTTTTCTTAACAAATTCCTGATACTCAGGTTTAGAAAAATCGACCCCTATGCCAGTCGTTTCTACCCCGTTAATATAGCACTTTGTATGTCTCACGACTGTTCCCTCAAACATAGAACTTTCATCTTTAATTATGAGCGTCACTTTAACAGGAGTTCCTATGGGTGGCGGCACACGTCTTGGAATAAGAACTCCGTGCTCTGAAATATCGATAGTTCTAATTTCATAAGTGTTCTGTTCATATTCTAACAGTGCGCGAAACCTCCTTTCGTGCCTAGGACTTCTTCTTTTTTCTGGGCCACCATACCTCCCTTTGCCCATAATCAGTTAATCTCCTTAAGATGAAGCACGGACAGCCTCAAGGCAGCTCCGACTTTATACAGGAGTTCGCGGAATTGGCTAATCTTAGTAGCATGCCTGCACAAATATATCTTCAATTTCACGGGGAGCGAAGTGACATTCTTTCATAAACTTTATCACCTTTAGCCTTTCAAGGAGTGGCACTGAAAAGAAGATCGGGTTCACTATTAAGATCCTTATAATTTCCTTATCTGTCATACCCCTCAGCCCCACCTTGTCTCGATGCGTTACAAAAAACCAACCTCCATCATGAAGTATAGCAATTTCAATGCCCATTTAAAAAAGCATTGAAACCCTTATCTTCGCTCTGAGACTTGTCCTCAAATGTGTAAATCGTCTCATAAACTATGTATCGGGCGTCACACTCGTGCTGCTCCAGTGAAGCATACTTTATACCGATTTATGATAAGAAATCAACATAGCCCCACAGGCTCTCACTGCATTCTTTTATCTGGTATCTGGTTGTGCAAATCCGTGACCGAGAGACTTTTCATCAATGTCTTGATAGACCGACTTTCCTGAAGTCGATGTATCCCCGGTCAACGTCCACAAATATCAGCTGCACTCGAATCCTGTTGCCTACGTCGATACCCTCAAATCCATGGATCACCCTCCCTTCAACAGGGATAGCGAGAAGCCGGGCCCATGTGCCTTTAGAGGAAGCTCCGGTGACAACAGCATCAAACTGCTCTCCAATCCTCGATTCAAGAAGAAGAGCGGCAGCGGATTTGCCGACCTGCCGTTCCACTTTGTTAGCGGCGTCTTCTTCTTCCGTGCAATGTTTCGCCAGGGCCTCCAGCTCGTCATTGCTATACGGCGAAGAACGTTCTCCTATAGCGGCCTTCAATAGGCGTTGTGTGATAAGATCGGGATACCGGCGATTAGGGGCTGTGGAATGGGTATAGTCCCTGACCGCGAGACCAAAGTGTCCCGGGGCAGTGTCTCCCGGAAGTTCCGCAACGTATTCACCGGCCCCCATAAGTTTGATTACAGCAAGGGAGAGGTCGGGGAATCTAAGCGGATCGGCTGCCTTCTCCTTGCTCAGGAACTCCTCCAGGGCTCTTGAATCCGGCGTATAGGGTAGTTTGAACCCATGTTCATCAGCAAGCTCGACAATCCGCTCCCAGCGTTTTGGAGTGCGGACCACTCGGCGGATAGAAGGAAATTTTTTTAACGAGAGATATCGGGCGCTCACGCCGTTTGCCGCTATCATGAAATCCTCAATGATGTCCTTTGCCCGGTTCCTTTTTTCGACTTCGAGAACCAAGACTTTATCGCCGTCAAATATTGGCCTCGTCTCAACCGTTTCAAAACTGAGTGCACCGTGAACATGCCGGAGGTTTTTCATGCTTTGCGCTGCCCTGTCCTGCAAGCGAAGATTCTCCTCAAGTCCTTTAACCGCGGCAACAGCCTCAGGCAGAATTCCATTTCCTTCAAGCCAAGCGCCAACGCTGTTATAGGCGAGCTTCGCCTGATTGCGGACACGCGCCCTGTGGATATCAGAGCCCTCTAATGACCCGTCCGCGCCAATCACCATTTCGACGACGATTGCCAGTCGATCCTCATTGAACTTCAGGGAGGTGAGGTCGGTGCAAAGCTTTTCAGGGAGCATCGGGAATATGCTGGCAGCGGTATAAACTGAGGTAGTATTATGCCGGGCGTGTCCGTCAATTGCTGAGCCATTATTGACAACCGCGGCAACATCAGCCACGGCAACACGTATCTTTACCTTGCCTCCTGGCATTGCATCGGCAACGGTAAGCTGATCTAGGTCGCGGGAGTCATCATTGTCGATGGAGGCCCACAACAGGTTCCTAAGGTCACGTACCTGCTCACCGTCCATTGATGCAGGCGCCCTAATTCTGCCAAGTTCAGCGAGTTCTTCACTGGAAAAGTCAGGGAGCAGTCCCCTCTCAAGCATCACTCTGCGGGCAATCTTCTGCAAGATAAAGCGGTGCTGCTTATCATCGGTTTGCATAAGTTGCTTACCTCATTGTTATGTGCATCATCACTCACACTGAGAAGTGGTATATAGACTTCTGCAAGGGGAAAAAGCGCATATTTTCGCTTTAGGTCAGTTCAATTATATCACAAATTAGAAACGCTTCTTCAGAAAAATAGCTTATTGCTGGCCCGCGTCTAGCCTCGCCTTTCCAACCTTGGTGTCGGTTTCAATGTGTCCCCTGTGGACTGCCAGATCGGGGTACAGAGCAGAAATATCGATTTTGACGATCGCCCTGCCGAAAGCGCGGATGGAGCATCGGACGCGTATCGCCCTGCGTGACACCCCTCCATGGCGGAGTCCAACACAAATCTCGGTGTCACCCCAAAAGTGTTCGGTTTGCTCCAACATGACTGTTCGACATAGATCGAAATTCACATTCTGTACGAGGATTCTCCCAAGCGATGGCTGTCCTGCCGAAGCCCACATTTTCCAGTAAATATGAAAGAACAACTTCCCGCCCCGTTAACTTCCATCGGGTCGTTCGCTTCTGCAGGGTTGTAAATCAAAAAAGAGAATAATAATTGATTTTTTGTTTATTAAGGATTAAGCTAAATAACTATCTTCTTCATCGGAGGATCCTATGCCGACCAATCAAAATTTGATTAAGATTTTCGAATATGCCTTAAACCAGGAGGAAACCGGGAAAAACTTTTTTCAGACTTCTCTCCAACGAATGGGGTGGGGAGCAGCAGTGGGTGCCTTTACCCAATTGATCGAGGAGGAAGAGCAACATATCCGTTTTATCAAAAAGATCCTGGAAGATCTGAAACAGGGAAGTCCGGATCAGTTACAGATAGATAAAGGATATACTCCGGGAACAACCAGTTTTTTTGATGAGCAAGCAAAATCGGAATTCCTGCAGCATTGGCTGTATGAATCGATGGTCCCCGATGTTACTGTTTTCAGCTTGGCCTGGCTGATTGAGAAGGATTTGAGTGAGTTTTATGAAAAGATGGCAGGTCAGACAAAAGGAAAGGTCAGAGAGGCACTCACCATGCTCGCTGAATGGGAACGAGGGCACGAACGGTTCTTCAAAGAGTATCGTGACAAATTGACCGAAGTCTATTCAAAAATGCCCTGGGCCGGATGAGCTTTCATTAAGATTTTGTGCGACTAATTTTGAGTCCTGTATGTGAGTTTCATTCATATGTGCCTGCCATAACAATATGACAGTCATGTGCACCTTCATGAAGTTGATGCTCATGAGCCATTCTTATGTTCCAGTTCTTTTTGTAATAGTTTCTTAAATATTAATTATTCCTTTGGCGCGGATCTAACTCCATGTAATACGGCGAGCAAAAACATCGACTAGACAGGGGTTAATTTTTTGCATGTTTTTCATTCAGCTGTGATTTCTTGGCACTACGCGTTATCCATATTTCCTTCAATAATCTTCATTGTTGCAATTGATTGCACCCCGTTTATCAGTCCGTGTATTCGCAATCTGGGTCTCGCCATTCCTGCTTATCTACAGCGAAAGGAAACCGTCTAAGGTCAACCTTTTATCCTTTTGCCTGATGTTACCCAATATTTCGTGGAGTGTGTAGATATTAAAGCTTTCCGAAGATTAAGACCAGCCGGGAGAGAGTTACTCTCAACTCTCTCCCGGCAAGTAACTAAGGGGTGGTGGTGGGGCAGGGATTAACTGATTCCTTGACAATAGATGCCGCCCCGTTCGGGAATGTTGCGTTCTTCCACGACGGCATTATGATGCCACTTACTGATGCATCAACGGATATTACCGTGTAACCTGTCAGGCCAACGTTATTCAACAGGTCTACCGTGTCGGTGCAGGTCACCGTCGGTGGTGTGCCTGAGCTCGTGCAGCTGGAAGCGGGCACCTCGAACGTCTTCCTTAAAACCGTGTCAGGGCAATTGGCGGAGGTTCCCGTGGGCGACAGCAAACGCGTCGTCACCTCCAGCATATAGCCTTTCACTGTATACGCTGTTATTGCGTCCCACGTGAAGGTATCCTCGCAGTCCGCGCCCGCAGTGGTGCAGGTGGACCCTGCGGTGGATACGAAGTCCGTCGGTGCCGTATTAACCAACTCCACAGGCGTTTTATCATTTGCCGGAACAAGGGATGCAGTCAGCAATACAATTGCCAGAACCAAAATTGCTACGATAAATTTTTTCATCTTTTATCACCTCCTTTCTTCTTCATGTCACTAATGTTAGGACATAATTATTAACTTATGATTAAGAACGGCAACCCAAAGCAGCTAGCAACAATAATGCTCTTTTCATATTTGACCTCTGAGACGTTCCGTATAAAGATTAAACCAAGAACAACCCGCTCCTGCTGTGACAGAAATCACACGTATTAAAAGCAATACTATACACCCTAAATGAAATAACCATTAACTCACGATTAAACTTGTTTAATTTTTGGGGGAAGCAGTTCCTTCCGTCAGGCTTGCCCTGAAGGTGGGGGATGAATTGTCCTGAGTCGCCTCACGCGGTAAGTTCTGTCGTTGAAGCATGGAAGCGCCGACTGAAGCCTCATCTCAGTCAGTCGACGCGCCTGAGGTCTACGAATATCGGGATGGGCGACAGGGAGTTATGGTGTAGTATATAAGCAGAGGCAATGAATATAAATACGAAACGAACACTGCTTATTGTTATTGGAATATTACTGCTCGCAACTGCAATTAATTATTTCATAGGAACGATAATTGTCATAAACGGCAGGCAGGTAACCGGCATAGGAGGATATATTACAGCATATCTAGCAATGCTTCTCCTTACCGTTATGTTAGTCATCGCGATACCTTCAGCACTTATTCTTGGCATAGTGCTAGTCATAGTTTTCGGCATCCTGCTTATGGTGTTCTTCCCTTTACTGCCCTTTGCATTCCCATTACTTCCCGGCATAGTCTTCGTTGGCATCGTCTACCTTATTTATAAACGGGTAAAAAAGAAAAAGTAAAAAGTGGATACGATCCTTACGCACATACTTAACACCCAGGTATGCAATCGAAAACAGGAGGTTATGATTAAATACAATGACCAGAGGAAGTCATAAGTCCTTCCCGTTCCTTCTGGGTTCCTATCGTTTGGATGCATTGTCGAAGAAACAATAGCCCTTTGGTCATTCAGGGATACCCTTCTCCTAAAGGCAAGCCGAGGCCCCTTTATTGACGAATTTAGCACCCGGTTAATACAGCAAGCTGCCTAAGATGTGCCTATATGGTTTAAAACGTTGTATAAGACCATGTTGGTCGTCTTGGGGAGATGAAGATATGACAACAAGTCAGGCAACTGTCGAGGTTTTTTCCACGGCGTTCAAGTCTCTGAAGAGCAAAGAGCGAGAAGCTTTTCTTGAAAAAATATTGGGGGACTCCGAAATAAGGCATGACATTATCGATATCGCCATTATTGAGCAAGCCAAGACGGGTAGGGGGAGGGCAGTTGACGCAAGGACGTACTTTCAAAAGCGCAGCAAGGCGTTCACCTATAAATGAGCACATAAAATCACGCCTCAAGCTCAAAAAGATTTGGATGCCTTGTCCGGCAAACCGAAAAAGAGGTCATAGCACGTCTTTCTATCGCTTGATTGTTTTCATCCCATAACAGAATTGAAGATTATTATGCGCCTCAGCAAAATCAGGTTTGAGCTCCAACGCAGTCATGAACTCGTTTACTGCCTCATCAAAACGGTTCCGCTTCACATATGCATTTCCAAGATTATTATGGGCCTCAGCATCATCAGGCTTCAGACGTAAGGCAGCGTTATATTCAATAATGGCCTCCAATTCCAGAGCGCTTCTTATGTCCCTTCATGGTCCTCTCACTAAAGGCGGTGGGAGTGGGCCTGAACCTTACGGCGACCAATCATGTTATACACTTCGACCGCTGGTGGAACCCTGCGGTCGAGAACCAGGCGACCGACAGGGCCTTCCGGATAGGCCAGAAATTGCAAATTGAAGACTTCACTGATGATTAACGATTTTTCTTGACAGGTAATCATTATTTGATAATATTCGATTAAGAGGGAAGAGATGTCAGTGGGATCGTCTCAGAAAGCAATGATACCCGAAGGCATTTTTCTGTTAACCGTGGACATGTCTTTTATTTATTAAGGTTGGCAGAGAGCAGATAGGTTTCGGCCTTTTTCTTTATGAGGAGGAGGTGGTGAACCATGTTCAAAACGGCAAAACGTATAAGTAAGGCCAGACCATGGATGTTCGAGTCGTTGCTACTCGCGGTGGCATGCTTGGTAGTTGGTGTTATTGCAGGAAGCACTTTCCACAATTCTTTCGGGGCTAGCACCAAAGAATCCTTCCAACAGCTTATGGATGAGGCGATGACGTCGATGGATCGGGGAATGGAAAATGCACCCATGACTGGCGATCCCGACCATGACTTTGCTGCCATGATGATTCCTCACCACCAGGGGGCCGTCGATATGGCCAAGGTGGAATTGCTTTATGGCAAAGATCCTGTCCTGCGGCGACTCGCCCAAGAAATAATCGTGACCCAAGAGCAGGAAATCGAAGTCATGCGCATGCGTTTGAAACAGTTCAAAACCCAGTAGAGCGGCGACTTTGTAACGCCCTATCCAAGGAGGTATATCATGCCTTTCAGCATTTCCAAAAAGTCCGTCACCCTTGTACTTGGTTTGCTGCTGGCCGCGTCGGCAAATGCCGGTCAGGTGCCCGGCCGCGCCAGTGTCCCGGACATTCCGATCTCTTCACATGACCGTGTTTATCTCTCGGACCAGACCTCGAACACGGTCTCGGTTGTCGAACCGGCCACTGAGAAGCTGCTGGGGGTAATCCGTCTCGGCGACCCGACCCCAGGCAACTTGAGCCCTCTCTACAAAGGCCAGCTTCTGGTCCACGGCATGGGGTTCTCACCGGATCATCGCACGCTAGTTGTAGTCTCGGTCGGCTCTAACTCAGTAGCTTTCATCGATACACAGACCAATAGCGTCAAACATATTGCCTATGTCGGGCGCGCCCCGCATGAGGCTTTTTTTACGCCCAATGGTAAGGAGGTCTGGGTCACAGTTCGGGGAGAGGACTTCGTTCAGGTGCTCGATGGCAAGACCTATCAACCTACTCGGCGCATCCAGGTGACCAATGGCCCCGGCATGACGATCTTCTCCCCCAACGGCAAATATGGCTACGTCTGTTCGAGCTTCTCGCCTGAAACGGCAGTAATCGATACCAAGACCCACCAGGTCGTTGACCGAGTGAAACAGGCCTCTCCTTTCTGTCCGGACATCGCCGCTACCCCAGACGGCAAACAGGTGTGGTTCACGCTCAAGGATACCGGGAAAATCCAGGTGTTCAATGCAAAGCCGCCGTTTGCCACCATCGCCGTCCTGGACACAGGCCCCATCACAAACCACGTTAATATCGTGCGCAACGCTAACGGCCAATTCGCCTACGTCACTATAGGCGGGCTCAACGAGGTCAAGGTTTTCACTACCACCGACCAGCCGGAACTCGTCGCCACGATTCCGACGGGCGAACTGCCCCATGGGCTCTGGCCCTCGGGCGACGGGACGCGGATCTATGTCGGCCTTGAGAACGGCGACGCGGTGACGGCTATCGATACCCTGAGCAACAAGGTTGTTGCTACAATTAGTTCCGGCCAATCACCTCAAGGGATGGTCTATATCCCTAATGCAGTGCCCAGGGGTGAAGGCACTGAAAACCTCTCGCCCATCGGTACCTCTGGTGAAGCAGTTCATCTGACGTTGGTCTCAGTCGGGACGGGAAAAGCGGAGACCACCGTGGCGGTGAATAACCAAGGACTGATTGACCTGTTGGAGGCAGCAGTCACTGGCCTCGAAGCGAAGAAGCCCTATTTGCTGGCGCTCGTCAACAATGCCGATGGATCGGGCCCCCTTGAGCCGGTAGCGAAGTTCATGACCAATCCAGCCGGAGCGCAGATCGTGGTGACGGTCGGACCGCTGCGCAGAGCAGTGGAGGGCAATGAGGGCAGTCCGCGCCGCTATCTGGTAATTGTGCCCTTGAACGAAGACAAGCCCGGTGCTCCAGTTCAGGTGCAGCATTGAGCAGCGTTGAAATGCAACTGAGTTCCGGATCGTACCACTTCGATGCCTGATCGGGTTAGGGACGGTTAGCTAACCGTCCCTCCCACAAGAACACCAATCATATGGGTCCGCACTGGGCGTTTCGCTGTAACCACCGAGCCTTAGCCGGATAGTGAATTCCAATCCACAAGCCGAGCAGGCTGGATGCACTTAAATCCTATCATGAGAAGATGATTAACAAGGAGGTGTGCTATGATGAAAAAGCATTATCTGCTCGGAATGGTCATGGTTGCTTCAACTGTTTTTAGTTTGAATGCATGGGCGGAGATGCCCAAAATTACAGGCAAACCGGTTATCGACGCGCCTCAAGTTCTGCAATGGCAGACTGATCAAGAGACGGTGACGCCAAACTTAAACGATCCGACGTCCAATATGTTGCTCGATCTGCACGGTATCATCTCGTCCTGCGACTTGGTACTTTCCACTGAGGGGAACTACCATCCAGCCCTGCATGACATATGGCCGATCTTCCTGTCAAAATTCAGGGACCACCCGTTGCAAAACGTATTCTATACCACAAGTCCGCCGATTACCTTTGATCAGATTAAAAATCAGATACTGCAGTTTGGGAATCTGCACATTACCTGCAGGCCCTCAGTTGCAGTTGCCACTAAAGTTTCAATAGATAAATTGGTAGCCGCAGGATATACGGAAGGCCCTGTCTACCCGCTTTACCGGGACCGCGGGGCTGTGATATTGGTCAAGAAAGGTAATCCCAAGCATATTCAGTCTGTCTGGGATCTGGGACGTAAAGACGTTAGGTTTGTGACGCCGAATCCGGTGATGGAAGCTGGCGCGTTCGGGAGTTACCTAAGCACCTTATACGGCATTGCGGCCAACGATAAGCAACCTCCGGTGCAAATGACCGCGGAATCATTGACCAACAGTATTTATAACAGCGCCGGCGACGATCCTTACAAGTGGCTTGCCGGCCCACGCATTCATCATCGCGATCTCCCCTGGTCCGTGGCCTATGGCAAGGCAGATGCTGCAATTATTCTGTACCATCTCGGTCTATTCGCCTGGCAGAGTTTTCCAGACACATTCGATATAGTGCCACTCGGAGGCACTGTTGCTGATCCGCAACCACTGATGGGTACAGTCATCCGCGACCGTTTTATTGTCCGCATCAAGGGAAATTGGTCGACACGGCAACTTGAGGCGCGGGAGAAGCTTATTGAAACGCTGCTGTCACCTGACTTTACCAGGATACTTGAGAAGCGTGGTCTTTTGCGTCCAGTGGAATTTAATCCAATGGGACAATAGTGATCGGCATCCGTCACTTGAACAGCCCTAATGTTTCTCACAGAAAGTGATAATAGCTTAGGCCCTTAGTTTTTGCGCAGTAGTGGTTGTACATGAGTTTTCTTAAGTGAACTGGCCAACTAAGATTTCGACCTGTACATCGCAAGTCACCTGTGACATTTTATTTTGGTAATCAACACTGTCGCTGAGATGGCTATAGCGGTGGTTTGTCGGTGTACTTGCCGCCGACCTCTGACAAAGCTGTGTTACATCTTTTGAAGCTCTTCTCAATGATGGTTTCTTCCGGAATCTCATGCGAGTGGAACCGGGTCGTCAAGATTCCCGCAATGCAAGTTGTCAACTCCAGCGTGTTGTGACCATGCAAAGTACGGGGCGAACTCCTTGGCAACGAAAAAATGAGGCCAGTGTCAAGTACTGTGAGAAGCGGGGACTTCGAGGTTCATCTGATAACCCTCAGGTATTGGGAAACGTCGACATCGCAGGTCTCCGGTTGAAACATTGCTACGTTGTTATTTTCCGGTTGCTTTCCTATCTTTTCGTGGCGCACCATAATGTGTTGTAATGACTTCCACATTTTGCTCTCTAATTTCACTCCATATTGCTTGTAAAAAAAATATAGCTTGCTCTTTTAATCATATCACTGGTATAATATAACTACTATATGAAGGCACGATTACTCTTTCGCGAGAAAGTTGAGGAGTCCGATGGCGGTATTGTCGAGGTTAAGATTTGGGAAGTGTCGACGACAAAGAGCAAGCCGCATGGATACCGGTATTCGTTGGCATACGCCAGAAACGAAGAACTCCTCGTATGCTATGACAACCATACAGGCAAAGGAGACCATAGACATTATCAGGAAGGTGAGGAGGCTTATAAGTTCTCGACAGTCAGCAAACTCATTGAAGATTTCTATAGAGACATCAGGAGGATGAAGAACCATGAGGGTTAAGAACGTCACCATAGGGATTAAGAGCGTAAAGGAAATGCTCGGTGAGGCACAGAGCGTTATGGAGCGCCTTGAAAGCGGGGTCAAGGTTGCGAGAAAGAGGCCGAGTATTTACTTCGACAATCTGGACACAATGAGGAAGGCCATCACAGAGGAGCGGGTACGTATTATCAAGGTTATACGCGAACGGCATCCTGCTTCCATTTATGAACTTGCGAAGATGATACACAGAAATATTAAGAATGTTTCTGACGATGTCCATTATCTTGCTCAACTAGGTCTCATCGAGTTGGAACGAGCAAAGACGAACGGTCGTGAAAAAACAATTCCGCGTGTGAATTATGACAAGATCCGACTTGAAATAGCAGTCTAAATAGCAGTGTCTACGAAAGATTGATTCTTGTGAGCAACAAGGCAGATTACTAACACCTGATAACTCTCACCGAGGAGACCCCAGCCAAAGGTGCTGAGTTCCGAAAGAAATTAAAAGGAAGGGGCATCAGTCGCGCCTGTTGTATTTCGTCGCGTTGCCCTTAGCTAATTCGATAGGGTACTTTTTTTCATTCTCCTCGATCTTGTCCAGGACTGCCTTTTCAATGTCCACATCAAGCTTATCAGCAAGCCGGGTCAGGTATATAAACACGCCAGCGATCTCCTGCCTGACGAGCGCCATCTCATTCTCATTATCGACTATTACCTTTGACTGTTCATCCGTCAGCCATTGAAAGATTTCGAGAAGTTCAGTGGCTTCAGCAGCAAGGGCCATCGAGAGATTCTTGGGAGTATGGAATTGGTCCCAGTTCCGCGCCCTAGCAAATGCAGCAAGTTTCCTTCTTATCTGGTCTAAGTTCATTTGTCGGTAGTTGCTTGCTTAATAAGCAACTATATTCGATTATGTTTCGGCTTATATTTAGATCGCAAATCCTTCTCGATGGCCTTGACGCTCCTTCGCTCCGGCAATTGGAAGATCCAGCTCGTGAATTCCTTTACGGAATCCTTACGCGCATGTTCAGCCACACGCAAGAATCAATTCCAGCCTTCACCTATATAGACAAGCTCACTACAGTGAAAGCAAGAAATATACCCCTAAAGATACACCATTTATGGGAATGCTGTTGACCTGTAGTTTTTGAAAATCAATTGTCATATCACGGACTCACGGACGTCCACATATTCTATTTTGCCTAGCTTCTTTTCCATTAGTTATCCTTTTCGTATATAGTAAAATATTACATCATCAGCAATACTTTTTCCTTGCCAGCTTCTAACATATCCCTCACCTACGCCACACGCTTTGGCAAATTGCTCTTTCCATTCTCTCCAGTCACCTTTTTTAGGCCAGAACTTATGCTGATAAAAAACAAGAATATCATTGGGCAACAAGGTCTTCCAAATTTGAGTAAGTTCGTCAGCATTAACGTGTTTGCTCACCACTGGTCTGAGTCTCTCAGAGACGGAGTTGACATTCTGGATTATCAGGAGACAAAGGTGCTCGAGAAAACAGAGAAAAAGCGGAAGAGGAAAACAAAAAGTGCGTAGATTAGCACAAAATTAGGCACACCCGCTTTGGAGAAGGCAAACGTCCGATCATGCCAGATAATTAACTATTTGATTATTAAGGGAAAAAGTGGTGCCCCCTGCAGGAATCGAACCTGCGGCACCAGGTTTAGGAAACCTGTGCTCTATCCTACTGAGCTAAGGGGGCTATACGTTTAGTGGGTATTATACACCAAAACATGCTTATCGTATCTGACAACCCGCAGACATTTCATCTGCACTCCAGGAAGCGATAACAGCTATCATCTTCCGATTCATGGTAGTACCACTTCAGACACTACGCTGAAATAAAATAAATATTCTCTTGGTTCTAAGTCAGCCGCAACATTGAGATTCTGATGGGAAAATTGATAAAATCTAAGAAATCTGATTGGCGGCACGGAGGAAAGATGATTTTTTCCGAAGAAGAGTTGAAGCGATACCACAGACAGATGATGATGCATGGATGGGGTGAGGAAACACAGAAAAAACTCAAGGATTCCACTGTATTTATAGCTGGTGCAGGTGGTCTTGGCTCGCCGGCATCAATATACCTTGCAGTTGCTGGGATAGGGCACATACGGATCTGTGACTTTGACATACCAGACTGGACAAATCTGAACCGACAGATTCTCCATGATCACACACGAATCGGAATCAATAAGGCGATTTCTGCTCAGATTACCATTAGGAAATTGAATCATAGCGTAAAGGTTACGGCATTTCCGGCTAAGATCATTCCCGAGAACGTTGATGATCTGGTGGCAGACGCAGATATCATTGTTGACTGCATGGACAATTTCCCCACACGGTACCTCTTAAACGAATCTGCCATTCGAAAAAATATACCGCTGGTGCACGGAAGCATATGGGGAATGGAAGGGAGACTCACTTTTATCCAGTTCCCGGAAACACCCTGTCTCCGGTGCCTTTTCCCCGAGGCTCCTCCCGGCGAAACCTTTCCGGTTCTCGGCGCCACTCCCGGAGTTATCGGTTCTCTCCAGGCCTTGGAAACAATAAAGTATCTCACGGGCATCGGCTCAACGCTAAAAGGGAAACTCCTCGTATGGGACGGGGGCAGGATCGAGTTCAGGACTTTCAACGCCCGCAGAGACCCGAACTGCCCGACATGCGGAACGAAATAATTTCTTTCACGGTTTTCTCAACATTGTCAGTGAACTTCTCGCGAGGTGATGAGGAGGATGGTCGGGGCGAAAGGATTTGAATCTCCCCCCCTACTCGTAACTGCTTGATAATTAATAAGTTTATTGCCAACAATTTTTCTCACGAACCCACCACGAACCTAAGCCTTTTTTTTACGGCGTATCTTTATCTTCCAGATACCGCAGAATTAGCACTTCAATTAGTCCATCCAGGTTGCCGAAGTCCTATCCTTTCAAATCGTCTCATTCAGAAGCGCAGATGCCCGTGATCCAGGGTTGATTCATTTGTGGTTGTCATTCGTTCAGATTGGTAGTATGACAGTTGTGATTTGAAATCAAATCCCTAATTGAAAAGGCGGCGAGTGAGTCACCGATTGAAGGAAGTACTAAGATCCCGCCTTTGAATAAGCGGAGGGCGGAGTTTCGCCAGGGAAAAATACGGAATTGATAAAATAATTTGTGGTATGCTAACGACATAGGAAGGAGACGCTTTGAAGACGTTGGCTATAAAATATCCTGAGTCTATGCTCGCCACACTCAATCTCAGCCCTGAGACTTTCGAACGGGAGGCAAAAATAGCACTTGCAATAAAGCTTTACGAGAATGGGACGTTTAACTTCGGGCCAGGCAGCAGAACTTGCGGGGATACCGCGTGTCGCCTTCCTCTTGAGTTGTCAGCGTTACGGCACTCCGACCGTTGAATGGGATCAGGAGGAGCTCAACGCCGAGTTTTCCGAAAAAGAGCAATGAGAGGCAGCATAGTTTCGAATACCGGCCCGATCATCGCTCTTGCACTTGTTGACCGACTGGATATTCTTCAATCTTTATTCGAAGCGGTCACTATTCCAGAAGAAGTCCACAAGGAATTGCTCGAAGGCGGTTCCGCGGGGCGCGGCCTTGTACCCTATCAGAAGGCTGACTGGCTCAAGGTTCACCCTCTCTCTTCCCCACTTGATCCCCTTCTTATGACTGTCCTCGATTTTGGTGAGGCATCGGTTATTCAGCTTGCCCGTGAGACGAAAGAAAGCGGATTATGTTCTTATCGACGAACGGAAAGCGCGGAAGGTCGCCCGCGACATCTTCAACCTTAGAGTGATTGGCACTGTCCGTATCTTGGTTGAGGCAAAGAGAAAAGGAATTTTAAACGGCGTGCATGAAGCTCTCAAGCAGTTAAAAGAGGCTGGGTACTGGATTCACGACGATATTGTCCACCAAGCACTGAAAAGGGTCGGCGAAGAATAACTTACTGTTGCGACAAAAAGATGAACTCTATCCGGATGTAAAAATTCAGATTATAAATACAATTATTCACGAACAAGATGGACAAAATCATATTAGGGTTGCATCATCAAAAATTGAATAAACGTGAATATCACATTGATTTAGCCGATTGGGAACAACTCTTATTCGTTCTCAGGTTCGTGACCGGCGGCTGATGACAGCGTTGACTATAGTGGAAGGCAATGATTCTGACATTGATCATTGATTGTGTTTGTGGTGCTTATTTGAATGAGTCCTGTGTTCGTGTAATCGAAATAGATGAAAAGGTATGTCTCTATGACTTACACAATGCAATTCAAGATGTTATTGAGTTTGGACGCGATCACCCTTTTGAATTTTTCATAGCAAACAGTTCATCCCTTGGGGCTAATAGACAATGGCTGACCGAAAAGGACGAATGGGAGGATAAGGAAAACGACTTTTTTCGAATTCGGCTCATGGACATTTGGCCGGCCGGCCGGAAGAAACTGTACTATCTATTTGATTTTGGAGATAAGTGGACCTTTGAGATTCGCAAAAGACGATGCACAAAGGACCAGAAGTGCGGAGTTGAATATCCGCGACTGATTGAAGCAATTGGTCCGAATCCAGTGCAATATCCGAGACGTGAAGAATGATAAGGGTTAGAATCGAAAATCCAATCCTAAAACAAAAGCGTCAAATAACATAAGGACAATAATCAATGCCAGGTGATAATGAAAAAGTCATAGGATACTTCGGCTATTTGCCGCCAACCATGGTTGTGTGCGATGGAAATGCATGTGTTATCTCCGGTTCAGAGGAAACCTTAAGAAAGTATCTCAAGGTCGCTAACAGGACTGATATAGAAAAAATCATAATTAAGAAAACCCGATTCGGCGAGGTGCTTCGTGGCCTTTTGCTGGGTGGACCGTACTCATTTGACGAAGAGGCTTATCAAAGGTTCTACCCGTTAGCCAAGAAGGCAGGGCTGGATATTCCAATCGCTGATTTTAGGGGCGAAAATAACGAAATTAAGTTCATGACTATCAGACTCAAGGACAGTGGACGTTAGCGTTACGGAATCGCTGGCATAAAGTGGGAGTGCTAACGTTTTTTTCTTATTTCGGATATTATCTCCTTTATATCGGCATCCTTAAGCCACTGGTCTCGCTCTTTGGTATAATCCCCCCGTCCGGTTTCGAATTGTTGAAGAAAGCGTACCATTCCAAGTGGTCCCAGCTTCTTTGCGACTGCTTCCAGACCCACCTTTCGTATGACAGCCGGACTCATCGTTAACGTAGTCATTTAATCACCTCCATTACCCACCGTAGCGGGTTTTCTACCTTCACTTTCAGCACTTTTTTGTTCTTCGCTGTTTTGCTTAACAAATTGTCGTCTGTTGTAAGAAGGATCTCTGCCTTTGCTTTTTCTGCGCATGCTACGTGTAACGCATCAAGCGTTTTCAGCCCCAATCTCTTAATTTCAATAGCGCGCTTTTCAACTTCCACATCGACTCTAATGTGCGCATCGTGGATGGTTGAAAGAATCTGCACCATGAGCCGCTTGTCATCATCAGGCATTTTCGAAATTTCGTAATCTATTGCATCACTTCCTATTACTCTCCAACCAACCGTTCGGCTGTGATTAAGAATAGAAAGGATCGCTTCTGCCTCCAGATGGACCCTGCTCTGCGTTTGATCATCGAATGGCCGATTAAGACAGCACACATCGAAATAAATTCTCATATGAATAATATTATCAGAAGGTTACGATAGCTGCAAGCTGTGTTGGCCCGCATCCCGAAGCGTATCTCCAATTAATCATCGTCTTCGTCTATGTACGCATAATCTACTCCTCTCACATCACGCGGCACGGGAATCCTGCCACTTTGTTACTAGCGAAAAGAAACAGTCTCAGTGATCTGTGTGCCGATTCCGGACGATTCCTGCCACTCATTGCAATTCATTCCTCCCACCCCCGGCTATTAATATTGAGGCGTCCTCACTTGTGCTACTCTTTTTCGACAAGAGACTGAGGAGCAAAGTGTCGTGAACAGATTCTTCATTTCCGAAAAAAAGCCTCATCGACTGAAAACTCATGAGCGTGGAGTTTACTCCATCAACTATCTTAACGTACGTTACAACATGACAATAAATGACCATAAAATATGCATTTAATGTTGACACTAAGTGTGTTGTCTTCCGTGATATATAGTTAAGACAGACAGTTAAAGGATTCTTGCTGCAGGTCTTCTTTTCTGCTGTTTCGTCCATCCGATGACTACCACTCTGCTCATCTCTCTGAAGATTTCGATAACACCTGATAACCCGCATTTTTACAGGTTCCCAGAACATAAAGACTTTGTCCCGTAACCTGCGTTTCAACATTAAACTTGGCTGGTCGGAATTCGCGGGTCTCAACATGAGCTAAAGAAACCGCCGGTATTAGTTACTTTTGAAAATTATCAAGAGAATGCTCAGCAAGGGAAAAACCGGTTATGTCCCGAAGTGCGCACCGCCTCTGATGTCTGGATAAGGCAGTCTTGTGATCCGGGTTTCACCGACTACTATTCATTAGTTGCAAAGTGGATTGACTCCGCAGTTCGGGGAAAATGTGTCAAAATCGCTTTGTCAATAACATATTAGAAGCCAACACGATTGAGGAGTCAGCCCACTGTGATAGTT
>JBEKCV010000014.1:0-69673 GCA_050014695.1 Thermodesulfovibrionales bacterium
CTTTTGTGCCATAATTTCTTCACCTCGTTGGTGTTAGATTTTTCCAAGCAGAATTATTCTAACATCCCGTCACTACGGGACCAACGAGTTTTTTTATTTTTTTTGATGGTGGATCAGGGATTGCTACTCATGTTCATTGCTCATAAGACCTGTCTTTTTTTTCGAGGCTTCGGGTCTTTATATAGTTGACCAAGTTCGTCCGAGAGGTCCGGAGCATCCTGGCGATAGCACTCTTAGGGACGCGATGCTTCAAAAACTCGCGGATAGCGTCTTGTTTTTCATCCAAGCGGGATGCCTGAATGGTTCCCTTGGGTTTTCCCAATTTCTTGCCGCCAGCTTTCTTGGCCTGAAGCGATTGGCGAGTCCTCTCAGAGATAATATCCCGCTCAAGCTCGGCAAACAAGCTGAACATGGTGACTATTACTTTTGTCTGCATGTCCATTTTCTTGCCGTCCTTGACCTGGAGGTTCTGCTTGATAGCGACCAAAGATATTCCCAGCCTTACAAGCTCGTTGACTATATCGATGACTTCAGCCGTGGACCGACCCAGTCTGGAAAGCTCAGAGACAATCAGGATGTCGCCGGCACTCAGCTTTTCAAGGAGCTCTTCGATCCGACGTTGCTTCTTGTCCTTACGTGAAGAGATCTCGATTTCAATAAAGTTCTCGATCTTTAGATCGTGTTTTCGGCCATATTCGAGAATCTCCATCCTCTGGTTATTAATATCCTGCCGCTCTGTTGAAACCCTGATATATCCTAGAACTTTCATGATTTTACCTCCTGTCTACCTTGACGCATATATCACGGAAAACAACACAACTAGTGTCAATAGTAAACACACATTTCATAGTCATATATTGACATGCCATAACGTTCGTTAAGATAGCTAATATGGCACACTGCTTCCGATTTTCCATATTCCGGAGATCTGCCACGGGCGATTATAATTTTTATTGAGTTTAGCCACCAAGGTACTGTCGAGTTCTCCACATTGGACATCTAGCAGTGCAAGGAACTTATAAGTTTTCATCTCACCTCCATAACGAACTGTTAAGGGCGAAATCTACGCCTGTATTCTTTGAACTGCAGAGAATCTCACCGCACTCATCGTCCGAACCGTTCAACATTCAACGCTAATCAGCGCTCTGCTTCTGACATATTCGAACTCAGCAGAAATTCGAGAAACCTCCCGTCCATTTCGGCATGAATGTGGAGAGGCCCGCACTCTGATATCAAAGCCTACCTTGGGCTAAAAAACAGAACAAAGAGAATGGCAACCACGATCACGGCGATGATGATATTCCGGGCCACTATTGTGTCTGGAGTCGGCATCTGATCCCTTGTCGGAGGGCTATCCTCAAAATATTCTCTCACTCGGGATTCCATATTCCACAGCTTCTCTTTGGGTCTGTCAATCGTGTCATCCTTTACACGTGGGTTCCTTACCCTTTTTGGTGGTCGAATTTCTGGTTCCCGGGTTTCTTTGTCCTGGCAGACTTTGGCCTTTATGTGCACGGTCATGGACATGGTTACCTCATCAGCAACCATGTCCGCGATCTCGACAGCGGCAGGATGTCAAGAATCGACCCTGCGAACAGGATTCAAGGAGGAACTCTTGCAGATAACGGCGGAAGCGGTGGATCAGCCATTCTGCGCAGAGGGATGCAGCAGCGATCTTCAATCGCAGCAGTAACTTTACGCTGAACGGAAGCCGCGGGTCTGTTGTGCCTTCAAGAGGCGGATGGTCCGTCTCCCGCTCGACGGGCAGGAGCGATCCTTCAAGCGGGAGAATATACGGCAACTCAAGCTCCTATAGCGGGAGAGGGTTCAATCAGCCGTCTTACAGGACATCGTCGAACTTCTCAGTTATGTGGAGTAGATCATACAGCACTGGCGCGGGCGCCAGGGGTTCTTTTGGCGGCCATAGAGGTTTCGGCGGAAGTAGAGGTTCTTTCGGAGGTGGCAGGAGATAATATCCCCGGCCCAGCCAGTATTTGTGTTGGCCGTGCCTTATGCCCAAAGGCAGGCCGACAGGGGTGATTTTTGTTGAGCGCTTTTCAGGGGAAGTTTCTTTGTACAAGAGCTCTGCTCCGTTGTTCCGAGAAAAAACTCCCGCACTCAAAATCTGCGGTAGGCCAGGGCGCCGAAGCTCGGAAAAGTCTACGAAAGATGAACTATACCATCTGCAGGGGGTTGTAAGGCGCGAAGCACTTACAACCCCCTGCAATATAACCAGCTGAATCCTTGAGAAAAAAAGTGGCGCGCCCTGAGGGATTCGAACCCCCGACCTGCGGATTCGTAGTCCGACGCTCTATCCAGCTGAGCTAAGGGCGCTACCCTGTTATCCCTTTTTTATTGCCTCTTTCATGGTAAGTCCGTATTTCGGATGTTCAAAGGGATGAATCGTCGGAAACTTTAAGTAGAGCCAGCCTTTAAAGATTTCCTTGTCACCCTCAGTGACTTTTATTGAAACTGCGGGGTTGTTAAGATCATTCGATGCAGACGATATTGTCCCCTGATCCATCCTGAAGTCTGGAAGAAAATCGCCAACAGCCACCGTCAGGTCGGTGTTCGGTACCTTGAGCTGGCTGTTGAGATTCACGGTAAATTCAGTAGACTTTTTCGTCGCCTTGTCGTCCAGAAGCAACTTCACTCCGGACCATTTCCCTTTGACGAAGTCAGGTACAACGACTTTCAACGGAGTCTTTGTTATGCTCATGCCGGGGGGCATCTGTCCTTGCGGCATTTGTGAGCCGGGGGCCATTTGTGGAATGTTAGGTGCAGACGGTTGCTCCTTCTTTTTACATGCACCGAGGCCGAAAGAGAGAATCATAACCACTCCCAAACTAATTGCCAAAAACCTTTTCATCGCAAAACCTCCTTTGTCTGTATGCTGTAACGTAAGAGCTAAAGCCCTTAGCGGTCACTTGTTCATCGTTCTCTTCATGGCGGAGAGGCAGGGATTCGAACCCTGGGTGAGGTGTTACCCCCACAACCGCTTAGCAGGCGGCTGCCTTCGACCAGCTCGGCCACCTCTCCTAAAGCGTGATATTCTAACAGCTTGCACTCGTATTTGTAAATGCGCGTACAACTTCCCTTCCCTTGAGAGGCGACAGAGTCGACGGCGGCTTCGGATCCCTATGACCGGCCAGAAAATGGATAAGGCACAGCGATATGGTTAAGATCGCTAGTTTGTGACATCCCCCAAGCCTCAGAGGCTTTCTTGCCGCATAAAAATTCGCTGACCTCCGGGCCCGCTGCAACCCATTGCCTGAAGCGGCTGACTATGCCGCGGGGTGTCTGCTCTTATAATCCTCTATCGCCTTTTTCAGTGCGTCAGCGCCCAGGTTTGAACAGTGCATTTTCTGAGGGGGGAGGCCGCCGAGCTCGTTGGCGACAGCCTCTTTGGAGATTGACAGTGCTTCTTCAAGGGTCTTTCCCTTTACCATTTCTGTCACCATGCTGCTCACGGCAATGGCTGCACCGCAACCAAAGGTTTTGAATTTGGCGTCTACGATTCTTCCACCCTCAACCTTGATCGATATCTTCATGACGTCACCGCAGGTAGGATTGCCCTCTGTTCCGACTCCGTCAGCGTCGGGTATCTCCCCCACATTCCTCGGATTTGCAAAATGGTCCATCACTTTTTCGCTGTACATGGTTTCCTCCTGAGAATCGCATTCGCCGGCCGCAGCGTGTATCAGCGATTGTGCGGCTCAGTCGATGTTGTATAACATTGATTCCCATCCTCCCCGCCCCACCCTTGAGCAAAAGGAGATATCTCCCGCAACCTCTTTATGATCGGACGGAATTCGGACAGGAAGTAATCGATATCCTCGCTGGTATTCTGCCTGCCGAGGGTGAAAACGATTGAGCCCTGAGCAAGATTTGAGGATATCCCCATGGAAAGGAGAACGGGTGAGGCCTTTAATGCCTTGGATGAACAGGCAGAGCCGCTTGCCGAATAGATACCCTTTGCGGCGAGGAGGAGTAACATGGCTTCGCCTTCGATATACTCCACAGCGAAACTTGCGTGGGACGGGAGCCTGTTTGTTGGATGCCCTGTGAGATAGACATGGTCCACCGTAAGGGCACCGCTGATGAGTTTGTCCCGCAATCCTCTCACATGTTCGATCCTTTCGTTCATTTCCGTCCCTGCAAGCTCGGCTGCCTTTCCCATCCCCACAATCGCGGGGACATTCTCTGTGCCAGCCCTTCTGCCCCCCTCCTGAATCCCTCCATAGATCAGGGGAACAATTCGCATACCTTCCTTGACATACAGGGCAGCGGCCCCCTTCGGCCCATAGAACTGGTGGGCAGCCATGCTTAGGAGATCCACATCCAGTTCCTTGACATCGACGGGTATGTTCCCTGTCGATGCGACACCATCGGTGTGAAACACCACCTCGTGTTCCTTTGCTATCTTTGAAATCTCTTTTAAGGGCTCTACGGTTCCGACTTCGCTGCTGGCATGAATGACTGATAGCAGGATTGTCTCCTTTGTTATTGCCTTCTTTACCGCACTCGGGTCAATGGTGCCATTTTTGTCAGGAGAGAGATAGGTAACGGTGAATCCCATTTTTTCGAGAAAACGCGCCGCATTGAGAATAGAATGGTGCTCCATCCGTGAGACAATGACATGTTTGCCTTCGTTCTGGCGTGCAAGAGCGATGCCCCTGAGTGCAAAATTGTTTGATTCTGCGCCGCTGGATGTGAAGATGATCTCAGAAGGTTTGCAGTTGATGAGGGCCGCAACTCGGGCACGGGCATTTTCTATTGCGTCTCGTGCCTTCATTCCTAATTCATATATACTGAGGGGATTGCCAAATTCCTCTGTCAGATACGGTAGCATGGCCTCATAGACCTGAGGATGCAGAGGGTTTGTTGCCACATGGTCGAAGTAACATTTTCTCATATTTACCTCACTTTCTTGATATAAAACTTATAGTAATCCTCCGATTCCTCGATGCCGAGGAACTCGTTCCCAGTCTTCTCACACCAGGCCGGGATGTCCTCCAAAGCGCCATCATAGTCAGTAAGGATTTCGAGTATCTGTCCCCTATCCAACTCCTTTATCTTTTCTTGCAGTTTCAACAGGTGCATGGGGCACATCATGTATACGATATCCGTCGTAACATCAGGCTTTATATTCTCGACAAACTTTAGCGTCACGCCTTGAGAGATCCTTCATGTATATCGGAAATCTTGAGAAGAGGTTTTTTTTCGTGGAGATCATGCAAGGTAATCGTCTCTAAGAATGCCTCTATATTTGCACCCAGAGACTTCCAGAGCAGATGGGTAACGCATCCTTCAATCCTCGAACAGCCCTCCTCAGGGTTCAGACAGGAGGTAATGGCAACAGGCCCCTCGAGTTCTTTTAATATCGATGCAATGCTGATGTCCTCAGGCTTGACTGCGAGGAGATAACCGCCCCCGGGCCCTCTCACGCTTTTAATAAGACCGGATCTCCTCAGCTTGTTCAGTATTTGTTCCAGGTATGGTACCGAAACGTCCTGTCTTTCTGAAATCTCCTTTATCGTGACAGGACTATCAGGATAGCCCTGCGATATCTCGAACATGGCTCTCACTCCATATTGTCCTTTTGTCGATAATCGCAACATGGTTCGACTCAAATATAGAATACTTTACTAAATTTGTCAAGTATTATTCTCTTGATAATCCTGATGATTTTGTTAATTCATTGCATTATGAAAAGAGGTGAATTCTACAAGCGAAAATAGTGAAGCAAGATGACGAACAGAGACACCGGGAATGGAGGAGAAAAAGCCAGCGGAAGTCTATATCTCCAGCATCATAATCACGGCGTCTTCTTCCGGAGCCAGATAATAAGTTTTCCTGATCCCTATGATTTTGAAAGAGAGGCTTTTATAGAGGCCCTGAGCAATGAGGTTCGAAGCCCTTACCTCAAGATATAAAAACCGGCATTTCGCCAGCTTCAGGGCATCAATAACATTCTCCACGAGGCATACGGCGATTCTCATCCTTCTGTAATCGGCATGTACCGCCAGGTTGAGGATGTGTCCCTCGTCCATCACCTGCTCGGCGCATATATAGGCGATTACCGTGCCATCCAATATCGCAACCCTGGCGATGGAGCGCGATTTATGAATCTCATTAAGAAAAGAGGATGCGGACCAGGGGGTAGAAAAGGATTGCCGCTCTATTTGCACAACTGAAGGAATATCCTGTTCATCCATATCTCGTATGACTATCTTCTTCACGGTCTCCTCGAATCTTTATCTCTGCCTCCGATCTTCTGACGTAAAAGGGAACAAGGCTGACAGGCTCTGAAAATTCTCCATTTTTAGCCTTTCTCAGTCCCAGGCAGGCTACGTTCGATGGGGATGGCATCGTTTTCTGAGGGGAAACGAATATGGCGTTCTTTCCAGACATTTCAAGTATCATATTTTTATAAAGGAGGGCTCCCTCACCGGCAAATAGAACGGGCTCATCTGATAAAGCCCTTAAGAGCGTCGCAGGATCTATGGCAGTCTCCTCAATAACCCTGTCAAAGCCAGTTTCCCTCCAGCGAAAAACGGCTGCATAGACCTCTTTTTTGCGGGCATCGAGCATGATGCAAATCGGATGCATGCTATAAGGAAAATTCCATGCAAATGCCTCAAGGGTGGGCACGGATACTAATGGTTTGCCGGTCGCAAAAGAAAACCCCTTCATTGTGCTTAATCCGATCCTCAACCCTGTAAAGGAGCCAGGGCCCGTGGCGACACCGAATACATCCATGTCTTGTATCCTCATACCCGCTTGCTGGAGGAGAAGGTTTATCCCTGTCATGAGCCTTTCTGAGTGGGTGCGCCGAAGATTCAGCCTTAGCTCTGCAAGGAGGCCTTCTGATTCATCCATGATGGCGACACCTCCAAGCATCGTTGATGTCTCGATGGCGAGTATCCTCATGCCCGAAAGCCTAATATATTACACGATGTTTTTCAAGGCCAAATATCAACTTGACAGAAGCGATTCCGAGCCGGTAGAATTGAGATTGCGATTAAGTCTCAATTAAGGTCAAACTATGCATGCTCAAAAAAGCAAACAGAGTCATCAGGAGAAGGACAAACACTACAAGAGAATCGTTCTTGTTGGAAATCCGAACGTCGGGAAAAGTGTCATCTTCGGGCTTCTGACGGGAAAATATGTGACCGTCTCCAATTACCCGGGGACAACGGTTGAGATCACTCACGGGAATATTGTCCTTGACGGTAAGAAATGCCTCTTGATTGATACGCCAGGCGTCAACGGCCTTATACCCATGAGTGAGGATGAGAGGGTCACAAGGGATATCCTTCTCAAGGAGCAGCCGTCCCTCCTGGTGCAAGTTGCTGATTCGAAGAACATAAAGAGAACCCTTCTTTTGACACTCCAGTTAGCAGAGACCGGCCTTCCGATGATCCTCGATCTGAATATGGAGGACGAGGCCCGTGACAGGGGGGTGATCCTTGATATCCGCAGGCTCAAGGAGATCCTGGGCATTGAGATTGTGACCACCATCGCACCTCAAAGGAAAGGGATCAAGGACCTGAAAAATTCGATGCTGATATCCTCAAGGCCTTTAACAGAAGTAAGATATCCCCCGCGGATAGAGGAGTACGTGGAAAAGATATCTCTTTTGTTGCCTGAAGCCCCTGTATCGAGTCGTTCCCTTGCCCTTATGATACTCTCGGGCGATGAGAGCCTGAGGGAGTGGCTGTTTGGCAAACTCTCACCCGAGGTTATCAGGGAGATCGAAGGACTCAGGGATGAGTGCCAGTCAAAGACCAACGAGGCGGTCAGTTCCCTCATCAACCGGAAAAGGATTGAATTTGCCGATGGGATCGCAAAGCAGGTGATACACACTATTGCCGCGGAAGGGGGAAGGCTGTTCCCCTTTATCGGGAGAATCAGCATGCACCCTGTTTGGGGGATCCCGCTTCTCCTGCTTGTTCTTTTTGGTCTCTACGAATTCGTCGGGGTCTTCGGTGCAGGAACTCTCGTTACGTTCTTGGAAAAGACGATATTCGGCAGCTATATCAACCCAATGGCGACAAAAGTGGTGAATCTCCTCGTGCCCTTTGATATTATCCGTGAAATGCTGGTGGGAGAATACGGCCTTATCACAGTTGCGATGACCTATGCGGTAGCAATTATCCTGCCCATAACCGTCACCTTTTTTATCGCCTTCGCGATATTGGAAGACAGCGGCTATCTTCCACGCTTGGCGATAATGAGCAACAGATTGTTCAATCTCATGGGCTTAAATGGAAAGGCGGTACTCCCCATGATCCTGGGCCTCGGCTGCGGGACGATGGCTGTCATGACCGCGCGGATACTCGAAACCACAAGGGACAGGATCATAATCACGTTTCTCCTTGCCCTTGCCATTCCCTGTTCAGCACAGATCGGTGTGGTAATGGGTATGCTCAGTGCCCTATCTTACAAGGCAACGATCATATGGACGGGAAGTATTTCTCTGACATTGCTCGTCTCGGGCTACCTTGCTTCTAAGATCGTCAAGGGAGAACGAACGGATTTCTTTCTTGAAATACCTCCCATACGGAAACCTGATGTCATGAACATAGTCATCAAGACAGTGGGAAGGGCCGAATGGTATCTCAAGGAGGCGGTGCCACTGTTTCTCCTGGGAACGTTCATTCTTTTCCTTCTTCATAAACTGAACCTCTTGATCCTTCTGGAAAAGGCCGCGTCCCCGGTGGTCGTAAACCTTTTGGGGCTTCCCGAAAAGACGACAGAGTCATTTGTGCTCGGTTTTCTAAGAAGGGATTACGGAGCGGCGGGCCTTTTCGCGATGGCTGAAAAGGGCCTTCTCACCCCTGTGCAATCAGTGGTAAGCCTCGTTACGATAACATTGTTTATCCCTTGCCTTGCCAATTTTTTTATGATTGTTAAGGAGAGGGGCCTGAAGATGGCATTAGGCATGACTGCCATTGTTTTCCCTCTTGCGTTTCTCGGTGGGGGGGCACTAAACTGGATTTTGACCATTTTCCATGTGGTGCTTTAACATCGTAAGGCAAGAAGTCCCCTTCGCCAAGAATGCCGCGAAGAGGATTCGCCGTATTTCATTCAGATCTGCGCTTTTTTCTTGTGGTCATCGGTTTTCGGTATGCCGTCTGGGGCAAGGCCTGCTCGGTGGCCATAGGCGCTGTCCCAACGGTGGTCATCTCTTCACCCTGAGAACACCTTCGGTCTGCGATATCTTCTGCATGAGGGTGCTGAGTTGAGGTTTATCCTTGATGGCGAGATTAAAGGTGATATGGGCCTTCTTATCCTGAGTAGCGGTCGCGTGGATATGCGTGATATTAATGTTTACGGATGAAATCAGCGCACTCAAATCGGCGAGCAATCCCGGCCTGTCGGCGGTCTCAATTAAGAGCCGCGCTGTTGCCGTCGTCTCGTCGCTGGGTTTCCAGTCCACCTCAATGAGCCGCTCATCATCAATGGTGAGTCGTTCGAGATTTGGACAGTCTCTCCGGTGAATCGTCACCCCCTTACCTCTTGTCACAAAACCCACAAGGATGTCCCCGGGCACAGGTAAACAGCACTTCGCGGTGTGGTAAAGGATATGGTCGATGCCCTTTATGCTGATGCCTTTCTGTTCTTTTTGGGGTTTTAAACCCTTCTGAAGATCTTCCGTTGGGGTCCCTAAGAAGTCCTGCGGTTTTTTTAGGTGTGCCTCGGGTGATTTTTCAGCCAAAAGTCTGTTAACAACTTGGTGGGGCGTAACCTTACCGTATCCGATCGATACGAGGAGGTCGTCATAGGTCTGCAACCCGAGAGCCTTGGCAACGGCTTGGGACTCCTCTGTTTTCAGCGAGGACGACTTCAGGTGATGCCTCTTTAATTCGTCTTCAAGAAGTTTCGCTCCCAATTCGATGCTTTGTTTCCTCTCTTCCGCCTTTATCCACTGTTTTATCCTGTTTTTTGCCCTTTGCGTCACAACGAATTTCAGCCAATCCCTGCTTGGTCCGTGTGAGGGAGATGTTATGATTTCGACGGTATCGCCGTTTTTCATCTGATACCGTAAGGGAACAATCCTTCCACTCACCTTAGCACCAACGCATTTGTGGCCCACCTGGGTATGGATGCTATAGGCAAAATCAACAGGACAGGAGCCGACAGGGAGTTCCTTGATCTCTCCCTTTGGGGTGAAGACGTAGACCACCTCGGGTATGACCTCACCCTTGACGGCTTCCAGGAACTCCTTTGCGTCATGGAGTTCTTTCTGTGAATGAATCAATTCCCTGAGCCAGGAAATGTACTTGCTGTCCCTGGCCTTTATCGTGTCTTTTTCCTTATATCTCCAGTGGGAGGCGATTCCCTCTTCAGCTATCTTGTTCATCTCTTCCGTCCGTATCTGGAACTCCACCCTTTCCCCTTTAGGCCCTATCACGGTTGTATGCAGCGATTGATACATATTAGACTTGGGCATTGCGATATAATCTTTGAATCTCCCCGGAATAGGCGTCCAGAGGGAGTGTATTAATCCCATGATCGTATAACAGGTTGCCTTTGTATCGGTGATAATTCTCAGGCCCAACACGTCATGAACCTGGTCAAAAGGAATCCTCTGATTCTGCATCTTCTGATAAATTCCATAAAAATGTTTGACCCTTCCGGTTACCCTGCCGTACAGGCCTTCTTCCCGAAGTTTCGCTTCAATAGTCCGAGCCACTTCCCTTAGGTACCCCTCCTGTTCCTCTTTCCTCGTCGCGACTTTTTGTACCAGTTCCTCGTACAGTTCCGGCATGAGGATCTTAAAGCTCAGGTCTTCAAATTCCAATCTCAGCCATCCGATTCCCAGCCTGTTTGCCAACGGAGCGTATATCTCCAACGTCTCGGTAGCGATCCGTTGTCTCTTGTTCTCGGGAAGGAATTGGAGGGTTCTCATATTATGAAGTCTGTCTGCGAATTTGACGAAGACGACCCGTATATCCTCGGACATAGCGAGGATCATCTTCCGGAAGTTTTCCGCCTGCGCCTCTTCTCGTGTCTTGAACTCTATTTTGCTGAGCTTTGTGAGGGCATTCACAAGAAATGCTATCTCCTTGCCGAAGATCTCCTGAATGTCCTTCACGGTTGTACCGGAGTCCTCAATGGTGTCATGGAGCAGACCTGCGGCAATGGTCGCCACATCCGTTTTCATATCGGCGAGGATATGGGCGACGGAAAGGGGGTGGCCTATATAGGGGGTCCCTTCAATTCTCGTCTGGCTGCAGTGGGCCTCACGCGAAAAGATATACGACTTTTTTAAAAGGTCGACATCGGCGGAGGGATCATAGGAGAGAATCTTTGTAGTCAGCGAATAGATAGTGATGACTTCATCAGGCATAGTGTATTATACACCTTCCGATTTAGCCCGAGATATGAGAGACCCGATAGTGCACTGCATCAGAGTGAAAAGCCAGGCGCTTCCGCGTAGGACGGCAGCAATAATTTTAAAAACGACGACTCACTTGAAGGGTTTGATAAGTAGGATTGAATAAGAACCGATTAGTCTATTCTTCCCAGATAACTTTACGGTAGGGTTCGTCTTCCGCAGAAGGACTATTCTTTAGATATGCTTTAGCTTGTCGATCGGTTTACTGGTCGATGCGGTGATGAAGCTACGACGGGAAGGTTAACCTTTCCCCTCGTCACATCCTCTCGACCCTGAGACCAGCGATTTTTCGAAAGTCCCGAATATTCGCGGTTATAATCGTGTAGTCCATCGACAGCGCCGTAGCAGCGATGATGAGGTCATGGCTTCCGACAATGATGTGCTTCGATGCAAGAGCAGCCCATAACTTTGCATATGTCCTCGCCGTTGCGACATCAAACGGAAAAATCGGAAAAAACTCGATCACCTTTTCGACAAAAGCCTGGCGCTTGATCCTGCGGGTACTTGTGTCAGCCCGTTCGACGCCGTGCAGCAATTCCGCGACAGTGATAACGCTGATCCCGAACGGTTCGTCTTCACGGTTATGAATGATTCTGTCGATCTCATGTTCCCGGCGCTCAAGAGCAATGATCTCGCTGGTGTCGAATATTACTCCCATGCAGACTTCTCTGGAACCTTTGGCTGAGACTTGATGGCATCCTCGATGTCATGGAGCAATGCGTCGGCGTCTTTCCCAAGCCTGGGAAGGCTTTTGACGATCATTCGAAGTTCACTGAGGGTATGTTGGCGGGCAACCGCAGCTTCCACCGGAACAAGAGCGGCAGCTGGCTTGCCACCTCTCATGACGGTATAGCTCTCACCCTTATACTTCACTGAATTGAGCAGCTCAGAGAGAGTCCTCGCCGCCTCCGTTGCACTTATTGTTTTTGGCACATCAACACCTCCATAAAATATGATAATCATATTTTACAATACTCATCTCAGGTTTGCAAGCGCCTCCCACTGAGATGGTAACCAGGGCTCTACGATATTCAGCTAAGACTTTCAAGTGGGCAATAAAGCGTTATGCGTTGAGCAGTCCCAACAAAACCGCTTCGGTTTCATGGTCCGTGATCATCACTGTCTTCAGTTCGGGGAAAGTCCTTATTGCGAGATTTATCATCTGTTTCTTGGTAAGATTTCCGCCGAAGCACAACTTCCACCTGTGGGCATAAACCTCGATGACCCTGATGCTCATGTTAGCAAGTGAAGCTTGAATGACCGCTGCTGCACAGCTTACTTTCTGTATGGCGGAAAAATTCAGAGGCTTGCCTGCTTCGTTTGTCGAACGTTTGTAGGAAAAAGAGGGAGGAATTTCCACGACCCCACGCTCAACATTGTATTTCCGGCACAGGGACTGCACATCGTCATACAGTCGCCCGTACTTTACGCTGTCGCTGCTTTCGGGAAGCGTGATTATCCCGTGGGTGATCAGCCTTTTCCCCTCAACAACAGCGAAGCTCGTCGTCTTATAAGATGGGTCAAAAGCAGGAATAATTCGACAAGGATAATCAAGTCGGACAAGTATTGTAATATCGCTGAGTTACGATGCAGGAGGGATGATTATATATAATCGAGTTAAAGGTTGCAATAGATCAATTTTGTAAAGCGATAGTGCTAACGAGGAGGCGAGATGATGAGCGATGTGTTGACCCCTGAAAGAACGAGGATTAATCCGGTGGCGGAGGGTACACCCTCACCTCAGGAGCCGATGGCCATCTTTGCATCCAGGATTATGGCACCTTTACGATAAAGTGCCACAGGGTTCAGATCGATCTCTTGAATGAAACCCGTCACCATAAGATCTGAGACGGTGATAAGCGTGTTGATGAGGGCTTCGGTATCTGCAGGAGGGCTCCCTCTATAGCCTTCTAAAAGTCTGTAGGCCCTCACTTGGTGAATCAGCCATTCAGCGTCTTGTCTCGCAAGGGGTGCAAGGCCAAAGGCAACGTCTCTGAACAATTCGACGAATACCCCTCCAAGACCAAACATGACAACCGGGCCAAACTGATTATCGGCAATCCCGCCCACGATCACCTCAAGTCCCTGCGGAGCCATCTCTTCTATGAGCACGCCTTCTGCAGATTCGATCAGGAAAAAATCTGTAACAGCTTGCTGCACCTCTTCTTCATCTTTGAGTCCGAGTCTGACCCCGTTAACTTCGGTCTTTGAAGATATTGTTAAAGACGATACCTTCGCAACGAGGGGGAATCGCAAATGATGGAGTAAGGGGGTCACCTCACCCCTCCTCACATATATGCCGTTCGGTACAGGGAGCCCTATCTCCTTTAAAAACCTCTTGACCTCATGCTCAAGAAAGGTCTTTTTGCCCGTATCCTTTCCTAGAAAGTTCTTTAACGTCTCTGATAAAATGATCTCATCGTCAGTCGAAGAAGGAACACGAGTATCGTTCATTCCCTAAGTTGCTCCTACATTCTCATAATCGTGTATCGTGATGCACGATCATGAGTGGGATTATGCATCTCTGTTTCTATTATATCATGCGAAGGGGCCTTGATCGGACAGCCGGCATGATCGTGCCCGGATGGCGAATATGTAAAAGGATAGTCTTTTTGGGGAATGAGAAAGGGGAGAGGTATGGACATGGAAGAGCATCTCGAGGTAGTCAACGAGCATGGCGAGGTTGTGGGGATCGCCCGCAGGTCTGCAATCCATGGAGACCCCTCCCTCATGCACCGGGTCGTACACGTCCTCGTATTTAACGCGAACGATGAACTGCTCTTGCAAAAACGCTCCCTCAACAAGGATGTCGCCCCCGGGAAATGGGATACATCGGTGGGCGGCCATGTGGGCGTGGGAGAAACACTGCTCTGTTCCGCAGGGAGAGAGATGGAGGAAGAATTGGGTATTACTGGCTGTGAAATGGAGTATCTCTATTCCTACGTGCACAGCAATCTTTACGAAACGGAACTGGTCACCACCTATCGATGTGTATACGAAGGCCTGATCACGGCCATCGCGTTTAACAGGGAGGAGATCGACGAGATACGGTTTTGGGGGATCGACGCGATACGGCATGCCATGGGGAAACAGATCTTGAGCGATCATTTTGAAGATGAATACCGGAAATATTTAGGTCATACGCCTCTTCGATCAGGTCCATAGATATATTTCTGCAACTGAACGTTCAGTCTTGCTTGAAGCCTGTCCTCGATCATCCATCGTGACAGGTCCTGAGGGTCCAGTTTGCCGAATACCGGCGAGAAGAGTATGGTGCATTTGCCTGTGATGGAATGTTCTCGTATGAAATTTCTTGACCATTCATAATCGTCTCGGGAAGCGATTACAAATTTGAGCTCATCCACAGGCTTGAGAT
Source organism: Thermodesulfovibrionales bacterium (assembly GCA_050014695.1). Lineage (GTDB taxonomy): Bacteria > Nitrospirota > Thermodesulfovibrionia > Thermodesulfovibrionales > UBA9159 > UBA9159. Next base: position 14,784 of record JBEKCV010000014.1, read on the forward strand.
AGGCGAGATTGGATATCCTCATTTCACCAGACATGCCGCTGTCCGGTGTTTTCATATCAAGGATTATGATTGCCCTGGTATCGATCCCTTTTATGTCCTGGCTGCCGTTTGTCTCGATCAGCACGGTGTGGCCATCATCAATGAGCCGCCTCACGAGGCGGGGAACATCATGTTGGAGTAGCGGTTCGCCTCCCGTTATCTCCACGACGTTCAACCCGATTCGTGATACTTCACTGAGAATCTCTTGTTCTGTAAGCTCCCTTCCTTCGGAGTATGCGTAGGATGTATCGCAATACGTACACCGGAGATTGCAGCCGGTCACCCGGATGAAAATACAGGGCACACCCGCATAACTTGACTCCCCCTGGATGCTTGTGAATATCTCGCAGATCTTCATGAATGCCGTATTCTCAAAAATATCATTTCATGTCCGGTTCTGTCAAAGCGACGATCCTGCGAAGCCGTTTCCAGGAGAACTAATCTTCTGACAACAAATAGGACATTTCTGTGTTGCCGAGAATAGGACATTTTCATTTTGCCGGGACGCACAAAAAAATGGGGTCTTGACAAAGGATATTGTTTTGGGGTATTTTTTTTATTCAAAAGGGAGTGATCCGCTCCTCATATTCTTTTGGAAGGGGGTAGAGAATTGTATGCTTTAGGTTCCCATCTCTTGATTGAACTGAAGGATTGCAACCCGGTAATACTGCAAAACCTCGAAGAAGTTCGAGATGCCCTCGTTTCTGCAGCGAGGGAGGCAAAGGCCACGATCGTTGATATTTCCTTTCATGAATTCAGCCCCTTCGGAATCAGCGGCATGGTAGTTATAGCGGAATCCCATTTGTCTATTCACACGTGGCCGGAATACGGCTATGCTGCTGTCGATATTTTTACCTGTGGCGAGGTGATCAAGCCCGAGATCGCCGCTGCGTATCTGATCGACCGGTTTGAAAGCAAGAGCCCATCCATTGTGGAGATGAAGAGGGGGATCCTCTCACACGATAACAGAAAGCTGCCCCATAAATGTCCGGACTCTGAACTGCAACCGGTTGCGTAAGCGGTCACTCTTCTTTGTCGGTGAGCGCTGCGATACCGGGAAGCTCTTTCCCTTCCAGGAGCTGAAGGGATGCCCCGCCGCCGGTTGATATAAAGGATATGGAATCAGATACGCCGGCCTTATGAACCGCGAGGTCGGTGTCACCCCCGCCCACAATGGTCAAGGCATACGCATCCGCCACCGAGTGAGCAATGGCATATGTTCCCCTCGAGAACGCGTCTATCTCAAACACCCCCATCGGGCCGTTCCAGATGATCGTTTTTACGTCTTGAATCGCCTCTGAAAAGAGTCTCACCGAGGCAGGACCGATATCCAGTGCCCGCCATCCCTTCGGGACCTCCTGTGTTGTAACGATCTTTGTCTCGGCTCCCGGCTCCATGCTCTGAGCAATAACACAGTCAACCGGGAGATAGAACTTCACATTGTTTTGAATCAGCTTCTCCCGTAATCTGTTTGCGAAATCCAGCATCTCAACCTCAACAAGGGAATCTCCGATCTCGTATCCCATAGCCTTGATGAAGGTGAACGCCATCCCGCCGCCCACAATAACCTTATTGACCTTATCGACGAGGTTCTCCAAAACGCCGATCTTCCCGGAAACCTTTGCACCTCCGAGGATTGCGACAAAAGGTCTAATGGGGTTTATGACAACGCCTTTCAGGTACTCGATCTCTTTTTTCAGGAGAAACCCGGCAACGGAAGGAAGGAATTTCGGGATGCCGACGGTTGAGGCATGGGCCCTGTGCGCCGCGCCAAAAGCGTCATTCACATAGAAATCGGCAAGCTGTGAAAGGGCCTTTGCGAAATCCGCATCATTCTTTTCTTCACCGGGATAGAATCTCAGATTTTCGAGAACGATGACATCTCCGTCCTTCATTTTCAATATGGTGTTTTCGACTTTCTGGCCTACGCAGTCATCGATGAAAGTAACCTCCTTGTCCAGGAGCCTCTGGAGCCTCTTGGCGATCGGGGCAAGGCTGAATCTGGGATCCGGTTTGCCCTTCGGTCTGCCGAGGTGTGAGGCTAAAATGACCCGCGCACCTTCATCAATGGCATAATTTATCGTCGGCAGCGTGGAACGAATCCTTCGGTCATCGGTGATTTTGAGGTTCTCGTCGATCGGCACATTGAAATCAGCCCGTATAAAGACCCGCTTACCCTTCAAGCTCAGGTCCTCAATGGTGAGCTTTGTCAAGATATCGAGTGAAGACAACGGAGTGCCGTTCTTTCTGATCATCAATCACCTCACTTCGTAAGGTAGAGAATGAGGTCTCGAATGCGGCAGCTATAACCCCACTCATTATCATACCACGCAATGACCTTTGCCATCCTGCCCTCTATGACCTTCGTCACCGAAGAATCGACGATTGATGAGTGGGGGTTGCCGTTTAAGTCACTCGAAACCAGCGGTTCTTCCGAGTACTGCAGTATTCCCTTCATCGGACCTTCCGCCCATTTTCTCAAAGCGCTGTTGACGGCTTCCGCGCTTGCCTCTTTCGAGAGTTCTGCCACGAGGTCGACCACAGATACATTCGGCGTCGGGACGCGTATCGCCATGCCGTCGAGTTTCCCCTTGAGTTCAGGAAGCACAAGACCCACAGCCTTTGCGGCTCCCGTAGTGGTCGGTATCATGTTCAACGCTGCTGCCCGTGCCCTCCGCAGGTCTTTGTGGGGGAGGTCGAGTATCCTCTGATCATTCGTATAGGAGTGTATAGTCGTCATGAGACCCCGGTTGATGCCGAACTCCCTGAGCAGGACTTTTGCCACAGGCGCGAGACAATTTGTTGTGCAGGAGGCGTTTGATATGATCTTGTGTTTTGCCCTGTCGACCATCTCCTCGTTTACCCCCATGCAGACGGTCACATCAGGATCCTTGGCGGGGGCTGATATAATCACCCGTTGCGCTCCGGCATCAAGGTGCTTCGTTGCGCCGGCTCTGTCCGTAAAGAACCCGGTAGACTCAAGGACAATGTCCACCTTAAGGTCTCTCCAGGGAAGATCCTTCGGATCTTTCGTGGCCAAGATCTTTATCTCCTTACCGTCGACGATGATGCCGCTGTCTTTTGCCGTTATCTCCGGACCAAAAATACCATGCACAGAATCATATTTCAGCAGGTGTGCAAGGGTCTTCGCATCGGTCAGGTCATTAATGGCGACGACCTCGATATCTCCGCATGAACGACATGTTCTCAAGAAATTTCTCCCTATTCTGCCAAAACCGTTGATTCCAATTTTCACTGCCATGAAGCCCTCCTTACCTTATTTTAAGGTGTATTGAGACTGTTTATAATAAAGCCGGTCATAACCTTGGGATAGAAATAGGTTGACTTGGGCGGCATCCTCACGGACGAAAGGGCAACACTTTCCACATCTTCCACCTGGGTGGGATTCAGAAAGAATGCCGCATCGTATTCGCCGTCTCTCACTTTCCGCTTCGCGATGACGGGATCCATCTCATAGAGGATGTCAGAGACGTTCAGGAGTTCCTTAAAGATGCGTTCGTGCAGCACAGCGACATCAAGACCCTGTAAGGGCGAAGGCAGCTTCGTCAGGTTATTCCCGCTGTAGCCGAGGAGATACTGCTGAGGGTCTCCCTTCAAGACGAGGCCGAGCACGTGTGTGCGGTTTCTCATGATCGCTGTGATATCAGCATCTGCCTGGAATCCTTGCATTTCAAAGCACCCTGATAGTCTTCCGAGAATTTCTTGTGTATTATACCGTATTATCCTGTGCGTGGGGAGTATGGTTATTCCCCCATCGGCAATGTTGGCAAGAAACATGAGGACAAAATCGGAGGGTTCCGCCCCTCCGGGCTTTCCCGTCATCCGCTGAAACTCGAGCGCTGTCTCATATCGGTGATGCCCGTCCGCAATAAAAACCGCTCTGCCGGCAAGGTCATTCGTAATGGTCATGATATCGTCCGCATTCTCTATGATCCAAAGCCTATGGATGGCGCCGTGAAGGTCCCTCGCCTCTAAATACGGATAGGTTCTCCGGACACGTTCAACGACGCCGGAGGCCTTCCGAGAGGGGCTGTGATACAGGGAAAAGATAGGGCTCGTGTGTGCCCTGCAGGCGTTGAGGAGCTTGAGGCGGTCAGCCTTCGGCTTCGAGTGGGTCTCTTCATGGGGGTATATGCCGTTACCCCACTGTTCAAGCCTCACCAGGCCAAAGAATCCTGACATCCTCTTCCTTCCTTCTGTTGACTCGTAATCCATCTCGTAGGCATAGAATGAGTCTGAGCCGGAGCGTATGAGGATTCCTTCTTTCTGCCATCGATCGAGATAATCAGCTGCCCTGCGGTATTTGTTTTCCCGTTCATCGTCAGCGTCGTGTTCTTCCCCCGCATCGATTCGCGCGACGTTGTAAGGATTTTTTGCATAGAGAGTCTTCCTCAGTTCCGGCGTAATGATATCATACGGAGGAGCAATAACATCTTCTCCTGATACCCTTGAAGCGTTGTACAGAATGCCTTTAAATGGAATGACTTCAGCCATGTGCCGTCCCTGGTATATTTCCCCGAAGGAACAATTGGATATCTTAGCATGCCTATCAACAGAATTTCAAACGGATTTTCGATGTGTGGTATTATGAAAACTGCCATGGATTTCGAGATAATCAGTGAAGACGATGGAGCGCGGACTGGCCTGGTTGCGTGCAGACGGGGGAATATCCATACACCGGCATTTATGCCTGTAGGAACCAATGCAACCGTTAAGGCGATGTCGCCTGAGGAGTTGAAGGACATGGGCGCTGAAATCGTTCTCGGCAATACCTATCACCTCTACCTGAGACCGGGACACGATATTATCAGGTCAGTGGGAGGTCTGCACCGGTTCATGAACTGGGACCGGCCGATACTTACCGACAGCGGCGGATTCCAGGTCTATAGTCTTTCCGCCCTGAGGAAGATTGAGGAAAACGGTGTCCACTTTAGGTCTCACATAGACGGCTCCACGCACTTCATTGGCCCTGCAGAGGCTATGGAGATTCAAGCCGCGCTTGGTTCCGATATCGCAATGGTTTTTGATGAATGCACGCCGTATCCAGCGTCATATGAGTATGCGGTGGACTCCCTGAAACTCACCACGGCATGGGCAAGGAAATGCAAGGAATTGAAGCCGCAGGGACAGACTCTCTTCGGCATCGTTCAGGGGTCGACATTCGGGGAACTGCGGAAAATGAGCGTCGAAGCGCTCACCGATATTGGATTCGATGGGTATGCCGTAGGCGGCCTGAGCGTTGGTGAGCCGAAGGATGCCATGCATGAGATGATCAACCTTGTCGGGCCCCTTCTCCCAAAGGACAGACCACGATACCTCATGGGGATAGGGGACCTTAGGGATGTCCTCGTCGCTGTTGACGCGGGCTTTGACATGTTTGATTGCGTGATGCCGACAAGGAACGCCCGGAACGGTACCCTGTTTACCAGCCAGGGAAGGATGAGTATCAAGAGGACAGAGTACAAGGCAGACGAAAGACCGCTGGATCCGGACTGCACGTGCCCTACGTGCAGGAACTATACACGGGCTTATCTCAGACATTTATTCCTCACAAAGGAGATACTCTCCATGCGGCTCAACACGATGCATAATCTCCATTTCTATTTGGATTTTTTTCAGAGGATGCGGAATGCAATCACGAGGGGGACATTCCTGCGTTTTAAAAAAGAATGCGAGGGGGCACTGAGGAAAGAAACAATGCCATAACAAAGGTCCGCATCCGCGCCTCCCGCGAGAATAATCGCCCTCGGTGTTCACGTTGAGCCCGAGGGAGAGGTCACCTGAGTGAGGCGGAATCCATCTCTGTCAGATCCCGTAAAACCAGATCTGCTCCGGATTGCGTGAGCGACTCATAAGGATATGGCCCCGTTGCAACGGCTATGGCGCGTGCTCCGTGGATCTTTGCGCACTCGACGTCCCGCGGAGTGTCGCCGATGATACAACAATCTCTGTAGTCAATCGATTTCTGATAGAGGTATCTGAACCGCTGCGCAGCGATAGGCAGGAGTTTGTTTCTGTCTTCGTCATCGTTGCCGAAAGCGCCGAAAGGGAAATAGCTGTTCAGGCCGAAAGGACTGAGTTTAATTCTTGCACCCGTTTCTATGTTTCCGGTGAGCAATCCAAGGTGCATGTCATCCGTATCACTCAGCATCTCGAGGCACTCCTGAACACCGGGCTTTACGTGCCTTCGGGGATTCTCAATTTCCTTCAAAAGGTGCTTTATATATTTCTTGCAGAGCAGCCCCACGTCCTCGTCCTCTGAAACCAGGCCATGTTTTATGAGACCTTCCCTCATAATCTGGATGTCTGTTTTCCCCGCCATGTGTATTGCCTGGAAGGCATCCCGAATGGAAAAAAGTTCTTCAAAGGCAAGGTTCAACGACTTTGCTCCCGCCTCTCCGGAGTCCAACAAGGTGCCGTCAATGTCAAAGAGAATGAGCTTCATGCCGTTTTTTTCCTGAGCGTGCCTCTGAGTGATTATACTATCCACGCGCGAATTTGCACAAATGGGGCGGAAAGGGGACTGGATCAAAGAGTCATGTCGCCCCTGAGAGCATGGTGAAGGTGGTCCTTCACCCAGGTCACTTGTCAGACTCATAACCGAGAGGTTATACTACCGAAACAAAAAATGCAGTACCGGCAACTATGCGCATAGACAAGATTGAACTGATCGGATTTAAATCCTTTGCTGAAAAGACGACCTTTAATCTTCATCCCGGGATAACCTGTATCGTCGGGCCGAACGGTTCAGGGAAGAGCAATATTGTAGATTCCTTCCGTTGGGTGCTGGGAGAGCAGAGTGCGAAAAGTCTGAGGGGCGAAAAGATGGAAGAAGTCATCTTCAGCGGCTCGACCACCAAAAAACAACGAGGCATGTCTGAGGTTACTCTCATCTTGATGTTCGATTCTCCGGAGCAGGGCAATGGTAACTCCCAGACCCTGACATCCGTAAGCAGGAGACTTTACCGTTCAGGCGACAGTGAATATCTCATCAATAGAAACCAGTGCCGTTTGAAGGATATCAGAGATCTCTTTCTTGATACCGGCCTCGAGATAAGAAGTTACTCCATCTTAGAGCAGGGAAGAATGAGTGAGATCTTGAACTCGAAGCCGCAGGAAAGAAGGTTCCTTATCGAGGAAGTAGCCGGGGTCATGAAATATAAGGTGAGAAGGGCAGAGGCACTATCAAAACTGGAATCCTCCCGCCTGAATCTGCAGAGAATCAATGACATCATCACCGAAGTGAAACGGCAGATAAACTCCATGGACAGGCAGGTCAAAAAGGCGGAGCGGTTCAAAAGGCTCTCGGCGGATATGCGGGGCATTGAACTGAAGATCGCAAAAAGGGATTATGCGGTTCTCAAAGAGGCACTGGACGGCATCGCCGCGAATCACCAAGCCGCAAAGCAAGAAGAAGTCGTCATCCGGGCTGATCTTAACACCCTGGAAAATGTGCAGGAAACAAAACGCATCGCTCTTTTAGAGAAGGAAAAGTTTCTCGAATCCGTGATGTCGGAACTGCAGGGGCTCGAAAGGGAGATAGCCGAAATAGAGAGGGCGATCGCGGTATCCGGGACAGAGAGCAGCCATCTCAAAGAATCTCTGACAAGGCTCTCTCAGCAAGAAAAAGATACCGTTCAGAGGATCGATGAAACGGACAAGAGGAAAATTGAGCTGGAATCATTGGAGACGAGCCTCACCGCCGAGATCGAAAACCTCAGGCAGGAGCTTACGGAGAGGAATGAAGCCGTCCGGGGTCTGGAAGATGAGCTCTCCGAGACGGAAGGTCTCATCGAGTCGAAGAGAAGAGAGGTGTTTAAGGTAGCTGAGGCGATAAGCCATCTCAGAAACGAGAACGGCAGATTCTTGGCGGCGATCGAGAATATCGAGAAGACCGACGCGGCAGCCGTAAGGGAATCCGCGACTGTTCGTGATCAGCTTGCTGAGCTGGAAAGAGGCATCAAGGATACAGAGGGAACGCTCATAGGCAAAAAAAATGAGCTCCTTCTCCTCACTGAAGGGAAGGAGAAACTCCTTGCCGACATAGAGGGATACAGGGCGAACCTCGATGACGTGAGAATCCGCATAGCGAAGGGCCGGGAAGAGGTTGCCTCTGCCTCATCGCGACTCGATTCCCTCAGAGAGATCATGCATGAGGAATTCTCGCGGGAGATCTTGACCGAGGCGGATACGCTGCATATCCTCGCATCTGTTGCCGAGGTTATCGAGGTTGATGAGGCGTACGAAAAGGCGATAGAGAATGTCTTGGCCGAAAAAGTAACCGGATTTATCCTTCCCTCTTTTGAAGACATCGCCAATGCGGCATCGGTACTGAAGCAACGGGGGATTGGCAGGACCGCGTTCATTGCGCAAAATGTCCCTTTCGAGCGCGGGGCGGCGGGCGCTGAGCGTGAGGGTAATGCGCACGCTGATCTCGTGATCGGCAGAGCCTCGGATCTGGTGAGGGTCCAGGCGGATAAGGAAGCGTTTTCCCTTGTCATCAAAGCCTTGCTGGATAACGTCACTGTGGTTCAAGACCTCACTGCTGCGTTGTCGCTTCTTGCTGCCCGCAGCGGGTCAACCTTGGTAACCCTCGATGGAGAGATTGTTGAACAGACGGGAGCCGTTACGATCGGCGAGGGCAAAGGCTTCTTGAAAAGGAAACGTGAGATAAGAGAGCTCGGTGCCCTTCTCCGACAGAAGAGGGACGAGATTGAACGGCTTGAGGGCATGCTTGCCGGGAGTGAAACCGCTCTCCAGGATAGGAAAGCATCGCTGAAGGATATCGAAACAGCCGCCATCGCCGCGGAGAAGGAAATTTCACTGCTCAGGTTGACCGCGGATAACCAGGAAGGGGAAAAGGAAAAAATAAACAGAAAACTCGCCTACCTCCATATTGAGCAAGAACAGGTCGTGCGCGAAAAGGAATCCCTGAAGGCATCGGTGGCCGAGAAGGAATCGGAGATGCAGATGATGGCTGCGCGGAGGACAGAAGTCGAACAAGCGATCGCGCATATGCAGGAGGTAGTCGCTCACAAGAAGGGAAACTATGAGGCGGAGCGCGTTTCAATCACCGACCTGCGGTTATCCCTCAACTCTTGCCGGGAACGTACAGAGTCGATAAAGAAAGAGCTGGAGCTTTCCCTGAATGCGCTCGCCGACCTGTCAGGCGGTAAAGATCGCCTCGTCGGTGAGAAGGTGGATATTGAATCCCGGATCGTCCGGTGCGGAGAAGATATCCAGAGAGGAAATGAAACTCTGAAAATGCTTGTGGTGAAGGCTGACAGCCTCAAGGCCATGATATCAGAGGATAAGGAAATCATGCGCGCTGCATCTGAGGAACTCACCCGCACGGAGCAGGAAACAAAGGCGTTTCGCCACAGGCTAGACGCCCTGACTGCCATGCTGGCGGAGAGAGAAGTCGCCATGGCGGAACACCGGATGAAGCTCGAAAATCTGACGGAGGGCATCAGGCAGAATTATGGCGTAGAGATAGACTCTTTCGAGGCCGAAACTGTCACTCCTGAGGATGAAGATCGTCTTTTGGAGCTACGGGAAAAGATTCAAGAACTTGGTCCCGTGAATCTCGGTACGCTCGAAGAATACGAAGAGTTGAGAATTCGCTATGAATTTCTCACGAAGCAGCAGGATGATCTCACCAAGTCCATAGCCGAACTCGAGGAGGCGATCACGAAGATAAACAGTTCAACGAGGAAGAAACTCAGGGACGCCTTTGAACAGCTCAATGGCAAATTCTCCGAGGTATTCACGTATCTTTTCGGCGGCGGAAAGGCGGAACTCATCCTTACCGACGAACACAATATCCTTGATACGGGCATAGACATCATCGCACAACCGCCCGGGAAAAAGCTCCAGAACATCAACCTCCTTTCCGGGGGTGAGAAGGCCCTCACCGCGCTGTCGTTGTTGTTCGCCAGTTTTCTTATAAAGCCTTCGCCCCTCTGCATCCTCGACGAAGTCGACGCCCCCCTTGATGAAGCCAACGTAGGGCGATTCGGCAGGATGCTCAGGGAACTCTCGGACAAGATACAGTTCATTGTGGTGACTCACAACAGGATAACCATGGAGGCAGCTGATTATATTTACGGAATTACCATGGAGGAGCCGGGGGTTTCAAAGGTTATTTCGATGCAACTCATAGATACTCTATAACGCTGAGGGAAAGGCGAGGTTATTAAGAAGCCCTTGAGCGATCTTCCGATGAAGTGCAGGATCTGTGAAGGAACAGTGAAGCTCATGATTTGGTGAAAGTCGCTCTCCTTTTGCTGCATGGCATGCGGCAGAAGTTATCTCATTTCGGAATACATCGAGGAAATCGATGAGGACACATGGAATACCATTACCGCAAGGCCCTGTAATCGTGCATGATCGTCTATGAACACGTTCATCGATGCATTGCCGGGTATCAAGGCATCCACTGCCCCCGAAGATCTTATCTGTTATGGTTTTGACGCAAGCGGTGTAGATAATCATCTCCCCTCAGCCGTCCTCTGGCCTGAGACACCCGAGCAGATCATCAGGATCATGAAGTGTGCCTATGAGAACGAAGTGCCCGTAATCCCGAGGGGGGCGGGGACGGGAATGAGCGGCGGCTCGGTTCCCCTGAAAGGCTCTGCTGTTTTGAGCATGGAACGAATGAACAGGATCATCGGACTGGATACGGATAACCTCACAGTGCTTGTGGAGCCTGGCGTTATAAACGGCACCCTGCAACGGGAAGTGGAACAGCACGGGTTGTTCTATCCGCCTGACCCGGCGAGCATGCATTTCTGCACCATCGGCGGTAACGTTGCGGAGAATGCAGGCGGGCCGCGGGCGTTAAAATACGGTGTGACGCGGGATTACGTCATGGAGATAGAGGCGGTGCTTCCCGGTGGAGGATTGATCACTGCCGGGGTCAAGACGCAGAAGGGAGTTGTTGGCTACGATCTGGCGAGATTGCTTGTGGGATCAGAAGGAACGCTGGCGGTGGCGACAAAAATACGCCTCAAACTCATCCCCCTGCCTGATGACGTCGTAACACTCCTCTGCCTTTTCGATAGCCTTGAACATTCTGGTAAAGCGGTCTCTCAGATCATCTCATCGCGAATCGTCCCAAGGACGATAGAGTTTATGGACAGAGAAACCATACATGCCGTGGAGCAGTTTCACCCGCTGGGGCTGCCCAGCACCATTGAAGCCCTTCTCCTCATAGAGATCGACGGGCATCCCGAAGCCATTAAGAAAGAGGCGGATAAGGTAGCTGACATTTGTATGAAGTTAGGCGCCGATGTCAGCATGGCAGAGGACGAGGAGGCGAGAAACAGGCTGTGGGAGTGCCGGCGAGCGGTATCTCCGGCTCTCTACCATCTGAGCCCCACAAAAATCAATGAGGACATAGTTGTCCCCCGGAACAGGATTCCCCACATGTTGAGCAGCCTGAAAAAGATCTCTGAAGAAAGCGGTATAAAGATCGTGACGTTCGGCCATGCAGGAGATGGAAACATCCATGTGAATCTTATGGTTGACAAGGCCGATGAGGAAGAATACAGGAAAGCAGAATCCCTGGTGAGAGAGATCTTCACCATTGCCCTCGCCCTCGGCGGCACCATATCGGGTGAGCATGGCATCGGCATCACCAAGGCGCCGTACATCGGGATGGAGATAAAGTCCAGGGAACTGGGGTTGATGAGAGGGATCAAGAATCTCTTTGATCCAAAAAACATCCTGAATCCTGGAAAGATATTTCCGTAAAAGCAGCGTTGAACAGGTCTTTGTTTCGGGCATGCGTGCCATAGGAAAGAGGAGTACTTGAAGGGAGACAGAGACGGACAACGTCATGAGACGGGAGCGGCTGTCGAGAAATCCTTTTCCGTGACACCCTATAAATGAAAAAGCCGCTTGTGCGGATTTCAGGAGGATGTTGTGTTTCAACGAAAGATGCTCTGCAAATCTCAGTATCCTGGCGACAATAAAAATCGTGAAACGGCCTTCCCTCTGTTTCTTGCAAGGCCGCTCTCATGAATGAAGATACGATAGCTGCCATTTCGACTCCTCTCGGGGAGGGTGGCATCGGGATTGTAAGGGCAAGCGGCAAAGACGCAGTCAATATTGTCGAGAGGCTGTTTTCTTCTTCTCGAGACGAGAGACTCACGGAAGTGGCATCCCACAGACTCACCTACGGCTTCATCAAGGACCCCCTCACAGGCACAGCGATAGATGAAGTACTCGTTGCGGTGATGAAGGCGCCGCATACCTATACGAAAGAAGATGTGGTGGAGATAAACTGCCATGGAGGAATGCTCACCCTGCGACATATCCTTGAACTGGTGCTGAAACACGGGGCGAGACTTGCCGAACCGGGAGAATTCACAAAACGGGCTTTTCTTCATGGAAGGATCGACCTGTCGCAGGCGGAGGCTGTTATCGACATCATAAGGGCGAAAACCGATGGGTCGAGAATAATTGCCCTTGAACAGCTTTCAGGAGGTCTCTCAGAGAGGATAACGTCCCTGAGAGACCGTATTCTTTCCCTCTGCGCCCACGTTGAGGCATACATAGATTTCCCTGAAGACGAAATCGAGCCGGCATCTAAGGAAACGCTTTCGCAGGGGATTCGAGAGATCCAAGGAGAACTCTCGTTGCTCTCCAGAAGCTTCGACGAAGGTCGTTTTTTCAGGGAGGGGCTCGGGGTCGCCATCGTAGGACGGCCGAATGTCGGGAAGTCATCCCTGCTCAACGCCCTGCTTAACAGGGACAGGGCTATCGTCACAGAAATGCCTGGCACAACAAGGGACGTCCTTGAAGAGTATCTTAATATCAAGGGGCTACCCGTGAGGATAATGGACACGGCCGGTATTCGAGAAACCCACGAAATGGCTGAACGGGAGGGCGTCATGCGAAGTCTCAGGGCTCTGGATGGCGCAGATATCGTAATAGGCCTCGTTGATGGCACGGGCCCCCTGAGCGATCAGGACAGAGGAGTCCTGGGAAGAATTAAAGAGAAGAATTCCATCATTGCTATCAATAAATCTGATCTCGCGCCAGATGGAGGAGGCCTTGAAACCTGCCTCAAGGATTACTCGGAGAATGTCCTCAGGATATCTGCTAGGACAGGGGCGGGACTTGATAGCCTGAAGGACATGTTGGTGCATGTATCGATGGTCAACAGCCGGTTCCTGACGGGGACCCGGGCAGCAAGCGTTAGTCATTTCAGCGAAACCAATGGAGTTCTAGTCACCAACGTCAGACACAAGGCTGCCATTGATCATGCAATCGATGCACTCAACAGAGCGTCTGACATCTTATCTGATCAACCGCTTGAGATTACGGCGATAGAGATGCGTGACTCCCTGGACAGGCTGGGCGAGATTGTCGGAGCTGTTACCACTGAGGACATCCTGGACAGGATATTCAAAGAGTTCTGCATCGGGAAATAATCCTTGCCCAAACAGAGATGAAATCCCTGGAAATAACCTATTGCGAAATAATTGGAAAATACTTTAAAAATGAATAAGGGCGGTGTGGTGGAACTGGCAGACGCGCCGGACTCAGTTAAGTTACAACAAGTGATCAAAACGTATCCCGCTTCCTTTCGACTTTTTGATCGGACTCGAAATGAAGCGCTTTCTTCGAAATTTCTCAATCAGGCATCCAGATAATATCGTTCCTCATTCACCGTTTCCACGGGGGCGGTCTCCGGATTCATCCCCCAGGAGCAATCCAAGGCACTTATCTTCTCGACAGATGCCTGTATTTAATGCGGTGCGGCTGATCCGCTGCAGCGCCTAGACGAGCCTTCCTGTCCGCTTCATATTCTAAAATGATAGATGCCATAGTGTAAACTAACATGTAACGCCTTACAGATATGATGATTATATCTCTAATGACAAATATAACCTTGTCTAAGTGTAAACAAATAATGTGTAAACAACCCAAAGAAGGACGATTGCAAAGGCCTGTAACGGAGCAAGAAACTTCTCCTGTGGCTTCAACGCCTTTGATATAGGTCGGATATGCTTATTCCCCGCTGCTGACTAACAAAATGAACCGATTGATTCACTGATAGTCTCTCTTTTACGTTTACGTCAAACATGCAACCCTCCTTAGCCCAGATAATGAAGTATTTGTCGTCGCCTTGTAATAAGGTAGATTTGTTTTTTTTTAAAGCTCACCTTAGCATTATTCATTAAAGAATAAAGGATTATCTGTAAATGTGGTATCAGTAATAATCTGATTTTTTTGTAGGATAACATGTCAATTTACTTATCCGAAGAAGTCTTACATTAAATTCAGGACTGAGTTCCGACAAAACTAGGGGTGCCGATTTTTTCGTTAACGCTTACATGAAGCAAGAACTTAGCATTCTTGCTCACAATGTTTCCTTTCCGTCGGGTTGACACGTCGTGTCATCTATTACAACTCCGCCATTCTGTCCCGGCTGATTGCCAGAGATGAAGCAAACCAGAAAATTCTGGTACTGATTAAGAAAATATCGCCGGCAGCCTAGCGGCACTTTCACTTGAACGGCCACTATACCTTCCGTGGCGGCAGGCAGGTTATTGTTTGGACACGGTCATGGGCGGATTGGTTTTGGGGTAAGGGGAAATTGGGGAACCATTCACACGCCAGCGAGGATCGCGGAATTTTCGGCGGTTTGGGCTTACACCCCTTATTATCGATTGGATTGTCAGGCTGAATGAAAACATCTTATTCATTGTGAGACAAACACCGATAGAGATTAGAGAAAATATGAGACGAAAAAATCAGACTCTCACTGATAGATTCCGAAAAACAATTACGATACATTAGACGTAGAGCTGTTTCACTGACATTTGGTGACAGCAAGGGACTTGCTGATTTATGCCTCTGCCTTTTTCAGGTACAGGCTCAATGAGGCGATTTTAAAGACTATAAGAAGGTTCCTTCTTACGCGGAGCATTGCGAAGGACAAAGATGACAGCCTTCTTTTTTCGCATGCCTGCATGAAATATTAAGATGCAAGGAGGCATCTATGAGTTGTCCCTATTATAAGGTTGGATATTTCGGCGTGTGCGCGGCATCGGCGTTGATGTACGTTCCCTCCATCAAGGAAATGGAGAGACACTGTTTTAACGATGATTACAGACGTTGTCAGAATCTCTCCGCATATATGTTCGGTCAGCAAAGTGTGCATGGTATTTCTCATGAGGGCGTCGACAAAGAAAACAGAACTCTTGTAGGGTAATCGGCTGAACAGATATACCAAATATTGTAACAGCTGCAAAAAAAAGGAGGATGCCGTGAATATCAAGAATCTGGCGGAACATATTATGCTGCAATGTATCGAGGATTTATGGGATGAAAGGGAACGGGATGACTGCAGGCATTTTTTTAAAGGAGAACGTTTTCGTCTGTGTGCTGAAATGGCCAGTATGAGCCTGCACGATCAAAGCACATTGCTTAATATGGTTAGCAAAATAATGGACCGAACCACCACGGCAAAGAGAAAGCCCAAAAGCATTGGGGAAAAGACTACCTGCTTTACAGTGAGACCCAAAAAAACCCGGGAGGCGAAGAGTTTGTTGCCGATGAAGGTTTCTACCAGCATTACGCTTAGGAGGAAACCTGTGCTCCTGCATTCCGGCAAGGCGAGGCCACTCTCCGGACGTGACCAGACTTCGCATATTGCGCGACGTACTCCTCAGTTATGAAACTCGAAACTTGCGAGGGTTACTGTGAGCAAGTGTTATCGAAACACTCAGCCCTAAAACGTTGACTTGTGGTTGAAAGTGGGATTTTGGGGTCGGCCCAGGTAGCGTGACTTTCTGGATGAACATCACGCCCGTGAATTTTCCTGGATGTGTGGAATTCTTTCGTTATTGGTGAGTCCCCTGATTTGACTGATGTGTGACTTTGTCGGTGTTGCCCGCAAAATAGCCGTGCGGTGTAAGGGCTGAAAGTGGCATCTGAGAAAAATGGAACCGATCCGCAAACTTCCTTCCTGAAAGCAACACCTTCCAACCATTTGTATGCGCTTACACTTTCTAATGGAAATAGTTGCCGAATGACAAGTTGAAGAATACAGTCACATCCCCAAAAAATGTCATATCCTTACTCATTTCGAGCACTTGGCGTATAATAGTAAGAAACAGCTAATAATCTTGTTAGCCACATTCGGTGAAGATGATTATTTTCACTATTGTGGGGGAAGGGGATGATTTGCATGATTCAGAAAAAAATCGCAATGGAACATGATAAGAAGATCGCCCTCGTTGCGCATGACAATAAGAAGCGTGATCTGGTTGAATGGGCAAAATATAATCGGGAGCTATTGGCGCACCATAAGATTTATGCAACAGGCACAACTGGCGAAATATTGGAACAGGAGCTTGGCTTCAAAATCACCAAGCTCCAGAGTGGACCTTTGGGCGGGGATCAGCAAATCGGTGCCAAGATAGCCGATGCTGAGATCGATTTTCTCATTTTTTTCTGGGATCCGCTCGAACCGCAACCCCACGACCCAGATGTCAAGGCACTCTTACGAATGGCAGTAGTTTGGAATATTCCCATTGCCTGCAATCGCGCCTCCGCCGATTTCATGATCTCCTCCCCCTTGATGGATGGTGATTATGATCGTCTTGTGCCGGACTATGATGTTTATCGAAGCCGGGTGATAGCAGGGGATGAACGATTAGGGCAAGGTCCGATTGAATTGGCTGGAGGAGACAACACTTTAAAAAGAAGTGGCTAACCACAGGCTGAAGCTGACGGCTCCGGCAACGTTTTTACGACGGCCCGTAACTTAGCCTGGGCGTTACCGCAGGCGCGATGCGCGGTTTGCCAACATCACGATTATCGAGGGAAATAATGCGAGTCAATATGGGATAGGGATGGTCTGCGCACGAATCACCGAGACAATCCTGCGAAATGAAAATACGGTAATGCCCATCGGCAGCTGCAACAAAAATTACGGCGTGACATTATCGCTGCCGAGCATGCTTGGGCGCCATGGCGTCAGCCGTATATTGGAACCGGATATGTCTGAAGATGAACGCGCCGCCCTTCAGCGCAGCGCCGGAAAGATAAAAAATGCGCCGGCCGGGAGACTGCATTGAGTGCTGCATAAACCGCCGCAGGGCGAACTTCCCGTAATGAATATTCCGGGAACACAAAAGGAGAATGAATATGATTATTAATGTAATTGCGTCGATCCGCGTAAAGACAGGAAGTCTTTCCGATTTTCTCGAAATCTTTAAGGCCAATATGCCGAAAGTCAGAGAGGAAAAAGGATGTATCGAATATTTTCCGGCAGTCGATATCGATGCCAAACTGCCGCCACAAATCTTGGATGAAAATGTTGTGACTATTATCGAAAAGTGGGAAAGCCTTGAAGCCCTCCGTGATCATCTTGAAGCGCCCCATATGCTAGCTTACAGTGAAAAGGTGAAGAACATAGTCGCAGGGCTATCTCTCAAAGTATTGAGAGAAACATGACATGTGGGGCAGGAGGCTTGGCTGCAGACTCCTGAGATAACCGTTTTATATAAATAATAAGGGAGATAGCCCTTCACGTTCTTCAGGCCAGAGTATTTACAGTCTGTCTATTTCAGGACAGAGAGGTCTGCCGTCAAGTGTGTCTTTCTCATCAATCACGCAGGTATCTGAATCGGAAATTATGGCGGCTTACATCCAGAAAGTCACGCTACCAGGGCCGACCCCAAAATCTCACTTTCAGCCACAAAGTCACATTTTCAAGGACACCGAATGGTTGACCATTTCAGGATGAAAGGTCTACTTCCGGCAATGTTTTTTCTTTCCTTTCCTACTACGCGAAACAATAATTGGGCGTTGATGTGACTTTCCATTTTCAAAGTTGCCCAGCGCGAGGTCAGGATCTCCAGCAGCATCTCTATCTCTTTTTCTCGAAAGTCTTTATGTTTCTTTTGAAGGACAATAGATTTTTGGATTTCATCCTGAAACTCTCAGTGGCATCAGCGACTGTACTTATAAAGACTTACGACTGTAAATCAACAAAGCAACTTTAGTTATTTCCTCGACAATGAACATGAAATTATATGGTCGATTCATTATCATAACTTCAAGTTGACACCTGTAAATTACTGTGATATAAAAGAGGTAGGTAGAGGCGCTCCCGATAAAACCAAACCCTTCGAGAGAAGGGGACAGAAAGCGGCGGGTCTTTAGGTAAGATGGCCGAGCTGCCGAAGGAATAACCCCTTTGGCAAGCTCGGCCTTTTTGTTTGAAGAAGGAGGTAGAAATTCATGCCTGTCAAAGTCGCTATCAATTATGCAACCTTTCTTTGTGAAGATGGTGCGTCGCTCATCCTTGGTCATTCACCGGAGTGGTGGCGCTAGTTAGGGGGCAAGGGTTGTAAACCGCTTGACTCTCTGAAAGGAGGTAACTATGGCGAACGTAAGAGACGCAAAGGTCAGGAACTATTGCGAATCGGTATACACCGAACTTTCCGCAATGAAGTCAAAGCTACTCGGCTTCGCGAAGGAAATTGAGCAGATGACGGGACCCGAGAAAGAAGAGCTGAAATCCCATATTCCACATTTCCGTGATATCGTCAATACGATCGACTGGAAGCTGGAAATACTGATGAAAGTCTGCCCCTCTGACTGGACCGGGTACGCCCACGACATCGAGAGCACTGCTTCAGTTCGTATCCAGGAAGAAGTGCCAGAAAAGGAGCAAGTTTCAGCTGGTTACATCGGAGGCTGATGCGAGCTGACGATAGTTCGGATTTCACTCACCACTGACGGGAATCACAGTATTCCCGCCAGTGATTGGAGGTCTAATATGTGGTATATTTCTATTTTTGATGCCAAAGAGAATGTAACTCGAAAAGACATTTATCGGGAAAGGGCGTCGTGGATAAAAAAAGGTAAGGATAAGGTTTTTCATAAGCAATGCAAAACAATTAAGCGATATGAAGTTGTAGGAAGTTCTCCCCTGAAAATCTTTTTTGTTATTGAGACAAATGACCCAATAGCTTTAAATATGCTTACCAACCATTTTGGTGACGCTTGGAACTCAATTACTTACCCTATAGTCCAGCGTGAAATATCTGAGGCATTAAAGCAGGACACCGCAGTAATTGGTGGCTAATTAATACATTTTGAAGAGTAATTCTATTCGTAAGTATGTCGGCTCTCCAAATATGCATATTTTCTTTAGTAATCCTTACCTGTCGCACTTCCTCTAAATGGGTGTCCTCTGGATGTCGGTGTACTACTAAATCCTTTCTCTGAATTTTATAGACGTTGATTATAAGTCCATCTGCTACATCGCAGGTATCAAGAGGTGCAACCTTTGAAAACTTCGTCCAGAAATGCGCGGCGGTGGATTTTGGAATAGGAGGACTCACAATTTTAAGAGGTTTCACAGGTATTGACTACTAGGAAGAAAAAAGTATCAGTCCATTTTATCTTTTCCATTGAGATTTGCCATAAACCTTTTTATTCCTGTAATCAGCCTATCCGGCTCAGTAAAAGCTGGTGAGCATCTCTTTCCTGAGCAAACGTATGCAGCCTCCTCTACCGGATAGCCGAGTGTCCTGATTCGGTCTCTTTCCCGTTTTAAAGATAGTATTTTAACTACCTTTTGAGGAATGTACATCTTATTGACTTGCAATAGAAATCTGCCCACGTTCTTATCACGAGCAATGACCGTGAGCACAAGTGGCGCTTCCATGCTCCATCGCAATGCCGTTCCGTAAAGGGCCGCAGAAGGTTCATATGTCTCATAGACAGTGCTTAACTTGGAGTTTGCACTCTCAATAATGCTTTTCAGTTTTTCATTTCCATTGTAATAATAAAGCCTGTTTAACAATATTACTGCTCTGTAATTTGACAGGTAAGTGTTGTAGTCTGAGAGCGCACTTGTTATCGTCGGGTTGATAATAGTGGTTTCAAGAGACGGAATGAACTGGCCGTTTGTCTTATCATAAAAGTTGTTTATGATAAGGCGAGAAATATCTTCAGCCCTGCTTATGTATCTTTTCTCGCCTGTCACATTGTATAAATCAATAAGCGCCAACCCAAAAAGCACGTTGTCGGAGAGGAGACCGCTCAGATGCTTCTGTCGAGAGTAATAATGATATGTTCCGTCATTATCCGAATGGAGATTTTTCATTATAAAGTCTGCAGCTCGTTTCGCCATTCTGATGAGTCTCTTTTCGCTAGTGGCCCCATAGGCGACAATAAGGCCGGTTATCATCTGGGCGTTGGAGTCAGCATAAATAGTACTATCAACAGGCGGCGGCTTAAGTCCGGCTCTCTCTGTTCTTCTGTAGTACTCTTCCTCGGCATCCTGACTACCGTAAAAAGCTCCCGCTTTTTTGTCATAGAGATATTTCTCTATATAAGTGATGGTCTTATTCAAAACGTTCTTGTAATTACTGTTGCCAAAGACCATGTAGGCTGATGCATAATTCCTGATAAGCGCTGCGTTCAGGTCCAGCATTTTCTCGTAATGGGGCGCCGACCAGTCAGACCCTGTGGAATATCTGAAGAAGCCTCCTTCACCACGGTCATAAATGTCCCCCTCAGACATGTTCTCAAGAGTGGTGGAAATCATCGTCATCAGTTCGGGGTTTCTCTTGTTCAGATATCCTGAGAGGAGAAAATCGATTGCGTCGGGATTGGGAAACTTTTGCAATAACCCGAAGCCCCCGTGTCTTTTGTCGTATGATGATTCAAGCATGCTAGTTATCCTGGCAATATCAGAAACGCCGGGGGCAGAGCCCTCCATCTGCCGATCTGTCCCTCTCTTCTTCTTTTTAGTTTCGCTCTTTTCTTTGAATCCCTTTTTATCCTCTTTGAGCATCTCTAACGCCTCCGAAAGCCACGCAATCATGGACTCCTGGGAAATGTAGTTTCCTCCCTGCACTATTTCTCCCTCAGGCGTGAGGACAACAGTGCTGGGCCAGCCTCCCTGGTTGTAGAGATTGTCTATATCGGGTCTCATATTTGTATCTATCCGTACAGGAATAAAATTGCTATTAATGAACTCGATTACATCAATAGCAGAATAAGTCGTTTCATCCATTACGTGGCACCAGTGACACCATACTGCACTCAGGGAAAGCAGTATGGGTTTACCTTCTTTCTTAGCATCGTCAAGGGACTGCTTCTCCCAGTGCCTCCACTTTATGAGATGGGCTTTGTTGGGGCGGGGAGAAAACCTGAAATCAGAGGCAAGGACAAGGTGATTAAAAAGAAAAATGACAAAGGTAGCGCTTATGGCAAGTTTTCTCATCATAACGAAAAATACGTTTCAGACAGATAATGTATATTACCAGATGGAATACGTGGTTCTGTTCGCTATATTGCAGTGCGGACTCCAGGAAGAACATTGCGCCGATTCCAGGAAGAGTCAAACGGTTTTATTTAGGAATTCCGCAAGTTTCCTGTCCACTTTGGCTATATGATCCAGTAACCAGTCCACAAGTACTTGATCGGTAGTTACAGAGAGTTCGTAAGAGCCGGCATATGAGCCAGATGCCTTTATTTTCTGACGTTCTCGCTTTAATTCGGCGAAAGTTATCATAAACTTCTCGTGTTCTGCTCTGTGCTGACGATATTCCGGATACTCAAATTCCTCCATGTAGTTTTCTTCCATAGCAAAATGATTCTTCGCATAGTCTTCTAAGAATTTCATCACATCATCTATTTTATACTTGCACGTATGCTGATTTATTGCGTCGACAAGTTCTTTTATCATTTTGAAAAGTTCTTTGTGTTCAGCATCTATCTTTCTGAACCCAACTGACAAGCTTTCATTCCATTCCATTTTGCCGCCTCGATATTATTGATTATTATAACATCCTACCATCACAGGCCTTCACAATTTTAGAAAGCGATTCTATAACATAAGTGTGGATCATCCTTTCATTTACGAGAGAGCACGTGTCGCAGGCGCGAAGGTATTGGGTGTCAGTGAAAATTGTCGCTCGAAACATGCACGATGACCAATCATGCGGGGACCGTTAGTTACTGTGAGCAGTTCTCGCCAACTGGTTCTTCCCATTTTTGCAGGTTTGTCGGTGAAGTTGAGAGGCAAGAGTCCTTCCTGTATTACGCATGAGCTGAGCAATGTTAGCTCGGTTTATTCCTTCCGTAAATAAACGCCCTCAGGTCTGCCCTCAAGTGTGTCTTTCTGTTCAATCACCCAGGTATCTGAATTGGAAACTGTGGCGGATAACATCCTGTACTCAACACACCTCGGCTTCGTCCGTCGGTGCGGATACTGGATGCATCTGAAAGGGAATGTTTCGGCTTCAAAGGATTCTCTATAATACTAAGAGGTTGGTAGTTTCCTGAATAGGTCGATTGCAATGAATATACTGCAGCAACTTAGCCGTGATTTCTCGCCTTTTCAGCCGATGGTAAAGATATACGAGAATGGCGGTGGTTATGAAACTTGGGGTTATAGTGCTGAACACTCCCATTGAACTTTCGAGGATTGGAGAGATGACTCCCTGTTTTTTCAGATACAACAGCAGTGCCCCGTATGTAACGCTCATTGTCGCATAACTCATGGCCCACTTGCCTCCCAATAATAGGCCAGCGGCAAGAATAACGAAGATAAAAAAACTATAGACGCTCAAATTGACGCCCCCATAGTGATAGGTCAGCCAGGCTATTGCCACCCACTGATAGAATGTGAGTACGATACAAGCAGAGCGTACGTGACTAGTGCGCATTAGGACAAACACCCCAGCCATTACCCCCAACAGAACTCCGTTTGCTCTTAATACAACTGCCAAATACTCCTGGCTAACCCAAATGGCCAGAATTGTACGCGCAACCGCAATGAGGAATAGGGTCATGATGGTGACACTCAACAAATTAGCAATGCGCGTGTTATCTTCATCCTCAAAAATCGGTAGTGAAAAAAATTCTTTAATATTTAACCTCATCTAATTCCCTTCATTATCTTTATTTACAAACTTCAATAGGAAAATAAACCTCAGGCGTAATAAGCCTAAACCTACGCATCCCAACAGGTGATAAAAAAGTTGTTGCAGGTATGACAGAAGGGCGGAAACAATGTCACAATGAGATTGGTGCTCCTGAAAACAGGATTGATATTTTGTTGTCCTGACGCCCCGGGAAAAATCTCTAACCCGGTACTTGGACCAGTGATCATTGTTTCTGCCCGTCTTAATTTTCACATTTTTCCCTTGTTTTGTCAAAGTACTAATACAGATCTTACACAATCCTTCCTGAAGCCAACACTGTGGCTTTTTTGCACAGACACAAGGTCTCTCCCGGAATCAAACGTTCTTCAAGCCGATGTCAAGCGCAGTGTACCCCTCCAAGTCGCATAATAGACTCAGAGCGAAGGTGTTAGTTCCCAAAATAACAGTCAGCAATCAAATCATTGGCGACGAGGCGTACCGACGCTAACTTACAGAGTTTGTGGTGCTGGTGTGAGCGCAGACTTCCCCAGAAGAGAAAGGACCTGCAGAAATTATTGCCGCTTGCCGAAACAGGGCATCATATCTTTTGCCTCAAGAGTACATCGCAAAACCTGACATACATATTCTGGCCATGAATTCGAAGAAAACCAAGTTGGTATAAGTAATTGGTGCCATCAAAATTATTGTTGACTGCAGGTATATTTAAGGTATAATAAATATACATGGAATTTGAATTTGACTCCACGAAAAGCGATAAGAACAAGAAGAAACATGGAATTGATTTTCACGAGGTGCAGGCGTTGTGGGATGACCCTGATGTAATTGAGATTCCTGCTAAAACGAGTGATGAATCAAGATTTTTAGTGGTTGCAAGGATTTCAGGAAAACATTGGTCTGGCGTTATTACGTATCGTGGTGAAAATATAAGGATTATTTCGGTGCGAAGGTCAAGAAAGGAGGAGGTTGAGATATATGAAAGCTCGTGAATTCGATAAGAAATTTAATGAAGGCAAAGAGGATGTTTCCAAATACCTGGATATGTCCAAAGCAAGAAGACCCCATCAAGAACAGAAACGAGTGAATGTGGATTTCCCTTTATGGATGATCCACCTGTTGGATAAAGAAGCAAAACGTTTAGGTGTTCCTCGACAATCCATCATCAAAGTCTGGGTTGCAGAGCGCCTTGAAAAGGCATCCTGAATTTATATGAGGTCAAAAAATCACCCACGGAACGGGCGATTACCCGCCCGTGATCTCCGCCGTTACTTTTTTTTGCCAATAAGAGACTGAGCTGCATCTCCTTGAAACGCGTTTAGCTGTCGGTCAGTCGGCAGGCGACGTCTCTTAGATTGCTGCTTTTGAAATCTGCGCAGAGTTTGCTCTGAAACCAATGAAGTGTTCACGTTTCGTCTCTACAGCGTTGTTTTGGAGTAATAAACACTCGGTGGATCCTATCCGGCGTTTAGTTCCACCACAAACATTCGTACGGCTCAAAATATTGGCGGTGAGGTATAGCTGGATGAACACCGCAAATTGTATCTTGACATAGGTATGTGTTGGCGGCTTTCGAAAAGAACCGAATATGGCCGCACAAGGAACCAAATATGGCGCGATCAGCTCCCCGAAACAACACCCTAGGTGTTCGCTCAATGTCTTTTGGACACTCATACGCTGAGAATAAGGGAGCAATGCCCATACCTCCTAGAAGGCTTACCATAAAGGGTTTCAGAGCGTGACAGAGATGTCTTCGATAAGGTCCTCCCAAAAGGTTTTATTTAAGAAAACATTTCCGCTAAAGAAAGGCAAGATAAATGTGAATATCCTTCTAAAAAAAGAACCGATCATGCAGTATTTGGCGCCTCCATATTCGGTTCTTTTTACGCGCCCCCAACAGGTATGCATGTTTGGATCGGAAATCTTGCGTCAGCTGAAAGCCATCTGGCGAGTGTTTGTCGGTGCAGTCGATAGTCGTCATCCCTCAGTTTTCTACCCTGGCAACCTGAGTAATACGTTTCGAAACTGATGCAGCCAGCGAGTCGCACATCTGCTGCGTTGTTTTCCGTTTATAACAAATGCTGGTCGAAACATTATAGATGTTTAGTTCGAAGAGAAACCCTCGCTCAATCCGATATTCCTGCGTCTTTCTGGAGAATTACGCAAAGCCTTCCGCCCAAGAAAAAGAACTGATGCTACCGGAAATTGAAATTTCGTGAGGACGCTGGTTTTGCGTCTTTGTCGGTGTAACAAAGAAAAAGGCGGTGAATAGTACGGGGTGAAGTCGGGATTAACAGTCATGTCTTCTGTCAGTTGTTACGGACGTCCGATTGCAGGCTGCACCGTATAGCATTTAGAGCACTGCGTACTATACCATTCATTGAATTCTCTCTTGCGCCCGGGCTTGCTGCAATCCTCACGAGTTGCTGCTGCTTTCTTCGATGCGGCTCCGATAAGTTCATCAATGGCGTCATTTCCTTTGACCACACAAACCACCAGATCACCAAACTTCTGCTTCACCTGCACTACCTTGAATTCAGTGAGGTTGGCCTTCTTTGCTTCCGTATTAATCTTCGCAAACAGATCTTCAAGGAGGGACATCCAGCCATCCCCGCATTCGAATCCAAATGCCATCCTCAGGCCTCGTTGCATTGAACTGAGGTGGAGGAATTCGTATTTACTCTGAAGTGCCGCCCTGCGTTTTCTATTTTCTCCATCCATCCTAAGCTTTTCCTTCCTCAAATTGTTCATAAATCACGTTTTATGGACATAGCGTCTCCCCATAACGAAACACTGAGGATGGGCGGAGTTTCTGTCAGGATTTCTTCCCTTGGTATAACAAAGAGCATCGGCATAGCGGTATCGGCCTGCTCACACCAGAAACACTGCATTACGGCCTTGCTGAGGACATACAGATAGCCAGAGGTGAGATTCTGCGTGCTGCATATGAATTACACCCTGAGCGTTTGTTAAAAAAGTCCCTGTGCCTCCGTCAATACCAGAAGCTGTTTGGATTAACAAACCGAAACTGATACCAGAGAGTGAGGAAAAAATACACTAAATGTGGACGAGGATTGTCTCAAAATCATTGACATATTCCGCAATTGCGTGCGGCTACCAACCCTTGTTTGAACACTTTGTTTGCAGGGATGAAAGCGGAGATGACTTTCCTGAGTTCAGGTTCCCTCAAGACCCGGAGGCCTAGGGCTTTCGGCACTGAATCGCTTAAGTTGTCTAGTTCCTCTTTTATGCGCAGCATGGCCATTATTAAAGTGAGTTTTTGTTCGTCAGCGATGACAAGATAATCCAAGGCCCGTTTCCAGCTGAACGTAATGTATTTGCGGATATTGGTCCAGTGCGTGATGAAACTCGTTAGGGACATCGGCTCACCAACAAAACCGTCGATCTTTTTGAGACTGCGTCCGCTTTTGAGAAAAACGGCGAGTGTCCTTATGAAGGCAAGCGCGTCATGCAGCGTTCTCGCTAGATCGGTGAGACTGAGAAACGTTTCGAGGTCGAATTTCTGTAAGGCAGCATGAGTGTAAAGATATTTAATGCCGGATATCTCAAGTTCTACTGTCCTCGATGCAGCTCTCATCCTGCGGTAATTGCAGTAGGCTATGGCGCGTAGGATCGGAGTGACATTCTGCCGTAAGAAATGGAAATGCTCGTCGCTGTATAATCGTGTCGAGCATTTCCATATTATCACATTATCAAGTCTATTATATCTTTTAAGTTCAGATAGATCAGCTCCAGTTGTATTCACATAGCAATACCTATAATATTTACCTATCTTGTCAAGCGAGTCTCTAATCTTCGTTTACATATTTCCTCTATTCCTCCTCTAGCATTTATATATTCGGAGTAGTTCCCTTCAAACCAGATGACTTTGCTGTCGCCTTCAAAAGCGAGAATATGGGTAGCGATGCGGTCGAGGAACCACCGGTCATGGCTGATGATCACGGCACAACCCGCAAAATTCTCCAGTGCCTCTTCCAAGGCACGCATGGTGTTTACGTCCAGGTCATTGGTCGGTTCGTCAAGGAGAAGAACATTCGCCTCCTCTTTCAGCATCCGGGCAAGATGGACGCGGTTCCTCTCTCCTCCTGAAAGCATCGAAACCTTTTTCTGCTGATCGGCCCCGGAAAAATTAAAGCGCGCCACATACGCGCGTGAGTTGATCTGCCTCCTACCAAGTTGAACGGCATCCTCGCCGCCGGAGATCACTTCCCAGATCGTCTGGTTCGGCTCGAGGTCCTCGCGGCTCTGGTCGACATATGCGAGTTTTACGGTCTCTCCTAGTTTGAAAGTCCCTGAATCAGGCCTTTCCTCGCCGGTGATCATCCGGAAGAGGGTCGTCTTTCCTGCTCCGTTCGGCCCGATGATACCGATAATTCCTCCCGGAGGAAGAGAGAACGTCATTCCCTCCATGAGAATATTATCGCCATATGCTTTGGACACGTTATCTGCATCAATTACAGCATGACCCAAACGCGGTCCGGGAGGAATATAGATTTCGAGCTCCCTTGATCTCTTCTCGATATCCTGACCGAGGAGTGCCTCATAGGAATTGATACGCGCCTTTGCCTTTGCATGACGTCCTTTGGGGGACATCTGTATCCAATCAAGCTCGCGCTGGAGAGTCTTCTGCCGTTCGCTCTCCGCCTTCTCCTCCTGCTGCAGACGGACCTTCTTCTGTTGGAGCCATGAGGAGTAATTCCCTTTCCAGGGAATCCCCTCTCCCCGGTCAAGTTCGAGAATCCATCCGGCAACATTATCGAGGAAATATCGGTCATGGGTAACGGCGATGACAGTGCCGGGATAGCCCTGCAGATAGTGCTCCAGCCAGGCAACGGTCTCGGCATCAAGGTGGTTGGTGGGCTCATCCAGGAGCAGGATGTCCGGCTTCTGGAGAAGGAGTCTGCAGAGGGCCACACGTCGTCTTTCTCCTCCAGAGAGGACCCCGACTGGCGTATCCCCCGCGGGAC
Source organism: Thermodesulfovibrionales bacterium (assembly GCA_050014695.1). Classification (GTDB taxonomy): domain Bacteria; phylum Nitrospirota; class Thermodesulfovibrionia; order Thermodesulfovibrionales; family UBA9159; genus UBA9159. The sequence goes on from JBEKCV010000014.1 coordinate 42,757, forward strand.
AGCGCAGGGCATCCATAGCCATCTCGAGGCGTGAATCCAGATCCCATGCATCGAGAGCATCCAACGTCTCCTGCACCTTCCCCTGGAGTTCGATAAGCTTGTTCATCTCATCATCCGACATCGGCTCGGCGAATTTTTCATTGATACTGTTATATTCCTTTAGAGCATCTACGGTCTCCTGAACCCCCTCTTCGACAATGCCTCGCACACTCTTTCTGTCATCCAGTTGCGGCTCCTGCTCAAGGAAACCCACAGTATGGCCTGGAGCGAGGACGGTCTCGCCGTTGAACTCTCTATCCAGTCCGGCAAGGATGCGGAGTAGGGAGCTCTTCCCTGATCCGTTGAGGCCGAGGACACCGATCTTCGCTCCATAGAAATATGACAGATAGATATCCTTCAAGACCGGCTTCTTATCATAATACTTGCTCACACCGATCATGGAGTAAATGACCTTATTCGGTTCGTTGCTCATTGTATCTCAGATCCTTTCTTTCAGGCCGATGCCTTCTGCTCCTCAAAGAATTCGAAGTTTTGAAGTATACCACAATCATGGTTATACCCATCATTTTCGTAATGGGGAGCGGACACGTCAATTGACGTTCATCACACTGTTACAAGTACACGAAATCACCGAGAACGGATCGAAAACTCGAGCTTTCGATCGAAACTCATCATCGCGAACTGGATACTCAGTGGAACGTCAGCTCAATCTGAAGCATGGCCTTGGAATTGTCTAATAATATGCTGACGACGGGTGCCCCCAGAGCACCTACCCCAAAAACTTCCCACAGTCAGCCAGCTATCCTCCATCTAAAAGCGCCTTTCCTCTTCCCCCTCCCTGCCTCCACGTCCCCCATGGTCGTGGTGGTCACCACTGCACGGTCGGGATCCGGGGTCAGCGCCAGTAGTGAATCAACTGACGCGCTGGAGGACAGCGCTCCCGTTTCCGTAATCTATAATCAGCTTATTCCCTTCAATCTTAAATTTGGTGTTTTCGACATAGCCAGGCTTGTTGATGATTAGCGTCGAACCCACTATACGGTAGGACTCGGTCACCGTCTCTACGGCACCATGCATATTCGTTTTTGTCGTCACAACGGTACCGTCCTTCCTGAAATGAGAAACAACTGACTTGTAAGGATTCTGTGTCTTAGGCATACTGCTGATGACCTGCCAGGTTGTGCCGCCCAGCGGTCTCGTCTCTTCCTCGAGAACGGCCCGCCGATTCTGTGCGTCCTTCTTATCCTCTTCGTTGCCGATCAGATAGCCGACTCCGGCGCCAATGCCTGCTCCGAGCAAAGCTGTCGCTCCCCAAGCACCGTGCATATTGGCAAGACCGCCTATGAGGGCTCCCGTTCCCGCGCCCGCCGCCGCCCCTGTTTGACCTTGCGTCGCACAACCAGTCCCAAGGGTTAATGCAAGACAAACAATCGAGATACCCACGGTTCTCATTGCCTTGTTTTCTTTCTTCATGTCTGACTCCTGTCATTAAAGATAGTCTGAACTCTCCGAATGTAGATGGAGTTTATCGTAATGACTATAAATCCATATTTTTCAATGATAACATCTAATCATATCATATAAAGAGATAAGCAAGGAAATACGTTGGATACTAACAAAAGTACGAGCCGAAGGCAAGGGCTTCTCCGCGAGATGTCACCGCGAGGAGAGGTCTGAAGGAAGCCGGAGCGCAAAAGTGCGAGCCGACGAACAGAAATCGCACATAAGGCTAGCCACTGGGTGAGGTGGTGCAATTATTTCCAAGACGAGTCCTTTTAAAAATCTACTGCCAGGCAACCCGTATTGGACTTCTTCGGTTAGTACTGATCAGGGGCAGGAGCCGTTCTACCTTAACTTCCTCAACGGTACCTTCGATAGCTACGCATATGATTTTTGAGCAGCTATCGCGCTCTCGCGGTGCATCCAGCTGATGTCACCCCGTTCTCGGGATACTGCGGAGAGGGCGGGGAAAATAGCAGTTGAAGGACTGCCGATACATAACTTGAGTGCCTGATTCTTCAACATTGATGGAGGACAGGCGCTCAAAGCTTACGCAGACACCAAGAGTGTTTGACAGGATAATAAGAAATGCTTTAAAATCAATATGTACACACCTTGCCGGTGTGGTGGAACTGGCAGACGCGCCGGACTCAAAATCCGGTGGGGGCAACCCCGTGAGAGTTCGATTCTCTCCACCGGCACCAAGAGTGTTACCGTGGAACGACATGCGGAATAGTGTTCCGCATATTCATGAAGGAGAACTATGACCTGGGGCTTTTCCTTTCAGCTATTGCCGGATGAAGAGGTTATTGAAGACTCGGTAAGGCATGGACAGCCTAAAATAAAATCATCTTACTCAGTTTTCCTGACGAACAAGAGGCTTATATTCCGGTTTGATGGTCTCGGAAGTTCCCTCACACAGTCGTTTTTTTATCATGAAATCGTCGATGCTAAACCGCGTACAAGACTATTTGTCAACTATATTCAAGTGACTACGTCAAACAAGGATTACTTCCTGAATGTCCCTGACCCTGAATATTGGTCAAAGAAGACACTGGACGTAAAGGAGAGCTTGAAAGGGCTTCCCGAGGTCTCGAAAACAAAGGCTGCTGTCCCGGGCAACAATAAAAGGGAGCTTCTCGACATGCTTACCACACTAAGAAAAAATCTCCTGCTGACCGACGGCGAATTTGAAGAGAAAGTTCGGTTGCTGGATTCTTTGAAATTCTAGGAGGACCTTATGACGGTTGCCGAGAAGACGGTGAGATATGTCCTGATTGTACTGATCTTTGTTTTTATCACCGCAGAGACTCCTTCGCCTTGGGGGATAGATGAACTTGTCGGTAAGAAGGCACCTCCTTTCACTCTCAACGACATCCAGGGCAGAAGCGTATCCCTTTCTTCATTGCAAGGGAAGGTGGTATTGATCACTTTCTGGGCGACATGGTGTCCGCCGTGCCGTGAAGAGATGCCATCCCTCAATGAGCTTTATAAAAAATATAGAAACCAGGGACTCATTGTTCTGGCTGTTTCGACAGACAGAAGCGTATCGGGCATAAAAGATTTTCTGAGCAAACATCCCGTTGATTTTGAGATCTTGCTGGGTCCAGATACGCAAACTTCACGGCAGTTCAGGGTGTTTTCCCTTCCGACAAGCTTTCTCCTGGATAAAAGTGGCGTGGTTATGAAACGGTATCTCGGTGAAGAACAATGGGATTCCCCTGAAATCAGAAACGAAATCAAGAAGGCGTTAGGCATTCCGTAGGAACCCCGTCCCAGCCTCCCGGGTTAGATTTCAGGAATAAGGGTTCCAGAGGTGGCAGGATACCTCTCGCCCCGCATATCCCCTTGATATCGGTGCTTCCAAGCGGGGCACGATCGTATCGCACGGCGCGAACCTCTTGGGACACCGTGGATGAAAGGGGCATCCAGACGGAATATCGATAGGGCTCGGTACCTCTCCATGGATGATTTCCGTGTGGCGGGGCAAGCCTGTTTCCGCAGTCGTCTTTATCTGAGGGGCCGCTGAAAGAAGGATTTCTGTATAGGGATGCAGCGGCTCGCGAAAGAGTGCTTCGGTGTTTGATTGTTCAACGATCTTGCCGAGATACATCACGCCTACCGTGTCGCTGAAATAATGGACAACATTAAGGTCGTGGCTTATGAAGAGGAAAGCAAGACCGGACTCTCTCTTGATGTCCTTGAGGAGATTGAGTATCTGAGCCTGTATGGACACGTCGAGAGCAGACAGCGGTTCGTCAGCCACGATCAGCTTCGGAGAAACGGCCAACGCCCTGGCAATGCAGATCCGCTGTCTCTGGCCACCGCTGAATTCGTGGGGGTAACGGTTCAGGACATCATGGTCAAGGCCGACCTTCCTGAGCAGTCCTGCGACCGTGTCCCTCAGGGCATTCCTTGCCGCGAGTTTATGAATCTTAAGGGGTTCCACTACTGTTTCGAAAACCGTTCTCCTTGGATTCAATGAGGCAAAAGGGTCCTGGAATATTATCTGCACAGTCTTCCTGAAGTCCCTGAGAGCTTCGCGGTTGAGTTCCCATATATCTCTTCCCCGGAAGGATATCTTTCCCGACGTTGGACTGATCAACCTGAGCACAAGCCTTGCCACCGTTGACTTCCCGCAACCGCTTTCACCTACGAGGGCAAAAATACCCTCTTCGTCAAGAGAGAAATCTATGCCGTCGACAGCCTTGAGTACCTTCTTGCCGCCACCGAGACCCTCCTTCACCGCAAAGTGCTTTTCCAGGGCCTGGACCGTGAGGAAACTCATCGGAATTCCATCGCCCGGAAACATCTCGTGAGATGTCCCGGTGAAATAGCTTCCAGCTCAGGTTCTTTTGCTCGGCAATAGTCCATGACAAAACGGCACCTATCAGAGAACGTGCACCCTGACGGCAGTTCGTCGGGCCTCGGGACAAAACCGGGGATCGGTGTCAGGGGTACCCCTCTTTCCCCGGGAATGGACTCCAGCAGACCCAAGGTGTAAGGGTTCCTCGGGTTCGAAAAGAGTTCCTTCACATCGGCGAGTTCCATGAGTCTTCCGGCATACATGACGGCCGCCGCATCAGCATTTTCTGAAATGATCCCTAAGTCATGCGTAATGAGCAGCAGGCTCATCCCCATCTCTTCCCGCAGCCTCCGGAGCAAATTGAGTATCTGGGACTGGATCGTCACGTCCAGGGCTGTCGTGGGCTCATCCGCAATGAGGAGCGAAGGTTTACAGGCAATGGCCATGGCTATCATTACCCTCTGCCTCATCCCTCCTGACATCTGGTGCGGATATTCCTTAACCCGAATCTCGGGGGAGGGAATCCTAACGGTCCTCAAGAGCTCCACCGCTTTGTCCATCGCAGTTTTCCTCGAAAGTCCTTCATGCGTGGTAAGGACCTCTGCTATCTGGTAACCGATGCTAAGGACAGGATTAAGGGATGTCATGGGTTCCTGGAATATCATTGCTATTTCCTTGCCCCTCAGGCGTTGCATGGAGAGCGCATCCAGGGAGAGAAGGTCCCTGCCCTTGAAGAGTATCGTGCCTTCCGCCGCGCACTTTTCCGGCAGGAGCCCCATGAGAGCCAGTGCGGTAAGGCTCTTTCCGCACCCGCTCTCGCCAACAAGACCGAAGACCGATGCTTCTTCTAAAGCAAAGGTAATCTTGTTAACCACTTTCAGGGGGGTCTGTGACGTTACAAAGGAGATGGCAAGATTCCTCACTTCGAGGAGAGGCACCGTTTCTTTTAGCCCTCTTTTTTTCTCATAAGCGTGAGGTACGTTTTCGCCTCTGTGAGGTTCGGATTTAGCAGGAGTGCATTTTCCCATTCCTCCAGGGCGTTCCCGATGAGCCCTTTCATGTAGTACGTGAGGCCGAGCTGGATCCATGCCTGGCCGTAATCAGAGTTTATTTCCTTTGCCTTTACGAATTGAATGAGAGCTTCCTCGTACTTGCCCTGGCTCCTCAAGGCAATCCCAAGCTTTGTGCGGATATCGGAAGCGTTTTCACGCAGCCTAAGGGCCTTGTGGTATTCCTCGATCGCCTCATCGTACATCCCTAAATCGAGATATATGTTTCCGATCTTGAAGTGCTCATTGGCGAGCTTGCCTGAAGCAAACGGGTCGATAGACGAAGGGGTCGGATGAGCGATCTGTGCTGCCATGGAGAACACATTCTGTGCTTTTTGGAACTCTCCCATCGCATTATAGGTAATCGAAAGGTTAAGGGATGCCTCTGTATACCTCGGGTTTAGCCTGATTGCCTGCTCAAAATACTCGGCCGCCGGCTGAAACATGCCGTTTAAATGTGCGATTATCCCCAGCTTGTCCCAAACATCCGCATAGCCAGGGTTCAATCTGATGACTTCCTCGAGGATAGGTTCTGCCTCTTCGTACTTGCCCGAATCAAAGAGTTCTGTCCCTAACTGATAGAGTTCAGAAACCGTTTTTTCCATAAGTGCTGAAAGTATAGGGCGTAAAAAGATTCTTTGTCAAGAAAATACGCCTAATAGGTAGACCTCATTCTCCCTGTTTTTCTGTCGAACAGTACCTTATCGATGAGCCTGTCGTTCCGGTAGATATCCGCTTCCACAAACCGCTCCTTATGGCGGATGTTTGTTACCCGTAATCCTTTGCTTGAAAAATATCCTTCTATCGCTTCTTCAGCTTCTCTGGGTCCCAGATCTTCCTTGCACGTGCCGCCGTATGCGCTACACCACTGACTGTAATCACCGTATGGTACGACACTATCGGACGCACCGTAAGAGACGGTAACAGCAAAAAGCACCAAAACCGCTGGCAGAAGATACTGCGCGACTCGACTCACGGCCTCCCCCTTTTTTACTATGCTAACCAAAAAGCTTGAAGGAAATATGAAGAAACGCTATAGCTTTTCCATTCCTTGAATCTCGATGACCTTGTGTCGTGACGACAGTCCCTTGAGAATTCGAAGACAACTTTTTCTGATCCCGAGATCCTCAGCCAGGATTTCTAAAAGCTGCTCATTTGCCGCACCATCCACGGGAGGTGCGGTCAGATCAACCATAACCGTATCGCCGATCACACCCCCAATTCCTTTTCTCGATGATCGGGGCCGAACTTTTATTTGAATGGAAATACCGTTTTTTGTTTTCCTAAACGGCAGCTGCATCTGCTTATGCACGCGGGGAAGCGTTCGTCACCCCACGCACATCCCATATCACTTGGCCCATGACCCAAACCCTTGACCGTCCTTATATAACGGCAGCCATATCCTGAACGCAGTTCCTTTCCCGGCCTGACTCTGGACGTCGATCCTTCCTGCCATGACCGTAACGAGCTCCTTCACAATGGCGAGACCGACACCGATGCCGTTATCTGACGTGCCCCTGCCCCTGTAGAATCTCATGAATATCTTTGGTATCTCATCTTCAGGTATTCCCATTCCTGTGTCCCGCACTTCGATGAAGAACTCCTTGCCGTCTCTTCCGTAATCAATCCAGACACCGCCCCTTTCTGTGTATTTGAGGGCATTGGAGATGATATTTTTCAGTATCATTTCAAGTTTGTCCGGATCAGTAGTTGCTTCGAGACCACCCCTGTCGATCACAGAGAATTGCAGCCTTTTGTCGCGGAACACCAGCTCCATCGAGCTTTCGATATCTTTCAAGAAATCCTTCAGGTCTATTTTCCTGTATTCCCCCCGAGAAAAGAAACTCGCCTCTGCTTTTGTCATATTCTCAATGCCTTGCACAAGCCGTGTCAGTTTTTCTATCTCGCTTCTGATATTTTCAAGACCTTCCGCCGTATTCTCGATGAGCCCATCTATGAGTGCCTCTATCTGTGCCTTCATCACTGCAAGGGGTGTCCTGAGTTCATGCGCTATGTTGGACGTGAGCCGTTTCCTCAAAGACTCCTCCTTCTCCAGCGCTTCTGCCATATAGTTAAAGCTCTCCGAAAGTCTTCCTATCTCATCGCTCCGGAATCTTCGTCCCGTGGGGGTTATCGGTTCTACCCGAACGCGAAAATCGCCCTTTGCCACCCTCTCCGCAGCGGATTGAAGTCTCTTCATCGGCCGCGAGAGAGACAAACTCAAGAACACAGCGATAGCAAGTGCCCCCGCTCCGGCAATAAAGAATGATATGATCAGGAAGTTCCTGCCTCTTTTCTTGAAAATGTTTTCCTTCGCCTGAACGGATCCCACTTTGTGCAAGGGCCTTACGAAGAGTGTCCCGAGTTCTCTGCCTTCAATGTAAAGCGGGTATTTTTCGAATTCACCCTCAGACTTGTGAAGAGGGACGACCGACTCCATCCGGTGCTTCATCGACGGAGGAAGGGAATCCATAAGGCTCCGGGAATCGATGAGCTTTCGGCCTTCTCTGTCTTCTATCCTGATCTCGAAGCCGAGCATCGTTCCCCAGTGGACCGATTCAGACAGCGAGTTCATATCCCATCGTCCGTCCTCGTAGCTCCCCTCGACAGATGCAAGGACCCAATACAGATGGTCTTCCTTCGTGCCCTTGATGTATTCGTCGAAATCATTCATGGTCAACCGCTCGAAGATGAGATTGGATATGAGGGCAATGAATATAACGAGGAGAAACCCGAGAAAGAGTTTAGTCCTCATCGGGTCTTCCTATAAATTTATAGCCGACGCCGTAGACGGTCTTGATAAACACGGGATTCCGCTGATCGTCATCGATCTTATGGCGCAGATTCTTGACATGTGCGTCGATGGTCCTGTCATAACCCTCGAAATCATATCCCTGAACCATATTGATGAGTTGGAGCCTCGTCAAAACCCTTCCCGGTTTTTCCGCGAGGATCATAAGTATCCTGAACTCCGTGTGCGTGAGAACTACAGGGACACCTCTTTTCTTCACCTCATGGTTTTCGGTATCCAAGGCAAGGAGCCCTTCATTGAAGGTTAATGCCCTTCTGGCCAGTTTTCCCCTTCTCCTCAAGTGGGCCTTTACCCTGGCCACAAGCTCCCGAGGACTGAAGGGTTTTATAACATAGTCGTCAGCACCGATGCCGAGCCCTTGGATCCTATCTTCCTCGCTGCTCTTCGCCGTGAGCATGATGATGGGAACATCCGATGTTTCCCGTATGATCTTACAGAGTTCTTCGCCTGGAAAGTCAGGGAGCATCAGGTCAAGGACGATCAGATCAAACGGTTCCTTGAGGAGGTTCATAGCCTTTTCCCCCGTATTGGCAACGGTTACGCTGAAGCCCGCCCGCTCCAGATACAGTGCCACAACATCGGCGATCTTTTTTTCGTCCTCAACGATCAGTATGTTTCCGGACGCGCCAGTATCCATAATAGCTTCCTCCCACAAGAAACGTTGTCGCGGCGAGGATAAAACCCCCGATAATATCCACCACGTAGTGATACCTGCAATAGACAGTCGAGAAAATGAGCATGACGATGACAGGCAAGGTCACAAAAAAAAATCCCCGGTGGAACCGGTAAGCGAGCACCGACACCACAACGGCGATCCCGGTGTGGCCGCTCGGAAAGGCATCCCGCTTGACGCCCTCGAGTCTGTTGAGAAAATGTTGGATATGTCCTGCGATACCGGAGCCCGTTAAATCCACGGACTGAAGGTGATTCATGACATACCGGGGACCCAGCGCAGGAAAGAGCAGATATCCGATATAGGAGAGATAAAAACAGAGGAGCAGCAGAAAGAGACTCTGGTCAAATGCAACCTCTTTTTTTTGCAGCTTCAGTATCAAACCGAGGGATATGGGGAGGAAGTAATAGGACGCGTATGCCACTTGCAGGATGTCGGTTAGCAGGGGGTTGTAGATGGACTCCAGCATTATGGTCGGATAGCCGCCGAAAATAAGGTAGTCAAGTCTGATGAGCAGGGGGTCGATGTCCCGCGGATGAACGGAATGAACGAGCCCTTCGAGGCTGTCAAAAATAATGAGTACGCAGACCACGGGGAAGAGGACGCTCCGGACAAGGTCCATGAGTCTGTGGCGGGAAAAGAATTCGGCGTGTTTTGTCAGAAATACCTGAATCAGGAGAAGGAGTGCATACGTGGAAAAGAGGGTCCGCACGTGTTGGATTTTTCCATGGAAGATTAGTGACAACGCAGCGAGGAATACGAGGAAAAGGATGGTCAGAGAGTCAGCAGGCCGCACGCGGGAGAGGATCTTCATCGGAGTTTGCCCAATACCCTTCTGATGGCCCGCTCTTTTTTCGACAACCGCAGGGCATTGCCCTGCCCATATCTGCGGACCTCCCTTCCGTCTTCAACCTCATCCCCATTCTGTTCCCAGGGAATCCCTGTCTCGTCTTTTTCCTTTCCTTCCTCGATGAAGGGGGCAAACGTTCCCGAAGGGATCGGGATGGAACCAGTTGCCCACGCATGGCCGGCGATGTCGCGATCCGAAGTCACGACAATCCATTCACGCCTGTCTGATGATATGATCCTCTTAATTACGGAGTCGGCTTTTTCGCCGATCCTGGAATAGATTACCGTCACCCCGCCTCTCACTGATGAACTTTCCGCTCCTCCTCCCTCTTTCCAGCCGTCAAAGACCAAAACAATCCCGTGTCTCTTCTCCTTGCCGTATTCTATGAGGAGATCAATGAGCTTTTCCCTTCGGGCCCTGAGGTCCTGGTGATGAACGCCCATGAGGTTATATCCGTCTATGATGATGGAAGAAATGTCCTGCTCCCCATCCGTTACCCAAAGTCCTTTATCGTGAGAAGGGAATATACCGGGTAGCCGAGTCTCTCGATGTTCTGTCTTCCGCCGAACTCACATCGATCGAGGAGGATGCATATCGCGCGTATCTGAAGTCCAGCCTTTTGTGCGGACTCTATTGCCTTTATCGTCGAGCCGCCCGTCGTGACTACATCGTCAATAATGACCACATCATCGCCGGCACTTACATTTCCCTCGATCTGGCTCATGGTGCCGTGGCCCTTCGGCTCCTTCCGGATAACGATGGCTTGGACCGGCTCATTTCGGAGATACGAGGTATATGAAACGGCAAGAGCAATAGGATCAGCCCCCATTGTCAATCCGCCTATCCCCTTCGGTCTTAGCCCCAGTTCTTTTATCTTATCGAATAGCAGATTCCCTATCAGGTACTGCCCTTCCGGAGAATACGTAGTCTTTTTAAGGTCGAAATAAAAGGAGCTCACGTTACCCGAAGTGAGACGATAGATGGGCTTATCGCTTCTCTGAAACGAGTGCTGCTTTATGGCAGCAATAAGCCGCTCTTTTTCATTCATGATGTTCCACTATAGCAAAAAATCCCGAGAAATTTCAAAACCCCAGGGACTGCGGGACTTCATTAACCTTGCTCAGAGGCGGAGGGGAAAGGGAGGTAGCTTTTGCAGAGCGAAGGGGGCCCTTTCTTTTTGACCGTCATCTTCTTTCCTTTCCGAGTGCAATTCTCCACCCTTTTATACATTTTCTTTGTGTCGCCTATTGCGAAAATTGAATTCGATGCTATACAATAGAACAAATCTTCTATGCAGGAGGAGCCAGTTGAAAGAAGGAATTCATCCCACTTATAAGGAGGCAAAGGTTGTGTGCGCGTGTGGTGAAACCTTTGTCACAAAATCCACGACGCCAGCTATTCACGTCGACATCTGCTCGAAGTGCCATCCGTTCTTTACGGGGAAACAGAAGCTTGTGGATGCCGAGGGAAGGGTGCAGAAATTTAAGAGAAAATACGCAAAAAAGTAGATACGCTTATTGAAAAGTCGTTAGTCTGACCCACGGTGGCTAACGGCTTTTTTTTGACAAAATAGGCGAAGGATGCACGATATCGTATAGAGGAGATGATTCAGGGAAGGGACTATGAAAAACATCGGAGGACAAGCGGTCATAGAAGGCGTCATGATGAAAGCCCCGAGAGGGTGGACGGTGGCGGTGAGGGACCAGACGGGAGCGATACATCTGAAGACTGAGGCCTTGAAAAGGGCTCCTGCTTTTCTCAGGATGCCTTTTTTGAGAGGCGTTGTCGCTCTTTGCCAGGCTTTTTCCATCGGAATTAAGGCGCTGGAATTCTCGGCAAGCAAGGCGTATAGTGAAGCGGATGAGAAACCGATGAATCCCTTAGCGATGGCTTCAACCATCGGCATTGCCCTCCTGGGGGGCGTCGGTCTGTTTATATTTCTCCCCCTCTATCTTACAAAGGTGACCGGAATGGTGCTCCATGTCGTAGCCAGAAACTCCTTTGTTTTTAATGCAGTCGACGGCATCATGCGGGTCTTGATCTTCTTGTTCTATGTGATCGCTATCGGTTTATGGAAGGACATGAGACGCATATTTGAATATCACGGTGCCGAGCACAAAGTCATCCATGCCTATGAGGCGGGGAAAGAGCTTGACGTTGAGAGCGTGAGGTCGTTCAGTCCTCAGCATCCGAGATGCGGGACAAGTTTCCTCCTCATCGTCATGATAATCAGCATCCTTCTGTTTTCCTTTATCCCCCAGTCATGGCAGTTTTTAGAAAAGTTCTTATCCCGGCTGATCCTGATACCCGTGATAGCAGGGATATCGTATGAACTGTTGCGATTATCAGCACGGATGACAGAGAGTCCCTTTATGGGCATGCTTGTGCTTCCGGGTCTCATGTTACAGAAACTTACGACGAGAGAGCCGGATGACTCTCAGATGGAGGTCGCAATCGCTGCTGTGAAAGAGGTCTTAAAGTTAGAGGAAGGAAATGTTCCAGAAGCTTAGCTCAATAGAAGAAAAATATGACGAAGTGAACCGACTCTTGATGAGCCCTGACGTGCTTTCGACCCCTCAGCAGTATCAGAAGCTCTCAAAGGAGCGGGCGGATCTGCAGCCGCTTGTGGAAAAGATACAGGAGTACAAGAAGCTCCTTTCCGACATGGAAGACGTAGAGGAGATGTTGAGCGCCGGAGAAGGAGACATGCGGGAGCTTGCGCAGGCTGAACTGGATGCATTAAAGGGGAGAAGGCCGCAGTTAGAAGATGAACTTAAGATAATGCTCGTCCCAAAGGATCCGAGGGACGGAAAAGGCGTTATCCTTGAGATACGAGCCGGCACGGGCGGTGAAGAAGCGGCGCTTTTTGGCGCTAATCTTTTCAGGATGTATGCAAAATATGCTGAGTCAAGGAGATGGAAAGTTGATGTGATCGATTCCAACCCTACGGGCCTGGGAGGTCTTAAAGAGATTATTGCAGCCATAGAGGGCAAAGGGGCTTACAGTAGACTCAAATATGAGAGCGGCGTCCACCGGGTGCAGCGTGTTCCGGTTACAGAGGGATCCGGGAGGATTCATACCTCTGCGGCAACGGTGGCAGTCCTGCCCGAGGCGGAAGACGTTGACATAAAGGTAGAAGAAAAGGATTTGAGGATCGATACCTTTTGTGCATCGGGTCCGGGGGGGCAGGGAGTAAATACCACCTATTCAGCTGTGAGAATTGTTCATATCCCCACAGGCATGATCGTCCAGTGCCAGGATGAGCGCTCACAGATAAAGAACAAGGATAAGGCTTTGAAGGTTCTTCGTGCGAGGCTCTATGAGCTCGAAATCGAACGGCAGGAGAAAGAGCGCGCTCTTGAAAGAAAGACCCAGGTGGGCACGGGTGACAGAAGTGAGAGGATCCGGACATACAACTTTCCCCAAAATAGGATAACGGATCACCGGATAGGACTCACCCTCCACAGACTTGAACAGGTTCTCGAAGGTGACCTTGATGAGATCATCGATTCATTGAGCACACACTACCAGACGCAAAAACTGAAGGAATTGAAATGACCAAGGCCCTCATTGGCTTGAAGGAGGTGTCTGCCGCTCTCGGAAAACGCGGGATTGAAGATGCCGGGAGGGAATCAGAGCTCATTGTCACGTCCTGCTTAGGGCTTGACAGGGTCGGTTTGTACAGGGACAATCCCGTCCTCTCTGAATGTCAAGAAGGGAAATTGCAAGGGATCCTTGAGCGGCGTTTCAGGAGAGAGCCCCTCCAGTACATCATCGGCCATGTTGAATTCTCCAGACTCAAAATGACGATCGGCCCTGGTGTTCTCATCCCCCGTCCCGAAACAGAATTGATGGTGGACAGAGTGATACAGTCGGTCGCCTGCCGGCGACAAACCGCGGGCCTAGGGCCGAGAATCCTCGACCTCTGCACGGGGAGCGGCTGCCTCGCCTTAGCCCTGGCGAAACACTTCCCCGGGGCGGAGGTATTCGGAACGGACATCTCGGCAGAGGCTTTGCAATACGCCAGGCAGAACGCATCAATCAACAGCATCGGGAATGTCACCTTCTTGGAAGGCGACTTATATGAGCCGGTGAAGGGAATAAGGTTTGACATTATCGTTTCAAACCCTCCCTATATCCGGAGATCAGACATCGGGAACCTTCAGCCGGAGATTCGGGAATGGGAGCCGAGAGAGGCCCTTGATGGTGGTGAGGACGGACTGATATTTTACAGAGAGATTCTCTCACGAGCGAAGGAATATCTTGAAAGCGATGGATTTATGGTCATGGAATTGGGGGAAGGGCAGACAAGAAACGTGATTGAGATCGCCGAAAACTCAGGGTTTGGATCCTTCTCCGTGAGTAAAGATTATTCCGGCGTCGAAAGGTTTCTCATCTTGGCCTTCTGACGTTAGTCCTGGTACGTTCCCGCATCTCATAGGGATATTTGTTTTTTTTATGATCTCCTCCTTGACTTTTGGAATTTTCTCTATTAACATACTTTGAATTCAGCTCTGGAGGATTCAGTGCAAGAAGAAGCCTTACTCATGGATGCCATCGTGAACCCCCATGTCATACCTCATTATGTCTCCTATGCATTTCTCGGTTCGATAATTCTCATAGGCGTTTCATTAACCATCAGAGGGTCCCTTTCCCTTGTTCCCCGGGGAACACAGAATTTTGTTGAGGTGATGGTCGAATCGCTCCTGAACTTATCAGAGGACAACATCGGCCACAAGTGGGGGAGATATTTCTTTCCCCTGATCGGCACCATCGGCCTCTACATCCTCGTCTGTAATTTTATGGGACTGATTCCCGGTTTTACGGCTCCCACGAGCAACATTAATGCGACGGCATCAATGGCTATCCCTGTCTTCCTCGCTACGCATTACTACGGGGTGAGAGTGCACGGGATTAAATACATTAATCACTTCCTGGGGCCGATACGATCCGTGGCCGCACTGCCCCTCATGGTCCTCATGTTTTTTGTTGAGCTTATCGGGCATATTGTAAGACCGGTTACCCTCTCCGTGAGGTTGTTTGGAAACATGATAGCAAAACATATGATACTCTTTGCGCTCGGACTGCTAGCCCCGGTTATCATACCGGTCTCCATACTCCTGCTGGGGGTCCTCGTCAGTCTGATCCAGGCTTTTGTTTTCGTTCTTCTCACCGCCCTTTATTTAGCAGGTGCGGTTGAAGAGGCACATTAAGAGAAATTCGTAGAAAGGAGGAACAGCAATGAAGAAATTCGTAACGGTAGTGATTCTCTCTCTGACACTGATCTGGCTTTTAGCACCTCTCGCATTTGCCGAAGAGGCAGCAGCCCCGACCGACGCGAAAATACACTATTTCGCTTTTGCAGCCCTGGGCTGTGGTCTTGCAATCGGACTCGCCGCGCTCGGCACCGGCATCGGGCAGGGTATCGGTCTCAGCAAGGCATGCGAAGGGGTTGCGCGAAATCCGGGCGTTTCCGGAAAAATCACGACAACCCTCATCATCGGTCTTGCGATGATCGAGTCTCTCGCCATCTACGCACTGGTCGTGGTGCTCATCATTCTTTTCATGAATCCTTTCAAACTTTAATATCTTATAAGGGGGCAGCTCCTTTGCCCCCTTCATCCATCTTTCTTTTAAGCCCTTGCCGAAAAAAACGGGATTTGCCTTTGTCGTGGAAAGGCCTTGCCAAGCGAACGCCTGCCTCACGCAGCGTGAGTCCTCAATGGGTTCCTTCTCGCGAGTTCTCCCGCACGTTATCACCAAAACCTGAGCGACAGGGTCAGGTCAAGCAATGCACCCTGTGAGGCCTTCCTTCACAGAAAGTCTTGCTTTCCACGATGCTTCCATTCAGCTTTTATCGTCCTGTGACCAAATATTTTTTAGCTCATAGCTGACCTAGCCTCTGGAGGCCTTCACTTGACAACGCTTCATTTTATGATATTTTTTATGTGAGTGCTTCACATTCCGTCGGGAAGAATACGGTGCGCGGCCATATTTCCGATGGCTGAAAAACAGCTCATTTCGTTGCAGGACCAGTATGAGGTGAGCACAACGATGTCCTTCACAACAGGTGTGTGTGTATGGTTCAACAAAAAGCGGGACCGAGCCGGTATATATAGCATGATCCATCAGGGCAGATTTTGTTCCGTGGTGGTAGTCATTGTGTTTTTCCTCTCCGGATGCGCCAAGGTTGGCCCGAACTTCCTTCAGCCTGAAGTTACGGTATCGCCGAAGTGGCTGGAGACAGGAGATGACCGGACGAGAGACGGGTCGGTGGATTACCGCAACTGGTGGCAGGCATTCAACGATCGGGCTCTGGATCGGCTTATTGAGAGGGCGTATCGTGAGAACCTTTCTCTCGGGATCGCTGGCGTGCGGGTTCTGGAAGCTAGGGCTCAACTCGGAATCGCAGTGGGGGAGCTTTATCCCCAGAACCAGCAGGCCTTCGGTTCGCTAGAGTACAACAGACTGAGTCAAGGGTCTTTGCAGAATGCCGGTTTCCTGGAGTCAACTGGAAGCACCGCGGCGGCTGCATCTACCCCCAGCTTTCCATTGCAGTACTGGCAATCACAGGTCGGGGTTATGGCCAGTTGGGAGATCGACTTCTGGGGGAAATTCAGGCGGGCGATTGAGTCAGCCAATGCCGGTTGGCTTGCCTCGGTCGCCAATTATGACAATGCCTTGGTAAGCCTTACGGCAGATGTTGCCAATTCCTACATAACGATCAGAACGATCGAAAAGCGAATCGTCATCGCCAATGAAAATGTGGAAACCCAAAAAGAGAGTCTGAAGATCGCCGATGCTAAATTTCAGTTCGGCACCGCCACGCAATTGGATGTTGAACAGGCCAGGACGGCGCTCAATGACACCCTTGCTTCCATTCCAGCCCTTGAAACCCAACTGCGGCAGGCCAAGGATGCCCTGAGCGTATTGCTGGGCCTGTCACCGAGCGACTTGGCGGATTTTCTGGAGGGCGCTTCGGAGATTCCTGTCTCTCCTCGTGAAATCGTGGTGGGCATCCCCGCTGATCTCCTCCGCCGGCGGCCCGACATTCGGAGTGCCGAGTACCAGGCTATGGCGCAAAGCGCCCAAATCGGCGTGGCCAAGGCGGATCTGTATCCAGCGTTCTCTCTCGCAGGGAATTTCAGCTTCCTCTCGACTGATATCGGGCAATCTAAACTCAGCGATATGTTCAAATGGGGTGACCGTGCTATTGGGGCGGGACCCTCATTCCAGTGGAACATCCTCAATTATGGTCAGATCACAAACAATGTCCGCGTGCAGGACGCCCGGTTCCAAGAGTTACTCATTACGTATCAGCAAGCAGTTCTCTCGGCCCAGCAGGATGTTGAGGACAATTTAGTAGCCTTCCTGAAGGCTCAGGACCGAGCTCAGTTCTTAGCCCGGAGCACTGAGGCTGCCAAGAGAGCCTTCGACCTTGCGGTCCTGCAATACCGAAAAGGCATTAAGGATTTTACAACGGTTCTCATAGCGCAGCAGGCTCTACTCAATGAGCAGGACAACCTGGCCAGCACCCTGGGCAACATCTCCAGTAGTCTGGTCGGAGTTTATAGGGCCTTGGGTGGCGGATGGGGGATACGGGAAGGAAAGGAGTTGGTGCCCCCTGAAGTGAGGCAGGAAATGGCAAAACGGACCAACTGGGGCAAATTGCTCTCTCCGGCAGCATATAATCCACGCATCTTCGAGGAAGCCTCACCGCCCCTTCGGCTTCCTGATTGGTAAGAAAATCAAGGCCGAGATAAGCACTCAAGGTACTTGAATCGGAGGTTTTCTCATGGTGAGTTGCAGAAAAAGCCATATATTCGGTTGGATTCAAAATGCATCGGTTTGGACAATGTGTTTGACGTTGCTTATCTTCCCAACGGGGTGTAGAAAAAAGACGCCTCCTCCTCCGCCCCCTCCAAAAGTCACGGTGAGTCAGCCTGAGCAGCGGACAGTGACTGACTTTCTCGAACTCACCGGAAATACTCAGGCCATAAATACCGTGCAACTGGTAGCAAGGGTGCAGGGGTATCTTGAAAAGGTCTTTTTTCAGGACGGACAGAGAGTCAAGAAAGGCCAACCGCTTTTTCTTATCCAGCAAAACACATATGAAGCCCGGCTGCAGCAGGCAGATGGACAAGTTTTAACACAAAAGGCCCAGTTGGAATATGCCGGGAACCAGTTTATCCGTTATTCGGCACTATTGCCGGAAAAGGCTGCTGCCCAATCCGATGTGGACAATTGGAAGTACCAGAGGGACGCTGCCCAGGCCAACCTGAAAACGGCGGAAGCGCAACGGGACCTTGCCGGACTTGACCTTAGTTATACGCAGGTTGCCGCCCCGTTTGACGGCCGCATCGACCGAAGGCTGCAGGACCCCGGGAACCTTGTGGGCACAGAAGCCAATAACACTGTCCTGGCGCAGTTCAACCAAATCGACCCGATCTACGTTTATTTCACGATCAGCGATACGGATTTGGCCCGGCTTATGAAGAGTGCGCACGGGATCCCTGGAAGTGGCAGTCCCAAAAGATGGCCGGTATTTATCGGGTTGACGGATGAAAAAGACTATCCGCACCAGGGCCGCCTCGATTTTTCTTCAATCAGCCTTGCACCCACCAGCGGCACTCTCCTGATGAGGGGAGTTTTTTCAAATCCGTCCGGAAGGATTCTGCCGGGCCTGTTTGCCAGGGTACGGGTGCCCTTGGAGAAAGAAGCCGCTTTCCTGTTGCCTGAACCTGCTATTGGTAACGATCAGCAGGGCGATTATGTGCTGGTTGTAAATGAAAGACATATTGTGGAACGCCGCCCTATTAAAACCGGCCCTTCCATAGACAATATGCGGATCATCGAACAGGGCCTTAACGGAAGAGAATGGGTCATTACCAAGGGTATATTAAAAACAGCGCCCGGACGCCAGGTTAACCCCGTGCAGGAAAACGGTTCCGGAAGACAATGATCTCCAGCTACTTTATCGAAAGACCTATTTTCGCAAATGTTATCGCGGTGATCACAATAGTTATCGGATTTGTGTTCCTCCGTAGTCTTCCTGTCGCTCAATATCCACAGATAACGCCGCCAACGATTCAGGTCACCACGAGTTATCCGGGTGCCAGCGCCGAAGTCGTTGCGCAGACAATAGGAGTGCCTATCGAACAGGCGGTCAACGGCGTCGAAGGTTCCACTTATATGTCGTCTACCAGTGGCAGCGACGGCAGTTACTCACTGACTGTTACCTTCGATGTCGGGACCGACCTGAATAAGTCGATAGCGCTGGTGCAAAACCTGGTGAACAGTTCCCTTGCCCAATTGCCCGGAGCCTCTCAGCAACAAGGGGTCACTGTCAAAAAAATCTCTCCTAATATATTGCTGGTTGTAAGCCTTTATTCCGACGACGAACGGTTCGAAGAAATTTTTCTCTCCAACTATGGAGTTATCAATCTTCAAAACCCGCTGGCGCGAATTCCCGGTATAGCTCAGGTGAGAGTCTTCGGGGCCGGCCCTTACAGTATGAGGGTCTGGCTGGACCCTAAAAGACTCCAGGTTTTCGGCCTCACCCCGGCCGACGTTCTTACCGCTATTCAAGGGCAGAACGTCCAGGTAGTCGCCGGACGGCTTGGCGCCCCGCCTGTGCCGAATGATCAGGCTTTGCAGCTAACGGTTACGGCCCTTGGCCGCCTCTCAGATGAGAGCCAATTTGAAAATATAATTGTAAAGTCCACCACCGGGGCAGCGGCACAGATCGTGAGGATCCGCGACATAGGCCGCGTGGATTTGAGCCAGCAGAATTTCAACAACTATTCACGATTCACCGGTCACAAATCGGCCCAGGTAGTCATTTTCGCGTTGCCGGAAGCTAATGCCATCTCTGTCGCCGACAGCGTCTATGAGGCCATGGCCGATTTGAGCAAGACATTTCCCGAAGGACTCAAATATGCCATCCGGTACGATACCACCAGATTTGTCCGGGAGTCCATTTCAAAAGTATATGAGACACTCTTCATAGCCGGTGTCCTTGTCCTGATTGTGATCCTCGTATTCCTGCAAAATTTCAGGGCCACATTGGTCCCGGCCACTACAGTTCCTGTCACTATTATCGGTGCTTTTATTGCGATAGCCGCCCTCGGTTTCACCATAAACCTGATGACTCTGTTCGCCCTGGTCCTTGCTATAGGCATAGTGGTGGATGATGCTATTGTCGTTGTAGAGAACAGTTCATACTATATAGAAAAGGGAGTGCCGCCCAAAGAAGCAACTATCAAAGCCATGAATGAACTGACGGGACCGATATTGGGTATTACCCTGGCCCTGGTTGCGGTCTTCCTGCCGGCTGCCTTCCTTCCCGGCATTACAGGACAGCTATTCCGGCAATTCGCCCTCGTGATCGCCTCTACCTCTGTTATCAGCGCCCTGAATGCGCTGACGTTAAAGCCTGTACAGTGCGCTTTCTGGCTAAAACCGCGCGGCGACAAACCTCTCAACTGGTTTAATCGGGGATTCAATAAGGGATTTCAGTCCGTTACGAACATTTATTTGGGGGCCGTTACCCGTATGGTGAAAAGGCCGATCCTGTTTATTGTCGTCTTTGCCGTTATAATTAGTGTAACATTCCTTGTATTTATCAACCGCCCTACAGGTTTTCTCCCAACCGAAGACCAGGGATACGGCATCATAGTCACCCACTTGCCCGAAGGGTCGTCTCAGCCACGATCACAGGAAGTTGCCGGTAAAATTAATGCACTCCTGAGAAGGACTGCCGGCGTTGATTTCTGGGTCCATATAGGAGGTTTGTCGATTCTGGACAACGCCAATCTCTCTAATGCTTCCACGACATTTGTTGTTTACAAAGACTGGAAGGATCGAGGTACTTCATTAAGCCAGGATACGATAGTCTCGAACATCAACCGGGAGCTTGCCGGAATTCAGGAAGCACAGGCTTTTATGGTGATCCCGCCGCCGATCCGGGGGCTGGGCCAGACGGGTGGTTTGCAAATGATGGTTGAAGACCGCGGCAACGTTGGTCTGAACGAACTGCAGAAGGCCACAAGCGAACTTGTCCGGAACGGAAATTCCAGCCCAGTTCTCCGGGGACTTATCACCACATTTGTTCTGGGCAGCCCGCAGCTATACCTGGATATCGATCGTACGAAAGCGGAGTCGTTCCAGGTTCCGCTGTCCAACGTTCTGGATACCCTCGAGGCTTATATGGGATCTTCGTATGTTAACCTGTTTAACAAATATAACCAGGTGTTTCAGGTTTACGTACAGGCCGACAGCCGCTACCGTTTGCAGCCGCGGGACATAAAGAACCTGCATGTCCGCAATCAGAAAGGTGACATGGTACCCCTTGGAAGCCTGCTGGATATCAGGCAGGCACAGGGCACTGAGTTGATCACCCGATATAATCTTTATCCGGCAGCGGCCATTTTTGGGTCTGCTGCGCCTGGTTATAGCTCGGGCCAGGCTAATGAAGTGATGGAGCAGATGGCTGCCCAACTGCTGCCGGAGGGAATAGCTTATGACTGGACCTCCACAACTTACCAGGAAAAAAAAGTAGGCAAAGAGGCTTACTTCATATACGCTCTTTCCATTTTTCTGGTCTATATGGTATTGGCTGCTTTGTATGAGAGCTGGACTTCGCCGGCAGCAGTTATTTTAGTTGTGCCGCTGGCTCTTGTCGGGGTCCTCCTGGCTACCATGGCCCGGGGCTACGACAATAACCTGTATACTCAAGTGGGACTGGTACTGATGATCGCCCTTGCGAGCAAAAACGCGATTCTCATCGTGGAATTTGCCCGTGACCTCCACCATGGGGGCATGGGTATAGAGGAAGCTGCAATTGAAGCGACCCATCGAAGGTTCCGGCCCATTGTTATGACTTCGTTTGCTTTTATCCTGGGAGTCGTGCCGCTTGTGGTTGCTTTCGGGGCCGGTTCAGCAGGCCAGCGGGCTATAGGGACGGTTGTTTTCGGGGGCATGATATCATCGACCCTTCTTGCCATCCCATTTGTTCCGGTATTCTATGTTGCCCTGGAACGCCTAAGCGAACGAGTAAAACGAGGCAAGACCCCTCCACCACAAAAAACGGCAGGCTAAGAGTTCCAAAAACGGGGAATAACAGAACTCCGAAAACACGCAGGAATGCCAAAGCAAAATAGGCGGTTTGCACGTCAAGGTTTCTCCCTCGTCAATGGCTTGCAACAGAGCTCTACGCCGACCATCACCCGAGATAGTCATTCACCTTCGCCGGCTCGAACCGCTCCGAGTCAAGGACATTGCGGATAAACCTGAAGATCATTTCCCGTTTCTCCAAAGTGACGTCGGGGTAGAAAAGAGGGCTAGCCACTACAACTCCTCGAAATGCGTAGAAGGGCTGTAACACAGAATAGATATCTACGTCTCCTGATTTTCGTACGTAGTCCTCAAAAAAAAGTTGCAATCCCTCCAGATATGCACCGCTGACCATTCCACTATGCATTATCGAAAAAAATATATAGTTTATGGTCAGTGCAGTCACATCATCGGCGGGTTCTCCCCACGGACCGCGACTTCTGTCAAGGAGAATAAAGTCTGATGTATCTTTAAACCAAATGTTACCAGGATGAAAGTCTCCATGTATCTGGGAGAGCCTTTCATATTCCGGCTTCAACCGTGCCCTCCACTGTATGGCCTTTTTCTCTATCTCGGCCATTTCATGATATGAAAGGGTTCCCTCAGGGTAGGTATCGAACACGCCCATCAAACATTCGCCGTGGCCAATGGTGTCCCGTATCTTCCTCCAGTAAAGGGCTTTCGATTTTTTTTTAACGGAATGGATCCCTGCAAGATAGGAGGTCATTGCATTAATCTTCTCCCTGTCAGTAACTTCAAGACGGTCCTTGAGAGACAATGCAGTGAGATCAGTGAAATAATCCCTTCCCTCACCTTTTTCCATAAGAAGGTAATATTCCCTTCCCCCTCCGATGGAATGTATCGAACCATCCTTATGCTCGGAAAGCACATCAAGCGCCCTGACGTGCCTGGGAAGGTTGTCATATTCATCAAGATCCAGGAGAAACACAGCCGCTCTGTCCGAAGGGTAGTCGTGTCCCAGCCCCTCGGGGAAAAGGGCTTTGATCACATAGCACTGCAGACCCTGTTCCGTCTTCATCTCGATGAGGAATCCCGATCCCTGTACGCCAGAACCCATTTTTTTGATATCCACATGGATGGCGTTGCGGAATCTCTGTTTGAGGTAGGCCCTCACCGCTTCTTCATTGATCACGGCCGGTTACGTCTGCATCGACGGCTTGCCCCCTCATAGTTCTCCAAAGTTTTCTTTATACCGTTGCATGAAATCGTTGAAGCTGTAATGGTGCTCCTGCGTCCCATATTTCTCGACAGCATAGGCAGCTGCGAGAGATCCCATCTGCGCCGAGGTTTCGATGCTCTTCCCCATAACCAGCCCTTTGAGCAGTCCCGCCCGGTATGCGTCCCCTGCGCCTGTTGGGTCCACAACAGCAAGCGTCTTCACGGCCGGGATGCGCCTGTCTGACTGTGAAGTGCTTATGAGGGACCCGTTTTCTCCGAATGTGGTGATCACAGTCTTTGCCAGCCGCAACAGTCCTTTTTTGTCCATGGAGACCATTTTCATGATCATCTCGAGCTCATAGTCGTTGGAGATGAGTATGGTTGAGCCCGAGATCCACTCGGTAAGGGTTTCTGCCCTCCATGATGTGAGCGACTGTCCGGGATCGCAAATGTAGGGAATGCCCTTGCTCCGACAGATCCTTGCGTACTCGACCATGTCACGGAGATTTCCCGGGGCAATGAGCCCTATTGAATTGTGCGAGGCTGCATCAGGGAATCCATATTCTGACGGATATTTCATAGCACCCGGATTGAAGCCCGTTATCTGATTGTCTGACTTGTCAGTCGTTATATATGCTCCGGCAGTGAATTCCTCATGAATGATCTTGATTCCGTCCAAGGCAATATTGTTCTTTTTCAGCCAATCAAAATACCTTTGATAGTCTTTTCCAATGGTTGCCAGCACATATGGCTTTTCATCGAGAAGGCTGAGTGAATAGGCGATGTTGCCGGCGGTGCCTCCAAATTTTTCTACCATCCCATTCACCGTGAAGCAGACATTCAGGATGTGTATCTTGTCCGGGAGTATATGGTCGGAGAATTTGCCCGGGAAGTCCATGATCCTGTCGTAGGCGAGAGAACCCGCAATATAAATATTCATACCGACTTATCCTGTTACCGCTTTTATCGCAGCGCTCGCAGTTCATCCTCCACGGAGGCCTTGCGTTGCAAGAGTTCACTTTTCCTCTGCTGGGTAGCGAACAGTTCCTGTCTTATGGGCTCCAATTCCTCTTCCAGGTTCTTCAGTTGAAAGGACTTATATTTTGTTCGTCCTTCCTGTTTCTCTTTAATCGTGTCAGTGAGCTGCGTCTCCTTATCCTGAACCGACTGCAGTTCTGTATCTATCGATTCTAACTCGTTTTTTAACTCATCCTGCTTTGTGGTTTGATTCTCGCCGGGGGTTGGAACCGCCGGAGAAGACGGGGATTCTCCTTGTTTCTCCGGGGTTGCCGGTGATCGGAGGTCTTTTTCCGGAAGATCTGTTTGTTCAATCTTCAGGACATCCTTTGCCGGGACGCCGATGGAGCCGCCGCCAAATTGAACCATGATTTCATCGCCATTCTTCTCATATGAAGCCGCACCCGCAATAACAGAGCCGTTTTTGAGATAGATCTTATACGCCGCGTCAGATGCTCGCGGGAGGAGCAAGGTGAAACCCAAGAGAACCATAACGAACCTTCTCATGCATGCCTCCTTAATTCATCTAAAAGGGTCTGTGCTACCTTCTTGTTGAAGCCTTTTACCTTGAGGATTTCCTCCAGGGTAGCATTTCTTAT
This sequence comes from Thermodesulfovibrionales bacterium, assembly GCA_050014695.1. GTDB lineage: Bacteria > Nitrospirota > Thermodesulfovibrionia > Thermodesulfovibrionales > UBA9159 > UBA9159. Next base: position 67,356 of record JBEKCV010000014.1, read on the forward strand.
AGAATCTATATTACCAAAATATCTTAAAAGTTCAAACCTCCTCTTCTTCCCGATGCCGGGAACCTTTTCCAAGGGAGATTCCATGAGTCTCTTGTCCCGAAGTTTTCTATGGTAACTGACGGCAAACCGATGCACCTCGTCACGGATTTTTTTGAGGAGAAGCGAGGACGGAGTTCTGTCCTCAAGGTCAACAGTCCCTGCAAACGGGGTTACCGCTCTGTCGGGATCCTTCGCGACGGCAATAAGCATCGGCTGTTTACCCTCGTTCGTCGTCATATCGCTCGCCTCGCAGACGCGTTTTGCAATTTCGAGCTGGCCCTTGCCCCCGTCGATGACAATGAGGTCCGGTATGTTGTCACCCAGGTTTTTCAGCGTTCTCATCATGACCTCGTGCATCATGGCATAATCATCGATCCCTGAGACTCCCCGAATCCGCATGTGCCGGTAGAAATCCTTTATAAATTCGCCTTCCGACCAGTAAACAAAGGCTCCAACCGATTCACTCCCTCCTATGGTCGATACGTCAAAGGCGCCTATCGTATGCGGCGAAAACGGCAGATTAAACCGCTCTTTCAACTTTCCTGCTATGTCATCCAAACCCGTTGCGATCCTGCTGCTCAATATCTGAGCCGCGTTTTCATCTGCCATGTTTAAGAGTTCGAGCTTCTTGCCTTCCTTCGGGGCGGTAATCGCGACGCGCTCCCCCCTTTTTCCCCTGAGCCAGGCCTTCAGATTCCGGAGATCATCAGGACTCTTCCCGATGATTATCTCTTCTGGCGGGAGGATCTCCTTCATATAGAACATCTCGATAAAACTGTGGAACACCTCTCCCTTCGGCCGTATTCCAGCATCCTTGAGATAAAAATCTTTTGTGCCGATGAGTATCCCGTTTCTTACAAAGAAGACTTCAAATACCGCTGCGACGCCATCTGTGCAATAACCTATCACATCGATGTCTCCAAGATCGGGCGCCACAACCCGCTGTGATTCCCATGCATGCTTTATGTTGCTGATCCGATCCCTTATGGTGGCTGCCTCCTCAAATTTAAGTTCGTCGGAAAGTAACATCATCTTCTTTTCGAGGTTGTCGAGAAGTTCGCTCTTTTCCCCTCGCAGAAAGAGTATCACCTCATCCACGATTTTCATGTAGTCCTCTCTGGCCATTCGGCCTGAACACGGGGCTCCACATCTGCCCATCTGATATTGGATGCAGGGTCTGATGGGTTTATCGAGGGCATGCTTGCAGACCCTTAAGGGGAAATTCCGTCTGATAAAGGCAAGGGAGTCCCACATGCTTTGAGCCGGCACATAGGGTCCGAAATAAAGAGCCTTGTCCTTGTGTATTCTTCTCACGACCTCTAACCGCGGCCATTCCTCTCCCATGGTAATTTTCAAATACGGATAGCTTTTATCGTCTCGCAGAATTATGTTATACTGCGGCTTATACTGTTTGATAAGGTTTGCTTCCAGCACGAGGGCTTCTAGCTCGTTTTCTGTTATAAGGAATGAAAAGTCTTTTACACGCCTTACCATGGAAGCTTTCCTCGCATCGAGGCGGTTTGTTGTTTGAAAGTATGTTCTGAGACGGTTTCTCAGGTTTTTTGCCTTTCCTACATAGAGAATTTTATTTTTCTCTCCCTTCAGAAGATAGACGCCCGGCTTCGTTGGAATATATGAGAGCTTATTTTCTAATGACATAAAGAGATAGTAATCAAAGGCAATCATCTACGTCAAGAGAGCCTGCTACAGTATAAATAGGATTAATTGTGATATTTTACTATATAATTAGAGAATTAAGATGATATCGTTGGTTATTATGAATTATTTACTGATATATCTCTATAAATGCTCTTATTTCTCTATTGACTATATCTTAAAAAATGTTATCCTAGTATAAGAGTCTAAAAAAAGAAGGGGAACAAGAGATTTTTCAAAGAAGAAAAACTTCTTGTACGGTTGTCTTTTTTTTCTCCGCAGTACCTTGGGGCTAAGGCGAGCTGAGGGAACAGCTAAAAAAAGGGAATCAGAGTGTGGATGTGGTGATGTACGCCCCGAAAGCTTATACCGCATAGGGGAAGCTTAAGAATCTGCAGAGATGCCCATTTTGAAAGAACCTCAGAGGGCTCAAGACCTCAAGGGAGTGTGAGGCTGTTCTTTGAAAACTTTGAAGTAGGCCACGTTGATTCGAGTTTTATCCAGTATCAAATGAGAGTTTGATCCTGGCTCAGAACGAACGCTGGCGGCGTGCCTAACACATGCAAGTCGAACGGAGTTAATGTTGTAGCAATACGGGATTAACTTAGTGGCGGACGGGTGAG
>JBEKCV010000015.1:0-69053 GCA_050014695.1 Thermodesulfovibrionales bacterium
TACGCGTCATCCTGGACAGATCGTGAGGCTGCTGCCACGATCCACGATGCAGGGGTCACTGTTCCGCTCAAGCGCCTAAAAATTTTGGGGGAACTCCTGCCCATACCCTATTGAATAACGCGTGATTTTTGAGCATAATAAAGAATTGTCAAATCCATTGCGGAGGAAGTGTCTTGAAAAAGGATAAGATAGCTATTGGGATCATAGGGTTCGGGACTGTCGGAAGCGGGACGGTAAAAATCCTTCTCAGCAATCGGGAAACGATCAGGGAGCGGACGGGTTTCGATCTCATCCTCAAGAGGATTTCGGATCTCGATGTCAGCAGGGATCGAGGGGTTCGGCTCCCTGAGGAAATCCTCACCACGGACGCGGAAGATATCCTTGGCGACCCTGAGATCGATATCGTGGTAGAACTCATCGGTGGAATTCGTCCAGCAAAAGATTTCATTCTCAGGGCGGTTCGGGACAGGAAGCACATTGTTACTGCGAACAAGGCGCTGCTTGCCACTGAAGGCAATGAAATATTCCAGGAAGCCGAGAAGTTCGGTGTTGAGGTCGGCTTCGAGGCCTCTGTTGCAGGGGGTATCCCGATCATCAAGGTGATAAGGGAAGGTCTGGTGGCGAACAGGATCCTTAGCGTTTATGGTATCATCAACGGCACTTCAAATTACATCCTCAGCAGGATGACAGAGGAGGGGATCGAATTCTCCCATGCGCTCAAAGAGGCTCAGAAACTCGGTTACGCAGAAGCGGACCCCACATTTGATGTAGAGGGCATAGATTCTGCTCATAAACTCACCATACTCGCATCCCTGGCGTACAATATCCCCCTTTCCTATGCTGATGTGTATAAAGAAGGGATCACAGGGATTACGCCGCAGGATATCGCCTTTGCATCGGAACTCGGCTACAAGATCAAACTTCTCACAATTGCCAAGGCAGCGGATGGGGAAGTGGAACTGAGGGTGCATCCGACAATGATTCCTTCAGATTATCTCATATCAAAGGTTGACGGCGTATTCAATGCCATCTATGTGGAAGGAGATGCCGTGGGAGCAACGCTCTATTATGGGAGGGGCGCGGGGGATTTGCCGACAGGCAGCGCTATTGTGAGTGATATTGTGGATATCGCGCGGAACATGAGAATGAATGCCACTGGCAGGGTACCCCTCATCAAGACTTCCGCATCAGCCATGAAAATAAGAAAGATGGACGAAGTGCGATCCATGTATTACTTCCGATTTTCTGCCTTCGATAGCCCCGGGGTTCTCTCAAAGATATCAGGGATCCTCGGGGACAACAATATCAGCATAGCATCTGTGATCCAGAAAGGGAGACGTGTCGGTGGGGCCGTGCCCCTGGTGGTGTTGACTCATCAGGCTAAGGAAAAAGATGTCCTCAGGGCAATTACCTCGATCGATAATCTTCCCGTGGTGACAGACCGGACGCATTTTATCAGGGTTGAGGGCAAAGAGGGTTAGCTAAAAAGTCGAGAGGAGAGAAATCACATGGATGAAATAAAACCGGATAAAAGTATAGATATAAAGGGTCACATATGTCCGTACACCTTTGTGAAATCAAAGATTGCGATAGAGGGGATGGAGGTCGGTCAGGTGCTCGAAATACTCCTCGATTATGAGGAGGCATCGAGGAGCATACCGAAGTCTATGGAAGATCTTGGGCAGAAGGTATTGCGTGTGGAAAAGATAAATGATACGGACTGGAAGCTGCTCATAAGAAAAGAAAAAGAATAATAAGGTTAAGGTGAGGAAGATGGAATTCACGGAGGAACAGCTCCAGCGGTACAGCAGACATATCATCCTTCCCGAGGTTGGTGGCAAGGGGCAGAAAAAGCTCTTACAGTCAAAGGTTTTTATTGTCGGCGCTGGCGGGCTGGGCTGCCCCGTCGGTTTCTATCTCGCGGCAGCTGGTGTCGGTACTATCGGCATCATAGACAATGACACGGTGGAGTTGAGCAATCTCCAGAGGCAGATAGCTCACAGCACCAAGACCATCGGCAAACTGAAGATTGAATCGGCAAAAGCGACATTCGAAGCACTTAACCCTGACGTGACGGTAGTTGGGATGAAAGAAAGGATAAATAAAGGCAATATCTTTGATCTCATAAAAGATTATGATATTGTGGTGGACGGCAGCGATAATTTCCCCACGCGATACCTCATAAACGATGCCTGCGTGATGGTGAAGAAGCCTCTCGTGAGCGGTGCGATTTTGCGATTTGAAGGGCAGGTAACAACCATCATGCCTGGGGAGGGACATTGTTACCGGTGTCTTTTTGAGCAGATGCCCCCGGCAGGTCTTGTTCCTTCCTGCCAGGAGGCTGGGGTCATAGGCGCCATCCCTGGGGTTGTGGGTTCTCTTCAGGCTATCGAGGTTATCAAACTGATCCTGGGGAAGGGCGATATTTTAAAAAATGTGCTTCTGATATACGATGCCTTGAAGACAACATTCAGGCGTGTCAAAGTGCCGAAGAACCCCGATTGCCCTGTATGCGGAAATCATCCTACCATCACGGAAATACAGGATTACGATGCAGAGTACTGCAGAATGTAAGCCATCGTTCCGGACACGGCCAAAGCGATATCAGGTCAGCTCTATGATGGATCTCTCCCCTGGTCGCTCAGTCAACCAATCAGCGGCGGGCGATCAGCCCGGACAGGATACTGCCGTATGATGACGGGAAATGGTCGACTGAAAACTATTGTCGCTTTTGATGGGCCCATTTTTTCATGACGGGTGACCGCCGGGTGGAGACCGCCGATTGTCTCATAATTCCCAGACAGATCTTTGATGCGATGCTAAGTCATTGCAAAGGAGGTTATCCTAACGAGGCATGCGGTATCCTGGCAGGTGAAGGCAACATAATTTCAAAGCTCTATACAATGTCGAACACCGAAAAATCTCCGGTGAGTTATCACATGGATGCCACCGAACAACTCAAGGTTATGAAAGATATGCGGAACAACGATCTTTCCATGCTCGCAATCTTTCATTCCCATCCATCTTCATCGGCATATCCATCCGGCAAGGACGTGGACCTCGCATTTTACGAGGAGGAGGCATACATCATTATAAGTCTGATAGAGCGAGACGCTGTTGTAAAGGCATTTTCGATAAGGGGGGGAGACACAAAAGAGATCGGGATCTGTGTTCAAGAGGATTGATGATGTGCACGTGTCGTCGAGCCTCCTCACCAGTAACGGCGGGGTACTGAGGATTGTGCGGATAGGCAGCGTGGGTCTCTTCAGTTGAGAAGATTTTCGCCGTGTTCAGTTTCTGACCTTCAGGAAATCGTGGTTCTTGCCGGCATCCTGTATGGAGCATCTCAATCGGCACGCAATGATTTTATGAAGTAACTATTTATTTTATCTTTTCTTTAGAGTAAAATATTTTTTCGAAGGTGATCACGGATGTTGAGAGCAAAATGCATCATCAAACAGGTGGGGAGGTGCGCATCGGATACGTAAATGGTCTTAAGTGCAGAGAATGCGGCAGAGAGTACCCTGTTGATCCTATATATGTCTGCGAGTTCTGTTTCGGGCCCCTGGAGGTAGTCTATGATTACAAGAAAATCAAAAAGGTATTGACGAGGGAAAACATAGAAAAGAGGGGAAAAAACCTCTGGCGCTACCGGGAGCTTCTTCCCATAGACGGTGACCCGCAGGTTGGCTTACAGTCAGGATTTACCCCTCTTGTTAAGGCTGATAATCTAGCCAGAGAACTCGGGGTAAAAGAACTGTATATCAAGGATGACACGGTGGCACATCCGACCCTTTCCTTCAAAGACAGGGTCGTAGCGGTCGCCCTCACCAAGGCAAAGGAGTTCGGTTTTGATACCGTTGCCTGTGCCTCTACCGGCAATCTTGCCCATTCTGTGGCAGCTCAAGGTGCCAAGGCTGGTTTCCAGCGGTTTGTCTTTATACCGGCAAACCTTGAACCAAGCAAGATCATTGCTTCTCTCGTGTATGAGCCTCATGTCGTGGCGGTAGACGGAAACTACGATGAGGTCAACCGACTCTGCAGTGAGATTGCCAATAAATACAGTTGGGCCTTCGTGAATATCAATATCAGGCCATTCTATGCCGAGGGCTCAAAGACGCAGGGATTCGAGATCGTAGAGCAGTTGGGCTGGGTGGTTCCTGACAATGTTGTCGTGCCGTGCGCGAGCGGCTCCCTTCTCACCAAGATATGGAAATCATTCAAGGAATTTAAGGAGATCGGGCTTATAAAGGAGCTGGGGACCAAGGTATTCGCTGCCCAGGCAACCGGTTGTTCCACCATAGCCGCCGCTGTCAAACAGGGAACCGATGCAATACGGCCGGTGAAGCCTGATACCATTGCAAAGTCCCTTGCTATCGGTAACCCTGCCGACGGATACTACGCTGTTCGCGTTGTGGGGGAGAGCGGCGGATTTGCTGAGGATGTTTCGGATGAAGAGATCATCGAAGGGATAAAATTGCTTGCGAAGAGTGAGGGGATTTTTGCTGAAACCGCGGGGGGCGTGACTCTCGCGTGTACAAGGAAGCTGATCGAGACGGGTAAAATCGGCAGGAACGAAACCACGGTCATCTGTGTTACCGGCAACGGTCTCAAGACCCAGGAGGCCCTGAACGGGCGCACTGTGTCTCCGCATTATATAAAACCAAATCTGGCATCCTTTGAAGAGGTGCTGAAGAAAATCGGTCATTAGTCTTTAGTCGGCAGCCGGCTGTGGGCGAGAGGGGCTGACTGGAGCAAAAAGGAGGTACATGATGGCAGTAAAAGTTAGGATACCAACGCCACTGCAAAGATTAACGCAGGGGAAGGAGGAGGTTGAAGGCATTCCCGGAACGATCACGGGACTCATTCAAGACCTTGACAAGAGATTCCCCGGCATCGCAGAGAGGATTTCGGAAGGTGGAAAGGTTCGGAGGTTTGTCAATGTCTATGTGAATGAAGAAGATATACGCTTCCTCGATGCTGAGAACACCCCGGTTAAGGACGGCGATGAGGTTTCGATAGTCCCTGCCATTGCCGGAGGCAAGCAATAAGTGGATCGTTTTTTGACCTCGGGTGACGGGTGATCGCGAGTGATACCGTTCACCGATTGATGAGGAGGGTTTATGAAAAGACGCGTTAAGTTGACATTTCCCCAGCATCTCATTAGAGAGCCCGTTATCTTTACCATGGCAAAAAAACTTGATGTGATGCCCAACATCAGGAGGGCAAGGGTGACTGAAACAGTCGGTGAGATGGTGCTTGAACTGGAAGGGGCTGATGAAAATCTCGATAAAGGCATCCAGTACTTAAAGGAACAGGGAGTGGATGTAGAACTTGTGGAGGGAGACATCGTGGAGTGATATGGCTCGGCGAGGTATCGGGGAAGAATATGGAGAATTCCTGCTGGGCTCCGATAAAACTCCCATTGTCATCCTGAAAGACGGCAATACCCTCTTATCAGGGCGGCAAACCTCCAGCGGAAGATTGGGTCGGCTTCGATATCCCCCTGAAGTGTGACGGCGCCAATCCCACGGACTCTTTCAAAGACAAAGGCTGACCATGGCTATGTCTAAGGCTGCTGAAGCACGATTAGTCGCTGAGATTTATGCATCAACGGGAAATCCCTCGGCCTCAGCGGCTTCCATCGAGGGCGCTGCAAAGGTCAACGCGGATATGGGAGCTATTTCGAAGGTACGGGAGGAGATTTTATGAAATACATCGTGATAATCGGAGACGGGATGGCGGACAGGCCCTTACGGGAGCTGGATGGCAAAACCCCTCTTCAAAAAGCATTTACTCCCCACATGGACAGGCTTGCGAGGGAAGGCGTGATTGGTTGTGTGAGAACAGTCCCCCGGGGCTTTCATCCGGGCTCTGATGTGGCAAACCTGAGCATCCTCGGGTACGATCCCAGGGAATTCTACAGTGGCCGAGCGCCGCTGGAAGCTGCGAGCATGGGCGTGGAACTGGCAGAAGGCGATGTGGCATACCGGTGTAACCTCGTTACCCTGATCTTCAACAAGCAAAGGACACAAGCAGTAATGGAGGATTACAGCGGCGGGCATATATCGACTGATGAGGCGGCTTCTCTCATAAGAGAGATCAATGAGCAACTCGGCACAAGCACTATCACTTTCCATGCCGGTGTAAGCTATCGGCATCTCATGGTGTGGCGGGGCGGGGCGCTGGATATCGAATGTGTGCCGCCTCATGACATCATCGGAAGGGAGATCGCTGATTACCTTCCCATGGGCAACGGGGAAGAAGTCATCAGAGAGATCATGAGGGACTCTGTCGGAATCCTGGAGAGACACCCGTTAAATAAGGAACGAGTCAGCAGGGGCAAGAAGCCGGCCAACAGCATTTGGCTCTGGGGTCAGGGGAAAAAACCGAAGATGCCGACTTTTAGAGAAAAATATTCTATTGGCGGTGCCCTGGTCTCTGCGGTTGACTTAACAAAGGGGCTTGGAGTCTATGCCGGATTTGAGATACTCACGGTTCCGGGTGTTACAGGATATATTGATACAAACTATACTGGCAAAGCGGAGTACTCTTTAAATGCGCTGAAAGAGGTTGATTTTGTTTATATCCACGTTGAGGCCCCGGATGAGGCTGGACATGCCGGCAATTACCGAGACAAGGTTAAGGCCATCGAGGACTTTGATGCCCTGGTGGTCGGTACGGTATTGCGCGGGGCGGCGGCGTTTGATGAATACAGGATATTGCTGATGCCGGACCATGCCACTCCCGTGGAGGTCAGGACGCATACCGATAATCCTGTTCCCTTTGTCGTCTACGACAGCCGCGTGCAGAGGAGAAATGAGGGTGCTGCCTTTAACGAATCCCTCTTAGAAAGAGATGATATCATGGTCGTTGAGGAGGGATATAAGCTTATGGATTATTTCATTAAAGGAGCGCAAGCGAGCGTTGAATCGTAGTGAACAATGCAGCTGAACCTGTGGAAAACACATTAGCGCAGAATATCGAGTTTTTCAGGGTGCCGCCTGAGAATCCCGCGAAATTCCTTCGCGGGAGGGAGGATAACCCGAACTCAACGATGTTCTATCTCGCGAATAGCGCGGCGGGCATTATCCATCTCGTAGTATATCTGCCCAAGGTTTATCTCGTTTACTTTGAGGGCTTTATAACGGCTCAAATCAACGCCGCGCATCAAATTGTCCTTAGCAATGTCATTAGCAAGCGCCACAATTTCCACCAGCTCGCTGTGTGTTTTGCTATTGGAAGGATTGTGGTGATGCCTTACAGTCTCTAAGGCCGCCTCCCCGAAATTCCATTCATAGGCGGCTAAGGCACCAAGCTTGTCGTGGTATTGGTCGGTTATCCTTGCAGCGACATCCTCGGACACCGGATAGCCAGAGACGATATCCGCCATAATCAGTCTGCCGATATCATGCAGGAGAGCGCAGGAAAAAACTTCCGTCTCGTTTGCGTTGATGCTCGAGTTCATAACTATCTTCTTTGCGACAAAAGCGCAGAGCAACGAATGGCAGAATATCTGTTTTGCTTTCTCCCGATCACTCTTTATCGTCTGCATGGCGAAATGCATCGTGACGAAGCTCATGACGTTCCGGACGCCGAGCAAAACGACCGCATCGTGCACCGTGATGCTTTTGCCCGGCTCCATATCATAATAAAGCTTTTTTATGGTGTGAGTCAGCGTAAAACTTAAGCGTTCGTCCGATACTATAATATTCACTACGTCATTGATCGTGATTATTCTGCTCTTCATCCGACGCTGAATATCCAGAAGCTCTTCCGATATCTCGGGCAGTCTTATTCTGCCATTCACGATGGTCTCTATCAGCTCCTTGGCAACGATGTTGCCCGTGTTTGACCGGTCACGATTCAGTTCATCGTATGCCCGCAACGATTCCATAGTTACGGACGCAACATTGAGTCTTATAGGTCCGTTCAGAACATGTTCCGGGATGTCAGTCGTAAACTCGAACCATCCTTCAAGCCATTTCATGATGTTGATGATGATCCTGACCGCCGTCTTCTCGAGCGCTGAAACAAGGTCCTCCCTGCGTACGATGTTACCGTCTATAAGGTAGGATATAAAAGGGACTTTGATGAGCTGACTGGTCTTGATATGCTCTTCAACATTGTCCTTGCTGAGGAGGGCCATCTCCGCCAGTATTTCCCCGATGCGTTCCCCGGGCTCCCGGGATGAAATGTAGATGATGTTTCCCTCCTGGACATAAATCGACTTGGAAGAATCCCCATTATGGGCTATGAGCGTACCGGTTTTCTTATTCATATGCACCCACTGCAATATGTCAGGGATGGACATGAGGTTCAGGTCACCATATAACCTGTTCGTTGGATTGTCGATGATGTCCTCCGGTTTCCTTAACCCGACTGCGTGCACGTTAACAGTATTGATCCCGCCATATCCACCATACCCACGGTAGTACCTGTTGAACAACCCAACCCCTTTTGTTTCCCTTCAAGTGAAGTCCAGAGCTGCTACCACAGAAGAATTATAAACAGAACTCCTCAAAAAGAAAACATCTCGTATAGGGGAAAAAAAGGAACATTCAGAATGAAGTTGCATATAAGAAACGTCATCGCCTTTCCTTATTGCACCCTCGTCATTCCCTCTTTTGCCCTCTCATTGAATTTATTCTTTTCAAGCGCCTTCATGAAATTCGACTTCGCTCGGAGAGGTAATCCCAGCAAGAGATATACGTGCCCGAGTTCAGCGATGATCTTATCGTTTTGAGGATCGAGGCCGTGCGCCCTCGCCAATGCTTCTTGCGCCTCTTTCGGCTCATCGAGTTTCAGGAGGGCAAGTCCATAATGGAAATGATATGCGGCGATCGACTGATCAAGATAGGCCGCCTGGGCAAATGATTGGGCCGCCTTAGCGAACGCCTTCCTTCTATATTCATTGCAGCCTTCGGTAAATCTTTCTCGAGCGAGTTCGATTCGTGACGTATTCGAGGGGCCTGAAGAAAGAGCATCATGGTATTCCTTTCTCTTTTCGGGCTTACTCAGAATGCTGTACGCTTTCGTAATGTGGGCAAAGATGTCGTGCAGTTTATCTTTGGTAGCGTCTTCGACGCTTAAGTGCCTGTCGGGGTGATATTCTTTGGCGAGTTGGTAAAACGCTGACCGAATCTCGTTATCGGTTGCTGAGTCCTCGACGCCAAGTATCGTATAGTAGTCAGCCGCCGTTTGACACTTGTGCTGCATCCCTTCTATTTGTTCGAGTAAGGCCGACCCAGGAGCAGGCTGGCGGGTGACCTCTTCGGCGGTGCCGCTTTCCTGTGTCGGTTCGCCCTCAACAACCTCGACGAGAGAAGTGCTCACGAGCGCGGCTATTGTCTTTCTTACCCGTGACTCATCGAGACCCGAAAGCAAGATGATTTCCCCGAGTGACACCTTGTCATCAATACAGGAAATAATTCTTCTGTCGCTGTCATCGAACGCAATATCGCGAAAGAAATCAAGCGAATAGTTTGAAAAAGAAAGCAGGGTCCCAGAAGGAAGATGCAGGTAGTCTTTTGCGTCTTCAGCGCAGACTGACATTTTTGCCGCCCGGTAAATCAGATTCCCGGCCGAAAACCGGAGGGTGACCACCTCATCGTTCGGCAGAGGACCGGGCTGAAATTCGAAGTCGCCTTCGCGCAAGCTGTAACAACTTTCAATGATCTGAGCCACCTGGTTTTTCATTGTCTGGAAAAGTTCCTTGGGAGAGATAGCTGCCAGTTCCACGAGTAGTGCGCCCTGCTTTTTCCCCGTTGTCCGAACAAGCTTTGCAGAAAGATCGATGACCTCCTGCGTTATCTTCCCTTCCCTGAGGAGAATATCACTAAGCCGATCACCAGCTTGATTTGAACTTGCAAATACCATGTCACCGTTTTTTATATATATTTTTTTTGTAATCGAGCCGCTCGTGATTTCTAAGATACCTGTTTTCAGAGATCGCTGAAGCCCGACAAAGATGTCCAAAAGCCGGTAGTCTTTTAAGGAACCTTTAAGAGGGTTATTTTTGTGCAGTCCCATTCTCAGACCCGAGGGAGTGGGAGTTACCCACTGTACCGAATATTCGGCGCGCAGGGACAGCTCTTCACTGTCTATCACGAAACTATCGCCCTTATTGAGTTGCAAGAAATCCTTTGAGATAACCCCGGCCCCGTCAAAAGAATAATCGACTATCTCAACCTTCAGAGCATCCGTTCCCCGATAAATGTATCCAGGACATCTTTTCCTGTATCTCTTGAAACACCGAATTCTATTGCCTTCTTCGTTGTTTTCATCATGATGGGTTCCCGGCTTGTTCATCGTTTATATCATCCCCGATTGTTTTGTCCTTGTCCTCATGCCGTCTTGATCTCTGTGGTCGGCCTCAGCCAAACCCCATATGATGTTCATCTACGGACTTCAGCCCGGCCCAAGCGCCTGCACGTGAAGACTTTTTTCATAATGCCCTCATAATGTGAGAGCCGCTAAGAGTTGCGCTCAAACTGTCAATGGGCTCGATACCACGACTCGTCACCCGGAGGCACGCATCCGAGGCCCTCTCCGTCTTGCTTGATGGTCGATCGGAACCGGCATATCTAATCAAGTATCCACAGTAAGGCGGCAGCTTGACTTAAATAATCCTGTAAAGTCAAGAAGATGTTCAATACCCAGGAAACCCTGGCGTTGCCTTTCGTCCATTTGCTCCGTCCACCCCGTATTTCCCTTGCTGTTCAATTCAACCGGCGACGCTCTCGTTCAGGAGGTCCCCGTTACACAGAAGAGTACCTATTATTCGTATCGTCATTTTGTTAAAAAACTTTAAGCGGTCCGCCTCCGTGCACGCATTTCGACATTCCAGGGACCGATAGGACAGTTTTTGTTTCCCATCGCTCGCTAACGGTGTGGTTTCTCTATGAATATTGTTATACTATGGAGCAAGATGACAGGTGCGCTTCAGATGCCGGAAATGCCCATATGGAAAGAGTGATCATACTCGGTGCCGGGGGGAGAGATTTCCATAACTTCAACTGCTTGTTCCGGAATAATCCCTCCTCTGAAGTTGTGGCCTTCACTGCCGCGCAGATTCCCTTCATAGAAAACAGAACATATCCTCATGAACTCGCAGGAAGGCTTTATCCGGCAGGGATACCTATCTATCCCGAAGAGAGGCTTGAAGATCTTATCAGGTCGGAGGCAGTAACCTTGGCCGTTTTCTCATATAGTGACGTCTCCTACAGCGACGTCATGCACAGGGCGTCAACGGCGCTCTCCCTTGGTGCGGATTTTCTCTTGCCGGGCCCTGAAAAAACGATGCTCAAGAGTTCTGTCCCCGTGATCTCAGTGTGTGCTGTGAGGACAGGCTGCGGGAAGTCGGTGATTACCAGGAAACTGGCAACGTTGTTCAGAGATAAAGGGATAGAGGTCTCTGTGCTGAGGCATCCCATGGCCTATTGTGAGTTTCTTCCTGTCAAGAGATTCTCTTCGATGGAGGATATTGACCGGGGTGCCTGTACCATTGAGCAGAGGGAGGAGTTCGAACATCTTGTCGAAAGGGGGATAACAGTTTACGACGGCATAGATTACAGCAGGGTCCTTGAAGAGGCGGAAAAAGAGTCTCAGGTCATCCTCTGGGACGGCGGAAATAACGATTACCCCTTCATAGAGCCCGACCTGGAGATTGTGCTCCTGGACGCCTTGCGGCCGGGGCATGAGACAGCCTTCTATCCGGGAGAAGTAAATCTGAAGAGGGGAAATGTTTTGATCATTACCAAGGTGAATGAGGCTAAAGCGGATGACATAAACAGAATAAGAACCACTATCCTTGAGAAAAATTCCGACGCTGAGATCTTCGAGGCCCCTTCTGTCTTTGAACTCAGTGATTATAGCATGGTGAAGAACAGAAGGGCCCTTGTTATCGAGGACGGCCCTACCATCACCCACGGTGGGATGCCTTACGGTGCCGGCGTATCCGCTTCCGTCGGCATGGTTTCTGGTTTTGTCGATCCGAGGCCGTATGCAGTCGGCTCGATAAAAGAGACATTTCGTAAATTTCCCCATATTGGCTCTGTGCTTCCTGCAATGGGATATTCAGAGATGCAGAGAAAAGAGCTTGAGGAAACGATCTCGATGGCCGAAGCAGATGTCGTCATCATTGCAACGCCGGTGGATTTGAGGCGGATTATAAAGATCGACAAGCCGGTGGTAGGAGTTGCTTACGATTTCGAAATAAACCTGAACGGGCTGGTGGAATCCTTTTTGAAAGAGCATGTCTTCTGAGAGCCCCGCGCTTATAGCCTTTGGTGGTAATGCCCTTATCCTCTCCGGGGAAAAGGGATATATCGAGGAACAGTTCAATCACGCTGATGCCTGCATGAGACCTCTCGCAGGCTTGATTTCGCAAGGTATGCGGGTTGTCATCACTCATGGAAACGGTCCGATAGTCGGCAATATCCTCCTCAGGAATGAATGCGCGAGGGACTATATCCCGCCCATGCCCCTGTATATATGCGTTGCGGACAGTCAGGGAGGCATCGGGGCGATGATGGCCCAGAGCCTGGGGAACCAGTTGAAAAAGCTTGGCGTCGCGACAACCGTCCTCGCCATGATAACCCATGCACTGGTGGATAAGGATGACCCTGCTTTCCAAGATCCGACAAAGCCCATAGGCCCCTACTATTCGGATGCTGCCGCCCGGTTGCACAGGGAGAGGGACGGTTGGGCCATGCGAAAGGTGAGGGCAGGGGGCTGGAGAAGGCTTGTGCCTTCTCCCAAGCCTCACAAAATAATCGAACTCGAAGCTATTCGGACTGCCCTTGATAACGGCATAATCGCTATCGCTTCAGGCGGGGGAGGCATTCCGGTAATCGAGGAAAACGGGATACTGAAGGGTGTGGATGCCGTCATCGATAAAGACCACTCGGCTAGCCTTCTTGCCCGTGGACTCGGTTTGAAGAGCTTTATCATTCTTACTGATGTGGATGGGGTCTACCTCAACTGGAACAGTGCGAAAAAAAAGAGAATCGGACGCCTTTCTCTGCGTGACGCCCGGCGATATCTCCGTAGAGGGGAGTTCCCTCCGGGTGATATGGGGCCAAAGATCGAGGCCGCCATTGCGTTCATCGAGTCAGGAGGCGAGGAAGCAATCATTGCTCAATCGAAAGAGGTGGCGGAGGCTCTCAGCGGTCGTGCGGGCACACGGATAAGCACGTAGCCTCATCGTAACATTTTCTCAGGAGCTGCTCGGCCGCGATAACCCATAATCCGAGTAGAGCCTTCCCGCGAAGAGAGTCAAGAGGGAACATTTGAGCTCATCTGCTCTTCCATGGTATATTACAACACCGAGAACTATTTCCCAGGGGGTTTTTTGCTCTGAGTCGTGGATCACTGATTTGCAAAAAAGGTTAGGGCGTTCGAGGAGGTTTTTCGGGAATGCTCGTGGTACAGAAATTTGGCGGAACATCCGTCGCTACCGTGGAAAGGATTAAGGCCGTTGCAAGGCGCGTTATACAGACGGCAAAGGAAGGACATGGCGTTGTCGTGGTTGTCTCTGCTATGGCGGGCGAGACGGACAAATTAATAAACCTCGCGCAGCAGCTTTCGTCCAATCCTGCTGAAAGGGAGATGGATCTGCTCCTTTCCTCAGGAGAGAGGGTCACGAGCGCCCTTACCGCTATGGCGATAGAAGAACTCGGCCATAAGGCGAGGGCATTCACCGGAAGACAGGTGGGGATAATAACCGATGCCGTCCACACGAAGGCCAAGATAGAGAGGATCAAGGGCGACAGGGTGAATAAGGCGCTTGCGGAAGGGTATATCGTCGTTATTGCAGGCTTCCAGGGCATAACTGAGGGCGAGGACGTAACTACCTTGGGCAGGGGCGGCTCTGACCTCTCAGCGGTTGCTGTAGCCACTGCGCTGCATGCAGACATCTGCGAAATCTACACAGACGTTGACGGCGTCTACACGACAGACCCCAATATCGTCCCCGAGGCAAGGAAACTGGATAAGATCTCGTATGAGGAGATGCTCGAGCTGGCAAGTCTCGGGGCAAAGGTGTTGCAAACGCGGTCGGTGGAATTTGCCATGAAATATGAGATGCCTGTGGTGGTGAAGTCAAGCTTTAATGATAATCCCGGCACATTGGTCACCAAGGAGGACAAAGATATGGAAGAGGTTGCGGTATCAGGGGTTGCATACGATAAGAACCAGACCAAGATCACGGTGGCGAGTGTCCCTGATCGGCCGGGAATAGCTGCTCGGCTCTTTAAGGGAATTGCAGATGCCGCTATCGTTGTAGATATGATCGTCCAGAATGTGGGCAGTGACGGAAAGTCAACGGATATCTCTTTCACTGTACCGAAAACGGACAGCAAAAAAGCGCAGAGGTTAACGGAACAGATTGCAGAGGAACTGGGGGCAAAAGGGGTTGCCCTGGGGGACAACATCGCAAAGATATCCATCGTCGGTGTCGGCATGAGGACCCATTCTGGTGTGGCGGCGAAAATGTTTGAGACGCTCGCTCAGCACGGGGTGAACATCATCATGATCAGTACCTCTGAGGTCAAGGTATCCTGTGTCATCGAAGCGAAGTATACTGAACTTGCGGTCAGGGCCTTGCATGATGCCTTCGGCCTTCAGGAAAAGAGAACGTCTGCCCGTGCGTAAGATCGAAATATACGATACGACGCTCCGGGACGGTTCCCAGGCAGAGGAGATATCTTTCTCCGTTGAGGATAAAATGCGCATAACGGAGAAGCTTGACGAACTGGGTATCCAGTACATCGAGGGTGGGTGGCCGGGTTCAAATCCGAAGGATGCGGAGTACTTTAAGAGGGTGAGGAAACTCTCCCTGTCGAACTCGGTAGTGGCCGCATTTGGGAGCACCTACAGACCGAAACACCGGGTTGAAGATGACTATAATATCAGGTCCCTTCTTGAATCACAGGCGCAAGTTGTCACCATTGTCGGTAAGACGTGGGATTTCCACGTAAAAGAGCTCTTCAAGATACCCCTTGAAGAAAATCTTGAGATCATCTATAACTCAATTTTTTTTCTCAAGAACAATGTGAACAAAGTTTTTTTCGATGCGGAACATTTTTTTGACGGGTATAGGGATAATCCCGAATTCACGCTCAAGTGTCTTCAGGCGGCCGAAACCGCCGGAGCTGACTGCCTCGTGCTCTGTGACACAAACGGGGGTACCCTTCCTCACGAGTTGAAGAAAATCGTTCTGGGGATGAGCAAAAGGGTGAAGACGCCCCTGGGTATCCATGTTCATAATGATTCCGATTGCGCAGTCGCAAATTCCGTTATAGCAGTCGAAAACGGTGCAGCACAGGTGCAGGGGACAGTGAATGGCATCGGAGAGCGTTGCGGCAATGCCAACCTCTGCTCGATCATTGCTAATCTTCAGATAAAGTTGGGATATTCGTGCATCGATCAGGATCGATTAAGAAAGTTGCGCGACGTATCACGGTTTGTGAATGAAATATCCAACGTCAGACACTTCAAACGGCAGCCCTTTGTCGGTGACAGCGCCTTTGCCCATAAGGGAGGTATCCATGTGAGCGCTATACGGAAGCGTCCTGAAACCTATGAGCATGTCAGACCCGAACTCGTTGGCAATTCGCAGCGGGTGCTCATATCCGACCTCGCAGGAAAGAGCAACATTATTAGAAAGGCCGAGGAGTTCGGCATCCATCTGGAGTCGGATTCACCGGAGGTGCAGAGAACGCTTGAGAGGTTAAAGGAACTGGAGCATCAGGGATTCCAGTTTGAAGGCGCGGAGGCATCTTTTGAGCTCCTCCTGAAAAAATCCCTTGGTCTGCACAGGAGATTCTTTGATCTGATGGGCTTCAGGGTCATTGACGAGAAGAGAAAGGAAAAGGAAACACCGATCTGTGAAGCAACGATTATGGTAAAGGTGGGGAAAAAAATAGAGCACACGGCAGCAACTGGAAACGGCCCGGTGAATGCCCTCGACCATGCCTTGCGAAAGGCGCTCGAGAAGTTCTATCCTGAACTGAAGAAAGTGAAACTCCACGACTACAAGGTGCGTGTTCTTGCGGCGGGGAAGGGCACCGCTGCGAGAGTGCGTGTTCTGGTGGAGTCAGGTGATGACAATCAGAAATGGGGAACTGTCGGGGTCTCTGAGAATATCATCGAGGCATCATGGCGGGCACTCGTCGACAGCATTGAATATAAACTGCTGAAAGAAGAGGATTAGAGTTGATTATGCCGGTTGTGACACCGCTTATGCAAGAGAGAAATCTATAGGAGGAAACGATGATTACGGTTTACTATGACAAGGATGCAAAGGTGGATGTTCTGAAGGGTAAGAAGATATGTATTATGGGATACGGTAGCCAGGGGCATGCCCACGCGAACAATCTCAAGGACAGTGGTATGGATGTGATCGTGGGTCTCAGGAAGGGAACGAGTTGGGATAAGGCGGCAGCTGCGGGTTTTACGGTTCTGACCCCTGCGGAGGCAGCCAAACGCGCGGATATTATCATGATCCTTCTTCCCGACGAATTCCAGGGTGACGTATATAAAACTGAGATAGCGCCGAACATGAAAAAGGGTGCTTACTTGGCCTTTGCTCACGGCTTTAATATCCACTTCGGACAGATTGTGCCGCCTCCGGATGCCAATGTCTTTATGGCGGCGCCCAAGGGACCGGGACACCTCGTGAGGTCAGAATATACGAAGGGCAGCGGTGTGCCGTGCCTCATCGCCCTGCATCAGGACCCTTCCAAGAATACAAAAGACATCGCCCTCGCCTATGCGGCGGCCATTGGCGGCGGAAGGGCGGGGATTATAGAGACAACGTTCAGGGAAGAGACGGAAACGGATCTCTTTGGGGAACAGGTGGTCCTCTGCGGAGGGCTTACCGCTCTTATCGAGGCCGGGTTTGAGACCCTTGTTGCGGCTGGCTATGCACCGGAGATGGCGTATTTCGAATGTCTTCATGAGGTGAAACTCATTGTCGACCTCATATATGAAGGAGGTATCTCGAATATGCGATATTCCGTGAGCAATACTGCCCAGTACGGAGACCTTACAAGGGGACCGCGAGTTATCACAGAGGAAACTAAGAAGGAGATGAAAAAGATTTTGACGGAGATACAGGATGGGGTCTTTGCTCGGGAATGGATGGTCGAGTGCAAGGCGAATAAGCCCGTATTTACCGCGCTGACGCGGAAAGGGGAAGAGCATCCCATCGAATCGGTAGGTGCACGACTGAGGGCAATGATGCCGTGGCTCAAGAAAGGGAAGCTCGTGGATAAGTCCAAGGCGTAGTATCTATCAGAATGATCAAAAAGAAATCGCAAGGTGATGCGGGACAGATACGTTCAGCATTGCTCTATCGTCAAGGCATTCATAGGGCGCGCGGCACGTATTTTCATAAGAAGGGTTTTCTGCAAATCTTCAAGGGGTATTTTCTCTCTGAGGTGTCGTATAACAATTCTCCACTTCTCTGCATCATGATATCTGGTGAAGGGCAATGATGTTGAAGCTCGCCCCTGAGGGTCGCCCGTTTGTATTCTGTTTCCTCGTCATCACCATTGTCATCGTTGCCTTTACGTTTTGGGGCGCTATGATCCCCTTTGTGCTGACCCTTTTCATGATTTATTTTTTTAGGGACCCTGAAAGGAACATACCCGAGGGCGATAATATCCTTGTATCCCCTGCCGACGGGAAGGTCATCCTCATACGGGATATGCAAGAAGATCTCTTCTTAAAACGCCCTGTCATCGCGGTCAGTATCTTTATGTCACCGCTCAATGTCCACGTCAATAGGGCGCCCTGCGAGGGGGTAGTGGCGTCAGTGGTACATACGCCCGGGAGGTTCCTCTCCGCATTTAAGCATGAGGCCTCCCTCCAGAATGAGAACATCGCCATGGTGCTCAAAACGAAATATGGAGACATTCTTGTCCGGCAAGTTGCGGGGTTCCTCGCTCGGAGGGCGGTCTGCAGGGTCAAACCGGGTGACTCTCTGAAAAAGGGAGACCGTTACGGGATCATCAAGTTTAGTTCAAGGCTTGACGTGTATCTGCCAGGGGACACTCGCGTAAAGGTCTCCGTAGGAGATGCAGTGAAGGCCGGAGAAACCGTCATCGGCGAGATATGATGTCAAGGATTTCTTTTTTCACTGGAATGAAAATACGCAGCACTGCGACTCATGAGCATTTGTTGCTCATGAGGAATACGCCGTGGCTGACGAGACGGGGTGGATTACACAATGGCTGACGAAGAGAATAAGGACATCGGGGGACGGCCGAAAAAGGGGATATACGTTCTGCCGAATGCTCTTACCATCTGCGGCATGTTCTGCGGTTTCTTTGCCATTATGTCGGCGATTAATGGCAATTTTCCAAATGCAGCCTGGGCAATACTTCTCGCCAACATCTTTGACGGCCTCGATGGGTGGATAGCGCGACTGACCAATACGTCCTCACGATTTGGCATTGAACTGGATTCCCTTTCCGACCTTGTGGCATTCGGCGTCGCGCCGGCCATCATGATGTATAAATGGTCGTTGATGCCCTTTGGGAGGTTGGGGTGGGCTGCGGCTTTCCTCTTCGTAGCCTGCGGGGCATTACGGCTGGCTCGCTTCAACATCCAGACCGGAGCGCCCGGCTCAAAGGCATTCAAAGGGGTACCGATACCGGCTGCTGCATCGATCTTGTCATCGATCGTGATCTTTTATTATGAATTCCGGGAGGGGGTTCCGGATAAAAACATCTTTTTCCCTGTCATCACGATTGTTCTTTCGTTCTTAATGGTAAGCACGCTCCGATACCATGGGTTGAAAGAGATCGACTTCAGAGAAAAAAAACCATTCTGGTTCCTGATCGTCTTTGTCATGATCTTGTTTGTCCTGTTCATCCACCCGGCGTCAGCCATATTCATCTTTGCAATGGCATACCTTATTTGGGGTATAATTGAGAATATCGTGCTTTTCCTAAAAAGGAGAAAGCTTAAGAAACAGGAGGAGCGGACCGCAGAATGAGGCTCATTAAGATATTTGATACGACCCTGCGTGACGGTGAGCAATCACCTGGCTCATCCATGAATGTGGATGAGAAGATCCAGATTGCGAAACAACTTGCCAAGTTAGGGGTTGATGTTATTGAGGCGGGATTTCCCATAGCATCTTCGGGAGACTTTGAGGCAGTCAAGAGAATTGCGGCGGAGGTAAGGGGGTCGACCATCGCCGGTCTTGCACGAGCAAAAGAAGAAGATATAAAGAGGGCGTGGGAGGCCATACAAGATGCTCCACAGAAGCGGATTCACACGTTCCACTCCACATCGGATATCCACCTGAAGTATCAGTTCCGAGTGAGCCGGGAAGAGGCACTGAAGCGGTCGGTGGAGATGGTCAAACTCGCACGGAGCCTTGTGGAGGACGTGGAGTTTTCCCCGATGGATGCTACAAGAACGGAAATACCCTATCTCATAGAGGTTGTCGAGGCGGTGATCGATGCCGGTGCTTCTACGGTTAATATCCCTGACACGGTGGGATACACCTCTCCGGTTGAGTTTGGTGGCATGATCAAGGCGATCAAGGATAGGATCGGGGATAAGGCCGTTATCTCGGTCCACTGTCATAACGATCTTGGATTGGCTGTTGCGAATTCCCTATCCGCTGTCATAAACGGAGCAGGGCAGGTTGAGTGCACCATCAATGGTATAGGCGAGCGGGCCGGGAACTGTTCCATGGAAGAGGTGGTGATGAACTTGGCGACGCGGCAGGACTTTTACCAGGCCAGAACGAATATCAACACAAAAGAGATTATCCGGACGAGCAGACTCCTTACGAGGATAACCGGCATACCGGTGCAACCGAACAAGGCCATTGTGGGGGCGAACGCCTTTGCCCATGAATCAGGCATCCATCAGGACGGACTGTTGAAAGAAAAGATGACGTATGAGATCATCAAGCCCGAAGATATCGGCCTGAAACAGACAGAGCTCGTGCTCGGAAAACATTCGGGAAGGCATGCCTTCAAAGAAAGACTGAAGGAACTCGGCTACGACCTTAGTCCCGATGAAATAGAGACTGCGTTTAAGAAGTTTAAGCACCTTGCTGACCAGAAGAAGGATATCTTCGATGACGATATCGCGACCCTTGTTTCGGAAGAGGTTTCGAAAATCCCCGAGACGTACAGCCTCGCTGACCTGTCGATAACCAGCGGCATCCATGTGAAACCGACCGCCACAATGAAGCTGAAAGTGGCTGATCGCATTGTCGAGAAGGTGGCGCAGGGCGATGGTCCTGTGGATGCCGTATACAAGGCGATTGTCGCCATTACCGAGACAAAGAGTAACCTGTTGAAGTTTGAAGTCAAGAGCATTACCGGCGGCACAGACGCCCTCGGTGAAGTCCTGGTCTCCCTCGAGGAAGATGGCAAGAGGGTGAGGGGCCAGGGCGCTGATACCGATATCCTTGTTGCGTCGGCAAAAGCGTACATCAATGCATTGAATAAACTGGCAGCGCGAAAAAAGTCGAGCTGATGCGCAACTGGATCGCCGATGTGATGAAAGGCGTTACGGGGCGGTGAGGGTCTTTAGCGTACTGAGCCTGCTTGGATGTTTGAGTTTTGTCAATGCTTTTCTCTCTATTTGCCTTACTCGCTCACGGGTGAGGCTAAGATGTTTTCCCACTTCTTCGAGTGTGTGGTCCCTGTCAACACCGATGCCGAATCTCATTCGTATGACTTTCTCCTCATTGGGCTGGAGCGTTTTCAGAATTCCGCATACCTGTTTGGACATCTCTTTTTGCTCTGCGTCATCGTAGGGTGAAGGACTCTGGTGATCTCCGATGAAATCCTCGAGTTTGGTGTCACTGTCGCCAACCGGGGTCTGAAGGCCGATGGTGTCCTGTATCGCCCTTAATATTGTTTCGACCTTGCTCTCGGTGAACCCCAAATTCCGGGCAATTTCCTTATTGCTGGGGTCTCTTCCAAGCTCCTGAGTCAATCCTCGAGTCGTTCTGTTGATTTTCTTGTAAAATTCCATAATATGTATGGGCACCCGGATAGTTTTTGACTGATCAATCAAAGCGCGCGTTATTGACTGCCGTATCCAACATGTCGCATACGTGCTGAACTTAAACCCTTTTTTATAGTTGAATTTGTCCACGGCCTTCATGAGGCCGATGTTCCCTTCTTGTATCAGATCGAGCAACGAAAGCCCCCTCCCCAAATAATCCTTTGCTATGCTCACCACCAGCCTGAGATTGCGAGTTGTCAGTTCATCCTTGGCTTCCGCGTAAAATGCCTTTGCCTTGGTAATCCGATCCCAGGCGATCTCGAAATCATCCATATTCATACCGGTCTCGGATTCAACCCGCCGATACAGGGTGAGAATCTCTTCTGTCTCCTGATGCTTCACAGGAGGAACATTTTGTTTGTTTTTCCTCATCATCTGTTTTCGTACGCCTTGCAAAGACCCCTGCCTTGACATCTTTCTGTTTGCTCGCTTCACGTTCGTCATGAGATCCTCAAGAATTTTCAGGCTGTGGGGCATCGCCTTGTCCGTCTTTTCGCTTTCTTCGTCCCTCGTATCTTCTTCTTTATCTTCCCGGGGTTCAAAGCGACCTTTCAATTTCTCGTATAATGGCATAGCAGAGACTATACGTTTAATGACCTCTCTTTCTTTTTCCAATCTTCGTGCGAGTTCCGTCTCTGCGACCCGTGTGAGTAGGGATATGTTACCCATAGAGTTGAAGTATCTCTGCACAAGGCTATCCGCGATTTCAGGTGTCCCCGCTTCCTCTTCTGCGGAAACTTCCTCCTCCTCCGCTCCTTCATGGTCTTCGTCCAGAGAGGATTCTGAAGAAAACGAATCGGCGAACTCCTCAATATAGGCGATCGCCCCGCAATTCAAGTCTGCATCTCTGATCTCTTGGAAAATATCATGCTCCTTCATGGTTCACTCCATATATAGCCGCGATCCTTTCTGATTCACGTTGCAAACCGCTTGAAAGGGCTGTGCAAGGCGAGTCACACGCGACTTTTATCCGGAAATATCTCTGGAGGTACGACCTCATTGTTATAAAATACTACGCCCGAAAAACCAGGATTGCTGTGACGCAAATCACAAAAAGAGTATGCTTCTTCTCCGAGAAAATGGCAAAACACGACCGAGAGGTGAATCCGAGAGTGAATACGAGAAAAGCAACGGCGTAGAACGCGCACGACAAATGGCTTGGCAAGGCCTTCATGATCGGGCGGGATTCAATGCCCCTCATGCTTGTTCACGGTGCAAGTTCACATCGTCCAGTAGCTTTAATGGCTCTCCTTTTTTTTGATTCTTGATGCCATGCCATGCGTGCCATTCTTAGCTTCTGTCCAGAGGGGTTACAATGAGTGGATAGACACTCCTCAATGAGGCCGATCAATTTTCCTGGATCTGTAATAGCGAATAAGCAGATAACACACTAATGCCACTACGATTACAAAAATCGCTAGGTATTCGATTTTCCTTATGTCCTTTTGAATGACCTGCAGGCTGTTACCTCCCATATAACCCGCCCCGACCATCAAGGCGATCGTGAAGAGGGAAGAAAAGGCGTCTGCTAGGAGAAATTTCAGGGATGACATCCGCGTGACACCAGCCACGAGGAATATCTGGGCCCGGAGACCGATCAGATGTCTTCCGATGAGTATGACAAGAATTCCCTTTTCATTGAATTTCTTCTCCAGTACCGACAGCTTTTGAGGGGAGAGGATTCTGCGGAACCTTCTGTGCGTGACGATCATGCGTCCGTATTTCCTTCCGATAAAGTAGAGGAACAGGTCCGAGATCAATATTCCTCCATAAATAACAATGAGGGCAGGGATGGGTCTTACCACGCCGGCGGAGATCAAAAACCCGCACAAAATTAGGGTGGTATCTTCGGGCAAGGGCAATCCGATGCATCCGAGGACGAGGAGGATAAAAAGCCCTGCATACGGGAAATGGTCTATAATGGCCGATGTCAAGGTCATCGCAGATGTCGTTTGTTGACATCCTCCCCACGGATAACTCCGGGGGATTCCTGAGGAAAACCAAACAGGGGGAATGCATTACCTACCAAGGTAGTTCTCGTATCCTTATGGAGAACATCATAGGCGGCACTGCCGAGAACGACTGCGGCGATGGCGCTTTTGCCAGTGGAACCAATCACATTGAGATCGACCTTTGACCTTACCGCCTCTTTTGTAATCTCATCGACAGGGTGCCCTGTTGTTATGAGCGTTTTTGAGCTGACGCCGCTTTTGCCGCAGAGGCTCTTTATTCCTCCAGCATATTTTTCTACCGCCTCTCTCAGATAATCCTCTACCGGCTCGGCTATGCGGACTGCGGTAGTCCCGCAGGGATTGCCTGACCCAGCAACGAACGTTTATCAATAACGCTTACGATTATCACCGAAGCATCCAGCTGTTTCGCAAGGGCTACCGCGTACTTTCCCGCCCTCTGAGCTGTTTTTGAACCGTCCGTCGGAGCAAGGATTTTCGATATCATGAGCCCCCTCCTTTATCCCTCAACCTTTTCTCATTCTTTCTCTCTTATGTTTCGATTGCCTCTTTCAGGATAACCGCATTGTTATGCTCCATATCCTTTGCCGCGAAGAGAAGGGTTACCCTCGTCTTTCTTGCCTCCGCCCTGAGTCTCTCTATCATCGTTGATTTCCGCTTCAGTTCCCCCAGGTATCTCTTTCTGAATTCCTGCCACTTCGCCGGGTCATGGTTAAACCATTTCCTCAGCTCATCGCTCGGCGCAATCTCCTTCAACCATTCATCAATATCCGCATTTTCTTTCTTGATCCCCCGCGGCCACAGCCGGTCGACAAGGATCCTCCTGCCGTCTTCTGCGGATACCGGATCGTATATCCTCTTAGTCCGTAACACGACTATCGCAAGAAAGATGTGAAGGGATAAGACACCGCCCCCTCGCTCAGAGAAATTACTTAGTGAAGGTCTTCAAAATATACTCCGCTATGGCCTTCGCGTCTTTCTCCGAGACGACCTGTTGACCAAACTTTACCATTCCGGGACCGGGATTTCTCATCAGTTTTACAATATCATCGACACTTGCGATCTTATTTGCCGCGCGGTCTTTAGCGTGAAGAGTCTTCTGTGGATTGACAATATTATTGCCGTCGGGGTGACACACTGCACAGTGCTTTTTGAAGAGCGTCTCTCCCAAACTCTCCTTCTCTGCTCCCCTTGCGAGACCGACGCTCAGGAGTGAACAGACCGACAGCGTCGCGATGGATACTGCAAAAAACCTTTTCATCTTCCTCTCCTCCTTTTTTTGGATAGCACTTTTTGGAGCGTGAAAAAAAACGCCTTGTTCCCGTGAAGGCAAGAGGGGGATTTTCAAGACATCCTCAGATAATGTCCCTCTGAACGAATCGAACAAGGCGCGAACGTCGACAACGTGTTGCTTCGAGAGATCCCTTCCGAGCTGAACTCTACCCATGATCCTGTCGGGCAGTCATAACCGGTGGCCGGGGAGCGAACAATGGGGTTGCCTCTTTTACCAAGCCCTCGTCTTTATTGCCAGCAGAGGCGTTGCTCGCAAGGGAGAACACGAAAACAAACAGGACCGCTTGTTTTCGAGAAATGTCCCTGAAATCGCCCTTTGTCGCAATCATGGCCATTCACCTCAAAGCACGTCAATGACAGGTTTCAATGTTCGTCTCAGACCGAACCGCTCGACCAGTCAGAGCGATTCGGTCTGTCGGCGTTCATCAATAAAACACTACTTAAACGTCTTCAGGATATATTCAGCAATCTTCTTTGCATCCGCATCAGGGATCGTCTTTTCATCAAACCTCGTCATGCCCGGGCCGGGATTCCTCATCTTCTTCACGATGTCTTCTGCCGTCTTGACACCGTTAGCCGCAAGCTCTTTTTGATGAAGTGGCTTTTGGGCATTGATGATATTACCGCCATCGGGATGACATACCGCGCAGTTCTCTTTGAATAATGCTGCTCCCGATGTTGCCGCTGAAGCCTTCCCCGCAACGAGAGCCGGTCCGAGACAACACACCGATATCGCCAAAAGGGATATCATGAAAATCCTTCGCATGATCCATCACCTCCTTCCTTCATTTTGCGTTCCGTACTGTGCAGCAAGATAGCCTATGATCTTCCGTGCATCATTTTCATTGATCGGCGCCCCCATGACCTGTATCATTTTATTGACGGTCGCAGTCCATTGGGCCGTTGAGAATCTCGGCTGCATGGTTATGTAATCGAGGCTGTGGCAGGCAGCGCAGAGAGTTTCCGTTATTCCCTTGCCCTCTCCCGCCTTCAGTTCAGTCCTGATGGACGGGAGAGTGATGGAATGAACCGTTCCCTGAGACCCGGCCGAGGCGAGTCCCGCAATGCACAAGACGGGTATCGTTAAAAGTCTTATTTTTCTCATTGCGCCTTCCTATATGACCACCACTTCTATCTTTTCCACCTTATTCCAGAGATACCCGGAGGGATTCCAGAGGCCCTCAAAGGGCTGGGACTCCCCGATGCTATTGGTCGCTTTTGCCATAAGCGTATATTGCTGAGGCTTGTAAGGCCGCCATGAATACTTCCATTGTATCCATGCATACCTGCCCGCGTCCTTGCCAAGCTCTGCCTCTTTCCACGTCTTGCCGCCATCCACAGATATGATCACTTCGCGGATGCTGTACCCGCCCGAGAATGCTATGCCCCTGATCTCGGCGGGTTTATTCCGGGGTAGCTGCGCCTTGTCAGCAGGTTCGACGATAAGAGACCGCGTTGTCATCCGGGTGACGGGTATCGTCCTTTCCTGAGGTGAGCCGGGCGGAGTGCACCCGCAAGGGGTATCGGGAACCCTGTATGCACTCTTTACCCAGAACCCGTCGAATGCATTTGGGAGAACTGCAATCTCGGTCAATGACTTAACCCAGTAAGTCCCGTACCAGCCGGGAACGATGAGCCTTGCGGGAAAACCGTTCAACAGCGGCATATACGATCCGTTCATTTCATAGGCAACCATGATGTCGTCTTCCATCGCCTTGTCAATCGGGAGGCTCTTCACGAAATCCGGCACCGGGGGAAGGGGTCCCTCGTCGAGTCCGTCGAAGGAGACATCCACTGAGCCCGCCTTGATGCCTGCAGCATTGAGGATATCCTTCAGGCGTGCCCCCGCCCAAACGACATTTCCCATGGCGCCATTTTTCCACTGTCCGCCGGCTACCCTCGGCTCAAAGAAACTCCTGCCGTTCCCTGCACACTGGATGACGGCTGTGTAGGTGACCTTCTCGAACTTCTTTATATCTTCCATGGAGAGATGAAGTTCCCTTTCCGTGTTGCCACCGACCTTGAGCTTCCACTCACGTAAATCCACCGATGTCGGGATATTCGCAATATGCCACCTCACAAAAAGCGCATCATTCGGTGTGATAAATTCCGTAAAGTAATGGACAGGGGTTTCCAGCTGAGGCGGCCGTGAGGTAAGGAGAATTAAATCTGTCTTTTCAGGAAATTTGACGAGTCTCCTTTCATCCGCAAAAAGTGTCGCCGGGATATCTCCAAGAGCAGTCATCGCGGCAACGGCTCCGGCTGTCTTTAAGAAGGCCCGTCGGGTGCATCTCCCGCAAAGCATGCTTTTCCTCTCCTTCCGCCTGTTTGATAGTTATCTTATATCAAGAAAATCACGTGAATGCAAGTGACGCGAAAGATATGGTGAGAGTGCAGAGAGCAGCGAGGGAATTTCATAAAGAATCTTCATAAAAAAGGCAACCCAAAAGATATTGCAACTCCGTCACGTTGCGGCCATAGCGTGGGACAACGATCATTCTCCTTTCGTTCTTCTTTACCACCTGGTGCGCGGGCCGGTTGATGCTTGACAACGGCGCGAAACCTGATAAAATAAAAAAAATAGATAAAGAGCGGTCTTTCGCGTCCATTCGGTGGATGTGCTGATATCGAAGAAGAATCCCGTAAAATTCCAAGGGAGGCATCGTGTCTAATACGGAGAGATTGGAAAAAATCGCAAAGTTGATCCGTTACTTTATCCTTGTCTCAACGACAGAGGCCGGTTCAGGGCATCCGACCTCTTCTCTTTCGGCAACCGATCTGATGGCGGGCCTCATGTTCGGCGGATTCTTCAGATACGATACACATCAGCCCGATCATCCCAATAATGACCGTCTTATTTTTTCGAAAGGACATGCCTCGCCTCTGTTTTATGCCCTGTGGGCTGCGGCTGGGGAGGTTTCTGAACGGGAACTGATGACGCTGAGAAAATTCGGCAGTCCTCTGGAGGGCCACCCCACGACAGCCTTCCGCTATACCGAGGCCTCTACCGGCTCTCTCGGACAGGGCCTTGCGATTGGCCTCGGAATGGCGTTAAATGCAAAATATATCGATAAACTGCCTTATAGGACATACGTTCTCCTCGGCGACAGTGAAATGGCAGAGGGCTCACAGTATGAGGCGCTCGAAATCGCTTCTTTCTATGCGTTGGATAACCTCATGGGTATTCTTGATGTGAACCGCCTCGGGCAGCGGGGGGAAACCATGTACGGCCACAATCTTTCTGTTTATGAAAAGAGAATTGCATCATTTGGATGGGAGACGTTTGTCATAGACGGCCACTCCCTGCCGGAAATCCTCCTGGCATATGAAAAAGCCGTTCTGGTCCGCAACAAGCCGGTTATGATCATCGCTAGGACTGTAAAAGGGAAAGGGGTGTCATTCATCGAGGATAAAAATGGCTGGCACGGTAAGGTGCTTAAGAAAGAAGAGTTAGCCAGAGCCCTCGAGGAATTAGGTACGGTTGATACAGCGATCCGCGGAACAATACCGAAGCCCGATGATCTGAGGCCGGCCGAGAAGATATCCCAGAAGGCCCTGGATATTGCCTACGGAAACGATAAGCCTGTTGCCACAAGACGAGCTTACGGTAATGCCTTGGTGAGGATCTTTCCACGATTCCCTGACATGGTGGTGTTGGATGGCGAGGTAAGCAATTCGACCTTTGCCGAGATATTCAAGGAGGCCCATCCTGACCGGTTCTTCGAGATGTATATTGCGGAACAGAATATGGTGGGAATCGCATTGGGTTTTTCCCGCAGGGGTAAAGTCCCTTTTGTATCAACCTTCGCCGCGTTTCTCACGCGCGCCTTTGACCAGATACGGATGAGCCGGTACTCCGACGCAAACATAAAGTTTTGTGGCTCGCATGCAGGGGTTTCCATTGGCGAGGACGGCTCTTCCCAGATGGGCCTTGAAGACATAGCCATGTTCAGGACCCTTTTGAACAGTGCGGTGTTGTATCCCTCTGATGCGGTGTCGACCGAGAGGTTGGTGGAAGCGGCAGCTCAATACAAGGGCATCGTATACGTGCGCACTACAAGAAAGGATACCCCGATCATCTATGACAAGAATGAGGAGTTTCATATCGGCGGAAGCAAAATCTTAAGAAAGAGTGATAAAGATGCTGTCGCGGTCATAGGAGCGGGGATTACCCTGCACGAGGCCCTCGGCGCTTATGCGGAATTGAAAAACGAGGGGATTTTCATACGGGTTATCGATTTGTACAGTATAAAACCTCTGGACGAGGCAACCCTTTATGAAGCCGCACGCGATACGAAATCGATTCTTACGGTAGAGGATCATTTTGCCGAAGGGGGGATCGGCGAGGCGGTAAGGAGCTTACTGGCTCACAAGCCGGTACCCGTACATTCCCTATCGGTGGGGAAGGTACCGAAGAGCGGAAAGCCCGATGAACTCCTTGAGTATGAAGACATTTCAAAAAATGCAATCAAAAAAAAGGTGAAGGAGATTACATGAGACCTGAAAACCTGAAGGCAAAAATATTTTTGGACGGAGGGGACCCCCGTGAAACAAGAGAGATTATCGATCTCCTGGGGTTCCTTGACGGACAGACGACCAATCCGACGCTCATCTCGAAAAATCCCAGCGCACGCAAACGTCTTGAACAGGGAGATAAGTTCAGCAAGGAGGAGATTCTCAATTTTTATCATTTTGTGGTGAGGGAAATCTCAGCGCTGATCCCTCAAGGTTCGGTGTCGGTCGAAGTATATGGTGACGCCTCCACATCCGCCGAGCAGATGCTGAAGCAGGGGAGAGAGATGTTCTCCTGGATCCCGAACGCCCATATCAAATTCCCTACTGCGACGGAAGGATTAAAGGCCGCCGAGCAGGCGGTACAAGAGGGACTTCGGGTGAATATGACCCTTTGTTTCACCCAGGAACAGGCTGCTGCCGTCTATGCGGCAACCCGAGTGGCTAAAAGAGGAAACGTGTTTGTCTCACCCTTTATCGGGCGGCTTGATGACCGCGGAGAAAATGGGATGGATCTGATAGCGAATATCCTCTGTATGTATCGGAAGGGGAATGCCCATGTTGAGGTCCTGACTGCCAGCGTGAGAACTTGGGACCATTTGCTGTACGCGTTGAAGCTCGGGTCCGACATCATAACCGCGCCTTTTGCGATACTCAAGGAATGGGGACAGCGGGGGCTTCCGGTACCCGGTGACGACTATGTTTATCGTCGCACAGAGCTGAAGGCGATTGCCTATAAGCATATTGACCTCACAAAAAAATGGCAGGAGTATGACATTCATCATGATTTGACCGACAAAGGTATGGAGAAGTTTTCACAGGATTGGAATGCACTGATCAAGTGAGATGTACAGCGATGAAAGCGGGACGCGACTTCTGTTGAGCGGAGGTGGCTTTGCGGTTCGCCTCAAGCGAACTCCCGCCATGACAGTTTTTTGAAGACGTTTGTGCCGGAGAGAGGATTGGAGGGATGAAGATAGCCATAGGCGGTGATCACGGAGGATTTCTTCTCAAAGGCGTCATCGTACGATTCTTAACCGATAAGGGGTATGAGATATCAGATCTCGGGGCATATAGTGATGAGCCATCCGACTACCCTGACTTTGCACGGTTTGTTGCGGAAGCGCTCCTCAAGGGAAAGGCCGAAAGGGGCATTCTCGTGTGCGGCAGCGGCGTAGGCGTTTCAGTGGCGGCAAACAAGTTCCCCGGCATCAGGGCCGCTCTCTGCCATGATACCTTCTCCGCCCATCAGGGCGTTGAGGATGATGACATGAACGTGCTTTGCCTTGGCGAGAGGGTTATCGGCCCGGAGCTGGCAAAGGAAGTGGTGAATAGTTTTCTTACGGCAAAATTCTCTTCTGCCGAAAGACATGTCAGGAGAGTCAGGAAGGTTCGAGGCATAGAGCTGGATTTCATGAAGACATGAAGGAATCACTTCAGGAAACGGTTGAGCTGAAGGGAAGCCCCAAACCCAAAATATGAATGACGAGACTATCGATAGCAGGTTTCTGCAGACGTGTGACATCCCTCTCGATCAGCTCACCATCGAGCCATTCGTCCTGGTTATTTTCGGGGGTGGAGGCGATTTAAGCAGGAGAAAACTCGTTCCCGCGGTATTTCATCTTTTCGGAGAAAATGAACTTTCCAAAGGATTTTCTCTCCTCGGGTTCGGCAGGCGCGAGATGACCGATGAGCAGTATCGCTCGATGATGAGGGAGGCAGTCGAAGAATTCGGGGAAGGGCCGTTTGATACAGCAAGGTGGATCGAGTTCGGTAAGCATCTTTTTTATGAGTCAGGATATTTTGAAAAAGACGAGAGCTATGAAAAGCTCATCGAAAAAATGCGGACGATCTCGAGTTCTTTTCCAGAGTGTGGCTCGCACATCATTTATTATGCGGCGGTTCCCCCCCATGATACTCCACTCATCATTCAGAAATTAAGGTATCACAACCTCTGCAAGGGGACCTTCAACGCAAAGATTATCATTGAAAAACCCTTTGGCCGGGATCGTTCGTCCGCAGCGGCGTTGAATAAGATTCTGTCCGACGCGTTTTACGAAAACCAAATATACCGCATTGACCACTATCTCGGCAAAGACCCCGTTCAAAATATCATGTTTCTCCGCTTTTCGAACTCCGTATTCGAACAACTCTGGAATTGTCGATATATAGACAATGTGCAAATAACAGTGGCTGAGGATATCGGCATCGAACACCGAGGCGGGTTTTATGAGGAAACAGGAGTTGTCAGAGATATTGTGCAGAACCATATGATGCAGATCATCGGGCTCGTGGGGATGGAGGCCCCAGTCGGTTTCAAGGCGGATTTTGTCCGGGATGAGATAGTGAAAATACTCCGTTCTATTCGTCCGCTCGGTGAAGAGTATATCGATAAGTTTACGGTACGAGGCCAGTACGGTCGTGGGCGTATTCACGGGAAGGAGGTTCCGGGTTACCGCGAAGAAGAGAAGGTATCTCCTTCATCGAACGTGACGACATATTTTGCGGGCAAATATTATATCGATAATCTGCGTTGGGCAGGGGTGCCGTTTTACGTCCGGACCGGTAAGAATCTCGCCAGGCATGTCACCGAGGTGTGCATACAACTCAAGCGGCTTCCGCTCAGGCTTTTTGGACGTACCTGCGACGTGATGGAACCCAATATCCTTGTCCTGACCATTCAGCCCGATGAAACGATATCATTACGGTTTAACGTCAAGTACCCTCACGCAACCAACAAGGTGTATCCGGCCAAGATGGTATTGAACTATCGAGAAACGTTCAGGACACAGGAGCATCCCGCCTATGAAAGACTCTTAATCGATTGCATGAAAGGAGATTTGACCCTCTTCGTACGGCAGGATGCAATCGAGGCTATGTGGGAAGTGGTCGATCCCATTATCGCTCGCTGGGACAGCGTCCTACCCGGGGATTTCCCCAATTATACTGCGGGAACCTGGGGACCCCCGGATGCACGCCTCTTGCTCGAAACTGAGGGCCGTTGCTGGCTAACGGATTAGCACTCAACGGATCACCTCCGGAAGGTTTTTGTCTTCGACAATGAAGAAGGCATGTCACAATCCATGATGGAACAATGGAGCGCGATCGGCAGGGAGAAGTTCGCAGGCCGATATGGGATGTCTGGGCATCATGCCGCGGCTCTGGTTCTAGGTCGAAGAGTACATGGCTTTAGTGAACGGCTGCCGAGTCAGCTTCAGGTCACCCTTCCTCTACCTGTAAGGAATCGAGGGAGGCATGTGTGGAGGTGCGTCCAGTGAAGGCTAGTGCGTTCGGCAGGAGTTAGTCCTGCCATGGCAAAAGTCAGACGCCATGTAGTTAGGATGGCAGAGTAAAGGGAAACCGATATTCTGAAGCCCATCGACAGTATCATCTATTAGGATGATAACGAGTTGCCAGGCCGTAACGAAAGTGAACGTAGAAGTGGCCTCGAAAATGCGAGCCCTGAAGGCCGAGCCCGCCTCCATAGGGTGAAGGCAGCATGGATATCCGCAAACTGACTGAAGCGGTTATTCACTTCAGCGGGGTGGTAACGACGGCATGGCAGCAAGGACACACTGAGCAACTGGAGAAGCCCTCACCGCCCCAGTGAGAAATCACTGGAGAAAGATAAGTCCTATAACCAGAGACACTGGGAAATGGGCTGAAGGCGGTAGGGTGGCGGATGGGCCAGCAGTAGCGATGAAACAGGGTAATGCCTGTGGAGCGAAGAGGCCCTACTTTTGGCAATCCTCTAACAACAACGGGAGGCAGGGGTGGAATGACAAAGACATCTATTAGTCTGCAGGACCTGAGAAGGAGGATCTACGCCAAGGCGAAAGCTGACAAGCATCAGCGGTTTTGGGGATTGTACGTTCACGTATGTAAGATGGAGACGCTCAGAGCTGCCTATGATATGGCCAAAAGTAATGACGGAGCGCCGGGAATTGATGGCGTCACGTTTGAGGCCATAGAGGAAAGTGGTCTTGAGGAGTTTCTGCTGGACATACAGAGTGAACTACTTTCATGGATGTACTTGCCTAAGCGGAATCGGAGGAAGGAGATACTCAAGGATAACGGGAAAGTCCGTGTTTTGGGAATACCCGCCGTTCGAGACCGAGTAGTGCAGGGAGCGCTTAAACTTATTCTTGAACCGATCTTTGAAGCTGACTTTCAAGAAGGCTCATATGGGTACCGCCCGAAGCGAACAGCGCATCAGGCGATACTCAGGGTTGCGAATGCAGTCGTCCGCGACAAAACACGAGTCATCGATGTTGACCTCAAGGCATACTTTGATACAGTGCGTCATGACATATTGTTGGAAAAAGTGGGCAAAAGAGTCAAAGATGGCAGAGTGATGTGGCTGTTGAGGCTCATACTAAAAGCCAGCGGTAAGCGCGGGGTACCTCAGGGTGGGGTTATTTCACCACTGCTGTCCAATATCTATCTCAATGAGGTGGACAGGATGCGTGAGAAGGCGAAGGAAGTAACGCGCGAATCCCGGTATATCCATGTCGAATACGCCCGCTTTGCGGATGATCTTGTGGTATTGGTAGAGGGCATCATCGATGGGATTGGCTGTTAGAAAGAGCCTATCGACGACTTCTTGAAGAGTTAGCCAAACTTGATGTAACAGTGAATGAAGAAAAGACCCGACTGGTGGACTTAAAGAAAGGAGAGAACTTCAGCTTTCTGGGCTTTGACTTCCAGAGAATAAGAACACGGAGTAGCAAATGGGGAGTGCTTTACACTCCGAGAATGAAGGCGAGGACAAAGCTTCTGCACAATCTCAAGGATGTTTTCCAGAGCCTTATCTCGCAACCGGTGGAGCGTGTGATAGATATTATCAACCCCAAGCTACGAGGCTGGGTAAACTACTTTCGGATAGGTCAATCCAGTAGGTGTTTTCAGTACATCAAGGACTGGGTAGAGAAGAAGATAAGGCGGCATCTTCTGAGAGCTCGAAACCGAACAGGCTTTGGCTGGGACAGGTGGAGTAGGGAGTGGTTTTACCAGAATCTTGGACTTTATGCTGATTACAGGGTAAAACCTTAAAGACTCGAAAGCACTGCCAGCCAATAGGCATCATAACCCTTGGAGTGAAGACAAAAGGAAAGCGCAGTGCGGGAAAACCGCACGCTGCGTTTGACGAGGCGGGAATTGGAGACGTGGCATGGTTGAGATATTGTGGCCCTCGCATACGAAAGGGCGAGAAACCGTGAACACAAACATCGACCTAACCCGGCGCGCCAGTTCTCGACCCTACCAGGTGGGCGGTTGTTTGCCGTAAGGCCAAGCAGCGCATGCAGCGCAACAGCGGTCGGGCGAGTCCCGATCCAGGGTGTCACCGACCGAAAGGCACGGCACATCCTGCGATCATACCGCTTGTCACCGGCGAGATTCCGGTATGCGAATCGTCATTACTACTGTTCGAATGATGTCGTGGAATAGTTGTCCATGGTTTTAGGAACGGTTTCGTTTGATAATCTGAAGCTCTTCCTTGAAATCGGAGTTGATTGTGTCTGTGTCGGAAGCAGGATATGCCTTCAGGGGAATCCCCATGAAAAATGATAAGCTCTTCACCGACAAGGTGCGTGAGCTGGGAAAAACAAGTTTCTCGAGCAAGGAGGAATGAGAGATGCAGATCGGGATGATAGGTCTCGGGCGGATGGGAATGAACATGGCAAGAAGATTGATTCAGGGAAGGCACAAAATCGTTGCCTATAATAGAAGTCCCGAGGCGGTGAAGGAGATAGTGAAAGAAGGCGCTCGGGGAGCATTCTCCCTTGAAGAATTGATGAAGCGGCTGACCCCTCCTCGTGCAGTCTGGCTGATGATACCGGCGGGGAAGCCTGTTGAGGACTCGATTGAAGCCCTGAAAGGTCTGCTTCAGAAAGGGGACACGATCATCGACGGCGGAAACAGTTTCTTCAAAGACGATATCCGTCATTATCAGCAGTTGAACAGTCTCGGAATACGCTATATGGATGTCGGTGTGAGTGGAGGCATCTGGGGTCTAACCGTCGGGTATTGCTTGATGATCGGAGGCGATAAAAGAGATTATGATCGGCTCCAGCCACTTTTCAAGAGCCTTGCCCCGAAAAGTGGTTATCTGTACTGCGGGCCTGTCGGAGCCGGCCATTTTGTGAAAATGGTTCATAACGGAATCGAGTACGGCATGATGTCTGCGTATGGAGAGGGTTTTGCAATTCTCAAGACATCGCCCTATGCCGAAAATCTTGATTTCGCCCAAGTCTCACACCTCTGGAACCAGGGCAGCGTGGTCCGGTCCTGGCTCCTCGAGCTTGCGGAGGATGCATTCAAAAAAGACCCCCATCTTTCACAGATCGCAGGGTATGTTGAGGATTCGGGGGAAGGCCGCTGGACAGTGCAGCAGGCAATAGAAACAGCCACTCCCTCGCCCCTTATCGCCCTCTCGCTTTTTCAGCGTTTTCGTTCCCGTGAAAGCGAGTCCTTTTCCGATAAGCTCCTCGCTGCCCTGAGAAACGAATTCGGCGGCCATGCGGTCAAGAAGGAAAGATCGGAGCCACGGAAAGGGCGATCGAAGAAGGTTGCTCGCCGACCCTGAGGAGAGAACGGGCAATCTGAAATACGTATCAGAGTCCTTTTGATGGTATTTTCATAAAAGCCTCCATCGCCTTAAGCTGTTTCCGTAGTCTTTCAAAATCCCTGAAGTGAAGTGATTGCGGTCCGTCCGAGAGGGCATGTTCCGGGTCGGGATGGACTTCAACCATAACGCCATGGGCGCCCACAACAACCGATGCCAGAGCCAGAGGAGGAACTAAACTCCTGTTTCCGGTTGCGTGACTCGGATCAAAAATCACCGGCAGATGAGAACTGGCTTTTACAAGGGGAATGACGGAAAGGTCTGAGGTATTTCGGGTCGCCGTCTCGAAGGTCCTTATGCCCCGCTCACAGAGAACGACGTTGGGGTTTCCTTCAAACAGTATGTATTCTGCCGAGGCGAGCCATTCCTCGACGGTCGCTGAGAGGCCACGCTTCAGGATTACCGGCTTCCGTGTTCTGCCGACCTCCTTGAGGAGGTCAAAGTTCTGCATATTGCGGGCTCCAATCTGCAGGATATCTACTTTTTCGGCGACCATTGCAACATGCTCGGGGCTCATTACCTCTGTGACTACCCGGATGTCTACTTCTTCCCTGACATCAGCAAGGAGAGCCACTCCCTCTTCTCTCAGCCCCTGGAAACTGTGAGGGCTGGTCCTCGGCTTATATGCGCCGCCCCGCAATACGGGCACGCCTAGCTTTTTCAGAAACCGGGCTGTCTTGAAAATCTGCTCCCTGCTCTCGATTGCGCAGGGGCCGGCAATAATGAGAAAAGGTGATTTCCCCCCTACCACCACGTCTCTGCCCACTCTGACGACCATGTCCGAGGGGTGAAAGTCCCTGCTCACCAGTTTGTACGGTTTGGTAACATGGAGTATTTCTAAGATGCCCTTTATCGTCCGGAACGGCGAGTCATCTACCCACCCCTGGTTGCCGATTACGCCTATGGCGGTTCTTTCCGCCCCCGGGATAGCAACAGGCTTCAGGCCCATATCCGTGATGGTTTTTTTTACCCGTTGGATATCCTTATCGGTTGCCCAATGATGCATGACAATTAGCATGGCTCACTCCTTTTCCGTTCTGCTTATTCTACAAAAAGGGAGGGTAAATAGCAAAACCGGCGTCTGAATACACAAAGAGACCGTGGCGGCGGGAAAACAATGAAAACCTCCTCACCGGGGAAAGCTGACGCGAGACCACATAGTCCAGTTTCGTGATTTTCCAGGACAGGGACAGCGCCCTGTTGTCCTGAAGGCATTTGTGATATAATCCCTGCAGGGAGAAATCCCCTCCGTTATTCCATAATTTTAGTGAGGAGGCATCGTCATGATCGTTATTGCCGAGAATCTGAATATCAGGAATAAGCCGTATATTGAGGCTGTAAGAAAAAGAGACAAGAAGACGATTGCAATGATGGCGAAAGAGCTTGCTGACGCCGGCGCTCAGCTCATCAATGTCCAATGTTCACTGGATGGGGTCGGCGACGAAGCGGTGCTGCCACTGGCCGTTGAAGCGGTTCGCGATAGCACGGAAGCCGGCATATCCCTTGATTCGAGGAACCTTGGGGCGATCAAGGCGTGTCTGCCCATCTGCAAGAAGCCTCCGCTGATCAACTTCATTTCAGCGACAGAACCTGATCACGGTGAAGAACTCTTAGCGCTCGTTGCGAAGTCGATGTCGTCGCTGATTTTGAGGGCTTCGAAGGGGACTGTGCCGACAACTCTCGAGGCAAAGCTTCAGATTATCGAGGAATTAATAGAGAGGGCAAATGAAGCGGACATCCCGAATGAAAGACTCTTTGGAGACCCCTCGCTGGTGCATATCGGCAGGGGAATGGGCCAGGACCATATTGTGAATTCCCATGAATGCGTGCGGGCACTCAATGCGATGGTCGATCCGCCCATGAACACCATCGCTTGGATATCGAACATCTCAGTCGGTCTGCCGAAAGGGTTGAGGTCTCGGGTGAACGCTTCATTCCTCTATTATCTTGCGGGGGCTGGACTTGACGCAGCATACGTCAACGTGCTTGACCCCGAAATTCAGAGGGCTGTGTACCTGATAAAATCCTTCAGGGATGAGTTGATATTTACCCCTGCCGATCTGTCGAAATAGAAAATGACAATCAGCTCAGAGCCTTTCCCCAGGAGATGATTAATAGGACGTGCTAAAACTTCGTGACGGCATCGTAGAACTCTATCGGAAGGTTGCCACCTCTATCCCCCCGGATGTCGAAGCGGCGCTGAAAAATGCGTATGCGTCTGAGGAATCTTCTCGCCGGAAAGAATCCCTCGCCGCAATCCTCGAAAATATCCGGACCGCACGGCAGTCGGTGCAGCCGGTATGCCAGGATATCGGTGTGCCGGTGTTTGCCGTCAAGATCCCCCGGGGATTGAGCCATATCGAAATGAGAAACACGGTTCGAGAGGCGACCGTCATGGCAACGGAAAAAGTTCCCCTGAGACCAAGTGCGGTTGATATCCTTACCGATAAGAACTCCGGTGATAATACGGGCATCGGCTTTCCGATCATCTACCTGGAAGAGACAGCCGACGACACGCTGAAGATAGATCTCATGCTGAGGGCTTATGGCTGCGAGAATTCGGGGCAGACGTATCGACTGCCGAACGAAGAACTAAACGCGCCGAGCGACCTTGAAGGGGTGAGAGCATGTGTCCTTGACGCCGTGATGAAGACAAAGGGGGAGGGTTGTCCTCCCTATATCCTCGGTATCGGGATAGGCGCTGCCGATGACCAGGTTTCAGTGCTCGCCGGACAGCAGCTCTTCAGAAAGCTTAATGATAGCAGCGAATTGCCTGCCATTGGAGAACTCGAAAAAAGACTCCTGGATGAAATAAATCGGTCGGGCGAAGGCTCGCAGGGGTTAGGCGGTAAGGCCAGTGCATTAGGCGTAAAAATAGGAGTCAATCATCGGCATACATCTTCATACTGCGTGAGTGTTTCTGTCTCTTGCTGGGCATGCAGGAGGGCGAGGCTTATATGGTGAAAAACGGTTACCTGCTGCAGGCATAAGCGCTACCGGCCGGGGTTCGAAGCATTTCTCGCCCTCGGTCCTTCGATCCGTCATTGACTGGCACCTTCCTGAGTGATAACCTGTACGTGTGGCTGGCTTTGAGGTTATTGATATCTCCGGAGATGCAGGGATTAAGGCCTACGGGAAAACCCTCGAAGAGGCCTTTATCAATGCAGCCCTTGGCATGTACAGCCTCATAACGGATCTCGAAGGCATAGATGAAAAACGGACCCTGACCGTAGAGGTCGAAAGCCATTCCCGAGAGGGGCTTCTCGTATCGTGGCTTAATGAATTGATATTCCACTTTGACACCTACGGGTTCATCGGGAAGAGCATACGCGTGGGGCCGTTGAAGAACAACCGAATCGAGGCCGCATTGTCGGGTGAAGACTTTGATCCGGAGAGGCATGAAAGGAGGCTGCTGGTCAAAGCGGCGACGTACCATGCAGTGAGGATCGAAGAAATCAGGGGCGTCTGGGAGCTCGATGTAATTTTTGATATCTGATTGCGGAAGGGGGGTGACATATGGGCTTGGAGAAACTGAGGAGGATCGATAAGACGAAGGTGGAGATCCCTGCTGATTATAAAGCGGGGATGCGGGTCAAGGGTATCATTTACGTTGATGAAACACTCGAAAAGGCGCTCGATGATCAGTCCATCGATCAAGTGGCGAACGTGGCAACACTTCCCGGGATCGTGACCGCATCCATGGCAATGCCGGATATTCACAGAGGTTACGGCTTCGCCATTGGGGGGGTTGCTGCGTTTGATACCCGGGAGGGAATCATTTCTCCCGGAGGGGTGGGGTATGACATAAATTGAGGGGTCCGGCTCCTCAGGAGCAACCTCAAAAAAGAAGAGGTCGTTCCGAGGCTCAAGGACCTCGTAGAGGTCCTCTATAACGAGATACCATCCGGAGTCGGTTCCCGGGGCAAGATACGTCTCACTGTTGAGGGCGAAAGGCGACTGCTTGTGGAAGGCGCCCGCTGGGCAGTTGAGGAGGGACTCGGTGATGCCTCTGATCTCGAGCGGATAGAATCAGGGGGCTGCATTGCTGGGGCAGACCCGGATCTCATAAGCCAGAAGGCTTACGAACGGGGGAGGGCGCAGCAAGGGACCCTCGGCTCAGGCAATCACTTCCTCGAGATTCAGCATGTAGATGAGATCTACGATGAGAAGGTGGCCAACGTCTTGGGGCTTTTCAACGGGCAGATTACGGTGATGATACATACCGGCTCCCGCGGATTCGGGCATCAGGTCTGTACGGATTTCCTAGAAGTCATGGAAAGGGCCGTCAGCAAATACCATATCGAACTATTCGATAAGGAACTCGCCTGCGCGCCGTTTGCAAGCCCTGAGGCCCGGGATTACCTTGCTGCCATGCGGGCTGCCGCCAATTATGCATGGGCAAACAGGCAGTGTATCATGCATTGGGCGAGGGAGGCGTTCCTCAAGTTCTTTGGTTCGACGCCGAGGGGCCTTGCAATGAGCCTGATCTACGATGTCGCACATAACATTGCCAAGATAGAGGATCACACGGTAAATGGAAAGAAGATGAAACTCGTTGTCCACAGAAAAGGTGCGACCCGTGCATTTCCGCCCGGGCACCCTGACCTGCCCGACACGTATAAAGGGATAGG
The DNA here is from genome assembly GCA_050014695.1 of Thermodesulfovibrionales bacterium. Classification (GTDB taxonomy): domain Bacteria; phylum Nitrospirota; class Thermodesulfovibrionia; order Thermodesulfovibrionales; family UBA9159; genus UBA9159. The sequence goes on from JBEKCV010000015.1 coordinate 40,080, forward strand.
GCAACCCGTGCTGATACCGGGCGATATGGGCAGGGCGTCCTATGTCCTCATCGGCACAGAAGTAGCTATGAGGGAGAGTTTTGGCTCGACGTGCCATGGTGCCGGCAGGGTAATGTCGAGGCACCAGGCGATACGGCAGGCAAAGGGCCGCGCCATCTGGCGTGAATTGGAAGATAGGGGGATATTCGTCAGGTCAGCCGGACGTGAAACCCTTGCCGAGGAGATGTCGGAGGCGTACAAAGATATCTCGAATGTGGTTGATGTTGTGCACGATGCCGGAATATCAAGGAAGGTCGCACGGCTGAGGCCGCTGGGAGTGGTTAAGGGGTAGTTACTTCGCAAGCTTTTTTAGTCCGGTGGTCGCTGGCTGGCAGTGTGATAAAAAGCGGAGTTTGCGCTATAATGAACGGAGTGGTACGGCATGAGAAATCCTGAGATCTGGGTATTTATCTTTGTGCTCGGCCTTTTGGGCCTGAACTGGCCTCTGCTGGAAATATTCCGCATAGAAGTCGTTTCGTATCTGTTCTTCTTCTGGCTTCTGCTCATCATTCTGGTGGCTGTCGCAACCCATAAGAAAAGGCCGGGGGAGAGGGGGTACGGTTTGTAGAGGTGTTTGCACCGTATAACCTTTTCTTTATTGTCCTCAGCTATCTGCTAATCCTTTTTGCTGCTGCATATTACGCAGAAAAAAAAGAGAAATCAGGCAGAAGTATCGTTAATAACCCTTACATCTATTCCCTTTCCCTTGCCGTTTATTGCACTTCCTGGACGTTCTACGGCAGCGTTGGCAAGGCGGCCACTTCAGGCCTCTCATTCCTGACAATATATTTAGGGCCGACGCTTATGGCTGCCCTCTGGATGGTTGTCCTCAAGAAAGTGGTGAGGATTACAAAGGCGAATAGGATTACCACGATATCCGATTTCATAGGATCAAGATATGGCAAGTCCCTTTTTCTCTCTTCCCTCGTAACCATTGTAGCAGTGGTTGGTATCACCCCCTATCTCGGACTGCAGATTAAGGCCATTATCAGCACCTTCACCATTATGGCCGGTGAAACGACAGGTAGTGCCGCGGTTGGGCTCTTTATTACCTTCACCCTGGGGATCTTTGCGATCATCTTTGGAGCGCGCAGGCTCGATTCCTCGGAGAGGCATGGAGGGCTTGTCTTTGCGATAGCCTTTGAATCCATTGTGAAATTGCTCGCGTTTGTTCTGGTCGGTATCTTCGTCACCTTCAGCCTGTTTCATGGATTCAACGATATCCTTGACAGGATCAAGGATTCAGAGCACTCCGTCCTGCTTTTCCTCGGAACAGGGACCGGGACGGACTACCCGGAATGGCTGGCGCTCCTGTTGCTTTCTATGATGGCCGTCATGTTTTTGCCCCGGCAGTTCCAGATGGCTGTTGTGGAGAATTATGACGAGTCGCACATCGCAAAGGCAGCATGGCTGTTCCCCCTCTATCTCTTTCTGATAAATATATTCGTATTGCCCATAGCCTTCGGGGGGCTTCTCCTGGGGGGGACGGGGAAGGAGGCAGACTACTTTGTCCTCACTCTCCCATTACAGCACGGCATGAGATACCTCTCGCTCTTTGCCTTCATCGGCGGGTTTTCCGCTGCGACGAGTATGGTGATTGTTGAGGCCCTGGCATTGAGCACCATGGTGATGAACAGCATCATCATGCCTACCCTCCTGAATTTCCATGATGCGCCTCAATTCCCTGCGGTGGTCTTAAACAGTAAAAGGCTCGTCATCTTGGGGGTCGTATATCTCGGCTACCTCTTTGCCATATCCATCGGGGAATTCTATAGCCTCGTGGACATCGGACTGAACTCCTTTGTGGCTGTGAGCCTCTTTGCCCCGGCGTTTTTCCTGGGGCTTTACTGGAAAAGGGGGACCCGGAGGGGAGCCGCGGCAGGGCTCATTATCGGTTTCGCCGTCTGGTTTTACACCCTCATTATACCAGCCCTGATTAAGGCCGGCATCGTGGGAGATGTCGGCGTCATCGGGCTCATGACGCACTCCGAGATGCTCAACCCACATGCCCTTTTCGGTATCGAAGGACTCGGTAAGTGGGGGAACGCCTTTTTTTGGAGCATGCTCATGAACCTTATCGTCTATGTCGGCATTTCCGTGTTAACAAAACAGTCGAAGGAAGAAGAGATCCAGGCACTGGTCTTTGTAGAGTCCTATGAAAGGGTGAAGGAGCTTGCCCATGGCAGTTCATACACGGCTGATGACATAGAAGATATCCTCGCCCAATATATAGGCAGGGCGGAAGCTACGGATGTGACCAGGGATTATTTATCAAAAAAGAACATGAACCGGGAGGAACTCACGTCGAGGGAACTCTTTGAATTGCGGGATGAAGCGGAGAAGGTACTCTCAGGCGCGATCGGGTCATCCATAGCGGCGATTATCTTCGAGGATAAACTGGTGTTGACAGAGAAGGAGAGGGGGGAACTCTCCGAATCAATACAGCATATTACGGAGAATTTGAGGCTTTCACGGCAGGAATTGTCTGAAACCAATAGAGAGCTCTCGTTGCTCAAGGAATTCAGTGAGAACATCATAGAGAGCGCTCCGGTGGGGATCATGACCATTGATTCCCTGCTGAAGGTTAAATACTGGAATCGAGAGATGGAGACGATCACCGGCATAAAGCGGTCTGATGCGTTCAACAGGTCTATCATCTCATTGCTCCCATGGCTGACGAGGGAGACACTCCTGCAAAACAAACAGAGGGAAACGACTGTCCAGAATCCTTCTCTGCAGTCCTTTAAAATCGATGTCAGCCAGTTTAAGGACCCCTCCGGAGGCTTCGTGATCATCCTTGAGGATATAACGGAAAAGAAGAAGCTGGAGGAGCAGCTCCTGCAGGCTTCAAAGCTTGCCAGCATCGGGAAATTGACGGCCGGGATATCCCATGAAATCGGCAACCCCCTGGCGTCCATTTCTTCCCTGGTTCAGGAACTGAGACTGTTGGAAATGAACACGAAGGATGAAGTCATATTTACCGTGGAATCATTAAAGAGCATGAACAGTCATCTCGATAGGATTGCCAAGATAGTCCGAAGCCTCGGAGATTTTGCGCGGATGTCTTCAGCGGAAAAAACCGTTTCGGGCATTCCCGAGATCCTCGACCGCGCCATGAATCTGGTGAAATACGACAAACGGCTAAAGAACGTCCAATTCACTACAAGCATCAGCGAGATTCCCCGATTGAGGGTTAACCCCGATCAGATACAGCAGGTTTTCTTGAACCTCATGTTTAACGCCCTTGATGCGATGCCCGACGGAGGCAAACTCCATGTGTCCATGAGAAGAGAAGACAGCTCCGTTGTGGTTATTTTCAGCGATACGGGCACCGGCATAGATGAAGCCGTGCTCGACAGGATATTTGATCCGTTCTTCACGACGAAAGCACCGGGAAGGGGCACAGGATTAGGCTTGAGTATTTGTTATGGTATAATCAGGGAGCATAACGGGACTATAGAGGTAAGAAGCGAAAAGGCAGGGGGAACGGCGTTTGTCATCAGTCTGCCGGTCGAAAATCCATGAATGAACGATTGCTCATTGTCGAGGACGAGGCAACGCTTGGCGAGACCCTGAAACAGGTTCCGAGCAGGAAGGGCCGTCGTGTCGACGGGATGAGCAACGCTGAATCCGCAATCGTGGTCTGTGAGGGTGGATCCTATAACCTGATCGGTGCCGGGGATTACCCCTGAAGGTCTGGAGAACAGCCCTGTGATCTATCATGCTCCTCAGAATTCACTATCAGTTTGAGCGGATAGAGTCAACCCTGAAACCGGATAAGTTTGTCAATCCCACCACATTGCGTAATCTCGAAAGAAGACCTTGCATTTCATCTATATCAAGGCCGTAGGGACTGATATTTGACAGATAGAAACCTTTCATTAGGGAACAAAAAAAGGGGCGGGGGCGATAGTCGCTCCACGGGATGCCATGAATGAACGACTGCTTATCGTCGAAGATGAAGAAACCTTGAGTGATTCCCTGAAAAGGGTGCTTGTGAAAGACGGCTATGAAGTCGACACGGTCAATAGTGCTGAGTCAGCACTGAAAAAAAGTGATGAAACGGCGTACGACCTGATTGTCACCGACATCATCCTTCCGGGGATTGATGGGATTGAACTGCTACGGAGGATGAAAGAAAGGTTTCCGGATCAAATAGTAATTATCATAACTTCGTATGCCTCTATAGAGACGGCAGTGGGCGCCCTCAGAGCGGGCGCCTATGACTATGTCATAAAACCTATTATTCATGAGGAGATAAAGGGAATTGTGAGAAACGCCCTAATGGGAAGATCCCTCAGGGCAGAAAACATCATTCTCAGGAAGCAGATTGGAGAACAGTACGACTTCGGAAATATTGTCGGGCAGAGCAGTCGCATGAAAGCGTTGATCACCGAGGTGAAAAAGATCGCTGATTCTAAGAGCAATGTCCTTCTTCTCGGTGAGACGGGTACGGGCAAAGAGTTAATCTCCAGGGCCATTCACTATTCGAGCGCGAGGGAAGACAAGCCTTTTGTTCCGATAAACTGCAGCGCAATCCCTGAGAACCTTCTCGAATCGGAGCTCTTCGGATATATGAAAGGCGCCTTCACCGGTGCGGCGGGCTCCAAGCGAGGTATTTTCGAGGAGGCTCATAATGGGACGGTTTTCCTTGATGAAATCGCGGAGCTCAGCCAGCAGTTGCAGGCGAAGCTGCTTCGGGTTATCGATGACCATGAGATACGGCCCCTCGGTGGCGTTCATTCAAGACAGATAGATATCAGGTTTATTACCGCAACAAACAGGAATATTGTGAAATTAGTCCGCGAAGGGCTTTTTCGGGAGGACCTTTATTACCGGATAAATGTTGTGACGATCACGTTGCCGCCGCTCAGAGAGCGACAGGAGGACATCCCTGTTCTTGCAAGCCATTTCCTCGAAAAGTATTCGCTGGAGATTGGGAAATCGGTAAGCTTCCTTGATGACGCTACCCTCAGGCTTCTTGTCGATTACCGCTGGCCGGGCAATGTCAGGGAACTTAAGAATATTATCGAAAGGGCGGTGCTCATAACCGAGAGCAACACAATTTTCCCGGAACATCTCCCCGAGGGGCTGAGGAATTCTTCGGACAATTTTATTTCCGAATCTCTTGAGAGGAACCTCTCGATAGAGGACTATACAAAAGAGTTTATTCTGCGCTTCCAGACGGAGAATACGGAGCAGAAACTTGCAGATATGCTGGGGATTACGAGAAAGGCATTATGGGAAAAGAGAAAGAGATGGGGCCTCGGCAAAGGATAGGTTACTTTTCTTCCCATATGGCGCTGACTTTAGATACTTATCGTAACATAGGCTAACTACCTTAATTATAAATAAAATTATCCGTATTCTGAATTGTTGCTACAAAAAGTAATGCTGCATCCTGCCCCATCATATTCGGGCCTCCTGGCTCAAGTATCGAGATAATCTTGTAAGTATATAATTAATAATGATATTTCTGTAACTTCTGTTTCTCGGTTTCACAGGCATGGTGCTTGCACTCCAAGGATTCACAGAAAATGAATAGTACTACTGTTGAAGACGCCACAGAATTTCTCAGGAACGTCACACCTTTTCAAGACCTCAATGAGGCCACATTGCGGAACATCTCGGCCGGTGTCACCTTAGAATTTTACCCGAAGAGTTCAACGATATTGCATCAGGATGGCCCGGCGAGTGACTATCTGAGAGTCATCAAGAAGGGCGCGGTGAGGGTCTTTATACGGGCAAGTGAGGATGATAAGGTTATGATTGATACAAGAGGAGAAGGTGATTCGTTCGGGTTCCTTTCCCTTGTGAGCGGCGATAAATCGAGGGCTAATGTGGTAGCGATTGAAGATACCACCTGTTATCTCATCGGGAGAGAGACTGTGCTGAGGCTTTTGGAGACCTACCCCGCCTTCGCAGAGTACTTTCTCATATCATACCTCAACAAGTATATCGATAAGACGTACAAAGAGATGCTCAAAAAAAGCCCGTTTTATGGCAGCGGTGACAGTCTCCTTTTCACGACCCCAATAGGAGATCTTAGCACAAAGAATGTCATAACCGCGTCGCAGGATATATCAATAAAAGGGGCCGCTGATATAATGACCGCGAACAGAATTAGTTCCCTTATCCTTCTCGATTCGGCGGGAGTTCCCACGGGTATCGTGACAGACAGGGACCTGCGAGACAAAGTGATATCGAAGGAGAGGCCTGTTCAGGACGCAATCAGGAATATCATGAGCGTCTTCCTCATAAAGGCTGATGCAAGGGAGTACTGTTTCGAAGCCCTCCTTAAGATGATTCGATACAATGTTCACCACCTGCTGGTGATTGACAACGGCAGGCTGAAGGGAGTTGTAACCAACCACGACCTGATAATGCTGCAGGGGACATCTCCCGTCTCGATGGTGAGGGAGATTGAAAGCCAGCAGTCCATAGAAGGACTCATCCCCGCATCGAAGAAGGTGAACAAAATAGTTGAGCTGCTCATAAAGGAGGGGGCGAAGGCGAGCAACATAACACGGATAATAACAGAGATTAATGACAGACTCGTGAGGAGAGTACTTGAGCTAACAGAGAAGAAACTCGGAATCCCTCCGGTGGATTACTGCTGGATTGTCTTTGGCAGCGAGGGACGTAAGGAGCAGACCTTCAAGACGGACCAGGACAACGCCCTCATCTATGAGGACCCGGATTCAGAGGAGAAAGCCGAAGCAGCAAAGATCTATTTCTCTTCATTCACACTCCTGGCAAGGAACAGCATGTCACAGTGCGGCTTTCCTCCGTGTCCAGCCGACTACATGGCAAGCAATCCGCAGTGGTGTCAGCCCCTGAGGTTCTGGAAGAAGTACTTCACGGGCTGGATAACCGAACCGACTCCCGATGCTGTACGGAAATCACTCATATTTTTTGATTTCAGAGCGCTCCACGGTAATTTCGGTCTCGCCGAAAACCTCAGAGATTCCCTTGCTTCCATGGTTGAGGGTCAAAAGTTGTTTTTCGGTCACATGGCGAACACCATCATCAAAAACACTCCCCCGATCGGCTTTTTGAGGTCATTTGTGGTCGAAAAGAGCGGACCGCACAAGGACAGATTTGACCTGAAGGGAAAAGGCATCGTTCCGCTCGTTGATGCGGTCAGGCTCTTTGCCCTTGACAAGGATGTGCGAGAGACTTCTACCCTGGAGAGGATTCATGCCTTAAAGCAGAAGCACACGGTCGTTGAGAAGCATGCGGAGGAACTCGAGCACGCCTTTGAGGTGATCATGCTCCTCAGGATTCACCATCAGTTCGAGCAGATAGAGGCGGGGAGGAGACCGGACAATTTTATTGATCCGCAAGAACTGAGTAACCTCGAAAAAAAAACAATTAAAGAAACCTTCAATCTTATTTTGAGGATGCAGGACATCATCATAGAGAGGCACAAGCCGCTTTTCCGGTAGCTCGGCGATGGATAACATGAAGAAAGAGAAGACACGGAGGGGTTCGAACACCCGTAAAGAGGATTCGTGTTTTGTCGCGAGCGAGACCGAACTTACGGGGCTGCATGAAAGTAGGGACTCGCTCGTATCGGTCCGTGCGGTGCGGATGGAGGGAGGAAGGATCAGCGTTGGCGGGATAGCCGCTATCGGTCGAGTTAAAGCCTGTCAGCGGTACCGGTGCTCCGGGTTTATCCCGGTGCTCGGCCGCGCAGGGATAAGATGCGCTGAAGGGATCGTGAAAAATTCGAGTAATTTCAAAGGGGGTGAGAGACAGCACGTTTCCGGTGGAATAGGTATTTTTTAGCCGAAGGACTGCATGACCGCAGTCAAATCAATTATCAGGAGGTACGTGATGAGCAGTAAAAAGTGCACATGAGATGCTCAAGGACGAGAATTTTATCGCAGCCCGGGGATGATGCCGGCCCTGAAGGTTCGGCGGCAACGGGATTTGCCGAACAGAAAGGTTTGACTGTTCTAATGGCTGCGATTAAAATGGAAAAGCATGGGGATGGATGAGACGGCTGCTAATACATTTTGCAAGGAGGAGAAAATGACAGTGCAAGAAAATAAAGTGCCCGGCAGGGCCTGGGTTGTCACTTTTGCCGGTACGGCAATCAACCTGTGCCTTGGTATTTTGTATGCGTGGAGCGTTTGGGCGAAGGCCTTGACCGATGTGAAAAATGCAGGTAACGTGATGACTGGGATTAACGAGGGTTGGACCTTTCTCACCAACGCGGAGGCAGCAACCCCGTTTTCTCTCTGCGTCATTATTTTCGCCTTATTCATGATTCCGGGAGGGCGCATCCAGGATAAATTCGGACCCAAGGTCGGCGCTACACTCGGCGGATTGTGTCTCGCTGCGGGGTGCATCCTTTCGGGCCTGATGAGAAGCTATACGGGGCTCATCATCGGATTCGGAGTCCTGGGAGGGATAGGCATGGGCATCGGGTATGCCGCACCGACCCCGGCCGCTCTGAAGTGGTTCGGTCCTCACAAGCGCGGACTGGTAGCCGGACTCGTGGTGGGCGGATACGGGGGCGCTGCATTATATATAGCGCCTCTCGCCAAATATCTTATCGATCATTACGGGATATCGGGCAGCTTTATCGGGTTGGGCATTTTCTTCGCCATAATCGTTATCATCGCGGGACAATTGCTGTCGTGGCCTCCTGCCGGGTATGTGCCGCCTGGCGCAGCCGAAGGGACAGCGGCTGCTACCGCAGCGAAAAAGCATACCTCTCATAACTGGACCGCAGGGGAAATGACCAAGACGTGGCAGTTCTATGCGCTGGTCGTGCTGTTCATCGGTTCGACACAGTCGGGACTTCTGATTATCGCAAACGCCGCGGGGATCTTGGCGACAACCGCCAAAGGCATACCTTTCCTCCTTGCTAACGCCTGGATACTCGCCTCTTTCGGCGGGGCAATCAACGCCTTGGGAAGAGTTGGCACGGGGATGTATTCCGATAAAATAGGCAGAGCGAATGCGTATACCGTCAACTGCGTTATTTCGGCCCTTTGTCTCCTCGCGATGCCGAGTATTATCGCATCCAAGAGTGTTGTTCTGCTCTTCCTGGCGGTAGGCATTGCGTATTGGCAGTATGGCGGCGGACTTGCGCTGCTCCCGGCATTCACTGCGGACTTCTACGGTGCTAAAAACCTCGGCTTCAATTATGGACTGGTGTTTCTTGGATGGGGGCTCGGTTTCTTTATGGCGAGGCTGGGCGGAACCATTAAAGACGTTACAGGCAGTCTTGACTATGCATTCTATATGTCGGCTGCAGTGCTGATAATTGCGGTCGTGCTTGTCAGGCTTACCGCAAGGCCCCGCTGGGTGAATGCGGAATAACTTAAGAAATTACTCGCCGGAGTAAAATACGAATTTGATGGAGGAATACGCGATGAGCGGAAAAGATCTAAAGAAGGAAGGCGTTGAAACATCCGAAGCTGAGATTGCGGTGCATTGGGGGGAAGAGCAATATTTCTATCCTTCTACAAAATTCATTGCCCAGGCGAACATGACCGATGAGACCATATATGACCGGTTCAGCCTGGAGAACTTTCCAAACTGTTTCAAGGAGTATGCCGATCTGTTGACCTGGTACGAGACCTGGCATACTACCCTGGATACGAGCGACGCACCATGTTTCAAGTGGTTCGTCGGCGGAAAGATCAACGCAAGCTACAACTGTATCGACAGGCATCTGCCGAAGCACAAAAACAAGACAGCCATTCATTTCGTCCCTGAACCGGAGAATGAAAAGGTGGAGCATGTTACGTATCAGGAGCTGTATGTGAGGGTTAACGAGTTTGCCGCGGTGCTGAGAGATTATTGCGGCCTGAAAGCGGGAGACAGAGTGACGCTCCATTTGCCGATGGTGACAGAACTCCCTATTACGATGCTTGCTTGTGCGAGGCTGGGGATCATCCACTCGCAGGTGTTCGGCGGGTTCAGCGGCAAGGCATGCGCGGACAGGATCGTCGATTCCGAGTCTGAGTTCCTGATCACAATGGATTCATACTACAGGAGCGGTCAGCTTATCGACCACAAGGAAAAGGCGGACACCGCCGTGGAGGACGCTGCAAAAGAGGGACAGAAGATAAAGAAGGTCCTGATATGGCAGCGTTATCCCGGAAAATATTCCGCAAAGACGCCCATGGTGAAGGGTCGCGATTTCTTTATCAACGATCTGCTGAAAGACTATTATGGAACGAGAGTCGAGCCGGTCAAGATGCCTGCAGAAGCTCCGCTTTTCCTTATGTATACGAGCGGCACAACAGGAAAGCCAAAGGGAGCGCAGCACAGCACCGGCGGTTATCTCGCTTATGTGGCAGGAACTTCGAAATATGTGCAGGATATCCATCCCGAGGATGTTTACTGGTGCATGGCCGATATCGGGTGGATAACGGGTCACTCATATATTGTTTATGGGCCGCTTGCAATATGCGCATCCAGCGTGGTATACGAAGGGGTCCCCACGTACCCCGACCCCGGCAGACCATGGCGGATCGCGCAGGACCTCGACGTGAATATTTTTCATACCGCCCCTACAGCCATCAGAGCGCTGAGAAAGGTCGGCCCGGATGAGCCCAAGAAATACCAGTATCATTTCAAGCATATGACGACGGTCGGGGAGCCTATCGAGCCGGAAGTTTGGAAGTGGTATTACTACGAAGTTGGCAAAGGCGAAGCGGCAATCGTGGACACTTGGTGGCAGACCGAAAACGGCGGGTTCCTTTGTAGCACTCTGCCGGCCATAAAGCCGATGAAACCAGGAAGCGCGGGTCCGGGCGTGCCGGGTATTCACCCGATCGTTTACGATGAAGAAGGGAATGTGGTCCCTCAGGGTTCCGGAAAGGCGGGAAACATCTGTATTCAGAACCCCTGGCCCGGCATGTTCCAGACTGTATGGGGTGATCGCCCCCGGTATGTAAGGCAGTATTTTGAAAAGTACTGCAAGAACCCAAAGAGTAAGGATTGGCGGGATTGGCCATATCTTACGGGTGATGCTGCGGTTGTGGCAGCCGATGGATATGTCCGCATCCTGGGCAGGATTGATGATGTTATCAATGTATCGGGGCATAGACTCGGCACCAAGGAAATCGAGTCCGCGGCGCTCACAGCTCCGGAAGTTGCCGAAGCCGCGGTTGTTCCGGTAAAACATGAAGTCAAAGGGAAGGAACCCGACCTGTACGTTGCCCTGAAACCAGGGTACCAGGCCAGCGAGAAACTTGCAAAAGAAATCTCGAACGTCATTGTCCGCGAAATTGGCGCGATAGCGAGGCCGCGGAAGGTCTGGATTGTGCCGGACATGCCGAAGACCCGCTCGGGAAAAATCATGAGAAGGGTGCTCGGTGCCATTTCGAACGGCACAGATGTGGGTGACGTTATGACGCTGGCCAATCCCGAAATCGTCGAATTGATCACGAAAATGGTCCAGGGAGGAGAAACTAAGGTCGAGTTTTAGACAACGAATCTCATCACCGTATAACATCGTCGTGCTTGCGAACCTTGAAACCGCAAGGCTTCCTGCCTGGGTTGTGACTCTTGTTGGGGCGGGTGGGCTTGCGGTTTCATTCCTTGCTTCCCCGGCATAAGCGCGGGACTATTCTGGAAGAAGGCGACGGAGGAAGGGGCGATCCTCGGGATGTTTTCGGGTATGCTTTTACGATCGCCTATAGTATCAACTTCAAGTTCGTAAGACCCGGTGCGAACAAGGCCGAATACTGGCTCTGGAGCATCGGATCGATCGGCATGGTAATCAACTTCGTGATCATGTTTGTCGTGTCGAAACTGACGAAGGAGTCGCCGATGGAGGTGCAGAATATGGTGGCAAGCCTCTGGTATCCGCGAGAGGTCAAAGAGGAGGACGTTCACGCGGAGACGTCGCCTGAAACGGGACATCTCGGCATTTACGGCACGCCATGGAGGACGTGCAGAGATGCTCCGATTATGCATGCCGTATTGACTCGATGGCGAGACGGTTTCGTAATGGATAATTATGCGTTGCAAATAGATCGTTACCACTAAATGTTAAGGAGGAAAAGAAAGTGTCGGAAGCGCAGAACATCGAAGTATTAATGGCAGAGAAGAGGATATTCCCACCGTCGGAGGAATTCAGCCGAAATGCGCATATCAAGAGCATGGCGGAGTACGAAAAGATCTACAAGCGGTCGGTGGAGGACCCCGAGGGGTTCTGGGGTGAAATGGCGGAGAAGCAGCTCACGTGGTTCAAGAAATGGAATAAGGTTCTCGAATATAATTTTAAAAAACCCGAGATCAAGTGGTTTAGCGGCGGAAAGCTGAATGTCTCTGTCAACTGCCTCGACAGACATATTAAGACGGCGACGCGAAACAAGGCAGCCCTGATCTGGGAGGCGGATGACGGGAGCTACAAGACTTACACCTACCAGCAGATGTACTATGAGGTGAACAAATTTGCCAATGTCCTGAAGAAGCACGGCGTAAAGAAGGGTGACCGGGTCACCATATACCTGCCGATGATCCCCGAACTTGCCATATCGATGCTTGCCTGTTCCAGGATCGGAGCTATCCACAGCATCGTGTTCGGCGGCTTCAGCGCTCAGGCCCTCAGGGACAGGATCCAGGATTGCAAGGCGGGTCATCTCATCACCGCGGACGAAGGTATGAGAGCAGGAAAGTTCGTAGCCCTCAAAGCCAATGCTGACGAGGCACTTAACGAGTGCCCCACGGTTAAGAAGGTGATCGTTGTGCAGAGGTCGAAGAACGGTGAAATCAACATGCAGAACGGAAGGGATTCATGGTGGAAGACCGAAATGTCCGCCCCCGATGTGGACGCATACTGCGAACCCGAACACATGGATGCCGAGGATCCGCTATTTATCCTTTATACATCAGGTTCCACCGGAAAACCAAAGGGTGTTCTTCACACCACCGGCGGTTACCTTCTCTATACCAATCTCACGTTCAAGTGGATTTTCGACTATCACGAGGAAGATATCCACTTCTGCACCGCAGATATCGGTTGGGTAACGGGGCACAGTTATATTGTGTACGGGCCGCTCTCACTCGGGGCCACAAGCCTCATGTTCGAGGGCGTTCCGACTTATCCGAATCCCGGCAGGTTCTGGGACATTGTCGACAAGCATGCTGTGAACATCTTCTATACCGCTCCCACTGCAATAAGGGCACTGATGAGGGAGGGCGAGAAATGGGTGGAGAAGCACGACCTCTCTTCTCTCAGGCTTCTTGGCACTGTTGGTGAGCCGATAAACCCTGAGGCCTGGATGTGGTACCACATCAATGTGGGAAAAGAGAAGCTTCCCATCGTTGACACATGGTGGCAGACTGAAACTGGGGGCATCCTTATCACTCCACTACCCGGCGCCATGACAACGAAGCCCGGCTCTGCTTGCAGACCCTTTCCGGGCGTAGTTCCTAAGGTCATAAAGGAGGATGGTTCCCCGGCAGGAGTCGATGAAGGCGGATATCTTGTAATCGAAAAACCATGGCCTGGGATGTTGAGGGGTACCTATGGCGATCCGGAGAACCGTCGCATAAAGGAGATCTATTTTTCGAGATTCCCCGACAAATATCTGACTGGTGACGGCGCACGGGTCGACAGCGAGGGTGATTACTGGCTCATGGGAAGGATAGACGACGTCATTAACATCTCCGGCCATAGGCTCGGGACCGCTGAGGTTGAGTCAGCACTGGTCAGTCACGAATCCGTTGCTGAGGCGGCAGTGGTAGGTTATCCGCACGACATCAAGGGTGAGGGAATCTATGTGTATGTGACCCTCAAAGAGGGCAACCAACCGTCGGATGAACTCAAGAAGATACTGGTCGGGCACGTCAGGACGGTAATCGGTCCGATTGCAGCTCCCGATAAACTGCAGTTCGCGCAGGGCTTGCCCAAGACCAGAAGCGGCAAGATCATGAGAAGGATCCTGCGGAAGATTGCGCATGGGCAGGTGAACGAGTTGGGTGACACGTCAACCCTGGCGGATCCGTCTGTGGTCGACACCTTGGTCAAGGGAAGGCTGTAATCCCCCGCATTGAAACTCAGGGCCCGGGGATTCCTTCGGGCCCTCTGTTATCATGGGTTCTCATGGATAAGCTCATGGAAAAATTTTTCTTGGAAAGGGATGCGGCGCTCCTCGTTGTCGTTGACCTTCAGGAGAGGCTTGCCGTTGTCATGGAGGAGAGGCATACAGTCGTTGCCAATACTCTCCACCTCATCGAGGCAGCCAAACTCCTCAGTATCCCCATCATGCTTACCGAACAATATCCCAAGGGACTTGGCCGAACAGTCAGCGAGGTCCGGGATGCCCTGCCTTCTCACGAAGCCATCGAGAAGATCGCGTTTGGCTGTTGTGGAGAGCCGCGTTTCCAGAATACTCTCGTGTCTTTTGGGAGGAGGAAAGTCATCGTGTGCGGGATGGAGACTCATGTCTGTGTGCTGCAGACGTGTCTTGGTTTATTACGTGACAGTTACCTCGTTCATGTTGTGACAGATGCCATGTGTTCGCGGACAAAAGAGAACCATAAGACGGGGATCCAGTTTATGAGGGATGCGGGCGCGGTTATTACGGGAACGGAAACCGTGCTGTTTCAGCTTCTGGAAAAGGCGGGTACCGAGGAATTCAGGACGATATCAAAGAGGATTAAATAGACACTGGGTGAGTTATGCTTTTCCCCTCCCCCTGTTGTTCACTGCTGATCTCTTCCCTTGCCAGTCTGCCGATGGTATAGTGGTCAAGTTTTTTCTCTATCTCTTCCTGAATATCCATCCATACGGGATGGATGGAGCAAAAACAGCTTCTCGAACAGCTCTTACTATCGAGCACACAGATATTGAGGGACGGACGTCCCTGAATGGCCTCGATAACACGCATAAGACTGAGTTCAGCAGCTTTTTCTGCAAGCTGAAACCCTCCCTTGACACCGCGGGTAGACTTCACAATCCCAACTTTTGCCAGCTTCTGGAGGATTTTTGCAAGAAAGCTCTTCGGGATACCCGTTTCCCCGGCTATACTATCCACAACCATAATGCTGCCCGCGTTCTTTGCGAGATAGAGGACGCATCTCATTGCATAATCCGTCTCTCGGGTTATGGTCATAAATTAGATGAAATGTATCTTACTTTTACCCTCTTTGTCAAGAGAGTGAACAATATCGTCTGAACAATATCGTGGAGGGCCTTCCGGCTAGCAAACGCCTCGTTAAGGCGCTGATTTTTTATCGTATTCAAGAGGATAAGTGATGTGTTTGCCATGTACTTTAGCCCACGAGGTAAGATCATGAGGCCGGCTCGACCGAACACTGATAATATCTTCGACCTTCATACCACGCACCAAGAGTGCGTCTGCTATCAATGAGCGATGACAGCGCCAGGGCACGGCTTCTGCGCACATAATAACCGTTGTCCATTTCTTCGAGATCTCCATTAATGTTTCTAAACTTCTTTCGAATTCGTCAGTCTGCATATAGTCGGCGAAACCGCGAAACGAAGGATTGCTCCAGCCTGTATTCACGGAATCTTTCACGGTATGGCGTAATCCTCCGAGCCCTGACAGGTGGACATACGCGATACCGTCATCTGATAACCTCTCTGAGAGTGTCTTTTGATTATATTGAGGATTGTGGCCGGACTTGGGGATTGTCCGAACGTCGACTACTTCTTTCACATCGTAAGCCTTGAGCATATCGACAAACTCATCAATGATATGAGTGGAGTGGCCGATAGTAAAGACAACCGTTTGCTGTTCCGTTCTTTTTTTCACGGGAGATACCCTTTTGCTTTCAAGGTCGAAAGCTGAAAATGGAAATACATCACACAGGAATATAGCGCCTGGCGTGACGCAATCCTCTTTGTCTTCTCATCATCAGGCCTCTGTCAAGCTGC
Source organism: Thermodesulfovibrionales bacterium (assembly GCA_050014695.1). Lineage (GTDB taxonomy): Bacteria > Nitrospirota > Thermodesulfovibrionia > Thermodesulfovibrionales > UBA9159 > UBA9159. The sequence goes on from JBEKCV010000015.1 coordinate 55,996, forward strand.
GACAACTTTTGAGGATTCCTCTGAGCGCGTGAATCATCACCGGGGAAAATGTGAGCTCTCGCCAGCTCCCCTAGCAGCACATATTGTGCGAACCAGTGTCCGACTCGCCGAATGGCATATGCATACCTTAAGACGCTTTCTGCGGTCATTATCTTTACAGGTTACTGAGGGTTCACGATTAACTTCCCATCGGCAATGGCGTTTGCAAGAGCAGTGAGCTTTTCACCGTACTCTGTAAGGATATAGATCGTCGTGTCTGACGGGGAAAACTCGACTGTTGAAGACCGGGGCATATTCTTACGGCATGTTGCGATCACGGATGTCGGTTCAGCCTTTAGCAACCCCGATATCGAACGCCCTAGATTGTTCCGATCAAGCTTTTTTCCCAAGCTGTCCTCCCGCATTCTATGCTCCCTTTATTATATTTTACCTCCCGAATCCGATTTCTCAAAATCTTCATTCAGTTTAGGAGAAATGAATTTGTATTCGGATGGTTCAATTCATCCGCACTGTCGCTATGAGACTTTTGCTGAACGGTTCTCTGATAAGAAGGCCTCGTAGTCGGGGGATGGAATCTGATAAAGTCAGCAGACCGTGGTAAAATGGGATATGAAAATAATCAGCCAGAATAAAAAGGCATATCACGACTATGCCATTGAAGAGACAGTTGAGGCGGGTATTCAGCTCCTTGGCACAGAGGTGAAGTCTCTGCGGGAGGGAAAAGCAAACCTGAAGGACAGCTACGTCTTAATCAAGAACGAAGAAGTCTTTCTCTTCAATTGCCATATAAGTCCTTACTCGCATGGGAACATCATGAATCATGAGCCACTGAGGACACGGAAGCTGCTTCTTAAGAGGAAAGAGATTGAAAGGATGCGGGGAAAGGCTCAACAGAAAGGGTACACAATGATACCGCTGAAAATATATTTTAAAGGATCATTCGCAAAGGTCGAGATAGGTCTTGCAAAGGGTAAAAAGCTCTATGAGAAGAGAGAGACGATCAAGGAACGGGAGGCAAAACGTACGATCGAGAGGGCAATGAAAAGCCGATAATTATTTCATCAGTTTCGGCATGGGGAAGATAGAGAAAAGTTTGCACATCGCATTCTGCGGATCATAAGACTTTTGTGAAACGATCATGATATAATAATGTTATAGTTGTAGCCGTTCAGTCGGGGGCGAAAGGGCTCGACGGGGGTTATGAGACTCAGGTGGCATGTCGTGGCTCCATCACCACGTAAAAAGGTGGAAACAAACATAAACGCCAACAACGAACTGGCACTCGCTGCTTAATTAAAGCAGCACGCTCCCCTGAGATTGCCTGTGTTTTGGGGAAAGCGTCGGACAGCAGGCTGGCCTCAGGAATTTCCTCTGGGTCTGGGGCAAGACAAAAGGGGATGGGATGATGAAAAGCCTTCCTATCGGCGGTTTATCATCCGAGATTGAAAAAGGTGGGATAAACATGTAGAAGCCTGAGGGTAGTGCTTTCGGACGCGGGTTCGATTCCCGCCGCCTCCACCACAAAAAGTTGTGTAAAAGCAATAGGTTATCCTAAAAGATTTTACATAATCTCTATCCTTGGACTATCCCCAGCATCAAAAAAACGGGGTACAGTCTCCTCACCTATGCGTTGACCTGGTAAAAGCGGTCCTGAAGCTCTACAAGGGCTTGACGAGGCAAATGATTGCCCTTACCTTATTTCTTGAGTATACGCTTAAAAACATTCCTTTTCTCCTTTCCGTTCTTGTATACTCTCTGCATTAGATACTATTAAAGGGCGTTATGACAAAGAGCAGTAAAATGGAGGCATTAAGATGAAATATTTAATTATTTACGCACATCCCGATACTGCAAGTTTCAACCACGCTATCATGGAAACAATCTCGGATGAATTAAAGAAGAGTAATAAGGATTTTGAAGTAAGAGACCTATATAAAATTGCTTTCAACCCCATCCTTTCATCAGAAGATTTGGCAGCCATTCAAAATGGTGCTGTGCCTCAGGATATAAAAATAGAACAGGACCACATCCGCTCAGCAGGTACCCTTATTTTTATATTTCCGATTTGGTGGTCATCAATGCCAGCAATGTTAAAGGGCTATATTGACAGAGTGTTTTCATTGAAATTTGCCTATGATATAACAGCAGATGGGGTTATAGGATTATTAAAAGGCAAGAAAGTATTCATAGTGAGCACAACAGGTGCATCCGAAGAGGATTATGAAAAGATGGGAGCTTTTAAGATGATGAACAAGTCAATAGATATGGCTATATTCCAGTTGAGTGGTATGGAAGTTGTCGGGCATAAATATTTTTCCTCTGTTCCAAATGTTTCAGACCAAGACAGGAAGCAAATGCTTGAGGAATTAAGATTGTTGGTAAGAGATAAGATATTATAGGCTTGACAAGGATTGTGGATGCGGATCTTACCCTATATAGTCACCTGCATGGGCTGATAGAGGTGCCTTGTGTTACTTGAAGCGAGTATTAATACAGATAGCATTACCATGCAGATCGACAATCCATTCACACCTGATCTTCAGCATATGCTCAAAACGATTGCTCAGTTTGCATCCTCTAAGGGTATTAGCATCGAGGGGTATGATCTCCGAAACCTCATTCCCAAAATGATACGAGGGATAGCCGGTTGCGAAGGTGGTTGTCCCGCAAACGCCAAACAGCTGGTGCAACAAGGGTTTGGTGACGTCGCACTGCAGTATATAGAAGGCGGCATTCTTTTCGCCCGCATTCAGATTGGCAATGGCAGCTTTTTTGACCTGAAGGTGTTTCCGGATTTTTCCTGATACATCTCATAATGGATAGGCGATCACCTTGTCATTAGCCCAGAGGACCATACCCCTCTTCCCTCAATGCCCCTTTCGTATGTAGATTAACTTCTTGAGTATCTGCTTGGACATTCTCTTTTCTTTTGTCTCATGCAGTGATGGGTAAATAACAATCCTACCTTCTTTTGAGACACTATATTTCTTTCTGTGAGACAAGTTACGGGCGGGAGGATGTCATGATAGATCATATCTTGAAGAGCAGGAAAAAACGGGGGCTGAGCGGTGACCGCTTCGGATGGCGCCTGCGTCGCCGAGTCCCAGGTGTTGGTGAAGGGGAAACAGGGGATGAGAACTATTAATGATAGTGGACAGTAGAATCTAAAAAGGAAGGTAAAATGGGTAACAAAATGATCGAAGTAAGAAATTTCGCACTGGGTATGGTTGTTGGTGCGTTCTTATTAACATCCAGTTGTGGTGGAGTTGCAACCTTATTTATGAACTGAAGCACGTAGACTTCGATGATCTTTTTTTAGTGTCATCGTGAAAATGGTGCGTGGAAGGAAAAACTGGTTAGGGGTAGAAAAAACTGTTAGATAAGTTCTAAATTATTAAGAAGGAGTAGGGTAGATTTTCCAGCGCCCTCCCTTATTGTTTTTACAAAGCTAAGGATTTTAGGGTGGCCAATGGTGCAATGAGAAGGACAGGGTTTCTGTACGACGAACGGTTTTTGCTCCACGACACCGGACCCGAACATCCAGAGTGTTCAGCACGACTGCTCATGATTTACAGGGGGCTTGAAGAGGGGGGTCTTATCTCCAAAGTGAGGCTCATAAAGGCCAGCCGTGCTGACCAGGGGTGGATTGAGCTTGTGCACAGCATCAAACTCATCATGCGCTTTGAAGAAGCGTGTCATTGGGGGATGCGCGAGCTTGATCATCCTGATAATAAAATATGCGGCGAGACCTTTGAAACCGCAATGCTGGCTGTAGGGGGAATCCTCGATACCGTCAATCTCATGATGGAGGGAGAGATAGACAATGCCTTCTGCGCTGTCAGGCCGCCCGGACATCACGCCGAAGTGAGCAGGGTCATGGGATTTTGCTATTTCAACAACGTCGCCATTGCCGCGAGGTATCTGAGACGTAAATGGAAATTGCAGCGGATAGGCATAGTGGATTTTGATGTCCATCACGGCAACGGCACACAGAGTATCTTTGAAGATGATCCGTCGGTGTTTTATTATTCTATTCACGAACATCCTTCATTCGCTTATCCCGGTACAGGCAGGGAGTTTGAGAAAGGATCAGGTGAGGGCTACGGATTCACTCTGAACTCGCCGGTGTTGCCGGGCTGGGGAGACACGGAGTATAAAGCATTGCTTGAAAGAGACCTGTTTCCGGCTTTCGATGAGTTTAAGCCCGAATTGATTCTTGTGTCCGCAGGGTTTGATGCCCATGTTGACGATGACATGTCCGATATAAAGCTTTCGACGGAGTGCTTTTCATGGATTATGGAGAATATTGTCGGGATAGCTGATAAATATTCGGGTGGACGGGTCATCTCTGTTCTCGAAGGGGGATACGCAATGAACCGCCTGCCTGAACTGGCAAGAAATCATGTTAAAATTCTGCTCGGCAGCAAAGCCTGAAAGGGGGGTACTATGTTTATCAATAAATCGATGACGCGAGGAGTTATTACCATTGGACCTGATGCCGGCGTACTCGAAGCAAGGGGAAAGATGGAAGAGAACGGTATCAGGCATCTACCAGTAGTCGATGAATATAATAACGTGGTAGGGATTATTACCGACCGTGATTTACGAAGTGCGCTGCCGTCTGTCTTTTCCACCTGCAGGGATGACCTAAAAGAAATACAACAAATTGCCGCACTTAAGGTTGGGGATGTCATGAATAAAAGGGTGATCACCATTTCCCCCATGGAGACTCTTGCGGATGCGCTTCTGCTTATGCATAAGAGCAACAAAGGCGCATTGCCTGTTGTCGACGGGGATGGAAAATTGAAGGGAATTATCTCGCGACGCGATCTGATCCGTGCATTTATCAATGTGCTGGGGATTGAAGAACCCGGGACTCTCCTGGGTCTCGTCGTAGAAGAGAAATTGGGGCAAATGAAGAAAATCGTGGATGCAATTACCGAAGAGGGGATATCCTTCGGCAGCATTCTTGTAAGCAGGCACTGGGAAAAAGGCAAGAGGGCTGTTTTCCCCTATCTGTTGACCCTCAATGTCGCGAAAGTGAAAAGAAAACTCGAGAACATGGGATACACGCTACTCGATCCCATGGAATGGTCTCTCGATCGGACCCGGAAGAGCTGAGATAGTTCCATAAACGAGGAGTATAGATGGATGCACCTAACATCCAGGGGACAATGCTAAACTGGCATGTCAGGAAGTGCCTTCCCTTAACTGCCTGCATACGCATGAGGGGACTCTTGGTTTACCCAGGATAGAGAACGTCAGATAAAATAAATGCCGCAGATTTGCCGCAAATCTTTTGCAACACTCTGCTAAATTAGAATATTTTGTTCATGATAGTATCACATAAAAACAATAACTTAGGGGTTTCCAGAACGCTTGGGGTGCGAGTGATCCGCCCGTTCAAATCGGGTCGCCCGACTTCGTATTCCGGACCAAACCGAACCCCCATTCCGGAGCAAGTCGAACCCCCATTCCGGTCTGAAACCGAACCCTTTGGAGTGGTGAACGGAACAAGGGTTCGAAATTGAATATCGAAAGAAGAAAACGAAAAAAATTATCTCCATGTTCGACAAGGTGGATATTGATCCTGTCTATGATTATAAAAAAGAGCGACGGGTCAGATGAGGATACTCGGGGACACCTCCTGTATGGTCTCTTGCCTTGAGAAGGCAATCTTCAGCAGTTCATGCGGAGACGGTATTATTGAGGGCTCTGATTGAACATCGACTGAAGCCTCATCTCAGTCGAGGATAATTCACCCTCTACTACGCATCAGCATTCTACGAATTGCGTTTTGAACGCGTTGAATAGGTGCTCTGCGATAATCCCATTGTGAGTCTTGGTCAGGTGGATTGACAACCATCGTTGCGTTGGCTTCAAAGAGAAGAACTTTTCCGTGATCGTTTAGACCAAAATCAATACCGGCATAATCAAGTCCAAGATGTTGTTGAATTTGCTTGAGAGCTTCCATGGCTGTTAACCCAATAGTATTAGGCATGTCTTTTAAAAATTTAGCATCTTCTTCACGGTTGTCTGGGTTGTCTGTCATATCGGCTGTAAAGTAATGAACTTTCCAGTCATGCGAAATAGCCGCATGCATTGGATAGATTTCACCGTCTATGAACATGACTCGATATTTACGCATATTACCATCGGCGTTTCTAGATTCGAGATATTCAATAACCGTAAGTTCTTTTCCAGGCAAAGTTTTAATTGCTTCATTCAGATCTTTTTCATTTTCAATTCTGACAAAGTATTTCCCTGTATGAAATCCCGGGCTACGAATTAAAAATGGAAATTTAAAACCACTGTTCGAAAGAAAGTGAGATGTAAGTTGTTCTCGCTTAATAGTTTCTGTTTTAGGAGTTATTACCCCTGGAATTTCGCTAAGTCGACCCGTATTGTCCATGCGTCCTGTAACCTTAACAGCCGAAGGTTTATTGATGACTGGTTTAGTTGTAAGGGTAAGAATGTTTTCAACTTGCTTCAAGGCTGGTTGACATAAATCTGCATCTCCGACTGCGTTAAAGACCAGATGATGTGGTGGCAAAGGCAATGATGTATCGAAATACTCTACTGCAAGAATAGTGGTTAAAAATATTTGATCATCCAGATGATGAAGTAATGGTATGTTTCCTCCGACCGCAGAAAAAAGCACAAGAAGGTTAATCGGGGGCACTTTCCCCCGATACGGAAATACAGAAATGCATTGGTTCTTAAATCCTAATTCTCGGTGATATATTGCCTTCTCTTCTTCCCCTGTCTCCATGAAAACATAGGCAATACCTTGATGAGCACTGGACAGGTTTGGATCAAGGTGAAGTGCAATTTCATAGTGTTTTCGCGCTGCAGGCAGCTCGGAGTTCTCTCTTAAGGCGTTGGCCAATGTAACGTGACCAATTGGATTATTTGGATGTTTATTTACTGCTTCGGTGAATGCAGTTCGTGCAGCAGTTCTGAATCCCATCGAATAAATTAACGATCCGAGATTAATAAGCGTATCAAAATGTGTCGGTTCTTCAGCTAATATATTCAAGTATATATCTTTTGCTTTTTCTTTTTGACCTAATTCAACAAGAGTACGCGCATATTCCAAACGCAATGCAAGCGTTTTTTCTCCTTCATCCAGAAGGTTTTCAATGTGAGCTAAATTTTTCTGATGCATCAAGTAGGGAATCCAGTTTTCCATTTTATGAGGAGGATCATTTCAACTTTTGATTGATCAATTATCTTATCAAATGTTAGACGTAAAATATAACCTACTTCTACCTTGAATAGTTTTTTACCTTGAACATTCTTAAAAAGTCATCATCCATGTTGACGAAGAAATGCAATGAGCCACGTTGAAAGCGCTTTAGCTGCATCCAGAGAAACGGCATTGTATAGAGACACTCGCAGCCCCCCGAACGAACGATGACCTTCAAGCCCATGGAATCCTTCGCGGTGCGCCGCCTCTAAAAATAATTTTTCCAAGGTCGGGTTCGGTAAACTAAAAACAATATTCATTGTTGAGCGAAAAGGTCGTTGACTATGCACTCGATAAAACTCGGCATCTGTATCTAGCGCACCATAAATCAAATCTGCTTTTTTCCGATTAATCGCACCCATCGCAGCTAGCCCTCCAATCTCATCACGTAACCACCGCGTCACCAGCATGAGGACATAGATGGAAAAAACCGGGGGCGTATTCAATACGGACCTTGCTTGAATGTGCGTATGATAATCCAGCATACTAGGTAATGTCCTGTTGGCCCGCTTTACAAACTCGTCCTGCAAGATACACACGGTGACTCCCGATGGTCCGAGATTTTTCTGCGCATGTGCATAGATAAAAGCATATTTGTCTATTGCAATGGGTGAAGCAAGTAAATTGGAAGACATATCGCACGCTAGCGGAACATCGTTCAAAGCGGGTACCCACGGAAATTCAAGCCCCTCAACCGTCTCATTGGAAACGTAATGAAGGTAAGTCGCATCGGGGGAAAGATGCAAATCATTTAAGCTAGGTAAACGGGTATAGCCGGTATCCCTTCCATCCCACACCACATGCGTTTCACCTTCAAAGTGACCCTCTGTGAGTGCCTTAGCGCTCCAGTATCCCGACACAATATATTCTGCACATCGGTGCGTACCGCGCAAGAAATTCATCGGCAACATAGAAAACTGTAGGCTGCTGCCTCCTTGCATAAAAATTACATGATAGTTATCGGGGATATCAAGTAACGAGCGTAAATTATTCTCTGCTTCATCAAGAACGTCCCGAAACCAAGCAGAGCGATGGCTCATACCTAGTACGGATACTCCCGTCTCGGGTAAAGCTTCTACAGCTGTGCGTGCTTCCAGGAGGACTTCTATGGGCAAGGCACCAGGACCAGCTGAGAAATTCATCACGTTGCTCATTGAGTGGAACTTTCCATATGCTTTAAGAGCATCGCATGAAACGCATCAAAAGCTTTCTTCATGATTGACAGCTTAAAAGGAAAAACATCGATTCAATCGGTTGCACGAACCCAACCACGATTATCTGTCCTCACATAGCAATAATTTCCCATGTCTCATTTCACCGCAATCAAGCACAACATAATCAAGACCAATTCTCTGGGGATGGTAAATAAGATATTTCCACGTTGCAGCACAAAATCCGTTTCAAAAGTTTTCATCTTCGCCTTCAGAGCAACACGTTTTTACAATATCACTTTGTTCCCTGAAAAGTGAAGTGGCCGGGTGAAAAATATGATAGATCTTCATTTTCGAAGAACGTCCCCCCTATGTCTCTCCAATATCCTACAGAGTAATAGCCGCCTCAGAAGTTTGTTTCATAGAGTAGCAGACTTGGATAACCCAGAGGATCCATGATTTGATACGAGGGTGAAATCACGTTCGCCAGAGGAAATTCCCCTGGCCGAACTATAAAGACGATACGATGGGCTTTTCCATCTTTCGACAATTCCGATAATACCAGGTTGGTAAATTCAGCGACGTTGTCAAATACAAAATGCATTTTCCCGTATCGAAGACAAATATACTCTCGGTTATATGCTCCTCCAGGCAAGGGTCCCTTCACCATCTCTTTCTGATCGAGAAACCACTGCTGCGCATCATACTGCAGGCCAACCAAGGTATATATGTAGGGGTGAGACATTCCCACCCCGGTGACAAAAACCGCATCTTTGCCCTTCAATCGTGGTTTCAGCCATTCGCATGCTTTCAAGAGGTCGACATGCCCGACAAAATATTTCGTTGGCTCATTGTTAAACTCCCCATAAAAAGCGTTGAGAAATCGAATATTGGCGGCAAAAATGATTATAACGGCAACAGTCAAAGCAATGATTGCTATCGGCTTATGAAGCCGCCAGAGCCATTTTGCGATAAACAGAGCCCCGACGGCTGCCAGCAACGTCAACGCACATACCCCGGGCAAGCTTCGTATGGCGTGCATACTTGGATGCTCACTGAGAAGATCAGCGGCCGGATAAAGGACCACCCAAGTGAGCAATACCCGTGATGAGCGGGAAGTCTTGACCTGAGGGATGAGGTATACCAACCCGGCAATCAGCATAGGTAAAACATACCAGTGAAAAAGACCGTAACCTTTTGGGGGAGAAATGGCGATGTCTTGGTCCCCTTGCTGGAACAAAAAGTCAGGGCCGAAGTGTCCCGGATAACGCGACAATACTTTTTCAATTTTCACGTCCAATGTATCCGACTGGCTCCACACCCACTCTGCTCCTGCTCTTTCTCGCAAAAGAGGAAAAGACGCAGAGGCCCATACTAACGGTCCGAAGGTCAAGGCCAGCGTTAAGAGAAGCGCGCCAACTGCCAGCATGCCCTGCCGCGTTTTTACCAGTTTCCACCAGGTACTTAAATTCACAAGAATCGCTGAAGCATAAAAGATTGGCAACCAGAGCCGCGCCGCATAGTAGCCGTAGGAACAGAGTCCTGTGACCAGACCGGCGACCGCTGCTCGCCCAACACGAGGTTGCTGACTGTTGTCATCAAACGGTAGCCTAGCCCACAACATAAGAGCCAGAGGAGCTATAGCTAACAGCGGGAACAAAGCACCCATATGTCCCCATCTGCTCTGCTGTAAATGCCACGGGTTCAGCGCGAGGAGCGCTGCTGCTAGTAGACCCGTCCGCCGATCAAATAAGCGGCTACCGACCATGTAGAGAAGAAAAACCGTGAGGATTCCTCCGAATGCTGAAGGGAGCCGTGCGGCGGTCGCGGTGAAGCCGGCGACCGCCTGGAAAGGGATCAATAAATAAAGGGATAAGGTTGTTAGGCCCTGTCCAAAGCCCTCGCTGTCAAAAATCGGCCAGCGAATCCCGTGTTGATCCATGCCCGTTTTCAACAAACAATGGGAGTTCCACGCAATGGCAGCTTCATCAACGTTCATCCCGGGTGGTGACTGACTGAGATGATATAAGCGAAGCCACCCTGCCAAAACGAGAATAGCGATGAGGAGTACGCGCTCACCATGCTGCCACTGCTTTTCCGCGAGTCTATCGACCATATGATTGAAAGTCTGTCCTTCTAAGGTCTTCAAGGCAAACGAGACGGCAGACAGGTTTCCTTTAATGTCATGGCAAAGACACAAGCCGCATCAGCCTCCGCACCCTCCCGAGAGCCGAGACCACGCGTTAATGAGATCCCTTTGCATCTATGCATCCTGCTTTTTGGCTGTAAGCTGTAAGTATGTCCAGTATATCATATGCGCGGACTTCGAGATAAGGAGTCGAAAAAGTTCATTGGACTTTGCCCGGACAGAAGATCATGTAGTTTTTTTTGCTCTCTACAGGGTGAAACCTGCATGACATCTGATTGGCACTGAACGCTTGATGTCCTTCTTCTGATGGGCATCTGTAGTATAATAACTGTGGATGTTTATTTTAGTCAGCATTGTCTGGACCAAGCGTAAAGCGGCTTGTCCTTTAGGCATATTTTTGCGAAGTATGTATGTGGGGAAAACAAAATTTTGCTGACTCCGAACAGACGTTGAACTTTTAATAACCACATCCAACTCGGCTATGCCTTAAAAAAGGGATTGTCCGGATTGAGAATGAGACTTGAATGGAATAGGCATTCCGTCGTCCCAGCGATTGTCATTGCCTTTGTTGCGTTGATCCCTTTTCTCAACAAGGCGTTCACTATCGATGATACGATGTTTCTGCTTCAGGCCAAGCACCTGCTTAGTGATCCCTTGCACCCCACTGCCTTCGAGGTAGTCTGGTCGTTGGTGCCTGAGAGGATGTCGAAAATCATGTCAAGCGGACCGATGATGGCCTATCTTCTTCTGCCGTGCGTCGCGTTGGGCGGTGCCGAGTGGGTAGCACACTTTGTTCAGCTTCTCTTAATCGCTCTCGCCGTAGTCTCTACGTCTTCACTCGCTGTGCGTCTTGGCGTGAGCGCGGGACGCAATGCTTCTCTCCTTCTTGTTACGACACCGGCAGTTCTCGCCATGGCGGGCACCGCGATGCCCGACATTCCTGCTATGGCATTCGGCGTTTTCGGAGTTGAGCGCTTGCTCGCATGGCGACAAGAACGGCGCTTACACCAGGCAGTACTCGGCACGCTCTCGGTCTCAATTGCGATTCTCTGCCGCTCACATCTCATCCTCCTACTAGGCGTTGCGCTGCTGGCAGAGGTCGGGGAGTTCCTAAAGCGTGAAAATTGGTCGTTTCTGCGATGGACATCTTGTGTGCCCCTCTTTGTCAGCCCCGTGGTAGTATTGGCAGTGCTCTTGGCGACCCGCGACCCGCAGGGGTCGCCCATGGCTCTGGCAGAAGCCACAAGGAGCTTCAGTTTCTCCGACGCGATCCCGAGCAACTTAGTCGCGTATTTTGTTCATTGGGCATTGGCAGTTCCTTTGGTCATCCCATGGGTCTTGCTTCACCCTCGCCGAGTCCTCAAGCATCCTGTTTTGTATCTGGCGGCACTAGCCGGATTCCAATATCTGCGGCAGCATGATTTAGGACGAGCGTTCTTTCTTGCGCCTGCCATAGGGCTCAGCGCTGCTGTTTTATGGGACATTCTGCAGGACGCTTACGTGCGGCGGGACAGCATCCAGTTCCTACTCGGACTGTGGCTTCTGGTCCCTCTGAGCGTTGTTCCTTACCTCCACTTTCCATCGAAATATCTTCTCGCATCTGCACCGGCTGTCGCAATACTGGTCGCTCGCTCGCTTTCAGTAGACATCTCACGACTGAGGGCTCGCGTAATCTTAGGCGCTACCCTTGCATTGGGTCTCACGCTCGGTATCCTTGTCCTCCGAGCCGATGCGGTTTTGTCGAACATGGGCCGAAGTGCGGCTAAAGAACTGATAGCCCCAAACGTTGCCCGGGGCACCACAGTGTGGTTTGGCGGGCATTGGGGATTCCAGTGGTACGCCGAGATGTCGGGCGCGAGACCACTGACGCTCACACCGCCGTACCCTAACCGTGGAGATTTATTCGTTTCGAGCAGGCAATCAGGGGGCATCCCTATTGATGCGCTGCCGATGTTGCGACGGATTGAGACGCTTACCGACGAGCGGCCCGGTGGTCGACTAATGAGCAAAGAAGAAGGGGCCGGCTTCTATTCGAACGGCTGGGGATATATGCCTTGGGCGTGGGGACATCAGCCTGCCGATTGGTACGATCTCTGGGAAGTTGATTAACGACGGCAGAGAAATTGAGCAAGAAAGTCTTTAGGTCAGTCCGAACTCACCATAGAATGAAAGGTGCTCAATAAATTAGCCCTCCAGGGCATCCGAGGCAGGAGTGGGCATCAACGGGCCACTGAGCGCAGGGCTCCGCCAGTAATACAGAGATTCGTTATTGTTCAATAATTGGATGAAGTCATTTGAGTCAAAAAGAAACATCGCATTATCGGATCCGATGAGGAAAAGGATTCCGGCGCTCCTCATATTTATTATATTCCTTGTCTCCTTCGCAGTCTATCTTAACGCCCTTTCAAACGACTTCGTCTACGACGACTCAGACCAGGTTTTGGAGAACCACTGGATCAGAGATGTGAAATACCTACCGGACATATTTTCCAAAAGTGTATGGAGCTTC
>JBEKCV010000016.1:0-67875 GCA_050014695.1 Thermodesulfovibrionales bacterium
TCGGTACGATCAGACAATTATGCTGACTGGCCTCTATTCACTCAAGGACTATCCAAACAAGCTGAGACGTATCAAGTATTACGATGTCGACACCGACAAAACCCTGATATTTCTGACCAACAATTTCTCTCTGCCGCCACTGACTATAGCACAGCTTTACCGTTGCCGATGGCAGGTCGGCGCGTCCAGAGAAGGACGCATAACCCAGTCGGTGGAAGTCCGACCAAGGCTAAGAGACTCAAGGCCTTGTAGCTTGGAAGGCGCCGTGGAGCGAGAGCAAGATGGCGAAGCCCTTCGACAACATTCTTTGAAAGGAGGGTGCGCGACGCTTCAGGTTGTAACGCACAGTGAACGCAGACGTAGCCTCGTTACACGAAATCCGGTGGCCGAGACGGTCGATAACGTGCGAAGGCAGCAAGGGATAGTGGTAAAGAGTCACATACACTATTGCTCACCGGCGGGGTATCAGCGGCGACATGAAGCGAAGGGGTATGCGGAAACTGGAGAAGTCCTCGGTGTCCGTCGAAGAAATCTCGACGAAGAGGCCTCGCCTATAACCGTGAGAGGGAAGTGGTGGGGATGGCATCAGGATGGCGGATCGGGTGGTAATACCGTTGAACTGCGTGCAGCAAAACGCGCAGGGAGGGAAGCGCCCGGACCGGTGGACATTCCGTTGTACAAAGTGAGGCAGGGGTGAAATGATAAAGGTACCCATTAGTCTGCAGGAACTGCGGCGGCGGATTTACTGGAAGGCTAAGTCTGAGAAAACGCATCGCTTTTGGGGAATCTTCGTGCATTTAACGAAGATGGAGACCCTTGCAGAAGCGTATCGACAGGCCAAGAAGAATGGCGGTGCAGCTGGCATCGACACCCAGACCTTCGAAGACATCGAGTCTTCGGGCGTGGAGAAATTCCTCATGGCTCTCCGAGATGAGCTTATGACAAGGACCTACAAACCACAGGGAAACCGTCCGGTTAAGATCCTCAAGGACAACGGTAAGATCCGAACACTTCAAATACCGTGTATAAGGGATAGAGTAGTGCAAGGAGCACTGAAACTAATCCTTGAAGCCATATTTGAGGCGGACTTTTGCCCTAACTCTTATGGATTCCGACCGAAACGGTCACAACGCCGCGCGCTTGCAGAGGTACGGCGTAGCCTGCTTCGAAGGATGAGTACCGTCGTCGATGTTGACCTATCGTGCTATTTTGACACAATCAGGCATTCAGTGCTGTTGGAGAAAATAGCGCGTCGCGTTGAAGATCCCGACGTACTCCACCTTGTGAAACAGATAGTAAAGGCAGGTGGAAAGATAGGAGTTCCTCAGGGAGGCCCGTTCAGTCCACTGGCAGCCAACATCTATCTGAACGAAGTGGACTGGTACTTTAACGAAGTACGCCGCAAAACAGCAGAAGGCTCTTTCGAAGCCGTCAATTATCACCGTTTTGCGGATGATATCGTCATCACGGTAAGTGGACACTCTACAAAACGTGGTTGGGCGGAACATGCCCTTAAGAGGCTCTGTGAGCAGATTGAGCCGCTTGGCTTAAGACTGAACGCAGAGAAGACCAAGATTGTGGACACACTTACCGGGGGTACATTTGGATTCCTAGGGTTTGACCTCAGACGTGTCCCAAAGCGTGAAGGAAGTGGATACTTCATCTTACTTACCCCGAAGAAAAAGGCCCGCAATGCGATAAAGGCAAAGATCCGAGAGATTATCCGCCATGGGGGCGCAACGCCCGCCAAGGACTTAATCGCAAAGATCAATTCCGCCGTCGCAGGGTGGGTCGAATACTTCCGAGTGGGTAATGCGAGTCGGGCATTTAGTGAAGTGCGCGACTATATGGAAATGAAGGTTAGGACACTTCTCACACGGCGGACGCGAAGGCGGAAGCGAAGCGTGGGCTGGCGGAGATGGAGTAACGAGTACCTTTACAATGTGCTCAAGCTGTTTTGGGATTGGGAAATTCGGCCGCTTGAGAATGTTGAGGCGTACAAGTGAAAGTGGCCGTCGGCATCACACAGATGGATAAACCTTTTGGCGAAGTCTACTGGGCGAGCTGCTTGAGGGAAAACCTCACGAGCAGTTCCTATGGGGAGGGGCTGGAAACGGGTCGGGCATCGGCCCAGACACCGCGCCAGTCCTTTACCCGACAACTTTTCTTCAAGTGGATCAAGCAAAACCTGCGCATCAAGAATTTTTATGGCACCTCAGAGAACGCTGTCAAAACTCAAATCTGGATCGCTGTCTCTGTATACGTCTTGGGCGCCATACTCAAAAAACGGCTCAATATCCCAGCAAGTCTCTACACAATTTTACAAATATTGAGCGTCTCGGTTTTCGAAAGAATCCCGTTGTTACAGCTACTGACGGAAACAGCGCTGGCAGAGGAAATCTCAGATTCCCAAAACCAATTGAATTTATTCATTTAACTGTCGGACACTACTGCATTTATTTATGTCCCCAATTTATCAGAATTGGAATCTAAAGAAGGAGGTGACGGTGCTCTTGCAATTGTCAGCTATCGATTGCAGCATATGATAAGCAATAGTCCGTACCATACCCCAATGGACGCAATTCTTGCCGTAAACGCCGGAAAATGGAATCCAGGCGATGCGGTTATTGCCAACTTCACTGGAATCCTTGTTGATGCATTGATTAATGCGTTGACGCATATCGGGAATTCCGCTCTGGAGTGGACAGTACTAATAACTTCACCCAAGGATGGTCAGAGTATTGCAGGCACAAAATATAGCCGAGCGTATTTCTCAAACAGTTTAGAAAGCCTTCTCAGCGATGACCGTTTTAATAGTTACATTCGGGAAGCACTCTTATTATCGTGGCTTGCTAAACAAACTTCTATCTCGGATTCTTTTTATAATGTCTTAATGCAGCGTGGTGATGGTGTCTTTGCTTGTGCCGTAATGAATGCTTCATATCATTTCAAAAAAATTCTATCTGAGTCTGAACTTACCGATTTTTGTCAAATAAGTTTGCTGAGAAATTTGATAAAAGAGGCGCCTGTGCCGGCCAAATAGGAGCGCACTTTCCGCAAAAAGATAGAATGACACAATAACATGATGCAACGTAATAAAGAATGTTCGGCGTGAGGATAGCATGTGGGATCGGCTTGTTCGACATAGTCATTTAATCACAAAGAGATTGAGGGTGCCCGGAATTAGAAGTTATGTTTCCTTTATAATGGTGGCAATGCTCGTCGTTGACTGCTTTGGCTGTGCAAAAATTGTTAATATGCAGATGAGGATTCCCCCTGCGGGTGTGTTAGAAAGCGAGGACTATCAGCAACTCGAACGAGCGGCGAACGAGTTTCCAGCAAGAGTAGGAGAACAGCTTGGCACTTCGTGTGTGCCTACCATGGCCTATTATGTGAGCGACAACTACGACTTCTCGAGGGAAAAATATATCTATATCCCCGATTTTGAGTTTCTTGATCAAAGAGCAGATCAGAAAGTGACCAAAGATACCGCCGATCAGTTGGCAACATTGCTGTCCAAGACACGGCTATTTGAGCGTGCAGACCGTACCAATCCGGTTGACGCCGACATTGAGCTGCGCGTAGTTATCACAAAGTATCAGGACATTACCTCAGGACAGACGGCAAAAGTGATGCTAACGGGAGGTGCCCAGTGTGGGTTCTTCTTAATGGAAGCCAAGCTCATCGACCGCAAAGGCAATGACAAGATCGGGGCCATCCAAGTCAACCACATTACTGTGAGAACTGGGCCATCCATGGGTGGAATTATGGCATGGAGCGGTTCTCGAAGGCCCGAAGGCCAAATTCCTCAATTTTTGTTGAACGTGTTCGAAAGAGTTAAAGCCGGTCAAACCAGAGGGACCAGTTCGATAGCTTTTGATTGCACAAAAGACGATGGAACCAACCTAATTGATCGAATGTGTCAGTAAGTAGAAGGAACTGGAGATCGCCGAACAGATAGCTGCGCCGAACGCGGCGAAAACGACGCTCGCACGTCAGGGTGAGCAGAGTGTTAATTCTCTCGGAAATCCTCACCACTTTCGATTCGCAATAACCATCGAGTCGGTGCATAACGCAAACAAGGTGTGCGTATTTTGGGGTGAAAGATGAAATCGGCTGTCCTTGAGACCTTGAAGCAAGACTCCTTCCTGTACTTCACACATAGCAAGCGTGACATAATTGTGCGGGTTACATGTGGGAATCTTTGCGATGAGGGTTCTAGTCATTCTGTAAGCCAGGCAAGATTTTATTGTAGAGATCCTTGGTTTCTTGGTCGGTAAACGAGCTGCTCTGATGGCAATGTTGGGTTGCGTGTTTGAAAGAAGTTATTACGACTTATCGAGGTCATTGCAAAAGTACGACAAATCGCTACTTGTTCAGTTTCCTGCTATTCATAACATAACAACCAAGGTTGGGGTGCCCGGCAGGGACAAAACCGCATAAAAATGCATCGTTCTCAGTTTGTTCAAATGTAATTTTATTGACTGTATCGTCCTGCCTAAATTCGAAAATAGTATTGTTATATCCCACTGGAATTACAAATGGTATAGGCACTAACAAGCCAATTAGGATACCTCTATACGCTATCTGATTCTCGCAATAACGACATCCTTTGTGGAACACCCATTTTACAGTGCCGTCCTTTGCCACAACCTTGTCAGGGTTGCCTAGTTGCGTCAATACATCTGTTTTGTTCTTATAAACAAATTTAGAACACTTTATATCGGAACCGTCGCAAACTCTTTCACTGCCTGACAGTACATCATATCCAATGCATGACGTCAAACTTGCAATTGCAATAATCGATATGATTAATCTTGACAACATATGTTTCCTCTTTTTTGACTGGACATTATCTCTTATAGCGCATGCGTTTTTTTTGTTGATAAATTATAGAAGCGAACGAAGGAGATGTCAACAAAACGAAAGTTTTATCCAGTACCATAGTCCAAAAAGATGCTCCGGAAGTTTCGAAACAGTTTTTCAGATGCTTCCTGAACACCACACATTACGAGCGTGATATAATCATGCATACTACACCGAGTATTGAATAGGGAAAACTCTCCCAGGAGGTACTGAGTGAAATACGTTTTTATGATGATAGTTGGGCTATCGTTAATTTTTTTATTCTCTTGTTGTGCGTGCGCTGTACGTGTTGATGGCCCTTACAAAGGCAAAGTCATAGATGCAGATACTAGGGAGCCGATTGAGGGCGTCGTGGTTCTTGGTGAGTGGTACAGAGAAACACCGACAGCAGCAGGGGCAGTCCATAGGTTCTATGATGCGATGGAGACGGTGACCGATAAGAATGGCGACTTTGAAATCAAAGGTTTGGGACTACTTGTCTTAAGCAACGTGATTCCTATGGATATTTTGATCTTCAAGGCTGGATATGAATATATAGGAATTATGCCTTGGAGGGGCCTTAACAGTGTAGGAGAGAAGGCTGAATATGAAGAAAGCTATGACCCTATTAATAAGACCAAGGTACTGAAAACAATCTATGATAACAAGAGAAAAGTCATATGGGAAGGGGATAAGGCGATTATACCTCTGCGGAAGTTGACGATGGAAGAGAGGAAGAGCCCACCGGGTCCCTCGTCCGAAGCTCCCTTTGAGAAAGTGAGGTTAATGTTGAAAGAGATGGATCGCGATGATATTGAACGCGGCCTGTCGTCGCGCAAGGTGTGGAAAGGCGAGAACATAGAATAGAAGAGGTGTCTCTCAGTGCTACCGCGTTTTATTTATCTCGTTATGCGTAGTTCGAATAAGCGTCATTCAGCAACTGTCGCTGCTGAATGACGCTTATTCGAATAGTTCAGCTTGTATATTGATGGATGGGAAGCAAACGGAGTTTAATAAACAAAATGAAAAAGATATCAACCTTCTGGATCATTCCTTCAATCCTATGCCCGGTGCTCTTGATTCGTGGGATTTGGGCACTGCAACAGCCATGGGGTGTAACATATCAAAAACTCTTTGCTCTGGTATTCTTTCTTATCCTATGGATTGTGTCTCTCTACTTTCTTTTTCAGCAAAACATAGAGTTAACGACAAGGCAACAGGAAAAAAGAAAATGGCTTTTTTATGCTATAGGTAGTGCCGCATTTGTCGTAGGCGGCATTTTTATGATCATCATCAGACCAGATCGATGGATAAAAGGCAGTCTCGTTATAGGTTTCTTCGGCCTTTGCTTTTTGAGTGCAATTAGGAGCTATAGGAAGGCTTGACAATGCACAACACGCCAGTGGTAACAATTTCGCTGCCGCTCAAGTGTAGCGCCCAACTGTTATCTATGTTTCTCCTGAGAAACTTCACTCTTACAGATAACTGAAACACGAGGAGTAGTCGGTGTACTACAGTGCGACAAGAAGTCGCATGTGTAATTGTTTCGAATCACAGAGCATCGTGATTAGGGAAACCCTCTATTCCGTTCAAGCCGGTAGCTTAGGGTGTTGATGACTCATGAAAACTCTCACAATCACAGTGAGTTATAAGGTTTTCTGTACAGAAGATATCTTCTCCAAAGAAAGATGCCTTCAAACCTTGATTTATGCATGGCTTTGGAAATCTTTCAACACCCTAAGCTACCGGCTTGTATTCCGTTAGGGGTAGCCTACTGTCCTGAATAAAGTGCGGACAGGAAAAGGGTAACCTGACCCGTATGGGTCTAATCAGAGCCGTGAGGCGATGATATATCTGCTAGCATCGAGGCGGATAAGGTGCCTGGCTTGATGGTATGACTAACATATGTGAACTGCTGATAAACTTCGTCAACCGAGACAAGCCAAAGGTGCTGTAGGCTTGAACCAAAAAGGTACATAGCCGGCTAATCTCTTTTGGAGTTGGGATTACACGGACATAACGGCTATCGGAGGAGAGGCAGGGTCTAACCCATCAGTGTTACTCATGCGGAACTTGGTAAACCCATATTTCTCCCGAAAGGGAAAGTGACCCGCAAGGGAAGCCGATAGGGATGTGGGCAGAGGATGGTAGAAAAAGCGAATGCCGGTCTGTAATAGGTCGGATAAGGATTGAGCGAAAGCGACATTATCCTATGCGAAAGCAGGCAGACTTCTACTTGGTCTTTCTTTACAAGAAAATTTACAGAACCTTCGAAGGAGAAAAAGCAAATGAATGCAGATTACCGCATGTGCATTCTCCTGCGGATAACGCAAGAGGGCTGCAAATGAGTATTGTAGAGGTGACGTAGCTTCCAAATGTTGAAAGCTACGAAACTGGGTTGCTGAGAGGCAGCTTTAGAAAGGCTTGAGCCGTATGTCGGGAAACCGACCAGTCCGGTTCTTATGGGGCTGGGGCTCAGCAATGAGCCCTGGCTACCAGACCAAAGGCATGGTGTATGGTACTGGGAGAAACATGGCGCCTCACCTTGTTAAGCATCTCGATCTTTTCCCCGCCGTCGCCTGGCAACCTCCTGGTGTAATTCTACAGCTTGATTGATCGTCATCATTTGTCTCCTTTCTATTATTCAACGCTTTCTCCCTATGCTCCACACGGACGAGGCTCTCCTCAAAACTACCTTTTTCATCCCGTAATGATAACTCCCCCCGATCAAACCTTCATTCCAGAAACATGCCGCCAAAGGGCTCCCGTATTTCGGAGACTTTCTTCCTATATTACGCGCGAGCCAGTAACTTCAGTTCGGTTGCTCCCTTTCAGAAATATACGACGACCGCAACGTTGGGAGGCGGTCCTCCTAAGAAGCGAAACATGCTGAAATCATAGGTGCGACCTTTCGGCATCCGATCAAAGATAAGCACAAAGCTTGGGGCCTCTTGGGTAAGGAGATCATGTCAGTCCACCTTCAAAGCTATGGGGAACTGTCGCTATTTTTGTTTAAGGTGTTTAAGGGATGCCGCTTGACATATTACGCTGTACGTAATAGACTATAAGTCATGATACGGTCGTTCCGTGATGCCAAAACCGGGGCGCTGTTCAATGATTATAACGTGCCGAAGTTTCGTTCGATCGAACGGGTTGCACGACGTAAGCTCTTGTACCTTCATCGGGCCAAGCATTTGGAAGACCTCAGAGTCCCGCCGGGCAACCGGATCGAGGCCCTGAAGGGCGATCGCAAGGGACAATACAGCATCAGGATCAACGATCAGTGGCGAATCTGCTTTCGCTGGAAAGATGGGGACGCTTATGACGTTGAAATAACAGACTACCATTAGAGGTGTGCCATGACTTCAAAAAAGAAACTTCTTGAGCCTATTCACCCTGGGGAGATTCTCCTTGAGGAATTTATGAAGCCGTCGGAGATCAGTATCAACAGGCTTGCCCGAGACATCGCGGTGCCGCCCGGCCGCGTCAGTGCCATCGTCAACGGTAAACGCGCAATAACCGCCGACACGGCACTACGGCTCAGCCGGTACTTCGGCACTTCTCCGGAAGTATGGATGGGCCTGCAAGCGGACTATGAGCTTCGCATCGCACAGCGCACAATCGGGCCTGAGGTTGAGAAACGCGTCCACCCCTGCGCAGCATAGCGAGGAACCGCTTTGAACCTGAAAAATTCCCTTTCAGATGCATCCAGAAGTTGGCGACTCGGGACGCCCATATTACGGAGACCAGCAAAAGAGTTCAAGTTTTGTGCAATAAATTGCAAGTTTTATGCAAACGGAGAACTCCTCTGGGTTTTCACAAAAGGTGCAAATACATTTTATTTAATTTCAATAGCTTCCATGAATGTTTGTCAGCCCTATTCTAGATCTTTTTTCAGAAAAAATGCAATTTTCCATAGAAATTTTCCAAAAAGATGAAATTTTTAGAAAACCCACTTTGTACCGGAAAGTATTGAGAGTAGGTTGTCCGCAGTTTCACCTGTTTTGCAATAAAGACCTGCGCTAATTTGCAACAAAGTTCAAAATCCGACGTCACCATGGTTAGCCCCTCTATGGATACGGATCTCATTCGTCTCAACATCCTTATAAACATTCTCAAGCCAACATTTCGCTGAACCAAACGCAATCGGCTCATGCAATGAGAATGCGCAGAGCGGTTTCAGGCCCCTTCCTGCATATTGAAGTGTTCGAAATACATAATTGAGAAATGATCCTGTATAGCGATAGCGGCGAATGCACCCTTCAAGGTGTTTTCGAATCTCTTCATCGTAGCCTTGCCACCGAGACATGAAGCGACAACACTCGATCCAGTCGTCAATAGTGTACCGAACAAGTTTCATAGCCTCTTGCTTTGATGACACGTTTCCATATTGAGCAAGGCGAACAAGAGAAATACTGATGTTATTTCGTATTCGTGTATCGTCGCGATCAGAGGGAGCAAGGAAAACATAGAGTTTGTCTCGGTATTTATTGAGAATCGCATTCACTTCCGATGAACCCTCATAAAGTGGCGAACACTTGGGCTTTCGTACCGGTGTCCAGCGACGCTGAAACTTCCACTCGAAGGCTAAAGTAACTTTGTCCCAGTCTATACGACCTGTTTCTGTTCTAATATTCCTATAAATAAACCGATAGCACTGGGGGGCGTGTTTTAGTACCCAAGAACTGTTCACTATAGGAGGATCTTCGTCGGTTAAGAGCCTATTGAGAATGCTGATTGTCTGTCCAAAATTCACCCAGCTATTTTAGCCTAAACCTGGTTCGAATACCTGTCCCTCCATGCTTCTTCGAGTCGAAACCAATGCTTCCCCCGCCACCTTGTCAGGAATAAGTCTCGACTTCGGCCCGAAACATGAACTGAGATGTCCTTCCTGTACTTCACGCCTTTGAAACCTGATATAATAGTGTGGAGTTCTTATGGAAATAATTAGAAACCTCGATAACAGATTATTCGAACTGATTATTAGGAAATGTCATTCTTCCGATGAAAATATCAAACATCGCTCTCTTTTAACAATGTTTGCTATTGGGGTTCCGTTTTCCGCATTCACTCTTCTCAGAGGCATAACGGGCATGCTTTCAAGCATAGCTATCATAGCTATTATTGGTTCACTTATCTTTGGAATAATGATTTCTATAGCCGCTCTCTATGAATGGCGCCATTTTTTTTCCTTAAGAAGGAGGGGGTTGAACCATGACCAAAATTTGTTCTTTGAAGAGTCCGCAGGCAAATATAGAAAGTTAGCCTTTTATGTCTGCCTCCCATCCTTAGTGGTGATGGAGTTATTTCATATCGGTGCATCAAAGGATTTGCGGTATCTCTTCAAGGCTGACTTTTATCTCCTTCTGGGCGTAACCATTTTTAAAGACGTTCTAGGTATGGTCGTTAGCATAGAGCTACTAAGAATCGGTATTCCTTCAGCCGCCATGTGGAGCAATAGGAAACATTTGGCACTCGTCATATCGTTTTCAGTACTGGTATCTGTTCTAAGTGCTATTGGGTTAGGGCTGCGTGGTCACAGTATTTTTTGAAGCCGACATTCTTCCTGTAACAGAGACTCTCAAGAGATGCTACAATACTTGTCTAGTACAACTGATAATATGATAATAAACTCGATAGTTTTACGGCCTTCGAAAATGACATGATGCTACAAACAAAATTGATGACATTCGTGTGTGTTTTATTATTTACATCGATGGCTCTATGGCTCTGTTCAAAGGCATACGCGGAAGAGAATAGTCATGCCTCACTCACAAAGGAAGACACCACAATTCACGCTTTTCTTCTTGTAACATCGGTGTCAGCCGACAACATTCACAACATGAAGAAAGAAGCGCAATGTAAATACAAGGGAATAATTGGTAAAGTCAATCGCGGTCAAGATTATAAGATTGATATTGGTAAGAACATAGTATTCGTACTACGTAAATGGCATGATCCGGCAATCGAGGGTTGGCGAATCGAAATACTGTTTAAGAATGGGAGGAAACCCGATGACGATGTTGCGTGGCTCCTTAACCCCACCTTACCATGAGTATAATGCAACAAATGTTGATGTCTCTTATGATTTCACAGCAAAAGATGCGGTGTCTTATGGCCCCCGTGATGTGAGGTTTCCTCTAAACAATGTAGATGCAGAAAGAGCCTTTAACCTTTACGAAAAGTTGATACGCAGTGAGGGTTCACAGTTCACTGAAACTTGGAGAGAAATGGAAAGCATGCCGCACGGCATTGCTAAGTTCAGCATCATAGATTCAAAGATCGGTAGAAGTGGAGCCGAAAATCAAGAGCGCGGTCGAATCGAATGGCTCAAATTCGAGATCATAGTAACTTTACCATGTGCTGTTGTTGAGCAAAAAGACTAGGGCAAGACAAACGATCGGTCGCGTAAAACTGTGCGAAAATGATCTCCGTTCTTAACAACTCGTGAGAAAACCGCATCCCTCTGCCGAGCTGTTACTCCGCATTTCTTTCGGAAGCCCGCAATAGTCTCGACCATCAATCACTCTCGGTTTGTCGATGGATCAAGCAAAAAGGTGGTGAACCAGTACTGGGCGAAAGGTGCAACGTGAGAAAACTCATTGAGATATGGATCAGTGCAGAACCAGTGCCGTTCTCGACGCCTTTTGGGTGTTCTGAATCTGTTATAATTAATGGATTCAGAAGATAATCGGTGGTGTGTAGGATGAAAGTCAACGAAAATTTAAGGAATGCTATCTTTGAAGTAATAGACAACCAGATCAATGATAATAATCCAGCTGAGACTGCACTTACATTAAAACGTCTCAAGGATGAAGGTCATTCAGAATTTGAAGCGAAACAGCTCATAGGACAAGCTATTGCGGTTGAATTATTTTGCGTGATGAAAAAGAATTGCCCATTTAATGAGGCAAGGTATATAAAGAATCTAAGAAACCTTCCCAAAGAACCAGTTGAAGAGTAAACCGCTTCCTCATTTTCTCCTAACAAACAGCGTCGAGCTAAGGCGTCTATGGACCAATGACTCATGATTGTCGTCACGGTTTGTTTGCTTATTGTGGTTCATTGGAGCCGAGCACTCGGAAGAACAAACGAGGATGGTGCAGTTTATGGCCTATGAGCATGCCATCTCCTTTATAATCCATCTGACTCTTTACTGCCTCCTATACCCTTTTTGGAAAAAGATATCGTTATTGTCAGTTGGTTTCTTTATCTTGGCGCAGCTTTTGGGCATTGACTTAATTTTCTTAGCCGTCAAAAAGGACAACATACAATGGTTATTCGGCGGGTTTGGCTTAATCCTAAGTCCATTTCTTATGGATTATGTGTCGAAAACATCCATTTTAATTAACAAAAAAAAATATACCGGAGTTCGCAACTATTTGTTATTGATCGATACGGATCTCAAGTACGTTATTGGCTTTTTCACTCTCAGTCTGCTCTTGAACTTGTACCTCATTCCTATGCTCGGTACCATAAATTATGCTAATTTGTCCTCGATAGCAGCTTACTTGCTGAGTATTCCGCATTGCAAGAAAATGCGTTTGTTAAAAGGCGTGGTTTGAGCTGCGTTTCGATCGAGAGCAGCAAATGATATTTGAGGGTGTAGCTGAAGAGGAAGGGATTAAGACGGAGATCCCTCTGGCTCTTGCGGGTGTAGGAATAAGATTTGGGCGTTAGCCTTCTTGTTCTCACTACCCGAGCAATTTAAAGTGCACGCATATGAAATCTATGAAAAAAAACTCTTTTTGGATTAAAAACTACAGGATTATATTTAGATCACGTTTAATTGAAGGAATTATTTTCTTTTTGCTATTTGTTACAGGACTTGCTCGCTACAGGGTTGCCTTAGTATTTGTGGCTCGTGGAATACTGTCCGCTGTTAATCAGTATTATGAAAATAAAGATTCGAACTCCAAGACGTCTGAATACTGGCCACTGATAAACAGCTGTCTCCTTGGCTTGGTCTTCATTTCTGTCTTGATGGATATCAGCAAAGGACAGATATACCCAAAAGTCCCTGATCTTCCGATATGGATAACAGCCATTAGTATAGGAATTGGGTATGGCTTTTCATTTTTATTTCTTACAAGAGGCGGAAGCTTGATCCAGAAAATGTGCGGTGAGGAGGTATTTACTGTTTGTCCAAACTGTGGTTTTGCAAACGTTAAGGTTGTCGATAAATGTGACAATTGCGGTTATGAAAAAGGGGATCCGTTCCCTGGTATTGCAGAATCACAAGAAATTCCTGAAGAATTGCAAAAAGAAAGAGATGAGTTTAAGAAAAAAGGGCTGCTCAGAGATGTTCCGAAACAAATTTTGATGTCTGTGAGACCTGCAAGAAATGAATATCTTTTAATTGCTCTGAAAAGTCCTAGGTATATGGGGGGGGAAAAAGATGGGAGTATGCTTCCAGCAGGATGGCTTATTTTTACAAATCATCGAATCATTTGTCTTGTGGGGCTCAAAGGTTGGTTGATAAAGGAGGAAATTGTTTATGACGAAATACGTAAAATGAACGTTATAACAAAGCAAATTCTTACGACTACAAGGAAGTCACTGGAATTGAAAACGGATAAACATGTTTTTAGATTCCTAATTGGTTTTACCAAAGCAGATAAAATTATTGAAGGGTTTTTCTCATTTGATATCTCAAATGAGAAAACAATCACTTATTTGGCTAATTGCATACGTCGGAGAAATTCGACTATTTAAATTGCCAGTAGCAACCTGTTGGCCCGCACCTTTTATTTTTTCGTTCCCTGCGTGTTTTCCTCGAAACTCTTCATTGTTACAGCAATTCTAATTGTGTGGAGTAGTCGGTGTACTTGCCGCCGACCTCTGACAAAGCTGGGTCACATCTTTTGAAGCTATTCTCAATGATGGTTTCTTCCGGAATCTCACGCGAGTGGAACCGGGTCGTCAAGATTCCCGCAATGCAAGTTGTCAACTCCGGCGTGTTGTGGCCATGCAAAGTACGGGGCGAACTCCTTGGCAACGAAAAAATGAGGCCAGTGTCAAGTACTGTGAGCGCTATTGTTTTTGTCAAAAACAAGTTTCAAGCATATCTCTGGCCAACATATGCTTTCGGTTTCAAGAAATGAAAAGAAAAGTTACATTATAGGTCCGAAGATGTGTTGTGAATGCGGGTTCGTCTTTGACGGACTCACCCTGAAAGACAGGGAATAGACGTTTTCAAACTGCGGTCCGCAGCACGACCGCAACGTGAACGCAACCAGAAACGGCTGGCACCGCAAGTGCTCTACCCGTGACGAGCTCGGCAACGACAGGCCCGGAAGTCGCACTTGCTGTGTCTGGCGGGAAAGTCACGCCTATCATATATTATTTTCGTCCTCAAGAGGGATCAGGGCAGGAAGACGATTATGCGCGCTTCAGTGCACAGTTGGAATAGCGGGATAAAGGAATGCTCTGGGACAACAAGGTTATCGTTCGAAGGTATTCTTCTCTTAGAAAAAGCTCTGGAAGAACCTACCTTTTCCGTTACTGGGTGTAGTAAGATGAATCATAATGGATGAGTTTTCCAAGGAATATGTGATCGCTTTCTATGACAGGGCACTCGCGATGCACGGAGACAGGCCCGAGGCCCTCAGGTGGACTGCGAAAGGACAGATTCTGCACTATCTCGGGCTCCTTGATATCGCTCCCCGTATTGGGGGGAAGAAGGTTCTCGACTTCGGATGCGGAAAAGGGGATTTCTATCAATTCCTGAAAGAGCGGAACATCGCCGTGAACTACTCCGGCCTCGATATCAACGAAAAGTTAATCTCTTTGGCAAAACTGAAATTTCCCGAATGCAGATTTGAAGTCTTTGACATCGAACAGGATGACCTCGCTGAGGACTTCGATTATATCTTTCTCTGCGGCGTCTTTAACCTGAAGGTGAAGGGGCTTGATGACATGATCAGGCATACCTTGAAAAAACTTTTCAGCCGGTGCAGAATCGCCCTGGCATTTAATGCCCTCTCGGCTCATAATCCGAGCAAGGATTTTGAATTGAATTATCTTGTCCCCGAAGAGATGGTTTCCTTTGCTGTGGGGGAACTGTCTCCCTTTTTTTCGCTCAGGCATGACCGGATCTCGTACGATTTCGTTTTGTTTATCTATAAGAATCTCAATGTTTTTCCGGAGTGACGGTATCGGTTGAAAGGGATCTGACGAACTCCATCTCCTGGGGAAGGGTTATTTCCGGGTTCGGTGTTGCCACAGAACGCTTACGGCCTGGGCAATAATCCCCCCCATCGTGTCGATACCGACATCGATAAGGGAAGCGGTGCGCGTGGGAACGAACGACTGATGAAACTCATCGCTGGCGGCATATAGCAGAACGACCAAAACAGAGGAAAGAGACCACCGCAGTGTCCGCGATTCCTTCGATCCGCCGCGAAAGGCCCGAAACAGGAGGAGGCCGAGGACGAAATACTCGGTCACATGCGCTGATTTTCGGATGAGCCCATGGATCATATTCTGGTCTTGCGAAGAGATTCCCGGCACCAAGAAAAGAAGTACAGGGCCAATGATTAAGGACGTGTTCTCGGCAGAGAATGTTTCGGTCGACATCCAGAAGATGAGACCCATCCAAGAGATCACCGGAAGCCAAAAATGTGTAAATCGATTTAATGCCATATGCTCCTTCATCGTGCTGTCATGCCCCAAATACGATAGGTACAACGTATCGAACGCCGTGCAGGCATCGCGCAGATTTTAAGAAGAGCGGCATGCCCTTAACCGGTTTTGCAGGTAGTTTTGCACGGCGACGGTAGCTTTAACAATCCCCTCTGTCTGCGGTACTGTTTTGATGATCCTGTTTATATAGTCCCGTTCCTCAAGCAACCTCACCGAGGCCTCGAAATTGATATCGTAGATCCAGGAGATCTGCAGAAGCTTGAAATCGGTCAGTGTCTTGAGGCTCGAAAGGAGAGCGATGCGCTTTTCAAAGAGACAGGCCAGGATCTCCTCGGAATACTCAGGGAGGTCGGGTAGGCCAAGCCCCGCTGCGGAGGCCCTCTCTCCCGCCGGAGACTCGTAATATTCGAGGAATACGCGCCAGATGTCTAACTTGTCTGCATCACGAATCAGCCGCAGGAGCAAGCGTGAGTCAGGGGCCACGATAGCCGGAATGCGGTAGGCATTATGGAACCGTATCGCCTGGAGGATCAATCCCTGTTCCCTTTCCGGAAGGATTTTCAGAAGTCCCGTCTCGGAAAGGATCTTCTCTCCGAGGGTTGCGTGATTCACAGAGATGTTGTCCCTGAATGTCTTATATCGCGCATATTGCTCGAATCGGCCGATATCGTGGAACAGGGCCGTCGTTTCTGCTAAGAGGGTCTCGCCTGATGTCAGGGATTCTTCTTCAGCAACCCTGACGATATTCCTGCAAACATTATGGGTATGCCGTTCCTTGAGAATGATGTTCCTCTGGTCCTCAGCATTCCGGGAATAAAAAGATCTGCAGTAATCGGAAAACCAGGTTCTAAAGTAACTGAGGTCGTTCCGGTCCATGTGTCACCGTCTGTTGTCGATGTGCTTTATGATAACAACATTCGGAACTGAAAAGGCCATGCGAGCAATTGCTTCAGGGGATCCTTCTGTGATCCTTTCTTCTCTGTAGCCGAGTTTTTCACAGACATACATGAGGAGTCCTGCAGCACGAGTCAGGGGTGACGAGCTCAGGACCTCCGCTATCTCAATAGGAGTTTTCTCCGCATCCGTGAGAACGGCGACCGCGGCGTGATTCTGAAGAAGCGATGGTATATCCGTTGTGTCGTAGTCGAGCTTCCTTCGCTTTTCAGGGTAAGGCCCCCTATGAAGGCTCATAAGGAACGCATTGTCCCATGGTTCCTTAATCCGGGCGAACGCTGCCTGAACACTGGAAAGATCGGGGAATAGCTCCACTGAATCTTTTCCAAATGCCTCGACGATTCTCTTTCCTATGCCGAAGAACATCGGGTCTCCAGAGGCGAGGAGCGTGACGGAGCGAGTCCGGTAATTATTGCGGATAACGGCAAAGGTATCGTCAATATTGTCTATCACCCTGACTTTCTCCGCCACCTTCTCAAACTCCCCATATCCCCGAAAGACGTCATAGAGTCGCTTGGAGGCAAGGATCATGGCCGAACGTTCAAGGGTTTCCGTCGCCCTTTTATCGAGGGGTTTGAATCCTATTCCTATGATGGTGATAGGGGGCATGGCCTGCGGTAGCCTACTTCTCGATACCGCGTCTTGCCTTTACTCCTTGATTCCGATAATGTTTGACTTCCCGCATCTCGGTCACAAGGTCGGCCATTTGGATTATTTTCTCGTCAGCGTATCTTCCGGTGATGACGAGTTCGGTCCCCATCGGCTTTATCTCCATGAGATAGAGAAGGTCATTTACCGTAAGGAGATGGTGATGCACTGCAACATTCGCTTCGTCGAGGATAACCACATCATAGGTCTTTGACTTCAGCAGCGATATGATCTCACCAAGCCCTTCCTGGGCCGCTCTGACATCGGACGGTTTCGGCTTCCTGTTCAGGATGAAACCTCTACCGTATCGCTTGAGGGTGATCAAGCCCCGAAATGTTTTGAGCGCCTGATGTTCGCTACTGCTCCTTTGCTTGACGAACTGGGCGATAAATACCTTAAGTCCCGCACCGGCTGACCGCACCGCAAGACCCAATGCCGCGGTGGTCTTGCCTTTGCCATTGCCCGTATAAACCTCGATATACCCTCTTCGCATGGCTACTTCTCCTTCTGCTGATGCTGTCCTCTGCTCGTTCAGGCCGGGCGGGCTTGCCGTCCGGAAGAGTATAAATCTCTCGTACACAATAAAACGACTTGACAGTGCGTGATGAAATACGCCAAGTCAGTATCGAAGTGACTCAATCCCGGGCTCCTCATCGTACTGGCGGTCGCGAGTAGCCCGGTGCACCAAGAAAAAACTCCTTTAACAGTACCCCATGACACGTTATTTTTTCAATGAAAAGTTCGAAGGTCGGTGAATCAACAAGCTGTAAAGCAGTGCATCCACTTCATCGATGACTGTTTTGAAGAGCCCGCCGTGGCTTTTCGAAGCGGAGAAGAGTTCCGCCCTGATCCTGCGGATCTCAGGATTATTGCACTTTTCATAGGTAATGTATCCGCTCTGCATCGCCTGTCGTTCTAGAACGAGAAGGCGCTTGGCTTGTTCAGTAAAGGGGACAAGCGCCTCTTTTATACGAAAGACGAGATCCTTTACGGATAATGAGGAGACTCCAGCGGTGTTCACCCCACTGTTCCGCGTAGGCGAGCCTGCTCGATTGATCATGATCCCTTCGATCTCTTTCATCATGGTGTAGAGAGTACAGTATTCAAGCCCTCTCACCCCGCGGCGCCACTGTAAGAGCAGAGGGTTTCTCCAGAACCATAGGAAATTGCGGGCACCAAGGGAAATCAGTTCGGCACAGCGACCGAACAATTCCGATACAAGACATGCCGTATCATCTTCCACAACATGCCTCCTTGCAATCATATCTCCCTCCACTGGCACGTCTACCCTGTTCTGGACTCCAAGGTACTCCCAGATATTCCTTAAGACGATCGATCCGTCTCTGTCATCGGGAGTATCGAAATGAACGAGAGAAAGTATTGCCGTACCTTTCCCGTAGCTGCCTTCTATCACGGCAGGGTCATTGAGCAGCCGTTCCGGATTGAGATTGATCTGGTAGAGATTTTCCAGTTCTGACCAGTTGCCATCCCTATTCGTGTCTCCCACATTCACGTCTGAGCTAAAAGAATCCGGCAATGCTTTTCCGTAGGTGGCGAGCACTTTTATGCCGGCATCTTCCAATACAAACTGAGAGGGCCACCACGCCTGAAAAACCGCTTCGCGAATGCCGAACCACAGGGGAGATTCTGAGAGGGAAAGGATGATTCTTCCGCTAAAACTGGGAACTCTCAGTTTCGTTGGTTTCCTTTTAACCTTGAGCAACCCGACGCCCTCCAGTGTTGCGAGTCCGGCTCCGCCACAAAAACCGACGTAATGACCGCCCTCGTTTACAAATCTCTTAATGGCGTTAACGCCGTTCTCCCCGAGGGATTTCAGCTTGTTCGATGCCCATCCGCCGGGTACCAACAGCACCTTATAGCCTTCCAGCCCTCCATTGATAATCCTTTCAGACCGTATGAGATCGAAGGGGAAATGAGCAAACTCCAAAGCCTTAACCGCCATTAATCCCCAGAGGAATGACTCATCCCAGAGAAGGGCAATCTCTTTCGGAAAGGGCGCGGCAGCATCGGAAGGACCGCATCGCGGGCGGCGGTTTTCAGCTATTGATTTTTCTCTCATAGCCTCTTGGTGTGATCATCCATTTTCCCCAGGTAAAGGTTTGAGAATTACCGATGACGACGGTTGTCTGCATATCTATGGCATGATCCAGCATATTCTGCAGATCAGTGATAACGATCGTCTCATCCTCTCTCATCGCGCCCTTTACTATCCCCACCGGGGTTTCGGGATCCCTCTGTTTCAAGATAATCTCTCTTGCCCTACCGATATGTTCAACCCTTCCCCTGCTTTTCGGATTGTAGAGGACAATGACAAAGTCTGCTTTTGCCGCCGCATCGAGTCTTTGCTCTATGGATTCCCAAGGGGTCAACCTGTCCGAGAGGCTTATGGTTGCAAAGTCATGCATGAGCGGCGCGCCAAGACGTGCCGCGCATGCGTTTAAAGCCGAGATCCCGGGGATGATCTCCACCTCGGGCAGCGTCGCCCGGGGAAATCCCTGTTTTTTCAGGAGCTCCAACACCAGCCCCGCCATCGCATAAATTCCGGGGTCTCCCCCGCTGATCACCGTAACCGTCCAGCCGTCGATGGCCAGTTCCACCGCTTTTCCGCATCTGTCTATCTCCTGCGTCATTGCCGTTGAGAAGACATTCTTATCCTTGAGTAATTCCCCGATCAATTCCAGATACGTGTCGTATCCCACGACACTATCCGATTTCCTAATGGCTTCCCTGGCGGCGGGAGTGATGTGTTCGATGCTCCCGGGACCGGTGCCGACAACATAAATTTTCCCCCGCGGGTTTCTCGAAGCAGGTAGTGGCGCAACCCCTTGCTTATTAGACTGCCTGTCCCTGGCTCCTGCCTTCTTCTCGGATACCGCGACCGTCACATTGCCGATTCTCTGCTTCCGCACAAGCAATGTGGTATCCCCTGACGAAAGGAGAGATGCGGGTTCTGCCACGCCGTTCGCCCCCGTGGCCTTAAAGGCCGCTTCCGATCGCACTAATCCTTCCACTGAATTCAGTTCTTCGGGCGTGAAGGCGGTAATCTCCAGATGGTATTTCCGTGCGAAACCAACGAGTCCCTCCTCGTCCGCCTTGACGTCTATGGTCGCAACTGAATGGATGGAGTCAAGTGCCAGAGCATGCTCATCCAGGGTCTTTCTTACCGCCTCTTCTATCTCATCGGCGGATGTCTTGCTGTTGCATCCGATGCCGACAATGAGATTCTTGGGTCGTAGATAAAGCGGCCCTTTTCCTGTGAGCGTCTCCGCGCAGCGCTGCACCCCTTCTCCGGGGAGAGAGGCTGAACGGGGCTGACCCAGATCCTTTTTATTGGTTATCAGGATATCGGCAGAACGGGCATCAGAGACCTTCAAGAATTCCTTCGGCAGTTCAATGCCGACATCGGTATATACTGTCACTGAACCGTCATCGATAAGCCGTGTGCCGATCTGTGGAAGCAGTTCCCACTGCTCGACAACGAGACCATTATCTCTTGCCCAGAGGTCTATCGACGGGAGATGATTGCCATCGGATGCTGTTGTAATCACCGCTCGCCCTCCCAGATAGTTCGCAATCTCTTTTGCCATCTCGTTGGCACCGCCCAGATGTCCGCTCAAAAGGCTGATCACGGACTGCCCCTTGTCGTCGAGGACAAGGACTGCCGGGTCTGTTTTTTTGTTTTTCAGCAGCGGCGCGATTGTCCTCACGACAATTCCCGCCGCCATGACAAAGATAAAATTCCTCTGCGTATCCCAGAACTCGGGGACCTTATCAGCCTTAAATCTCATTATCTGGATGTCCGGATAACGGGCCGCGATTCTTCGACCGAGGTTGAGGCCGTTCTCCGTTATATAAAAGAGAAAGGTCTTCTTATTTTCTGTATTCATGCCTGAAATCCTTGTGATAGAGTCTTGACTCTTTTTTCAAGCCGCCCTCCGTTGCTCTTAACGACTCTCCAACGTATATGAGTGCCGTTTTTTTTATGCCGGCGTTCTGCACCAGTTCCGCAAGATCTCTTAATGTCCCCCGAATGATCCGCTGTTCGGGCCATGATGCCTTCTCGACAATGGCGACAGGCGTACTTTCCGGATACCCCTGCAAAAGTTCATGCCTGACGGTCTCGATCATTCCGGCACTCAAAAAGATTACCATGGTTGCCTGATGCCGCGACAGCTCCCCGAGCCGCTCCGTCTCCGGAACAGGGGTTTTCCCCTCGAGGCGCGTGAATATGACGGTCTGACTTATCTCGGGGATTGTGAGCTCCTGCCCCAGCAGTGCAGCCCCGGCCATTGCCGATGAGACGCCGGGGACAACTTCATATTCGATCTTCAGACCCCTGAGCCTCTCGATCTGTTCGGATATGGCGCTGTAGAAGGCAGGGTCACCCGTATGCAGCCGTACCGTTGTCTTGCCCGATTCTATGGAACTTCGCATGACCTCTATCACTTCATCGAGGGTCATCGCCGCTGAATTGTATAGCTCGGCCTTTGTGCCTTTCAGAAGCGCCGGGTTTACAAGACTTCCGGCGTACACAACGACGTCCGCCCTGTCAAGGAGCTTTCTTCCCTTAAGGGTGATCAGCTCTGGATCACCCGGACCCGCACCGATAAAATATATCTTCTTCACAACTCGCTTCTTTTGGATGTTTTTCTTCATTTCCTGACCACCACCAGCGAAAAATAATTCAGGTCCTCATCTTTTACTTCCCTGAGATTCGTGAACACTTTTTCGCCCTCCATGCAGGCCCTTACGACGTATGTGGCCTTTTCCAAAAGGCCTGTCTCCTCTAGTGTAGCCAGAACGTCATGAAAGACGCTATGAACCTTCATGAGAACAAGGGTATCAAAATCAGCCAGGACTTTTTTGAGATCCTTCACATAGGTCGCCGGTATGACGGCGATCTTCTCATTGGCCAGGCCTAGGGAAATCCCTGCCCTTGAGGCGGAGGCATTGATCGACGACACTCCCGGTACGATCTCGATCGCAAGAGCGGGATCGAGGCAAAGCAGCTTATCGTAGAGATAGAAAAACGTGCTGTAGACAGTCGGGTCCCCAAGGGTGATAAACGCCACATCGATCCCCTTATGTAATCTCTTCAGGACAGTCTCTGCCGTTTCATTCCATTTTGCATCAAGTTCCGGGCCATGTTCGGAATCCTTTGTCTTTTTCATCGGGAAGTGTGCCTCGATAATCTCTTTATTGTCGAGCTGTATCACGCTGTTCACAATGGAGAGGGCGAGACTGCTGCCTTCCTCCCTTCCCTTCGGAACGCAAAGGCACGACACATTCCCCAGGATCCTTGCCGCTTTGAGTGTCAATAATTCTGGATCTCCTGGACCGACTCCTATGGCATACAGGGTTCCTGTCATATTCGCTTTTTTCCTGTAAGAACGAACACGGGGTTTAGCGCACTCATATGTTTCTTTCCGGCAATCACTTTTGATTTTGATACCGATACTTCGGCAACGTCCACTGCAAATCCATTCTTTTCAAGAGAGGTAATCGCTTCATGCAGGGTCTCAATCGTTACAACGTTCATCACGATAATACCCGAAGACATCGCCTCACCGATCACGCCTATGATCTCACCGAGTCTTCCGCCACTGCCTCCAATAAAGACCCGCTCGGGGGAGGGCAGTCCCAGCAGTTCTTCCGGAGCTTCACCGTGTATTATCGCGACATTCTGAGCGTTTAGTCTTTCGCAATTAGCCCTGATATGGTCGATCTGCTCTCTGTCCTTCTCGATGGCAAAGATGCGCATCCCCGGGGATACCCTGTTCGCCTCTATTGATATCGAGCCCGAGCCGCTGCCGATATCCCAGAGGACCCCTTCCTGTGGGAGCCGTAATTTGTGGATGGTGACCGCCCTGATTTCATCTTTTGTTATAAGCCCCCGTGAATGAATAATTTCGTTTTCGGTAAGACCAAACCCGATATCCTCTCTGCCCCCTGGTAGCGTGTCTGTTGCATATTGCAGGATAACGACATTCGGTTCAAAGAACTCCCTCGCCGCAATCTCTTCAGGTATCCCCGCCGTGATTCTTTCATCCTTGTATCCAAGCTTTTCGCAGACATGGATTCGCAATGAGGACTGATTGATGGCCGATGATTTCAGGGCCTCTGCTATCACGGAAGGATTGTTTTCCCTGTCGGTGAGGACCGCAATTTTGTGATGCCTGGCCAGGAGGCTCGGGATATCGACAATCCCATATTTCAGCCTTCTCCTCTTTTCAGGGTCATTGCCGCCGTGAAGGCTTATGAGCAGGGCGTCATCCCACGGCTCGTTTATTCGGGAGAATGCCAGCTGAATGCTTGACAGCCCAGGGCATATCTCCACCGCATCCTTCCCGAATTCCTTAATCACCATTCTGCCGATGCCGAAGAAAAGAGGATCTCCCGATGCGAGAAGCGCAATAGCATGCGTCCCATAATTCTTCCTCATAAAATCAATGGTCTCATTGACATCGTTGAGCAACTGCACTTTGTCCTTCACCTCATCATACTCGCCATACTCCCTGAAGACATCAAGGAGCCTCCACGAGGCAAGGATGATGTCCGATCCCAAGATAATCTGCCTAGCCCTCTCGCTAAGAGGCGTGTAGCCTATCCCGATGACTGCGATTTTACTCACTGCTCACAAGTATCTCCTCTCTGTACGATGCAAGATGGCTGACGACGGGAATTCCGCCGGTAATGGCTTCCGCATAGTTTTTGACGGCGCCGCAGAGCTTTCGGAAAAGTGAAGGTTCGAATCCGTATACCGAAATAAAATAGTCAAACGCTTCGCGGGCCGTGTTCCATTCCATATCCTCGGGAAAATCGAAGCCAAGGCGGATCAAAAGGTCAATCGCTTCCTTCACATTCAGAGCTCCGTGTTTGACATGGGTGTGCGGTGTGGACATGGCGATCTTGAGCATCTTTGCCCATTGAGCACAGAGATGGATGCGGGTGAATCCATGCATTTTTGCGGCGAGGAGCGAGAATTCTAGGTAATCTCCCATCATCACGTAGGCTTCTTCGGGAAGATGATATTTCCTCATATGGGCCTTCTCTGACGCCCTGCCAGCAGAAACGACTATCTCCTGGAGATTGAGGGCCCTCGCTACATCCATGGAAGCCGTGATGGACGCAGTCCACGCTTCGGAGGAGAGGGGCTTAACGATGCCGGACGTCCCCAGGATCGAGATGCCGCCGATTATGCCGAGGCGCCGGTTCAGGGTTTTTTTTGCCAGTTCCTCGCCGTCGGGGACAGAGATAGTTATTTCGAGAATGGCCGACATCCCGCCGCGGAACGACTTCGATCCGTCCGAATCACCTTTTGGCTCGGCCGCCTGTCTCAGCGCTTCCGTCACTGCCTCTTGTATCATCTTCTTCGGAACAGGATTGATGGCTGCCTCGCCAACAGGCAGGGAGAGGCCGGGTTTCGTGACTCTGCCGACACCGTTGCCCCCTTTGATGACGAAGCCATTGGGTGGAAAAGGGGGCAACGAGTCGGTGAGAAAGGTAACTGCTGCAATGATTTCCGCTCCATTGGTCACATCGGGATCATCACCGGCGTCCTTTATAATCGAAGCCCATGCGCCCTGCTGTGCGTCTTGCATGGTAGACGAGGAGTTATGAACCTTGAACGTTGCCCTGCTGCCGTCAGGAAAGGGGATTTCGATATTCTGTAAATCTTCAGAACCCCGAACCGCGGATCCCGAATTCAGTAACAGCAACGTTGCCGCCTTTGCCGCCGCCGCCGCACATGCTCCCGTTGTATATCCTGATCGCAACATTTTACTTCTCGCTGTCACGCCGCGTTTCACTCCCTTTTTCTGTGTCATATCAATCACCCGCGAACCGGTCGAGGCCGGGTATTCTCACGACCGTTGTGCCTCCGTCTGAAGAACCGATTCTGTACGAAAGCACTGGCTATAATCTGTGCCACCCTGCCTATAACCTCTACGCATATAACTTCAAAATCTCCTTCCTTGCCTCACCGATCGTGAGGGGTATTTTACCGAAGGGCAAGTTGTCTTCATGCTTCAGCCTGTAAATGATCTCGGCGATCTGCGGGAGCCGCAGTTTCACATGCGCCATGTCCTGCGGCGCCGTAAACACCTGCTCAGGGGAACCGCCCCTGACGATCCGTCCTTTGCTCAGGACATACAGGTAATCAAGAAATACCGGAACGAGATCTACGCTGTGCGTCGCCATAACGATCGTCACCTCCTTTTCCCTGTTCAATCCGGTAAGGAGATTCATCATCTTGTGTTCGCCCATCGGATCGAGCCCCGCCGTCGGTTCATCAAGGAGCAGGATCTCATGTCCCATTGCGAGCAGCCCCGCGATACAGATCCGCTTTTTTTGGCCGAAGCTCAAATGGTGGATCGATTTTTTCTCGTTTCCCTCCATCCCGACAGCGAGAAGCGCACCGGCCACCCTCCGCTCGATTTCCCCTTGCGGGACGCCCATATTGATGGGGCCGAAGGCGACGTCCTCAAAGACCGTTGGCGCAAAGAGCTGATCGTCCGGATTTTGGAAAATAAGACCGATCTTCCGATAAATCTCCTTCGGGGATAGTTCTTTCATGGCTGTTCCGTCAAGCCATGACGTGCCCTCGAAGTCCTTCATGAGGCCGTCCATCACCTTGAGGAGCGTTGTCTTCCCGGATCCGTTTGAGCCAAGGATGCCAACAAACTGCCCTTTTTTTATTTCGATGTTGATGTCGGAGAGGGCCACTGTGCCGTCCGGATACCTGAAGGATGTCAGGTTCAGCGCCAGCCGGGTTACAGTTTCCATAGGACCCCCATGCCGAGGAGAAGGAGGACCGAAATGGTAACTTCCGACACCTTAAAGGGTTCATGAAGAAGCAGCGGCAAATTTCCGTCGTATCCCCGCTGGACCATTGCCACAGCCGTGTTCTGGCTGTGATCAAAGGCCCTGAGCGTGAGCGAGCCAGTGAGAATGCCGAAGGACTTCAGCCCGCGCGTTATGCTGGAATAACCGAGTCTGTTTTTCTGGGCGCTGTAAATGATCTCAGCATCCTCGAGGAGGACGAAGATATACCGGTAAGTGAACATCAGGATCTCGATCAGTCCCTTCGGGACCCTGAACCAGGAAAGACCGGACATTAGGTCGGTAAAGGGCGTGGTAAAGCTAAGCGCGATGATTACCGACACCGCTCCGATTATCCGCGTCGCGATCATCAGTCCCTCGACAAGTCCGTCCCTATGTCCCGAAATTGCAAGGCCAAAGAAATGGGTCGTGAAGAGCGCGTCGCTGCCGGAGAAGAAGAACTTGATCAAGACCAGTATGAACGCGATGAAGGCGGGCTCAGAAAACCTGAGGACAAAGGTCTTCATGGGCACCCTTATTTTTGCGCAGAGCAGGAGGTTTAGGGCCGCAACGGAAAGGGGGAAGACGAAACCCCTGTAACTGACGACCATAATGAGGATACCCACCGCCACCAGGAGCTTGAGCCTTGCATCGGTGTCTGATAGGATGTGGGTCTTCCTGAAATGCTCAGAAAAAAAATGCATGGTTTACTCTTTATCCTTTGTTTTGCGTTCCATGAGCACTCGCCAGGAATACCCTGCGGCAAATCCGCCGATGGTACCTGCAAGCAGAAAGACGAAGAGAAGGAGGTCTCCCTGATCTGTGTCGATGAAGGGCTTTCTCGCCTCCCTGCCGTGCTCTTTTGCATACTTTTCAACCACCGATTCGTCAACGCCAGTCCATTTTTCGGAAGAAGACACAACCGCGGCCCGCGAGCAGAAGATGGTGAACAGCAAAAGAATGAGGAAAAAGCATTTCCCGATCCTCCAACTTCCTGCCCCTGGCTTCCGACTTCTCATGCCGCCACCTCCTCCGGCTTCATTACGCGCATTTTTACGAGAAGGTCAGGCCTCTTTTTATAAAGGAGCACGATCATCCCCCCGGTCATAGCGCCCTCAAGAATCCCGAGGGGAAGCTGTGTCGGGACGAAAGCAATGAGAATCTTCCAGAAAAGCGGCAGAAAGGGTGACTGCCCCCTTATGCCGGAAGCGAGTTCCACGGATGTGGTCAGGTATGTGGCCCAGTCTGCGAATAGTCCCGCCACGAAACCAGCGGCTGCCAAATTGATCCCTACGCCCCTCAGTGTCCGGAATGTCAGATAACCCGTATACGACCCTACGACCCCCATCGAGACAATGTTACCGCCGAGGGTGCTCAGCCCGCCGTGCGAGAGGAAGAGCGCCTGTATCAAGAGCGCCACCGAGGCAACAAGCACACTGATTCCCGGCCCCAGGAGTATTCCTGATATGCCGGTACCGCATGGGTGCGAGCATGTCCCCGCCACCGGCACAGGGACAGGCATGCATGAGATGATAAAGACGACTGCAGCCATCAACCCTACCAGGGGTTTGAATGACAGATCCGTTCTCGACATCTTCTTCAGCCGGTAAACGCCCCATGCCACAAATGGTGCAGCAACGACAAACCAGAAGGCGGCCCATCTGAACGGCAAAATTCCTTCAGAAATATGCATAGCCAGTGCATCGGACGCCGTTAGCATCAATAGGGCGAAAAACACTGAACCCGTATAAAAGATTTTCACCGTCGTTTTCATTCCTCCCCCGCTATCAGTAATAACGCATTTACAATGGCCACCGCAACAGGTGTGCCTCCCTTTCTGCTCAGGTTTGTTATGAACGGAAACGATTGGGAAGAGAGCAGCACCTTTGATTCCAATGCTTGAACGAAACCAACGGGGACACCGACAACCAACATAGGCGGGATGATGGAAGGGGCAGACGATCTGAACATCTCGATCACCTTTAACAAGGCAGTGGGAGCATTTCCGATGGCGATAATTCCTATATTGTCGGCAATCCCTCTTTCCATTGCCACTTCGGCGCGGGTTTTTCCCGGTTCTTGAGACAGCCGCATGACATCTTCATCGGAAATCTTCGAGATTACAGTTCCTCCCCATCGTTGCAAGAGTCTCTTGTTTATTCCCGCCCTCACCATTTCTATGTCTGTCAGGATGTTTTTACCCGACCGGATTGCATCGACCCCCGCCTGTATCGCTTCTGGATGGAAGACGAGCGTCTCCTTGAATTCAAAATCAGCGGTCGAGTGAATCACCCTCTTTATGATGGGCAATCTTTCAGGAGCGACATGGCTGAAATCCATCTCCTCAGCTATCATCTCGAAGCTCTTCTTCTCTATGGGATGCTGGCTCTCCTTCGGAAAGACGTTCTTTTCGAGCGGGGTTTCCGCAGAAGAGGATGTGCGCCCGATACTCGTTTTTATCCGTTCCATCACAACCTGAACCAGGCCTTCGTGCATTCCGAGGGGGTCGGTGTAAAGAAATTCAATCCCAGGATATATCCCCTGGGCTTCCTTGATGATTGCGGGAATATCCTCTGTCACATGCATGCCGGAAGAGAGAAAATAGGGATGGAGTATAATCCTATCGGCCCCGCCCTCGACGCATTCTGTGATCGCTCCCATAATATCAGGGGCTGCAAACTGCAGGTATGCAACTTTCACACAGTTGTTGCCGCATCCTGAGTGGATCCTATCGTGCAGGAGCTTTCCTACACGATCGATGGTATTGGCATTTCTCTTGGGGCTTCCGTGTCCGATAAGAATTATGTTGTCCATTTCCTCTCCTTTACAAAATCCATAAAATTCTTTGCGACGGCAGGATTGCTGCCAAAATGAACGTGGATGTAACTCCCAAGGGCACTCTTCAATCGATATCCCTCGAACCCTATTTCCTGTCCGTTACCGTCCCGCACGGAATAGACCGCTGTCAGGTTCTGGTTCCCTGGTATCTCCGAATAATGGAATTCATGCCCTCTGAGTCTCTCCCCTCTTTTCCCGAGGAGACAGTCTTCCGTGAGGCGAATTTCCCGGTACCCGAGCTTTGACCTGCCTTTTTTCATCTGTGTCTCAAAAGGATAAATGCCAGCCATGGGGAAAAAGGTTCCGTCGAAGTCATGGATGCCCTGCGACAGGTACATGAGTCCGCCGCATTCGGCATAGAGGGGCTTCTCGGTATCCGCCCAGTCATGGATGGACCTGAGCATGGACTTATTGCGCGATAATTCCCGCGCATAGAGTTCGGGATATCCTCCGCCGATGTATACGGCGTCCGCATTTTCGGGGATCATGGGATCGCTCAGGGGACTGAACCTGACGATCCCCGCGCCTTCCTGTTTCAGGAAATCGAGGTTGTCCTCATAATAAAAGCAGAAGGCCCGGTCATAGGCAACAGCTATCGTTGATGAGGAGGGGAATCGGAGAAGAGGTGCCCCGTCGCTTTGGCTGTTCTGTCGCTTCCCTGTCTCCGCACCCTTCCGATTCTCCGCGGCAAGAA
This sequence comes from Thermodesulfovibrionales bacterium, assembly GCA_050014695.1. Taxonomy (GTDB): domain Bacteria; phylum Nitrospirota; class Thermodesulfovibrionia; order Thermodesulfovibrionales; family UBA9159; genus UBA9159. The sequence continues at coordinate 29,465 of JBEKCV010000016.1, forward strand.
TTGCGTCAACATCGATATGCCGCAAAACCGCATCTGAAAGCCTGTGCAGGTTTTCATCGCTCAGGGGACTCTCCTCTGCGACGGTAAGACCGAGATGCCGATGAGGGATCTCGAACTCCAGATTCCTCGGCAGGTAGCCCAAAACACGCATATTCCCAACGCTCGCCTTCAGCCTTTCGTAATGGTTCTCCGATGCCACCCGGTTGAAGACCGTTCCGAGAAAAGAAAATCTGTGGCCGACCGTGTTCCGGTTGTGTTCTGCAAATCCGTGCACCAGGGCGCCCGCACTTTCCGCCAATCCGTAGGCATCGACAACGAGGATGACGGGAAGCTCGAGTTTATCGGCAAGGGAGGCCGTGCTCAGGGCACCGTCATAAAGGCCCATCACTCCTTCGATAACGGAAACATCAACATCCAGGGAGTTCCGGAAAAAACTGTCCTTTACATACGATTCTCCGCACATCCAGAGGTCAAGGTTTCGAGACGGTCTGCCCGTTATCAGCTGGTGGAGACCGGAATCGATAAAATCGGGTCCCGTCTTAAATGCCTGGACCGTCAGCCCTTTCCTCTTTAAGGCGGCAAGGATGCCGAGGGTAACGGTTGTTTTACCGCAACCGCTGTGAGTGCCGGCTATGATTATCCCGTGCATAGGCGCGTAAGCTCCCTAAACAACAGTGTGTTGTCCCTGCGGGACTTGACCGCCACACGAACATACGATTCATCAAGCCCGGCGAAGTTTGAGCAATCTCTCATGAGAATCCCCTTGCTCCGCAAACGGACAATCGCCTCAGGGGCATTTCTCATCTGTATCAAGTAATAGTTGGCCGAGGATGGTATGCAGGTAATTCCCAATGCCCTGAAATTGTTCTCCATAAATTTTTTTTCCTGTCTCATTGTCCTCAACGACGCTTTTCTGTAAGCCTCATCGTAAAGAGCGGCGATGCCCGCCCTTTGTGCAAGGGTGTTTACTGTCCACGGTTCTTTGTGCCGCCTCATCAACCCGGCAACGGTCAGAGGGAAGACACCATATCCTATCCGCAAGCCCGCAAGGGCATAAAATTTTGTCAGCGATCTCAGGACAATGAGATAGGGATTGTTCGCCACCTCACCGATAAGAGTCTCCACCTGACAGAAATCGACAAAGGCCTCATCGATCACGAGATAGCATTTCATTTTCGCGGCCGCATGAGCCATTTGCAGGAGAGCCTCCCTCCCCAGCTCTCTCCCTGTGGGATTATTGGGATTACAGAGAAATGCCAAGTCGCAACCTTTCATCGTTCGGATAAAGAGGGCAGGGTCTATGTCAAAGTTTTCTCTCCTCCGTAACTCCAGGCGGACACCCCGCATGCCGCATATCAGCCTGCATGCTCTTTCATATTCCGAAAAGGTCGGTGCGGGAATAAGCACCTTTCCCGGATTCAGGGCCCTTGCGATGAGATAGATCAATTCCGTGCTGCCGTTTCCGCAGATGATTGAATCGCGGTCAACGTCCAGATACGAACCGAGATGCGATGCGAGCGGTTCGGCGTCGACCTCGGGATAGTTCGGCAGGTCACGGATTGCGCTCTCTATTGCCGAGGTGACAGAAGAGGGCACGCCCAGGGGATTTATCGATACGCTGAAATCAAGTATCGCTGTTTCCGGAATTCCCGTTTCCCGGGAAACCCGGTAAAGGTTTCCTCCGTGCTCCATCACAACCGGGTCCTCAGCGATAATATGGACGCGGCAATCACCGTGCCGACCACAGAAGCGACCCACACAATGGGGATCGCCTCTTCGGCTGCCGCCAGATAATCCTCTGTTGTTGGCTCTCCGATGTACGGCCTTTCAACCAGTGATCCGCCGTATGTCGAGGGACCTCCCAGCCTGATTCCGAGGGCGCCTGCCATTGATGCCTCGGGGAACCCGCTGTTGGGGCTCGTATGATTCCGGCCGTCCCGGAGCATGGTCATGAAAGAACGGGCGGCAGCGGGCAAGGAGTTGAGGGTATCCTTCACGATGCGGACGACAAAGACGGAAAGGACTATCAGCATACCCGTTATCCGCGCGGGCAGATAGTTCGCAAGGTCATCAAGCCGTGCCGCTGCCCATCCGAAATGGAGATACCTGTCGTTTTTATATCCCACCATGGAATCGAGGGTATTGATTGCCTTATATGTCATGGCGAGCGGAAGCCCTCCGATAGCAAGATAGAACACGGGAGCGATAACGCCGTCAGACAAGTTTTCTGCAAGGGTTTCGACAGTCGCCTTTAACACCTCATTTTCCGAGAGGCTCTTCGTATCGCGGCCGACGATCATGCTCAGCTTATGCCGTGCGCCTTCGATGCTCCCGTCCTTTAACGACTCGAGGACGAGGCGTGCCGAATCGGTCAGCTCCCGTAACGCGATGGTTGTTGAGATCAGATAAATAAGGGCTATGGTGCCCGGCAACCCCAAACTACCGTGCCCCTGGAGCGCCCGCAGGGCCTTCATGATGAAAAGGGTGATTCCGGCAACCGGAATGACAATGAACATGACGAGCAAAACGCCCGCCCATTTTTCCTGGAGGGGGGAAGTGACATATGTTCTCAGAAACAGTTCCACTTTTTGTATGCCGGCCCCGATCATTGTTACCGGATGGGGAAGCCACCTCGGATCACCTATGGCAAGGTCCAGCATGAATGCGAGCAGCAATTCCTGCGCTTCTATCACAGGCCGATTATCCTCCTCACAAAATCCAAATCAATATGTTCTCTGACGATCCCCGCGAGGAAATCAATTGCCCGTTCCTTCCTTTCCCGGTAGTTTACGTTCTGTCTCGCGGGAGGCAGGCCTTTCTGTTTCCTGATATGATTGAGAAGTTCTCGTCTGAATCGATCATTGTCAAAGATGCCGTGAAGGTAGGTGCCCCAACAGTTTCCGTTTATGGATCCGTCAGGCAGGGTAGCGTTACCCGAACTCTCGCCGGTGCCGTGGGAAAGTCTTTTCACCCCAAAAAGACCGATATCGCCGCTGCTCAAGCCCATATGGATCTCATATCCCCGGAGTCTCTGAAGCCGCGCGCTCTCATTTCCCCGGAAAGGGAATGCTTTCGTCACCACGGCTTCGACCTGACAGGTTATTTTTTTGTGGTCAAAGGAGGTGACGATATTCAGCAGGCCGATTCCTTTTGTCTCACCTCGAGAACTTTCAACGCCATGGGGGTCGAGGATTTTTTTCCCCAGCATCTGGTATCCGCCGCACATGCCCATGATCTGTATCCCCTTCGCATACGCCCGTTTGATGCTGCGATCAAGGGAGCTTTCCATAAGGAGGAGGAGATCCTTGACCGTATTTTTTGAGCCCGGTATAATAACCAGATCCGCATTCTCTATATCTGAGGGGTTTTGAGAGTAGACAAGCTCGACGTCCGGTTCGCAGGCGAGGGGGTCAAAATCGGTAAAATTCGAAATGTATCTCAGTTTTACCACAACAATCTTGATCATTCCGGAACGTTCCGGCCGATATCGTGGCTGTGAAACTCTCTGTAGCGCAAGCCCGTCTTCCTCGGGCAGTCCGATATCATGGATATAGGGCAACACCCCTATGACCGGCTTTCCCGTCTTCGCCTCTATCATCTCGAGTCCCGGTTTGAGTATCTCTATGTCCCCGCGGAACTTGTTAATGAGGAAGGCCCTGATATTCCTGCTGTCTCTGCCGAGGAGTTTTACCGTCCCGTAAAGCGAAGCAAAGACGCCTCCTTTGTCGATGTCTCCAACGAGGACAACAGGAGCCGCCGCATACTTTGCAGCTGCCATATTCACGATGTCAGCGCTCAGAAGATTTATTTCGGCGGGGCTTCCCGCACCCTCCATGATTATCAGCTCATACTTTCTTGAGAGCCTGTCGAACGATTCCTTGACTGCCGCCCAGGCCTTTGCTTTGGACGCGTAGTATTCCTGAGCCCTCATCGTGGCATAGACGTTCCCTTGAATGATCACCTGTGAGCCCGTTTCACCGGAAACCTTCAGCAACACGGGGTTCATATCCACCGTCGGCTCTGTCCGTGATGCTTCCGCCTGTAATGCCTGGGCCCTTCCGATTTCCCCGCCGCCGGAGGTGATAAAAGAATTCAACGCCATGTTCTGCGCCTTGAAGGGAGCGACGCTCACCCCCATGTCACTGAAAATCCTGCAGAGGGCGGCAGCGATCAGGCTCTTGCCAGCGCCGGAACCTGTCCCCTGGATCATCAATGCCTTAGCCACTGATTCCCTCCCGTTCAGGGCTTTGACCACAGGATGCTTCTCCCGGAATGGGATTATGTTGAAAGCAGAGTAACGCTCTCCGGTGAGGATATGTTCGTGCGCGATCACGCACCAGCGTTTCATTCCGCTCCTCCGTCTCTTTGTGCCGTATCAGGTGGCGTGTTGTAACCATAATGATGTCACCAGCAAAAAGAGTATTTCCGAGATTTCACTCATTGCCCCGAAAGTGTCTCCTGTGAGTCCGCCAAACCTTTGCCGAGAAAAGGAGTTGGAGAGAAGACTGAAAAGGAAGAGGGAAAACCAGAGGAGGACAAGCAAGCCGAAACTTTTAACCCCATAGAATCCGTAGAGATATACCACGGTGACAGACAGATACAGCGCAAACATCAGCAGTGTTGAAAGGGCGACATGGGAAAGCCTTACATTATCCAGGAAGATGCGGCCGAGCCCATCCCGCCGCGCGGCAATGCCGCGATGCATCGCGAGGACCGTGATCCATCGGGAAAATGCAGGCATCAGAAAGACCATGCACAAGGCTATGGTCAACGGGACTGAATGGAACAGGGCATTCAGGAAGAGGAACTTCAATAAGATCGTCATCACCAGCGCGATCGCCCCCATCGCACCGATTGTGCTGTCTTTCATTACCGAGAGCCTCACTTCTCTATCTGTCGCGGGATCGCGGGTTGATTTGACCGCTAGGGCGTCAAAGGTATCGATAAGCCCGTCAAGGTCAAATCCGCCATCGCTAAGCAACTGAATCAAGATGACAAGACCGCTCACGACTTCAGGCGGGAATACCCGCATCCCTGCCACCGCCGCTGCCCCCATCACGACACCCTGAAGAGCACCTGCAATCGGGAAGAATATGGTCGAGGTGACGAGGTCTTTTTCGGTCACCTCACCCCTGACCTTGATGGGGATGACCGTGAGAAACTGAAGAGCAAGCAGCAACTGCTTCATCTAATTCACGATCTTGTCGGAGACGCCGGCCTCGCCGAAGGTCGCCATCTCCCGGTATATCTTCAGTCCCGCTTCTATGAGCAGCAGAGCGAGTGCTGCCCCCGTTCCCTCTCCAAGCCTCAGATCCAGGTCAAGGATAGGCTTCAATCCCATCTTTTCAAGCATGGCCTTCTGCCCTATCTCAACCGAGTTGTGGGCCGCAAACATATAATCCGTTGTCCTCGGTTCAATACCGTGGGCGATACATGCTCCCGCCGTGGATATAAGACCATCTATCACGATGGGGATACGGTTTGAGGCGGCTCCCAGGATCAATCCCGCTATTCCACCGATCTCGGCTCCGCCGACCTTCGACAGGACGTCAACGGCATCCGCGGCATTGGGTTTATTCAGGCGTATGCCATCTTCAATGATCTTGATCTTTCGCTTCAGTGAGTCATCGGAAATACCCGTGCCTCTTCCGGTGACTTCCGCAACAGGCCTGCCAGTGAGTATCGATGCAATGGCACTCGATGGCGTCGTATTCCCTATGCCCATGTCGCCGGTACCAAAGATCTTGTATCCCTTCCTGGCATATCCATTGGCAAGTTCAATGCCCACTTCAAGGCACTTGAGAGCATCTTCCCTCGTCATCGCAGGACCCGTCACAAAATTGTTTGTTCCCCTGATGACCTTCATCTTCATGAGGCCCTCGATCTCTCCAAAGTCATAGTCAACGCCGATGTCAACGACAATGACATCAGCCCCTGCATGACGTGCCAGGACATTGATGCCTGCCCCGCCCCTGAGGAAATTGAACACCATTTGAGCGGTGACTTCTTTGGGATAGGCAGAGACCCCCTCATGTACCACTCCGTGGTCGCCAGCAAAGGTAAAGATGACCTTTTTGTCAAGCATGGGATTGTTGTTTTCCGTGATGGCAACGAGTCTCCTCGCAAATTCCTCAAGCCTGCCGAGACTTCCGGGCGGCTTGGTAAGGTTGTCCAAATGTTTCTGTGCCGCAGCAATGAATGCTCCATTCAGCGGTCTGATATGTTTTCGGGTATTCTCTATCGGGTCCATCTGAATCTCCCCATGTCGTTACTTTATTTTCAAAGGAATTCCCGCAGCAACGAGATACACCTCGGTGGCAATACGAGCGACCCTCTGGTTCAGATACCCTGAACTATCCCTGAATTTTCTCGAGAGGACATTGTCAGGGACAATCCCCATGCCGACCTCATTCGAAACGATGCAGAGGCACGATCTATTTTGCCCGTCGAGCACTGCAATGAAATCGTCGCAATATTTTTCGAGAAGCCCCTCAGCGGTAAGCAGCAGGTTCGAAACCCACAGAGTCAGGCAATCCAGAAGGATTACGTCATGAGTGACGGCGATCTCTCGCAGCAGGGCTGGAATATGTAGCGGCTCCTCGAAGGTCTCCCACTCCTCTGAGCGTTCCTCCCTGTGGCGCGTTATTCTCGCTTCCATCTCACGGTCAAGGGCCTGCGCAGTTGCAAGGTACGCCTTTTTCCCGGGTGTGTCAGATGCCTTCCGGAGGGCGAAACCGCTTTTGCCGCTCCTCGCGCCGCCGATGACAAAGATAATCCTGCCGCTGCTGTCTGGCATTTATTTTTTGTCGGAGCCTTCCATATCCTTCTCGAACATCCCGCGCAATATATCGTTCGCACAGAATTTTCCGCACATGGTGCACGAGTGCTCGTCGCCGTTCCCTCTTCTAGCCTTTATTTCCCTCGCCCGTTCGGCATCTATCGCCAGAGAAAACTGGGTGCCCCACTGCATGTTCCGCCTCGCCTTTGCCATCACTTTATCCGCATGCATGTTTTTATGCTTGATCATATCGCCTACGTAGGCAGCGATTCTGGAGGCGATGACTCCCTCTCGCACATCTTCAGGAAACGGCAGGCCCAGGTGTTCCGACGGTGTTACATAGCAGATAAAATCAGCGCCGTATGAAGATGAGAGGGCAGCGCCGATGGCAGCGGTGATATGGTCATATCCCGGTGCCACATCGGTTGTGATCGGACCGAGCATATAGAAGGGAGATTCCCCGCTCATCTTCTTCTCCATGATGATATTCGCCTCTATTTCATTAATGGGGATATGTCCGGGGCCTTCAACCATGGTCTGGCAACCCATCTCCCTGCCGATCTCGGCAAGCTCGCAGTTGATGAGCAGTTCCTGAATCTGGACCCTGTCAGTCGCATCGTGGATCGCTCCGGCGCGGAACCCGTTTCCGAGGCTCAGAACGGTGTCATGCTTTTTCAGTATCTTCACCACCCTGTCAAAATGTTCATAGAGGGGGTTCTCTCTCTTGTTATGCTCCATCCAGGCGACCATGTAAGAGCCGCCTTTCGAAACAAGTCCGCCGTACCGGTAATGCTGCTTCCTGAGCATCTCGACGGTCCTTCTGTTAATCCCGCAGTGGATTGCCATGAAGGCGACACCCTCTTCGCACTGCTTTTCCGTAATCTCAAAAAGAAGTTCAGCCGGCATATTGACGGCTGCTCCGTATTGCTCAATTGCAAGAGCGAAGGCCTCGTAAAGGGGAACCGTACCTACGGGAAGAAGTATCGCATCCATAACCGCCTTTCTGATCGCGGCTATATCGCCGCCGACACTCAGGTCCATAAGCGTGTCGGCTCCATATTTTTCGGCTATTTTTGCCTTGTCCACTTCCATCGATAAGTCGGCAATGTCGGTAGACGTCCCGATCGACGCATTCACCTTTGTCCTCAGTCCTTTGCCGATGCCCATGACGTTTTGTTTTCTCTTGCTGTTGGCAGGGATAACGATCTTGCCGGCAGCCACGTGTTCTCTGATGATCTCCTGGGTAATCCCTTCGGTTGATGCGACCGCCTGAATCTCCTTCGTAGTCTCCCCTTTTGCTGCTCTCTCCAGCTGTGTCATGGTCTTTCCCTCCCAAAAATTGTTACGTATTCTCTTGCAAAAAAAAATCCTCAAGGCACGAAATGCCTTGAGGATTGCACCCTGGTTCACTTCATCCCCACCTTCTATCCGCGAGAAGGGTTCTTGCCGGGACCGGTATACTTCCCGGACGCCGGCCAAACTTACCGGATACTGTTCTTCAGGCAGGTCTTCTGGCTTCCGGTTCATCCTACTCACCGGCCTTCCCAGGGGCTTATTCCCCAAGTGGCTCAGTCGGCTTTCGTCCCGGCTACAGCGGCGGGACCGCTCCCGAATTGGATCATTTCCTCACGGGATTCCCTATTAAGCTTGTCGCACCTGAAATATACTTATTTTATATACTTAAATCAGAAATATGTCAACCTCTAACTACAATTATCACCTCTGCGCATTTTTGAAGATGTCGTCGATCTCTTTCTCCGTTTCTCGCACGAGAGACATTCTGTGCTTTTCACCAAACTGTTCTCCCGCCTCCAGGGCTCTCAGGTTATCCTCGAACACCTTCACGAGCATCAGATTTACTTTCGCATATCCTTCTCGCAGCCCCGGTGGCTCGACAACCTTTCCGCTCCATATCCCCTCCATGCGGCTGAAAAGGATATTGGTGGTCTGCCGCATGATATCGGCGAGGACAGCGACTTCAGGGGTTCTAAAAGACGCAGCGCCTTCGTAAGAATCTGTTCGCAGTTCAAGACGTCCTTCCTTCTTGAGATCATGGTACGCCCGTGTGCCCTCCAAAACAATCTGGTGGTGGTAAAGCACGTTTGCAGTAACGGGGAGATTGTTCAGCAGATCATTCCTTTTCAGGAATTCAAAGTTGAGGCGCACGTCCTCCAGCGAGGAGTCAGGCTCGAACATGATAAACCCGACATTCGGCTCCACACCATGCTCCCTGAGAACACGGAGGGCCCGCTCATTCTGAGCCACGGTAGTCATTTTATGCATCCGCCTGAGCGACTCGTCTTTGCCGCTTTCCAGCCCGATGAGGATGTGGCGGAGACCGGCATCCACGAGCGCACCGATGGTTTTATCCTGGATATCGTTGACCCTTCCTTCGATGCCGAACCGTATATTCCTTGGCTTTAGGAGGGAAGCGATGCGCAGGGCCCTTTCCTGCCCCTTCTGTCCGGGACCGAAGAAGTTGGGATCAGTAAAATAGAAATCTCGCACCCCCCTCTCCGAAATAATTCCGTCCACTTCCTCAATAATATTCTCGGGACTTCTGCCGCGCCAGCGGCCCCCCAGGCCATAAAAAGAATTGATGTAACAGAAGGTGCACTTTCCGTAGCACCCGCGGCTGCCCAGCAGGTTTGCTTCGGGTAAATAGCGGTACATCGCCTCAGTGCGTGCGGGAAAAGGCAGGCTGTCAAGACGCTCGACGGGTTTCTGCTTTTGGTAGTTGATGCTGCCCGCCCCGTCTCTTACCGCAAGGCCGGGGATGCGGGGAGCCCATATTCCCGCTGCTGCTGATGCTGCAAGATCCGCAAACGGCATTTCAGGTTCACCGACGATGACCGAGTCAACGGCGGGACGGCTTTTCAGGATATCCGCAAAGGAAATTGTCGCATAAAAACCATAGGTGGTTATAGAAGATGTCAATCCTTCGCTCTTCACTCTTTCGAGAAAAGCGAAGAGAGCCTGATCTGGTTTCCAGTGGTAGACGATATGCACCCCCAGGATGTCCGGCTTCAGCGCAATCAGGGTATTCCGAATATCATCATAGGAGAGCCCGTCAAGATATCCTTCGACGATCTCCACGTCGTGCCCCTCCCCCTTCAGCATTCCGGCGGCATATCCGGTAAGAAGGCATGATGAGAGCGGAGTGTTTGCAATATCGTTGCACCGTTCGGCGGTCGTGCTCCGAGGGTGCTCCAGGAGGAGTATCTTCACTGCGCTACCTCACTTCCTGCCACATGAACACATTCCTGCAAAGGTGCAGAGCTTCCAGACGGTATCTGAAGGCATCGAATGGCTTCGGGTTATAGTATGTCGGATACAGGAGGTCTGTTTCCGGCCCTATGGCACCACTGGCTCTCGCTCTCGCTTCAATGGGTGTTCCCGGTAAAACGCGTATATTATTTAAAACGACGGTGCCAAGATTTTTCTTTCTGCTGTGCTTATCATAGAGTCGTTCCAGAAAGCGAAGTCCTTTCTCACAGGTTTTCTCGGTCTCGCCTGGCACATTCACCATAAAATGGTATACGCTTATTACATCAGTTCTTGCGGCGAGCGCGGCGGCCCTCAGGACATCCCTTTCCGTGAGCCTTTTGCCGAGGACATCCAGGGAGTCCTGGCAAAGGCCGTCGGGAGAAAAAGAAAAACATTCGCATCCTGCTTTTTCAAAAAGGGCCGCATTCTTTTCATCGAAATAATCTTCCCGCATGAAACCATCCCACTTGAGTTTCAGCCTCCTCCGGAGTATTTCCCGGCAGATATCTTCAAGGTGGGCATCAGGGAAATTCACGATCGGGTCGGTGAAGTGAAAGCGTTCAATGCCATATTCCTTGTTCAAGGATTCCATCTCATCCACAACCTCCCTCGGTGATCTGCACCGTAAGCGCTTCCCCTGCAGCATGGGATACACGCAGTAGGTGCAATGGAAAGGGCACCCACGTTTTGTCTCAATGCCGATGGAAGGCACATACGTATTTAGCCCTGCATAAAGGGAAGGGTTCAGCAAGCTTCTGTCGGGTGGCGCGCAATGGGCCATATCGAGGCATTTGGAGGGAGCTGTGATCCTTACAGCTTTCCCCCTGCGCGTGCAGAGCCCTTTTATGAGAGGCGGATTTTCCAAAGAGGCAAGGAGAAGCGGCAAAGAGATTTCCGCTTCTCCTCTGATGCCGTAGTGAATTTCCGGGGCCTCACGCATCAGCCGTTCCGGGAACAGGGAAAACCCGGTGCCGCCGGCAATGAGCCAGGATTCCGGCATGATGGAAGCAACCAGCCGGGCAGTAACCAGGAAAGGAGGAACGAGCGAGCTGGTCTTGTTTGCCAACGGATCGATATTTCGTAAAGATAACCCCACGACATCCGGTCTGAAGCTCAAGAGTTTCTTTTTCATGGCCCCAAAGGGATCTGTCTCGATGTTCATATCGAGGATCTCCACGTCATAACCGCTGCGAAGGAGAGAACCCGCCAATATGATAATTCCAATAGGGTAGACTCTCTCCTGCGAGGGCCCCTCTATCGAAGGGGTCTGTATGAATAGGACTCGCAATAGGGTTCACTCCAGAAGTATTAACGCGAAATATTTCACAAAGTCTTTTTTCGTCTTCAGGGTTCTCAAGGTTGCTCCTGCATGCCTGACGGTCTCGAACACGTCAATGCCTGCTCCTTCCATGGAAGGCCTGGCATTCGCCGTGTTCACGCAGGGTCCCTTCGTGACGCAGGATTCACAGAGTGAGCACGGACCAGCCCAGTAGGAAAAGGCCTTATGGAAGCCGGCAGTGAATGCCTCGCGTTCCGCCTGTAAAACGCGCAACTGGAAGGCCCTTGTCGGTGGCTCGCCCTCTAGGAGCAATGCAGACGTGTAGTTTTTTATGATGCCCTTGGTCTTCCGGGAGGAAGGACTGTTCGGGGGACAATGAGGGCTCCCATATCTGTCACATCCAAACCGGCATCGAAGGTCCGTCCAGTCCGAGATGTGAATGTCCTCTGTCTTTATAGGGTAAACTTTTCTAAAACCCATGGCCAGAATCTTTGGAGCCAGGAGGTTTATCTGATCAATATGCAGAGCCCCGAGGGTTGCCGTATCCTTTGCCGCAAAGAAAACAGCTGTGTCCGTCTCCAAGGGGATCAGGTCCGTACAGGAGAGTCCGAGACGGTATAACTCATGCTGAACGGACTTTCCTGAAAAAACCTTGCCGTTGAACGTGTTGATGAACATATTCAGATCGCTGAGCGCTGCCTTCCCAGGGCGGTGCTCCAAAAAAAAATCATGAATCAGGACAATACCCTTTTTCCGGAGACACTGAGAGGCAGACTTCAGAATGTGGGGCAGCTCCTTCTCGGAATAGGCATGAAGGATGTTCGAAAGGATGACAAGATCGAAATGCCCCTTTCTGACAGGCCAGGGTTCCAAAATATTTGCGGGGCAATCCCGCATTCTTCCATTGAGCCCTTTGTCCGCCAAGAACTGCCTGGCATAGTCAAGGACATCCGGAAGATCAAGAAGAACCGCCTTTGTGAGAGGAAAACGCTCAAGGAACGCCGCTGCAATGGCCCCCGAGCCCGCTCCCACATCGAGTATCTCGCCTTTCACCGGCCGATCTTCAAAAAATCGGAGGATCTCTTTACCCTTGATCTTTGCAATGCTGTCCATAGCGCTGATGTACTTTCTTATGCGCTTCTTTCTCTCCGAAGAGCTGTCCTCGGCCGCAAAATGGACCCTCCCGCCTTCCCTAAGACAGTCAGAAATTCCCCTCCATCTCCGATGAAGGTATTTTCGCCAGAGGATGGAATCGCCCTGATAATGCTCTTTGCCGCACACCAAATAGTCGCTCGAGAGTTTCGTATTAAAGTATGTCGTATCTTCCTTTGTTACCAGTTCTATCGCGCTGAGGGCTTGCAGAAAACGTCTCAGCCCGTGGAGATTCACCTGAAGCGCCTTGGAAAGTGCCTCAACCGTTGCCCCCTTCGGCTCGATGAGGGAGAAGATATCCATCTCAACCGCGGTAAAGAGAATTTCCGAAAACCAGTACCCTGTCGCCAGGTCTTCAAGGTACTGTGGTCCGGTTTCCTGAATATCGTGGTTCAGAAAAGGCAAGATCTTTTTCATAAAACAAAAATCCCCAGGGCTGTTACCCCGAGGATTGCACCCTGTTTCACTTCGTCTCGTTCTTTGCGCAGGCGGCCCTTAGGGGAAGCCTGCATTTTCGCTCCCCTCTGATAGCGGACATCATTCAGCGTCGCGCATTCCATTTAAAAGTTTCACAACCGGATATCTATCCCAGAACTCAATGATATTCACTGCTCCGTGATCCTGTTCGAGCCGAAAGATATTTTCGAGAGGGATACCCATGACATGACAGAGGACTATCCTGTTTACTCCTCCATGCGCGACGATTGCTATCTGTTCACCGCGATGCTTGTTCATGATGTCCTGCACCGCTGGCACAGTTCTGTCTCTCACCTCGATTGTGCTTTCGCCTCCCATGGGGCTGAATTTCAGGGGGTTATCGGCCCACGACTGGAATTCTTCGGGGTACCGGTCTCTTATTTCTGTGAAGGTCATGCCTTCCCAAATGCCGAAATTCCTTTCTCTCAGATCTTCCACTGCGACCGTTTTTACGCCGTGCGGCTCAGCGATAATTTCAGCACTCTTCAACGCCCTGCTCAGGTCGGAACAATATACTGCATGAAGCGTTGTGTCGTGATTTCCCGGATCAGGGCGAGGTGCTGAGAGACCATGGATATCCCTGAGGTAGTTGTGGGTCTGAACGGAAGCCGAAGCGAGAAGATGTTTCACGATAAGGACAGAAGCCCTCCTTATCTGCTCGGCTCCCTTTTCAGACAGGGGGATATCAATGCTCCCGGTATAGCGCCTTGTACCGCTGCCTTCCGGCACTCCGTGCCTGATCAGATAGAGTGTTGTAACCATAGTGCAATCACCATAGGAAAGAGAAGTCCCCATATTTCACGGCGGCTCTAAAAGTGTTGTGACCGCGCGACCTTTTTTTACCTCCTGGCACTTATTCTTGCCGAAAATACTACATTTAGTATACTTGTAGACACGACATTTCCTCAACGGGTACTTTATTGTTGCCGAAAGTTGAAAGTGATAATTGAATTTTGCCGGGTTAATTTTCTCCACCTCTCCCTTGGCGATAGGCCAACTTCAAAGTTATAAATTTCGATTGCAAATGAAAATATTGAAAAGTTCTCCCCGAAACGCATCACGTATTTTTTGGAATCGGAGTCTTCTATTCATCGAACACAGTAGCCAACTTACCGCCGGAGTGTGCGTGTTCCTTTTGAAAATCGATAAACCGAGGGTCATTACCTAGTCAACGCATATTTCATCCCGAACCACGCATTGTTTTTGAAGGCTAAATGAGAAGGAATAAGTGGAGACCTAGAACTCGGTTACACCGACAAAGTCTCACTGTGCAAGAATTGATACACTCATAAATACCAGTAGTACTCCGAAAGGTAGAGGAAAAGTAGCGGTGCGTCTTTCATCCAGTACACCTCACCACCAATATTTTGAGCCGCAGAAGGTTTCTGTTGGAACTAGACACCGGGTGAGATCCGACTCGTGTTTGATGCTCCCTTCCTCAAATAAACGTTGCAGAGGCGAAACTTGCCATTTGATAGGTTCTAGGGGAAACTGTGCAGATTTTAAAAGGAGGAATCTAAGAGATGCCATCTACCGACTGCGCAGACTCCGCAGAGAGTTCTCAAAAGGCGAAACTGTCCAAAAGTTACAAAACAGTAATCATCGCCTAAGAATCTTGAGTTCTGAATATTAGCGATCGGTAGCTGACGTCATAATCGGGACAAAGCTACGCACTTGGAGCTACTACAAAATGTTTAGATAGTATACAACCAAAATTAAAAGAGGGTTTAATCCCAACTTGGTGACGTCTTAACTCAATGGTACAAGAAGGGGTGGCGAGAAGGGCAAGCCCACAACCTCCCAAAACATCTCAGAACGCAAACCAAGCGAGAATATAAATCGTGTTGTTATAGGATGCGTTCGTACCAAATCCGTCATAATTTGTTGTGCCGCCATTAAACTTGTTGTAAAGAACGTACTGCAAAGACAATTTGGAATACTTCCATGGCAAATAATCGGCTTCAAAGATGAACCCATTACTGTTCGGGCTCCCGTTCCCGCTCCCGCTCAGTTCATTAGGAGAATAAAGTATGGCATCAGACGCCCCCCATGTGTCGAAGAAGGCCACTGTTCCACCTATGTCACCTATGCCGCTTCGATAATAATAATTCACATTGGCCCTGAACGTGTTCAATGTATCTGAGGGGTTAGCCGTATTACCCAGGGGAAAGCTTGCATTCCAGCTCTGTTTTTCATAAATCCAGGTAGTCTCTAGTGTAAGGCGGTTTTTTTTACTTATGTATTGGTACTGGGCATCCAGAGCTATATCCGTAAATCTGTCAGTAGGCCCACTAGTGGCGCCACTTGGGAAAATTCTTGCTACAAGACCATATGTACCGACGGCCAGAGAGTTTTCATTCCATTGTTTTTGCAGGGCAAGCCGCCAATAAGGAATAGCTCCGTCCACTACCGTATCGGTCGGAGTGCCTGCCCCAAAAGGTTCCGTAATGCCGTTTAGTGCGGTGCGGTACACTGCTGCTTCTACGTATATTAGGTCGTTCCAGAAGGCATACACCCCAATACCACCAACTTGCTGGCCTAAAGGACCATCAATTATTGTGCTGGCGGCAGGACTTGAGGCGACAGCCGATGAAGCAAAAGGGAAGCGCCAAGCGGGAGTAGTATTCCAGATATCTTCTACTGAAGGATTGTTATTGAGCGTAACCCCATAAATCAAATCCTTGCCTTCCAATGAGGTTTTGCCGGCAAAGCGAATATCACTGTTATCTAAAGCAACGCGGTTGTCGGGACCACTATAAGTGCCCTGTACCAATGCACCCAAATTGCCATAAATTCTTCCCCCGTAAAACAAGCTTAATTGTTGTGGCAGGTTTGTTTTATCGGTTGCCCTATTCTCAGAATCAAATGGGGCAACTCCATTAGTTAATCCTCGGGCACCGGTATATGATAGTTGCGCCACGCCTGATATCGGAGGGGGAAACTCATATGGCTTATCACTCGTGCTTTGCACATAGCCGCTAATCTTAAAAGTTCGTCCTATCGGAGTCAACTCAGGGAAGACTGTATGACAGTCTGAACATTCCATGCCTGTCTGCCTTGCAAAGCTCGGTACAGCGTGGACATCAGGAGACAAGAGTAGCAGAAGTACGAACAAGGACACTAAAAAAACTATTTCCTTAGATCTGTGGATTATCATCATCATTTCCTCCTTGTGATTCAATTATATCTAGTGCAACTTGAGAATTCAAACATAGTAATCTTCAGTTATCAAGAAATTCACTTTTTTGAGAACTTGTCGGACTCGATAGTCAACCTCAATGAGGATGCGTCATAGCCTATCAGCCCTTTTTAGATGAATCTTATTCCCAGTACGTCCTGTCGCCAAAGATTTGACCAGTAACTGTTTTATCTGGAAACAAACGCCTTCGCTCTGAGCCTGTTATGCGGACTTGGAGGGGAACTCCGCACTCCCCCATAGAGTCCGCCGCGTTTATTTCCAAAAGAAGGCTTACCCCCGTGCAAAATAGCCACAGTGCGGACTTCAGGAAGTACTGTTGTGAGGCGGTCCTTCTTTTTAGAGACTGAATGTTTCACCCGAAAGACGGAAGGGTATTGTATCGAGTACACCCGACTTATTCACACTTTCGCGAAGATGAAACTATTACGGAGTTCCGAAAACAAACTTGACTTTCCATTGGACCCCGGCGAGGCCCTCTCTTTCCTAGTCCTAGAACCTTCCGGTAAAAACACAACAAGATTTGTTAACATAGCTAACATTACGGTAATCCACAAATTGTCAGCAGTAATGAAGAGATTACTTGTTGTCCACTTTACGGTAAACCATTAAAATGAGAAGTGTTATATTTATTCATGGGCAAAGCTTTGACCCTTTCATGGGTCAACGTCGTTAAACCCGGACTCGCTTCTGGCCTGGTTATCATTTCTCTTGCGGTGGCAGTTGTCTATTCCGTGGGGACAGTGAGCAGGAATGCCGTCTGGAGAGATAATCTAACCCCTTTTTACTGATACGGTGAGGAAGTCGCAGGATGGAGCATTGCCTCATTTGAGTCTTGGAGCTGCATATGGAAAGCAGAACCGCCTTGATGAGGCAGTAAATGAATTCAACACTGCATTGAAGCTGAAGCCTGACTATGGGGAGGCATTTCTTAACCTTCAAATGTGTTATGTGACGAAATCAATGAAACGAAAGATAGAAGGAAAGCTCTGAGGCCTCTTTCGGTTTGTCGGACAGGCTCCGTATCCCATTATTTGCAGAACGACTGGAGTTATGCAGGGACACCAATAAGGCTTTTAGTAAAGTGTCAGCGTATGCTGAATCGAGTACACACGCAGTAGGGCCGATACAGTCCGAACTGGTTCCCGAAGTCTAGGGGAACAAACGCCTGTGGAGACGAGGGCCTCTGCCGCACCAGCCTCACGCGGTAAGTTCTGTCGTTGAAGCATGGAAGCCCCGACTGAAGCCTCATCTCAGCAGCGGGTAGTTCACCTTATCAAACGAGGAGGTAGGCAAATGGAAAACGAGAGGTTATGTGATTGTGGTTCGGTAGCAGATTGGGCGGAGATAGGCAGCACGTGGATATGCGTGGCCTGCAGAGACAAGGATGTGAGAAAGAATATATATGAGTTTAACGAAGCATTGGGAACCTTGGAACGAGTAGAGAGAGCCTTGCGCATGCTAAAAGTCGACACAATTTCAATCACTGAGTTGTTGAGCAAACTACAGATGGAGATAAACAACATTGAAGTATGAGCTGGGAAAATCTGTCTTAGTATGTAAGCAATCGCGGTGAACCCATCACATATGACCAGATTTAAGGACGGCACGTCGCAGAAACAGTACCGTCCGGTTGCTTCCTTGTAGTCCACACTGTTGCGTTTCTACCGCAGGAGCAAGGGTGCTTCTGGTAAGAAACGCTCTGTCGGCTGCGACGACGTGCGATGTTCCCCTCCAAGTCCGAAAACAGGCTCAGAGAGGAGGCGTTAGTTTCCAATAATTATCAGTCAGTGGTCAATCTTTGTGCGACGAGGGTACCGAAGTTGCGTTCAATACCACCGTTCGACCGAAAAAGCCGCGCTGCTTGTTCAAAGGCGAACCGGCCCCTTGCCGTTCGTGCACCAGCGGTAATCAAAGACGATCTCCTCTGTATCATATAACCTCTGCTTCCCCCCCCGTTCGGCAGGCGATAGACCTTTGCCGAATGAGCAGGAGAAGGGATAAGTTCTTTTGCGCAACCAGGTTGAGAACGAATCTCGCCGCACTTGGATTTAGATCTTCTGAAGTTCGGATCTCTTCACCTTGACGTGTTCACCGGAAGCCAGCACAGCTCTTACCGTAGTCGCAGAGTGATATTCCTTCTCCATGCATTCAAGCTCCATTCCGTGTTCGAGTCTTGTTTCTGCTCCCTTTACGGTCGTGGCTGTCCTGGTGTCACCTATGTATTTTACCTTCATCGCTTCCTCCTTCCGTTATCGCCCGCCAACCCATGGAGCGGGCGGGACTTTTGCTTCACACAGCCGCATAATGCTCTTCGGGTAATATCCCCCTGAGGTGGGGGAACTCGTCGAACATATGCGGGAACTGCATCGCCTCGCCGAAGCGGTCGTTGAAATCCTCTTCGAGGGCGAGCTCGATGTACTTAACCTTTCGCGCAATATCGTTCGCCTCTTTTCTCTTGTCCACATTCAAGAGTGCTATGCGGGCACCGTCACCAGCGGCGTTTCCGATATATTTTACTTTTTTCAGGTCGCAATCGGGAAACATTCCGATCACCATCGCCTCCATCTTATCGATATGACTTCCGAAGGCACCAGCTATGGCCAGTCTGTCGAACTCCTTCACGCCGAGTTTCCTCATCATGATGAGGCATCCGGAATAGAGAGCCCCCTTGGCAAGTTGTATTGCGCGAACATCTTTCTGGTTTACGACAATATCCTGATCTATCGATGTTTCATGTTTCCAAGCGAGGACATACTCTGTGAGACCCTTGGCTCCCTTCCTCAATCTCGGTGACGTGAGATCCATATTGATCTGGCCGTTTTTCCTTAAGATCCCTGCCTTGAACATTTCGGCAATCACATCAATGATTGCCGAACCACAGATGCCCTTCGCCTGCATGTTCGCCTCTCCATCACTCCAGCGGCTGTTTCCGATCACCTTGTATGTTGCCTCAAGTGTTTTGGGATCAATCGTCACTCGTTCAATGGCTCCTGGCGCCGCACGCATGCCGAACTCTATCTGTGCCCCTTCGAGTGCCGGGCCCGTGGCACAGGAACAAGAAATGAGCCTTTCCTTGTTCCCGAAGACAAGCTCTCCGTTCGTCCCGATATCGATCAACAGGGTCATCTCCTTGCGTTTATAAGGCGCATCTGCGATCAGACAGCCCACATTATCAGCACCCACGAAACCCGCTTCAATGGGCAGCACATGGATATTACCGGCAGGAAGTATCTCGATACCGAACCGGTCGGCCTTCACGTCGACTGACTTGTGCAGGGCAGGCGTGAACGGCGCAACCCCCATATATTCCGGGTTGATCCCGAGAAGGATGTGATGCATCGCCGTATTTCCGACGAGTGTCATCTCGCTGATATCATGGGGTGAATAGCCTGCCTTATGGGCGGCCTGCTTCGCAATGGTATTCAACCCTTCAATGATCGTCTCCTGGAGTTCCTTGAGACCCGTTTCTTCATTCATCATGCAGTAGGTGATGCGGGACATGACGTCTTCGCCGTACCGCACCTGGGGGTTCATCATCGACTCCGTCACGAGCACCTCACCTGTATTGAGATCCGTGAGATACCCAGCCACCGTTGTCGTACCAATATCAACAGCGAGGCCGATATTCGTTTCGACCTTTCCCGGCTCGACCCTGATGATCTCGGAGTTCTGCCAGACTGTCGCGGTCACCTTCCAGTCGCCTTTCCGGACCACGTCGGGCAGTTTCTGAAGAGTCCTGTAGTCGATCATAAGTTTCTTCAGACCGTATGTTTCGCCAAGGGCATTCTCGATCCGCTCGAAATCTCCCAAGGGGTCGTCCAGCGAGGGGAGGGGGAGTTCGACATAATACTTCCTCACCGCAGGCTTTATCTTCACCTTGATCTTGCCGGCTGCCTTGCTTACCACCTGTTTGCCGGTCCGGCTCGCGTCGGGAATAAATACGAGAACATCGCCCAGGATTCTTGTTGAGCATGCCAGACGGATATGCTCTTCAGAATCCTTGCGCTTCAGAACCTTCATTTCTTTTTCATCGAGCTCCGTGAGATGGCTCATCGATGAGGTAATCCCCTCTTTTGGAAAAGATCCCTCCATGACCTTGACGCGGCACTTTCCGCAAACGAGCTGCTCGCCGCAGACCGCCTCTATGCCGACCCCCAGCCGGCGTGACGCATCGAGGATCGTGGTGCCCTCGGGTACCCGACCTCGCCGGCCAGAGGGCTGAAAAATAACCGTATGCTCCATATGGTCCAAGTCCTCCTTTTTCGGATTTCTCTGTTGCGTCTGCCCGCGCCCCCTCCGCTATTGGCTGCCGAGTGTTGCCCTGCGGAAACTTCTCTTTGGGACCACAGCCACTCCGTCAGCAACCGGCAGTCAGGAATCCCTATGCCACTTACGCAGCCTTTCCCTTCCTGAGCGTCTCGAGCATCTTCATCGCTTCGCGCAGGGCATTCGGGGCGTTATCGGCGGTTGTATCCGCTCCGTACTCTTCAACGGTCTTCTCGGTGATCGGAGCGCCGCCGATCATGATCTTCACTTTTGGGTTTTTCTCCTTGATCATCGGGATGAGCTTCTTGATGCCGACCATCGAGGTCGTCATCATTGCCGAGAGCATAACAATATCGGAATCGGTCTTGAGCTGTTCCTCAACGAACTTCTGGAGGGGAACATCCCGTCCGAGGTCATGCACGGTCCAGCCCGATGCTTCAAAGATAGCCTTGATGATATTCTTGCCGAGGTCGTGCACATCTCCTTGCATAACTCCGAGGACCACCTGTCCCTTCGTTCCCCCCTCTTTGACTTTGATATGGGGTTTCAACACATTAAGAGCCGCATAGAGCGCCTTTGCGCAGAGCAGTGTCTCGGGAACAAAATATTCATGGGTGTCGAATTTTTCACTGACGACTTCCATACCGCCAGCAAGGCCTTCCATGGTCATGGTGTACGCATCGGCTCCCACCTGAACTGCCTCCTCGGCGAGCTTCTTCGCATCGGCGACCTTATAGTTGATAACCGCATCCCGTAACTTTTTGATTAATTCCTGTTCCTTTTCTTTTGTTGCCATTGTATTCCTCCTTAATGATCGTGCTGTTTTGGTATCGCTATTTCTTGTAAACGCCGTATTTTTTCCCAGCCTCAACGATCCGCCGTGCGTTCAGGAGCGGAGCATTCGGTGGATACTCGCAGCCTGTTGATAGGACAAATCCTCCGCCTTTGGCGAAGATCTCTATCTCTGCCTTGCACTCCTCCTCGATCTCCTCGGGGGTGCCGAGCATCGCCACCGGTCCGGGAGGGATCCATCCGATGGTAGCGATCTTGCCGCCCCACTTTGCCTTGTGCTCTTCCCAGCTGTCGACATCATCCGCCACATAGGCGTGAGAGATCGCATGAGGATTGGCCCATTTCTGAGACATGTCGAAATAAATGCCGTTCCCGCAGTTGTGCAGGACCACGAGAGCTCCTTTTTCACGGATCGCATTGCAGAGCCTCTTGATGGAAGGCCCTTCAAATTTTTCCCAGAGTTCCTTGCTCAGGATGCTCTGTGAGCAGTAGAGGTGGTCGTAGCAGACCGCATGGGCCCCTGCCTCGGCCTGGGCCATGGCATACTCGAGAAGCGTATCGTCCATTGCCCGAAGGGCCGGCATCACCGCGTCGGGGTTCTCTATCAGGTCCATAAAGAAGTTTTCCGGGCCCCTCATCATGCTCATAACCCCGAGGGAACCGTAAACAAATCCCACGATTGCATGGGTCTTGCCGACCTCCTTCGCGATCCCCGCGATCATGTCGATCACGCTTTTCATCCGTTTCGATTTCCGCGGATTGATTTTCTGGATCTTCTTATAATCGGCTATGGTCTTGATATAGGGGTTGTCGTAGTTCGGATAAGCGGTGTTCATCTCAGGGAAAAAAACCTCCTGCCCGAAGTCAGCTGCTTCTACCGAAAGATCCACGAGGGCCACCACGCCGTCATGGCCGAGCAATTGCAGTGCGTCAAGATGGCCGCGCACCATGGCATCGATATCGTTCCCCGAGGACCACTCGCCGTAAGACACTCCTGCCACGCGGTGTGACGCGCCGCAGACCAGAGGAGCCGTGGGAACCCGGTCACCCTCCTTGAACTGCAAGGCCGTAGCTACTCTCTCAAGTCCGTTCATCTCATCCATTACCCTTACCTCCTTTGTTGAGCTATGCTTCGCTATCAATGTGCTGTCATTACCACTCGGTACATTTTCCTAATCGATCAGGAGCAAGCCTGACCAGACAATCTCGGTCTTCGGCGGTATATCAAAGGGAAGCCCTGCCTTGATACTTGTCAGAACGACATCGATGCCCACCCCTTCCATGGAAGGCCTTGCTTCGTAGGGGCGACGGCATCCCTGTGACGAGCAGCATCCGACACATTCAGGGCAAAGCATGCACACTCCGCCGATGAGCCCCAGCGCATAGGGGAATCCGAGCGACATCGCTTTCCCTTCGACCTCATTCACGAGCTTGTGCAGCTGCACAGCTGCAATGCTAACGTTACTGAAATCATTCTGTCCCTCTCTTTTTTCACCTCCTTGCGCTTTCTGCGTCTTTCCCGGCGCCAAAAAGAATTTTTTCACCTCTTCCCTGTCATAGGAATCTATTTCCCCGCTCAGGGAACTGCGCGTTTGCATAAGCAGGGCCTTCCGGTAGTTGCCCAGGGCCCTCCTGAACTCTTCCACGGTCGGCACATTAGGGGGGCAGGTGAGGGAACGCCCGTAGTGAGGACAAAGCGGTATCTGGCATTTCAGCCGCACCCGTTCGTCGACAACCACCTCCCTTGCCGAAAAGAGCCGAGCCCGGTAAGCTCCTTTCTCACGGGCAAAGGCCTCGACCTGCTTCATCCTTTTGCCGTAAGCGGACCTCTCTGCGCTCGTTGCCGCTTTCATGCGAAAGGCCCCTTCACATCCCGCTCTTCCTGCCACCGAAGACAAAGATCTTCGGTTTATGCTGCAGGGCAGTGATCATGTTTTGATTCAGCATCACCCGTTTGAGTTTCCAGCACACCGGGCACATGTAGCGGGACTTGAAGCCTCGGTCAGGTCCGGTATACCGAAGTTCCATATGGGCTGCGCAACTTTTTGTTCCGCAGTCCGGGCAGATAAAATCCGCCGGCTTTCTACACTGGTAACAGACTTCCATCGTAAACCTCCTCCTTTTCCTTTCAGGCTGTAAGACGTTTATAAATTAACGGTAACCGCGTCGGTAAGGTCTCGATATTGTCGATCAGGGTGTAGTTCGTCTCACCATACATGTAAGGGAGATAGTCGCGGCTTTTTTTATCAACCGTAATGCAGAAGGAATTCACTCCCCTCCTTCGGCCTTCCCACAGGGCCCTCCGCGTATCCTCGACAGCATAATCCGCGTCACCATAATCAATATCGTAGGGTCTTCCATCCGATAGCAGGATCAGGAGCCGTATTTTTGAGCCCTGCCGCCCGAGGAGACTGTTGGCATGCCGTATTGCAGCCCCCAGCCTGGTTTGTGCCAGAGGCCGTATGGACTCGAAACGCATCTTCACCTCCCTGGCAAGGGGCTCGTCGAAATCTCGCACGACATAGAAGTCCACCTTGTCCCTGTAGTTTGTGGAAAAACCGTAAACAGCCCATCGGTCACCGATGCTTTCGAGCGCCTCTGCCATGAGGACAAGACCCTCCCTTTCAACGTCTATGATCCGTTTGCCACAAGGCAGTTCGTCCCCGGTCGAATAACTCATGTCAACGAGGAATGCCACAGAGACATCCCTGAGATTTTTCTCGCGGCGTATATACACCCTGTCTGACGGCGTGATGCCGGCATGGCGCTCGACAACCGCCTCGACAAGGGCATCGAAATCAATGTCATCGCCCCGCTCCTCACGGAAGTAGCGCCTGACCCTGTCGGGTCTGAGGAGGCCAAAGTGCCTTCTCAAGAGACTGATTATCCCGTAGTTCTCATGGATCGTTCTGTCATAAAAGGCCGGAGTCGCTGCAGGCATATCCATCTCACGGACCCTGCACCAGTCTTTCTTGTAGTCATTCAGCTTGCTGTCCCATTCGTCGTAATATGCGGCCCTTCTGATACGCTTTTCCGCCTCGATGTCCGCTAGTATTTCCTGGACTTCTTCAAGCAGCTCGTTCAGTCTGTCAGAATCTCTTATCTGCCACAGCAGTTCCTCGGACTCGATAATCTGCGCTTCTTCGATCCGGTTCAATGCAATTATCACCTGCTCGGGGGCGATATCCATGTTTCGGTCGCGTAAGCGCTCGACAAGCTCAAAAACGAGGGTCGCCGTGCCGGAACGCGTTTCCTCAACGAGGGCAAAATCAACGACCCCCCGGTAAAAAATTCTCTCTGCAGCCTCACGGGTTTCACACACGGCGCAATCCGCTTCATCCTCCAGCGACGCATATATCCGGACGGAAAGATCAAGGACGTCGCGTACTGAGCAGTCCGGGCTTAACACCTTCGAAAGGGCCTCTTCCAGCAAAAGGACCAGCCTGCTGCCCGAAGCCGCGGGTTCACCCGATTCGGGCAACATCATGAAGCCGAGGGACTCAAGTGCTGACCGCTTCACTGTTTCCCTTTCGGGCATTATCCTGGCGAGATAGGCATCCATGATCAATTTTCTGTCTTTTTCAAGGCCCGGATATTGAAGGCCCATCAGATAATCGACGCGCTCGTCTTCGAGGAATTCAAAGATCCGGTATGCGAGAAGAGGATGAACGAATTCCACAAGTCTCTGCAGGTCCGCTTTCCCCAGGGTAAAAGTTCCGAATACCAGATGGGCGAGTTCATGGGTCAATATCCATTTATATGTCTTGAAATTCAATTCCTGGTCCTCGAAAACCTCTATTCTCGAAGGGAGGAATATCCTTGTGCCGTCAGTCACCGAAAAAAAACGGCTGAGTCCAGGGAGGTTCTTGTAAAACAGGGAGGATGACCGAATCTGCACTTTCGAGCCCTTCAGTACTTCCGCATAGGAACGGAGAACCGTGTGGATATCCTTCAACTCAAGTCCCTTGACAAGCCCTTGTACTGCCATGCGGCTCGTACCTGTCTGCAATGAAAAGAACGAAGTGCCCTTATCTTGCTGGACATCGGCAGCCTTCAGCCCCTGTTCGACCCACGCCTCAAGGTCATGGATCGAAAGGCGGCTGAGGATCTGGGGGGCAGACTTGAAGTACTGCACGGCAAGGTCAACCTTTCTCGCCTTGCCTGCCTGGGAGCCGGTAGCGAGAAGACTCTGCGCGGTGTGGGCTGCCTTAATGCGGGGACTTTTCTCGATAAGATAGATCCCGAGGCGTGCCCACCGCTCAAGATCGCAGGGGTCTATTTTCTTGATGACCTCGGGACTTGATTTGAAATACTCCTTTGCGGCCTTCCAGGACTTCTTCGCGATCTCCTGTCCGAAAGACGCCCAGGCGTCGAATCTTCCGGCACCGAGAGACGCGAGGACGGAAAGGCTCGCGTCAAAATACTGGAGGGCGACATCCTGATCGATATCCGCCAGGGAACTACCATATTTCAACCAGACCGGGGTGAACTCCTGCGGCGCACCTGAGAGGAGATGCAATTTTCTGTAGGCATGCTGTATGACACTCCACTTCGTCCTGCCCATTGCGAGCATCGCCGCAAGGGCATCTCTTCGGGCGGCAGGGTCCTGCAGCTCTGATAATGGTTTATACCCGTTCTCAAGCAGCCAGACAGAAAAAGAAGGATCCAGTGAAGTGAAGTTATCAACGAGCAAAAGGTAGGCCTTTATCCCTTCTTCATCGAGCAAGAGAGCCATCTTTTCGAGAACATCCCCGATTAAATCGGCACGGTCCAGCTTTCCCGCAAGGGCTTCTGCAAGCCTCGATGTCTCTCTCGTTTCCTCTATCATAGCTCCTACAATACTGCTGTCACGAGTTCCTCGAGGGTCCTCTGAATTTCAGAATCGTCCGTTATCGGCTTGACCAGGGCAACTGTGCATGCCCGCCTCGGCTCAACCCCTTTCTTTATCAATATGCCGGCGTATATCAACAGGCGCGTGCTCACGCCTTCGTCCAGCCCGCGGTCCTTCATGCCGCGGATCTTCTCAGCGATTTTCCTCAGGTCTGCAGCCGTCTTCTGGTCAATGCCGCTTTCATGCACGACGATCTCCTCCTCAAGGCTTGCGGGGGGATAATCAAAATCGAGGGTGATAAACCGCTGCTTTGTGCTCTGTTTCAAGTCCTTGAGCACGGTCTGGTATCCCGGATTATAGGAGAGGGCTAGCATGAAATTATCGGGTGCTTCCAGAATCTGGCCGCGTTTTTCGATGGGGAGAACCCTCCGGTCATCGGTGAGGGGATGAATGACCACGGTAGTATCTTTCCTCGCCTCAACGACTTCATCGAGGTAACATATCCCGCCGTATCTCACAGCCAGAGACAACGGACCGTCCTGCCACCGGGTAGTGCTGCCGTCAATGAGATATCTGCCGACAAGGTCACTCGCCGTCAGATCTTCGTGACAGGCCACCGTGATCAGGGGAAGTCCGATCTTATAGGCCATGTACGAGAGGAACCGCGTCTTCCCGCAGCCGGTAGGGCCTTTCAGCATTAAAGGCAATTTGTTCTCATAGGCGATCTGAAACAGTTCAACCTCATCTTGTATCGGCAGGTAAAACGGCTCACTGTCTATCCGGTAGTCCTGCATCCCTCTTTCGAATGCTTTTTTATGAGGAGTATCTTTTTCCATGTTTTTCCTCTATCGATCAGTTCCCAAAGATTGTGCTGTGTCAGCCTCTCTCACCAGCCTGAATGTGAGAAGAAGGCTTCTCAGCGAGGCATCGGTCGCCTCTTTTACCGCCGCCTCGGACAAACCGTAGATGACCGAATTCACCGTCAACGTGAAGTGACTCAGAGGTTCGCCGTCCCTGCCTTCCACGGTCACATCGGAAGGATCCCCCACGGTGTCGGCGTAAAGGAATCCTGTCTTGTGCTCTATGTAAGCCTTGACATGGCCGATATCCTTCGCCCCGTATGTGAAGCAGGCGGCGGAGATATCGTTCATCAGTCTGGCCACAAATATCCGGAGTTCTTCCGGACTCACTGTCTCTTCCCTCGACAGGCGGCACATCACCCCATAGCCATGTATCTCATCATGTGCAGGATTTCGCCGCCCCGTAAGATGGATGAAGTCTTTCATGCCGGAATCGTCATCTCCTCTATCGCGTGGACCAGATCCGGAATGCCCTCGCCGGTCCTGGTCGAGAGTTTAACGACCCGAGCCTTCGGGTTTATCTGTCGGACCGCTTCTCTGGAGCGTTCGATATCTCCCTCTGACACAAGGTCGACTTTGCTGAGGGCTATAATGTCGGCATCAGATAATTGGGTGGTGATCAGACGTTTCAGTGTGTCGTAGGTCAGTAACTTCTCTCTTCGGGTGGCGTCAAAGAGCACGATTGTGGGGCCGATGGTGATATTGGCCTTCGCGGCACCATATTTCACGTTTTCTCTGATGGAGTGAGGCACTGCCATTCCCGTAGGCTCGACAAAAATAATGTCCGGCTTCAGTCCGCCAGCGAGAACATCAAGGGTTTTGAGCAGGTTTCCTGCAACCTGGCAGCATATGCATCCGCCGCCGATATCCTTGACCGTAAGACCGTATTGCTGCATCACCCGGCCGT
Source organism: Thermodesulfovibrionales bacterium (assembly GCA_050014695.1). Lineage (GTDB taxonomy): Bacteria > Nitrospirota > Thermodesulfovibrionia > Thermodesulfovibrionales > UBA9159 > UBA9159. The sequence continues at coordinate 57,273 of JBEKCV010000016.1, forward strand.
CCACCGGTATCGCGCCCGCATCGTTCACGATGATCGCGACCTTCACCCCCGTTTCGGACAGGCCCTTCCCGATAGCGATGATGACGGTTGTCTTTCCTGATCCGAGGTAGCCGGCTATCTGAACGAGTTTCGTCATGAACCCTCTGTCACCTTCCGGTCACGCGGTCTTCAGGGCGGCCATGAGCGCCTCCATATTCTCCTTCGGCACCTCGGGCCATAGATCGCAGCCCGGCCACACGGCGCTCGCCCCTCCTTTGAGGGCTTCAAGCACAGCGGGTCCGACATCCTTAGCAGCACCTTTATGGAGGACCTTTATGGGATCGAAATTACCGAGGATAATCGCCTTGGCGCCGAGTTTCTGTCTCGTCTCTGCCATGCAGTTTTTCTGATCAACACTTACGGCGTCCGCCCCGCATTCGGCCATATCCGTGATAATGGTGTTTGTATCACCGCAGATATGCAGTATGCTGGGGTGCGGGATTTCAGCGAGGATTCTCACAAGGTGCGGCTTTATGAGAGTCTTGAAACTCTTGGGACTCATGACGTCTGAAGTCCCGCCCATCTCCCGGAGGGTGAGATAATCCGCCCCCGCATCCCGGTAGATTTTGAAGACCTTGATAATGAACTCCGAAAGCTTCAGGAGTAACTTATCGGTTTTCTCGGGTTCGAGGAAAGACTCCTCGAAGAGCGCATCCAGCTCTTCCACCTGACCGGCAAGAGTAAAAGGACCGAGAACGTAGGCGCCGATGGCGACATCGTTCCCCAGTTCCCTGCGCAGCGCCTTAATGGCAGCGGTCACCACGGGTATCCTGCCTGCGTGCTCAAGGTCTTCAGGGACGTGCACATCAGAGACATCTTTCACGGACTTTTCTCTTACGGTAGGGTAGAGAAGCCCCTCGACTTCGTCATAGAAATTCATCTTCGCACCGAGGGCTTCAGCTTCAACCCCGAGGTCAAAGGGGACAACAGCGCATTCGTAACCGAACTCGCGGTACATACCGGCCGCTGCCCTCGCCATCAGCTCAGGGTCCCTGTGCACGCGGGAAAAAACGATCCCGTATTTGTCGAGGACGGGCTTTATGACATTCCCCATTCCACTGAAAATTGGCGGGCGGTCTACCTTTTCCCCGTTCAGAAATTTGAGTACTCTCTCCCGCGGCGTCAACCCTGTCATATCCACTCCTTTCTCTTCCATCTGGTTTTTTCCTGAATTCTTTTTTTTGTTTGCATGGTCCCCCACGGTGGCTCGGGACGGAAGCCGTTGTGCGGCAGCCTCTCTTATTATCTCCTTTCGCCTGCCGGGGAACAATCGGGATTCCCCTGATTTTAGGGTCGGAAAAACCTTACTCAAGAACTCGCATCCCGCCCTGCGATGCTCCTTCGTTCAGTCACTCCCCTGAACGATCGTGGCGCGTTTTGAGCCGCTGATGGGCTACATAACGCCGGATGAGGTTGCTGTTTCACCGCCGGAGCCTAAGAGCGAGAGGTGGGCAGCGCAGGCTTGTGCCAACGCCGATTGATTTCCTCGGGCCCTGCGCATAAAAAGAAACCATTGATGTCCTCTCTATAACCTTACCACCAGGTTAGCGATTTACCAATAGTTAGTTTCTATGTGTACTGCGGGATCGATAGGAATTTTGTTTCGCAGGGGGAAAGGCTTATTTCCCTGAGCGTTTTCGTCAACGGGAATGAACAGATTTCAATGCTGCGGCGAGCTACCGGCGCATGCCTTCAGAGCGATGTCAGACCCTCGCGTATGGCATATTTCGTCAATTCGGCGATGCTGTGAATATCCAGCTTTGTCATGATATTCATGCGGTGCGTCTCAACGGTCTTCGTACTGACAAGGAGGTGCGAAGCTATCTCCTTTGTGGTTTTGCCTTCGGCCATAAGCTGGAGCACCTCTCGTTCCCTGTCAGACAGGAGAGAGAAAACGGATGGGTCTGATTTCGGGGCATTCCGAATGTAATTTTCGATGATGACGCCAGCGATAGCGGGGCTGAGGTAAGTCTTGTTTTTCATGACGGTTCGGATGGCGCTTTCCAGTTCTTCAAAAGCGCAGTCCTTCAAGAGATAGGCAGCCGCGCCGGCCTTGAGCATTTCGGATACAAACCTCCTGTCCGAGTGCATTGAAAGGGCAATTACCTTGATATCCGGGTGCTCGGCGATAATCTGCCTGGTGGCTTCAATGCCGTTCAGATCTCGCATCGCGATGTCCATGATGACTATTTGGGGAGACAGTTTCTTTACCAGCTGCACGGTTTCCCTGCCATCCTCGGCCTCCCCGACGACTTCGATTCCTGGATTTTTCTCAAGGAGAGTGCGGAGGCCGTCGCGCACGATTTTATGGTCGTCAGCCAAAAGGACTTTCGTGTTCATTGCGGTCTCCCATCCCCCACGGCATTGAGCGCAAGGGGCGATGTGAGAGTAATCCTGGTTCCGCAGTCCGGCTTTGCATCGATCTCGAAGGTGCCGCCAAAATATTTCAAGCGCTCGCGAATGCTGAAAAATCCATAGGTCATCACCTTGTCGATCTTCGAAGCGTCAAACCCGATCCCGTCGTCCTGCACAGCGATCTTCATGGTATCGTCCGCTCTCCTGAGAGATACCGTCACTTGATGGGCCTGTGAGTGCTTTACAATATTCATGAAGAGTTCCCGCACGGCCTGAAACAGGAGAATGCTGACATCCCTGTCGAGGGGTTTGGGTATACCATCATCCTCAAAATCAAAAAGGATATAGTGCTGTTTTTGCATCTGTTCCGCGAGCCACTCGATCGTTGCCTCGAAACCGAGTTCGTAAAGGATGGGAGGGCTCAGCTCAAAGGTCAGTGATTTCGTGTATTGAATCGTCTGTTCAACCAGGGCCCGTATATCGTCTATCTGCCCGCTATAGCTGTTTGGAGACAGCATGTCCTGCTTCAAAGCCCCCAGCTTAATCTTCGTGATTGCCAGGGTCTGACCGATATGGTCATGTAACTCGGTAGCGATGCGCCGCCGTTCCCTCTCTTCGGTCAGTGACAATTCCGAGGCGAGAGATCGGAGTTGTTCCTGATAGGCTCTGAACCTCTCGTCAGCCCTCTTGCGTTCGGTAATATCACGCTGTATCGAAAGGAAATGGGTGACCTTTCCTCTCTCGTCCCGTAAAGGTACGATCTGCCACTCCAGGTGGATCTGTGAGCCGTCTTTCCGATTGGTCAGGGTTTCCACATAGAAAGCCTTGCCGCGCGACTGGTCATTCTCCAATCTCACCCACTCCGTATTGTCTGTTTTCGGGCCCTGGAGGATCAGAGAGGGCTTGCCGATGACCTCCTCGGCGGTATACCCTGTCATGTTTGTAAACGCCGGATTGACAAATACAATTTTCGAAGAGGGCTGCCCGGGATTGGCCGATGTAATAACGATGGACTCTTTCGCCTGCTGGATAGCGGCATCGAGCAGGTGCATGCGCTGCTCCGCTTTTTTCCGCTCGGTGATATTGTTAAAAAAAACGAGTGTGGCGGGTCTTCCCATCCAGGTGATCAGGACCGAATTGATCTCCAGCCATTTGGTGTTTCCTTCTCCATCGATCATCCTGCAGGAATAAAAACTGGGCACGCTGTCCCCCTTTATCCGCTTGAGGTGCCTCTCCATCACCATGTCTCTCTCATCGGGATGGATAAACTCTATGAAGGGCTTCGACATTAAGGCTTCCTTGGGATGTCCCATGATTTTCACCGCCTTCACATTCACAAACTTGAAAAATCCATCCTGGTTGACTACAATCCCCTCATTCGCGTTCTCTACCACAAGACGGTATTTCTCTTCCGACTTTCGCAGCACTTCTTCCATCCATCGGCGCTCATTGATCTCCTGCTGCAGTTCTTTATTCATTATGGTAAGCTCGGCGGTGCGGACCTTAACCTGTTTCTCAAGGTCGCTGCGGCATTGCTCCAGTGAAGTCTCATGATATTTCTGCGCGGTGATGTCATTGCCGATGCAGAGGATTTCGCTGATTTTCAGGTCGTCGTCGAAAAGTGCCCTATTCGTCCACGCAATCCATACATGTTCGCCATTCTTTCGGGTATTCTCATGTTCCCTATTGGCATACGAATCGGGCGAGCTCCCGATATCTCTGAGCATCGTTTTTATGCTCCGAACATGTTCTTCCGTTTCCGGGACGATCGTACCGACGACGTTTTTTCCGATTATCTCATCCTCACTGAAATCGAAAAAGGTCTGGGCGAACCGGTTGAAGAACGTTATCGTACCCTCTACATCCATTCTCATAATGATGCTGTTGGCACTCTCGACGAGGTTACGGTATTTCGCTTCACTCTCCCGAAGCGCCCTTTTCGTCTGTCTCTGGTTTGTGATGTCCTCAACGGTGCAGATCATGCCGTCATAGTCTCCATCCCTGGTTTTCGGGATCAACCATCCCGACTGATATGTCTGCCTCCCGGCCCGGGTGATGACGGGAACTTCCGAATAGTAGAGCGGCTGCAAGGTCTCTTTTGCTTCTTTATAATGGGACATGAAATATTTGGTCGCATTTTCAGCGAAATCCGTAAAGACACCCCATCCTAAAAGCTTCTGCTGAGTCACCCCGGCGATCATTTCCATTGCCTTGTTGGCGTAATAGATGACATCGTCTTTGTTAGCCACCCAGACCCCGGAAGTTATCCCGTCCATAATACTTTCGTAGAGATCCTTACTGATTAGGTCATTTTCTTCCGGGGGAATGTGCTTCGTTTGAGACGTTTTCGATCCGGAAATCCTCATGCGTGATTTTTTCACTTTACCGGAAAACCGCTCTTCGCTCTTATCGCTACCTTTTACTTTCATACTGCCATCCTTAAACGGAGATGTCATTGTCTCATCTCACCAGGGCTTTATTCTTCATGAAAAGGACCGGAACGACTCTTCGCAGCCGATGCCGGGAGCTGGAGAACTCTGCAAGGGTTGATCCCAACAGTCCGGCGTATGCCCATTGCTTCTCATGCACCTTGCAGGCATATTATTATTATAAGTCATTAATGGGTTTTTATCTCATCATGCGTTATCAAAATAAAGGCAGGCTGATTCTGGCCAATGAGAAAAGACCTCTGCAGGCGGATGAGGCGCTTTTCCGTCCGAGAGGGAAAAAAGAATGTTTTGTTCTGGAGGGTCTCTGTGTCATCATATTCCTATTCCTATGACAAAAAAGAACTCAGTCGTCTGCATCAGCTGCGGGATCTTCAGGGATGAGCTTGAGTATCTCGTTAAAGAAAAGGGCCTTGACTGGGACATTGTTTTTCTTGGTGCCGCCTTGCACGTGAATTTCGACAAGCTAAAGGCGAGACTGATTGAAGCCCTGGAGAAAAATAGAAAACCCGGAACGGACCTCAGGGTCGTTTACGGCTCGTGTCATCCCGAGATGTCAGAAATCCTTGACCGGTATGGCGCAAAAAAAATAAAGGCAGCGAATTGCCTTGAGGCGATGGCAGGTCCTAATGAGATAAAAAGGCTGAATGCAGAGGCGAAGACCTTTTTCCTGAGCGCAGGATGGGCGAACAACTGGGAAGAGATGTTTGCGCAGGGAAGAGAAGATTTTGATTTCGACTTCAAATCGATGTTCGGTTCCTACAAGCGGATAATCGTGTTTGACATGGGTGTGATCCCTATCGACGAAGAGAAGGTTGCGAAATTCAGCCAATTCACCGGCCTTCCCGTCGAACGAAGACAGATTACCCTCGATCATCTCCTGAGGCTCATCAACAGTATCTGACTAAAATTGCCCTGCAGTGACTCGAACCTGCCCCAACATTGTCAGAGAGACCTGAGCCATTAACTGTCTCGAATGTTCTTATGACATAGATCCTCGTATTTATCTGTCACGAGAGCTGATGTGGAAACGTGGGGGGTGTCCTTATGACGACTGCCACAAAAACCTTCTTAACTTTTCTTTGCTGAGATTACATGCCCGACATATGCCCTCAGATTCTCAAGTGGAGTCTGTGGCAGAATGCCGCATCCGGGAGCGATAACGTCTATTCATTGTTTTACTGACTCTTCCGTCTCGGCAATAATATCTTCCCTGCTGCCGAAACACAACGTCTGAGGAGATATCTTCCCTATCGGTGCAACCTTTCCGTTTGTGATCTGGAGGGCGCGAACGATATCAACGGGCTTGTCTATGCTCAGCGCATCTGCACCGGTTGCCGCCATTTGTTCCAATAATGATGTAGCGTTACCGCAGATGTGGAGGATCGACGGCCTGTTGAAGGAAGAGATCAAGTCCTTCGTATAGGAGAAGGAAAACTGTGCGAACTGTCTGGGGCCGAGCGACTGAGGTGTGCCGTCGGCGAGAAAGAGCACATCGGGATTTTTCTTTTCGATTTCCCGGGCAAATCGCTTGGCGATCTCGGTCATCCTCCGGAGTTCTCCGGTCACGAAGTCGGGATCTGCGAAGAGCGCATCGCTAATATCTTCAAAACTCAGGGTCGTGCCCAGAAGTTCGAAGGGCGTACCGAGGGCGACGATGAGCGGAACGTCTCCGCCTGTTTTCTCCCTGAGGAGGTCGATCGCTTCGAGTACTTCCGGCATGCGGCCGTCCTTGAGAGGATCCGGGTTTCTGATCTGGTGGTACTCGCTCCTACCGAAAAAAAGGGGATTTCTATTTCTTCAGGATATCGATGATCTCGGAATGTTCGGGGAAGCGTCCTGATTCTTTTTTCGAAAATATCAGTTCACCGTCAACCCTGACCTCAAAGACCCCGAGAACATGCGAGTGCATGAGCACCGCTTTCATGCCGGTCTCCTTTTCTACAGCTCGTGAGAGCCCCGCGGCGATCGGCCTGTAATTGCAGGTTCCGCAGTATTCTATTGATAGTTTCTTCAGGGAGCTCCTCTTTCCTTCCCCTAAGGATAGCACTGTGAAAAACCCCTGTCAAAACATCTGGAAGCGAACTCTGAATTGCGTGGCATTCACTGTAGCTGTGAAGACAGAGGGCACTACTGATCCGATCAGTTTTCTGTGGCTTTATCGAGCTTTTATGGTTTAAAATAAGTGACATACTTTCTGAACAGTGCGATCCCCAATCAACCTACATAGGAGGAAACAGTGAAACAGCGCATGACGTATGCTGTATTAATAGTGATGCTTTTAGGTGTTTCAGGCTGCGGCTACAATGTGATGCAGGCCAATGATGAGGCGGTTAAGGCGGCGTGGGGAGATGTCGAGGCGTCATACCAAAGGAGAAACGACCTCGTCCCCAATCTCGTGGAGGTCGTAAAGGCGTATGCAAAACACGAGCGGGAGACCCTTACCGCAGTGACAGAGGCGAGGGCTAAGGTCGGTTCTATACAGATGTCAAAAAATATTCTTGACGACCCGAAGGCATTCTCCCAGTTTCAGGAGGCTCAGGGCGCAATGAGCAGCGCCCTTTCAAGACTCATGGTTGTGGTTGAGAAGTACCCTGACCTCAAGGCAAACCAGAACTTCCAGGACCTTCAGAATCAGCTGGAAGGAACGGAAAACAGGATCAATGTGGCACGCGTCCGATACAATAAGGCAGTGGAGACATTCAATACCTCGATCAGGATATTCCCGAACAGCCTGACGAACAGTCTCATGCTGCATCTAAAGCTGAAAGAGCCGTTTAAGGCTGAAGCAGGTGCTGAGAAGGCGCCGAAAGTGCAGTTCTAAGCAGGAGCAATATATGGTCACTCAGAGGACACTCGGAGAGCATGGAGGCAGAATGAACGGCGATAATTCTTCTCTGCGTGCTCTGCGGTTACTGTCTCTTCGCATTTTTGGGAACATAGCGTCTGCAATGACGTTTTTGTTCTTGCTTTCACCCCTCTCGGCCCATGCCCTTGACGTTCCGAGGCTGGAGGGGTATGTCAACGACTATGCCGGAATCATATCTCCTCAGGCGAGGGCCGAGCTTGACAATGAATTACGGAATTTTGAAAGAACTGACTCCACGCAAATTGTTATCCTGACGGTTCCGTCCCTTGAGGGGGATACGATCGAGGACTTCGGCATTAAGGTGGCAGAGGCATGGAAGATCGGTCAGAAGGGCAAGGATAACGGCGTAATCTTCATCGTAGCAAAGCAGGATCGGCAATCGAGGATCGAGGTAGGACGGGGACTCGAAGGAAAGCTGACGGATTTAACGGCCGGGAGGATTGTCAACCTGGTTGTGAATCCGAGGTTTAAAAGGGGAGACTTTGACGGGGGGTTCATCTCCGGAGTCTCTTCATTGATCGACGTGATGCGGGGCGAGTTCAAGGCTGACGGGAATAATCTTCCCCAGAGGCATGAGCGTTCTTCACGGCTCATCACGCTCCTCATCTTCGGTGGAATTGTCCTGCTCATCCTCGGAAGCATCTCCCGTATTCTGGGAGGAGTAGCGGGTGCAGCAGGCCTACCTGCGCTTGCTCTTCTTGGAGGGCTTTCTCCCGGACTGGGGATTTTGATCGTTCTCGCCGTCGCGGGATTCGGTGCTGGTTTGCTTCTGCCTCTCCTTTTCTCTTCAGGAGGAAGATACGGGGGCGGGGGGTTCTGGCCCGGAGGAGGTTTTTTTGGATCAGGCGGGGGAGCCGGAGGTGGCGGTTTTGGTGGGGGAGGTTTCAGCGGCGGAGGGGGCGATTTCGGAGGCGGCGGGGCCTCGGGAGGCTGGTGATGAAACACGGTCTAAAGGCGGAGAGATTCTTAACCGCCGAAGAGAAAAAGCGGATACGAGAAACGGCTCATGACGTAGAATCGCGTACACTTGGGAAGATCGCTGACATGGTGGTGGAAAGCAGTGATCACTACTTTGAAGCTGAAGTCATCGGCGGGATACTTCTCGGAAGCCTTGCATCGCTGGTGGTAAGCGTCTCATTTTTTCATTCGTCAGTATGGTTCTATATCCCTCTGAGCTTTCTGTTTTTTTTCCCTGCCCGACTCCTCTTTCAGCGGGTGACGGTCTTAAAGGCTGCGTTTCTCAGTCATCGCAGAAAGGAACATGCCGTGAGGATGAGGGCGGTCAGGGCCTTTTATGAGAAAGAACTTTATAAGGCCGAGGGAAATACCGGCATCCTGTTTTTCATCTCCCTGTTCGAAAGAAAGGTCAGGGTTCTTGCGGACAGCGGCATTCATGAGAAGATTGGTCAGGAGACCCTGAACAAATTTGCGAGGGTGGTCTCGCAGGGAGTAAAGGATGGCCGTGCCTGCGATGCCCTCTGCGAGGCGATTCAGGAAGCGGGGTCATTGCTCGCACAGTATTTCCCGGTCACGGTATTGCCCTCGGTGCAGACCATGTCCGCGGAAGTCCCCGGGACGACGGACGAAGGGCGAAAGGACAGGAAAAAAAATGAAGGCCTTTTTTGAAAGAATCAGGGATCTGGTATGGAACAAGACAACGCAGGACTGACCGACTGGTTCCGAAAAGTGCTTTTGAAGATCGATGTGATCTTCCATATCATAGCGGCCATGTTTCTCCTTGTAGCCTGTATCTTTATCTTCTATTACGCCTTCCTGAATATCCTGAACCCCTCCCGTGACTCGATGATACACCTTGTCAACGATGTGCTGCTCGCCTTGATTATCCTTGAACTTCTCTGGACGGTCATCAGGTGGCTGAAGAAACAGAAATTCGTTCTCGCTCCGTTTTTTGCAATCGGCATTATTGCGGCCCTGAGGCGGATACTCCTCGTTGAGGCCCAGACCTCCACTCTTGAGCATGTGCCTTATGAAAAGCTCTTTGAAATCGGACTAAGCGCAGTCATCATCATTATTCTGATGTTTGCTTACTACCTTTCTGTGAAGGCGGATAAATTAGAGCAGCAAGATTGAAAGAGGAGGATTCCTATGGCCGAAGAACATAGCTTTGATATCGTGTGTAATGTCGATTTGCAGGAAGTATCCAATGCCGTCATTCAGGCAATGAAAGAGATAGGGCAGCGATTTGATTTCAAAGGAAGCAAGAGTGATATTGAATTGGATAAGGGCAAGGGATTGCTAATCCTCGTATCGGATGACGAACCGAAGTTGCGGAGTGTCATCGATATCCTCCAGACAAAACTCGTCAAGCGCGGGGTTTCCCTGAAGGCCTTGAATTACGGCAAGGTGGAAGAGGCGGCGGGCAGCACTGTGCGGCAGACGGTAACCCTTCAGCAGGGAATCCCTCAGGAGAAGGCAAAGGAGATCGTAAAATTGATTAAAGAGACTAAGCTGAAAGTGAATGCGGAAATACAGAAGGACCAGGTTCGTGTGAGGGGAAAGAGCATCGACGACCTGCAGACGATCATCGCGCGGCTCAAGGAGGGGGATTTCGGGATCCATATTCAGGTTGCCAACTACCGTTAAACGGGATGACTCGCTCATTCGCAAGGGAAAAATTTCCAGCATTGCCTGTTCAGATAAAGAAATTCAGAAATTAGTGTTGACAAAGATCGGTGGTTTGAGTTACTGTATTCGACGTTCTTTGAAAAGCTAAAAACGTGCGTAGTAAACCAGTCAATGTTTGAGTTATCCAGTATCAAATGAGAGTTTGATCCTGGCTCAGAACGAACGCTGGCGGCGTGCCTAACACATGCAAGTCGAACGGAGTTAATGTTGTAGCAATACGGGATTAACTTAGTGGCGGACGGGTGAG
>JBEKCV010000017.1:0-67023 GCA_050014695.1 Thermodesulfovibrionales bacterium
CTCACCGGAGTAATACTACCCGTATTGGTTGAAAGATTCACTGTCCCGCTGAAGGTCGGAATGATGTTATTGTTCTGGTCGCGGGCAGTGATCGTTATGCCAAAGGCCGTCCCTGCGGTCTGCGGAGCAATACTGCCGCCTTCCGCTGCCTCAACCAGGAAGCCGCCCATCCCGGACTCAGGAAGCGCCACTATTGTCGGCACGGAACATGTACCGGAACTGCAGATAGCGGAGGCACTGAATGGATCGTCTCTTAGCCTCGTCACGTTGTTATCAAGATAGAGGGTGTAACTCGTTGCTCCGGGCACCGCCGCCCATGTATATGTCGGTGTTGCCGTTGAAATAACCCCGCTCGGTGCTTGTTGAGTCGGCGCTCCAGGGATCGTGTCTGTTATCACCGTAAATTGCATTCCTGCTGCCCATGCGTTTCCTGCGGCATTCGATGCTTCTACCGTCCAATAATAAGATGTAGCATCCGTCAACGCCACGGTTGTCGGTGCGGAACAGGTACCAGAACTGCAGTTAGCGGAGGCACTGAATGTATCGTATCTGAGCATCGTCACGCCGTTATCAAGATAGAGGGTGTAACTCGTCGCCCCGGGCACCGCAGCCCATGTATATGTCGGTGTTGCCGTGGCGATAATCCCGCTCGGTGCTTGTTGAGTCGGCGCTCCAGGTACCGTGTCTGTTAGCACCGTAAATTGCATTCCTGCTGCCCATGCGCTTCCTGCGGCATTCGATGCTTCTACCGTCCAATAATAAGATGTAGCATCCGTCAACGCCACGGTTGTCGGTGCGGAACAGGTACCAGAACTGCAGTTAGCGGAGGCACTGAATGTATCGTATCTGAGCATCGTCACGCCGTTATCAAGATAGAGGGTGTAACTCGTCGCCCCGGGCACCGCAGCCCATGTATATGTCGGTGTTGCCGTGGCGATAATCCCGCTCGGTGCTTGTTGAGTCGGCGCTCCAGGTACCGTGTCTGTTAGCACCGTAAATTGCATTCCTGCTGCCCATGGCCCGCTTCCTGCGGCATTCGATGCTTCTACCGTCCAATAATAAGATGTAGCATCCGTCAACGCCACGGTTGTCGGTGCGGAACAGGAACCAGAACTGCAATTAGCGGAGGCACTGAATGTATCGTCCCTTAGCATCGTCACGCCGTTATCAAGATAGAGAGTGTAACTCGTTGCTCCGGGCACCGCGGCCCATGTATATGTCGGTGTTGCCGTGGCGATAATCCCGCTCGGTGATACCTGGGTCGGCGCTCCAAGGTTCACCTGGAGACTTGCCGGGAGAGAGCTCATCCCGCTGTATGTGCCGGTCACCGTGTGCGCACCTGTTACGCTCGCCGTGCAAGTGGCCCCCGTACATGACCCGTCAGGAGAAATCGTGAAGCTCGTCGAACCAGTCACAAAGCCCATACTGTTGCCGTACTGATCAAAGGCCTGCGCTGTGTAGCTCTGACTTCCTCCAGTAATGATCGAGGCTGTGGAAGGACTGATCGTGATGGAGTTTACGGGATCTAATGCGGCCACGGGTTGAGGAGAGACAAACTTGCGTACGCGGATCCAATCTGCGACAACCTGATTGTCAGCCCCCGCACTATAGGACATAAGATATGCCGATAGATTGGAAGTAGGCACGTTCGAGGTCACCGACTCAACTGGATTTTGATCGATTTGGAATCCAGCCACATCCGAACCCTGCCTGTAAACACTAAATATGTGCCACTGCTGATCGGATGCTTCGGCCATTGCGTTCCAGTTGCCCTCTAGCTGCCCCGATAACTTCGCCTGCCTGTTCCAAGTAGTAGTGCTTGTAGGTAAAGTCGATGGATAATCGTCCACTATTCGGACCATGTCTCCAAAAGAAGAATCTGACAGACCAACCTCTGCGACCATGTTGAGTACGCCTTGCTGAGGGTGCTGCGCGTGTGCCTCCACAATATAGTTCGTTCCAAAGGTTGGCAAACTTTCAATCGCCACTAAAGAAGCGCCGGTCCCGGTCAGCGTCAGCGTCCCCCCTGCTTCAACCGCCTGGCTAGAACTCCCGCTGGCAAATGACCACTTGCTGCTATCCAGAACTGTTCCAGCAAAATCATCATAAAAATCGAACACTGATTCGGGATTATTGATGATATCAGCTGCGGTGCTAACCACTGGCTGAGTAGCGATGCCCATCTCAAATACACCACCGGTATATGACAAAACGTATGTCTCGCCAACCTGGTAAACTGCGCCCCGGAAGCTGTTGGTTGCATCCCAACCTGAAGATGATTCCGGCAGGAGAATCCCATGCTTTGTGAACGTCTGCCAGTCAGTAGTAGTCGCATAGGCTGTCTGCCAGGGCGATGCACTCGCGGGGCTCGCTGTATAGCCGATGTAGTAGGCTCCCTGCCAGCAGTACTGACCAGGGCATTGGACAACCCATGGGTCAGCAACCGTGCCTGCATCGATTGAGCCCGGACTGCCAAAAGCGAGCACAGGGTTCCCAGCATATTTTGTGTATGGCCCCAGGATATTGTCTGCATACGCATAGCCCACCTGTTCCGAAGAAGCAGGGTTGTCCCCTGTCGTTGAATCAGCCATATACATCATTATCCACATCCCGTCGTTTCGCTGGAAAACATAGGGCTCGTCCACACGCCAGTTTTCCCAAGTTCCGGGAGTTGGACTCAACACAACGGTTGGTGCGCTATAGGGACCAGTAACGCTTGTCGCGGTACTCACTACGATACTATGAGGATTATCCAAAGGACCTGACCAATCAGAAAAGAAGAGATACCAAGTCCCATTATACTGCACCAGACAGGGAGCAAAAGAACCACCGTACTCCCCGGGGTTGTTGTACACATTTCCGTACCAGTTCCAGGAGGTCGGGTCGGTGGGGCTGTCTGACCAGACCAAGCCTACTCCTCCTTCACCTCGGTAGTTTGAGAAGACCAGCCAATAGTGCTGAGTCACACTGTCATATACCATGTTCTCCGCCAAGAGATTTTGCCCAGCCCCTGGATCGCCGATGGGGACAATCGGGTTCCCCGGAGCTTTTGTCAATGGTCCTAAGGGAGGAGGACCTTCCATAGCCACTGGCGGGGAAGCAACAGCGCTGGGATTTCCATAGTAAAGGAACACTGTAGTCCCAACGGCAGGTATCTCGGGAACTTTTGTCCATAGACTGCCTTGCTGTGTACCCGGAGTCCACGTCTCGATCCAGAATGGGATCAACGTCACGCCATCCGCTGCCGTAACCCGTATATCGCTTCCATCGCTGTTTGCACTGGAAAAAGGAAATGAGGAGCCCAGCGTGATCTGGACCTGATAGTCCGTAAGATCTGACTGACCAGGATTGGAGACAGTCACAGAGATTCGGTCACTCCATGCCGGATCGAGCCAGGACACCCCGTATGCACTCGCGGAGCATAGAACTCCAGCCGCTACAATAGCTACCAGCGTAAGAAGAGATCTTCTCATAACTACCTCCTCATATTTGTAAGCCATTTTCAAGCGAAAAGGTTTATCCAACACGAGTCGAAATTTATCGGAATACTTTTTTTAAAAAGACAATTGTACTATTGCTTCTATGAGGTCTAGCAGTCTTGGCAGATTGTATTCCGTAATCAAAGTTTATGCTTTTGAATTAATAAGGTATTTATCGCCTTCTTAAGAAATTCTCGCGATTATGTGGTATTAGCGCTACGCTCACTTTCCGTAGAAGAATCAGGTTGCGCGGGATAGTCGTTTCTCCGTAGAGCTTTCAAAAACATTCTTGCATCTTGTCCTTCTTTCGGAAGGTCGCTGGAAATCCTTGGTATCTGAATGCCGAGATGAGAAGCGACTCTTTTATCTTGTTACTTTCGTAACAGCACGCTCTCCATTTTTTATTCATAACACCAGAAACAATACTCTTTCATAACACCGGCAAGGGGTTGCGTACTGGAAAGAACCTGCGGTATGCGTCAAACCTTGTCAGGTATACAAAGAGCACCCGTGCAACGGTGCACATGGTATACCGCGTGGCACGGTCTGTCTGCACTTCTATGCGACAATATTGCTGGCATTGCTGACAAACGCAGCCATCAGAAGCCTTCCATCCTGAACTACCAGGATGCTCGTAGTCTCTTGACCACGAGCATCTTTCTTATCTGATCCGGACCGACTGCAGTACTCAAGTGATAAGGAAAATCACACGTTTTCCGAGCCTCCCGGTTCAGGCAATACCAGCCCCGAATCGGGAAAGTGAACGCTGAGGTTCCATCCGGTAACAGCCCGGGTAGAAGGAACGCCGGGATAGAGGATTTTCCATCTCGGAGAATATCACGAGCCGATCTCGGTCTGCATCCAGCGCGCAAGGACCCGCTCGCGACCCTTTCCTTCAGCGGCAAGGGTCTTTGTGAGTTGGGATTCGATGGCAGCTTGCGCCTCCCGGCCTCGCACGTACAGCTCCCAGAGTGGCGTACCGTGAAACGTGCTCAACGCGCCCGTCGCCTTGGCCAGGGAGAGCCGATCCACCATCTCGTCGAATTTCGCGATCTCTCGCTGGTGACTTTCGTATGGCTTTGTTCCGAGCACCTGCGCCAGGGGCTCGTAGTCGCTGTACTCGCCGGGGCGGTGGTTCTCGACGCCCGTGGGCGCCGGATCAAACAGGCAGCAAAGCGTCACATGCCCATCAACGATGTGGACCTCGTGCTTATTGCGAAAGAATTGCCGGGCCTGGGTCGCCTCGTCGATTCGGCACTCCTCTTCGGGGCTTCCAGCGGCCTCGTTCAAGTGATAGGTTGAGTCATCGTCGAGCGGGAACCACGGGCCCCAGAGCTGCTTCGTCTCTTTGTACGGGTGCTGCGCCATACGCACGCGGGCGGTCCCCTTCACGTCGTAGCAGACATTGCACTCCGTTCGGGAGTTGTAGGACATCTTGAACACCTCCTCCCCGTCCTCGTTTCGGGGAAGTCCGGCTACGTCGAACATCGTGGTCCGAAACCACGAGACAGGATCCCCGGATTTCGACAAAAGGACCGGGTCGTGGTGCAGAAAGATCCTGCGGCTCAAGTACTGGGGCGTAAAGGCCCACCGAAGAGACTGCGCTCCGCAAGCACAGGCTGCAATAAATGTCTCATTGCGAAGCAGCAGCTCCTTGCCGCGCGCCTGCGAGGCCGATGCGCTCGACACCTTCAGGAGGTCAGTTCCCGGTTCCGCATCAATGACACTCTCCATGCCGGACGGGAGATAAAGGTGAACGCCTGCCTCCAGGCAATAGGATTGTTTGTTGCCGTTGGTCACGTGAAGTCTCCCGCTTCCCCGAAGAACGCTGATGATGTGACCAACGCTGGCTTTCGGTTTGAGGCTCCCGGCCTCAAGGAACCGTAATCGATCGATGTCCAATCCTTCAGGATGGATCTGGTGACTCAGAACCTGGGCCCTTGCAAAGGGCTCTCCGGATTCCTGACTCCAGGCTTTTTTGATATGCTTTTGCATAACTCCTCCTTCTCCTATGAAAATATAAATTGTAACGACGCCAGGGTTAACATTATTCAGAGTTTGGTCATCACGAACAAAGCTAACCCTGTCAAAACGTCCGCTGCTCTATTCCTACGCTCTGAGATCGGGAAACTATTTCATCTCCGTCACTCAACTTTTTTCTATCAACCTTTCCCGATGAAGTTGTGGGCAGAGAGTCCCGGAATTCAACACTCTCAGGTATCATGTACCTCGGCAGTTGTTGAGAACAATACTGCAAAATGTCCTCCTTCTTCATTTTGCCTGGTGTCGCCGGAACAACAATCACCGAAATTCTATTTCCTATGAGCTCATCCGGAATAGGGATAACGACGGCACTCTTAATCTCGGGATGGTTACACAGAACTGTTTCTATTTCTCCAATCTCGATCCTGTACCCCCGGCTCTTTATCATATGATCCTTCCGACCCAGGAACACATAGTTTCCGTCAGGATCAAGACTGACCAAGTCGCCGGTCTTATAAACTCTCTCATTCAGGTCTGGCCGAAGAGGGTTTTTCACAAAGGACTTTTCTGTTTTTTCACCTTCTCCCCAATATCCTAACGCAACGGTAGCCGCCCTCACATAAAGTTCGCCTTCCTTTCCAGGTTCGGTAACCGGCTTGCCATCTTCGTCCAGGGAGAAAACCTCGAAATTCGGTAACGGTCTGCCGATGGGGAGCGACGCCTTGGCATCTCCCGGAAGTTTTTCAACCCAATAATACGTTGAAGAATTTGCTTCCGTTTGCCCATACATGTTGCAAAACCTTGCTCCCGGGACGGCTTCTTGAAGTCGCCGCAGGTATTTCAGGGGGAATAGTTCGCCGGCGAAAAGAATCAATCGCAGACTCGATAGATCATGGCTGTCCAGATTCTTATACGTCGCCAAGAGTGAAAGCGCTGATGGTACCGAATTCCATACCGATATTCTGTTCTTCTCAATGATTTCAGCCAGTTTTACCGGAAAGATGGCGGTGGTCTCGGGGATGATCACCACGGTAGCTCCTGCCTTCACTGCAACGAAAATGTCGAAGACGGACATGTCAAAGTGCAGGGGACAGATGTTAGAAAATCTATCGTTCATTTTTATCTGGAAAAAGTCATGTGCCGAGTTTACAAAGGTCAAAGAGTTTAGGTGCGATAGCATTACCCCCTTAGGATTACCCGTCGATCCGGAAGTGAATAAGATATACGCTACATCCGAATCTATCGCATTCGCGGGGGGAGCTTCTCCGCTTGCGGTTTTCCGAATCTCTCGCCACTCAATCAATTTCGTAGATCCGAGTGATCGGGAGCTCGAATCCAGGCCATTCATCACAACAATGCTTTCCAGGGGGGAGTGATCAGGAAACACTTGCTCTATGTTGGTCAGCTTATCCTGCACAGTAAGCAAGTATTTTATTCCACATTTGTTCACAATGTAGCTGAGACGGTTTGGCGGGCACAGAGGATCTATGGGAACATACGTCGCTCCTGCTTTCAAAATCCCAAAACCCCCTATGATCGATGCTATGCACCTGTTCATATATATTCCAACCCGCTCTCCTCTTGCTATGCCAATTCCTGAGAGCCCGTGGGCCAATTTGTTGCTTTCCCTCTCCAATTCAGCATACGTCAGTTTGTCGTCTTTAAAAGCTATTGCCTCTTTGTCCGGATATTTCTCCGCACTTTCTGACAATAAGTGGTGTAGCAAGTAGACCATGTTAATACCCTCCGTTTAAGAGAACCATTTTATGCATGAACGACATACCCATGTCCCGGCTGAATTCTTGCCCTATACTCCTTGAATCCTCATTGGTATCAAGAAGGTTTCTCTCTGGCCTGCTGATATCAAAGCCCCAAATAGCGGGCTATGATATTCCTTTGGATCTCCGAAGTTCCCGAATAAAGCGTACTTCCAACGGAATCCCGTAAATCGCGTTCCACTTCATATTCCGTTGTATAACCGTACCCGCCATGAATCTGAACGGCGTCCAGGCAGGACCGTACCCAGCACTCGCTCAGGTATAATTTTGCAAGAGCTGCATCCATGGCAGCCTTGCCGCGGGCTTGTTTCGTCCAGGCCACTTTGTACAAAAGCAGCCTTGCCGTCTCCATCCGCAGTTTCATGTCGACGATCTTATTGGCAATGGATTGGTACTTGCTGATCGCTTTGCCGAATTGTTTCCGTTCTTTCGAAAATTTTATACACTGCTCCAGTTGCCTCTCCATCCCGCCCAGGATACTGGCCAGAATGCAGGTCCTTTCCCATTCCGCGGTATCCTCGAAGATTGCTGCGCCGTTACCCTCTTTGCCGAGACGGCTTGTTACAGGTACTCTGCAATCTTCCAGAATTAACTCAGCCATGGGAGCGGTTTTTAGGCCCATCTTCTCAATAGCTCTGCCGACCCTAAAGCCCGCGAAATCCCTTTCAACAAGAAAAGCGGTAACTCCCATAAAACCCTTCCGTTTATCAACAGTGGCAAATACCATAAACAGATCGGCTACGGGCGCCGAGGTGCAAAATGTTTTTGTGCCATTCAGCACATAATGGTCGCCTTCCAGCCTCGCTGAAGTCGAAAGACTGAAAGCGTCGGAACCCGAGTCGGGCTCTGTCACGCCATTCGCCCCGATCAATTCACCACTGCAAAGCTTGGGCAAATATTTTTCTTTTTGTGCATCAGAGCCGAATCTCAGAATCGGCATCTGCACAGTCCACATCTGGCCATTGATGGCGAAGATCAAGCCGCTATCTCTACACCCATATCCCAATCCCTCCATAAGGAGCATGGTGCTGAATATATCGGTGTTAAGCCCTCCGTATTGTTCTGGGAATGCGGAACCCTGTATGCCGAAAGCGGCGCATTTTTTCCAAAGCTCACGAGAGAATACCGCATCTCTATCCCTTTCAATAACTTCATCGTTCAATGTTTTCTGAGCAAAGCTGATCGCGCTTTTCTTAAACTCTAATTGCTCTTCATTGAATTCGAAATTCACGATATAACCTCCTTCTGCAGTCTTATTGCAGTGTCATGATTTGCACGATCTCAATAAGATGCTGGCACGATTCTGTGGTGTTCCCATCAGGGTGAAAGGGTACTACAGTTGATTATCTGTATCGTACGCACATGGCTTTGACTACGAGCGCAACTACTTATTCTGCATCTTCTGTTCTACAAACTTGGTCATACTATTAAGACTTTGAAAGTTCTCAGGGACTACTTCCTCGTCATTGACCTTTATGCCGAAAGTCTCCTCCATAAAGACAATCAACTTCATGACCCCGAGCGAATCAATAATTCCTTGATCGACAAGGTCTTCAGCAGGATCTAATGATTGTTTGCCACGGTCAACAGTAATTTCAGTAAGCAAAACTTTTTCAAGATTTTCTAAAATCGTCATCGAAATATCACCTCACTTTAATTAAGTGGCCGATTATGCCATCTCGCCTTTCTAAAAATGTCTCTACCAATTTTCATCAAACATCCACAATACGCGATGCTTCGTATCATGAAATCCCTGCAGCATGTGCCTCGTGCTATGCATTCGCGCATTTGTTCTGCAAAGCCTCCAAGATAATACTGGCATTCTCCATCTGCACGATCTCTTCGTCAGTAAATCTAATTTTAAACTCCTCTTCCAAGGCCAAGATAAGGTTCATATGGTGTAAAGAATCCCATCTTTCCAAATTCTCTGGGGAGGAATCTTCATTTACTTCCTCAAGCGGAACATTCATTAGCTGGCTGATAATTTTAAAAACCCTTTCCCTAATCATCATTTGAATTCTCCTTACTGATAATCCTTATTCATAAAAAGATGGCGAATTTCTTTGAAATACGATGGCTCATCTCTTATCGGCTGGTTCAAGAGAAAAAGGTAGCGCCCTTCTGCTTCCTCAGGGGATGTGGAAGACGGCTTAAACCCTTGCTTAGGAAAAAAATCTTTAACCTGCGCGTTTTTTGTAGTTGGATAAAACTCACCGATAACTGCCTCACTCTCTCGCTTTTTTGCCAATTTTAAAGCTTGAATAACAAAAACATCTTCTACTCCTCTTCCCAGAACCCGACAGGAAAGAAGAAAAGTGTCAATAACTGCCTCTTTCTCGATGTATTTTAAGATGCATACCCCGACAAGGCCAGAGTCACCCAGTTTATCCTTCAGCTGTAGAGACAGCACATCCGCGGACTCGGCTTCCATATATTCTTTAATATCGGCTTCGGAATATCTTCTCGTTGTGAGATTGAATTGATTAGTCTTTTGGGTTAACTGAGCTATGCGTGGGAGAGTAAAATCATCAGCGAATTTGACCTCTGCGATCATTTCGAGTGATTTAAGATAAGTTTCCAAGTCCGCGGCTTGGCAGTGTAACTGCTTGCGCTGCGCCTCAGCTTTGTACATAGCTCCCCTTTCCCGATCTTCCATCGATACGGTAAGGGTCTCAAAAAGGCCACACGATGCTAATATGTTTCGATATTCAACTGTTTTATCATTCGGTAAATGAAGAACTGTTACTTCCGGAATGGCTTCGCGTACCAGATTGACCTCAAATTCACTGTCGTCGGCAAAAACCAAGCTGTCCAGGCCGATATTCAAATTAGCGGCAATCTTCCTAACATTGGTGGCTTTGTCTTCCCAATTAATTTCAGAGGTAGCGATGTTCTCTTCCTTTAATACCATATCCGGGTGGTTGCGAAAAACCTCTCTCACGTCTTCGTCATTATTTTTACTACAAAGAGCAATGATAATTCCACGGTTGTAAAGATTCATCACTTCCTGTTGGAATTCATAATATGGCGAACCAGGATATGTCTTGCTCAATTTTATCCCCGATATGCCATCCTCTCCGATAATTCCGCCCCAGAGGACATTGTCACAGTCTAAAACCAGGCATTTTTTACTTTGACCCTTGAGCGAGCGGATAAACTTAAAATCTTCGGAAGCTATTTCACGCAGGGCTTCCCGGCTGTAAGGTGCACGCCCGATATGCCAATACCGTTCATCGTAAAAAGTTTTTCCTCCCATGCGGGCCAAGCAAAGGTTGAGATCGATGTAATATGCGTTGGGAACCTTTCGCAAAACCTTCTTCAAAAAATTGTTTAATTCTGTAATTACCCCTGCCTGCCCTTCCTGAGTCTGGTTATCCCATATTCCTAAGTTCGGGTAGAGCGGAAGCTCAAACCCATGCCATAAAATCATTCCGTCAGTCTGCTTTCTAACTCCAGTGAGAATATCAGCGATGGTATCTTGAATACGCTTAACCTCATTTTGAACATCCTGAGCCCCGAGAGCAGAAAATTTTCTCGCCAAGCCCCAAGAAAGATTATCTAATTTCATAAAAATAAAAACGCAATCCGTTTCTTTTTTCAAAATTCCTTCTCTTATTCCCAAAGATTCCTGGACAATGTTGTCATAATCCCCCATTTGGATTTCAGCAGCAAAACCCATCTTATACGCTAAGAACTTCACATAAGGAAGCATTGATTCAACCATTACGTTACGCAGGATTGAAATATTCAGCCTGGGCAGATGATCAACCTTTGAATTGTTGAGAATATCCTGAATTTCCGCGTAGGTTACGTCTAGCATAATTTCCCGATTACGATTTTTCCAAGAGTTCAACTAATCCAATATACCGGTTATACATCCACGCAATTTTTCTGTTTTCGCAAGCGACAGCTGCAACCGGATCATGTCTCAAAAGGAACCCCTTGCTACGCAACTCCATTATTGTTTCCTCAAGATCATCTACCTCATAACAAATATGATATAAACCGTTGCCTGTTTGGGAAATAATATGATGAGTCGGTCCATCGGCGTCAACGTCACAGATAAGTTCAATTGGCGTTTCTTTCTGCCGTGAAGCGAAAGCCACTCGGACTTTCTGAATAGGATCAATGGTAATTCCCTCTACAAGATATCCCAGTGAACGCAGAGTGGCAATACTGCGCTCTAAATTATCGGTTGCTAAACCGTAATGATGCACGTTAACGCTATTCATATTTTTTTTCCTCATTACTGAAGGGCATCGGCGGACGCCACATAGGGGTTACCGGCGGAGTGCTATCATCACGGCGCAATTCCGCACCAATCTCAAAGCCGAGCCTACGATAGAATGGCAAGTTGAGAGGGTTGGACGTCCAAGACCAGACCGGGAGACATTCTCGGTCGAACATCTTCAAGACACTTGCTAAAAGAAAAAATCCTGACCCACGGCGTGCCTGCGGCATACAGCCGAGAAACTCAGAATACTCGTGGTCGACTTTCGGCCTAAAGGTCTCAATCCAACGGAAAAATTCATTCACGGGAGATTTTGTTTGCACGAGTGTGGGCAGGTTGCGTATGTTATCGGAGCATGAGGTATTATAACGCACCGGCCTCATGACTAAGACGGCCAAACGGTCAGCGGTTGTAAAAACGTCCCAACTGTGTCGCTGCATCCATCGTAAATAGAACGTAAAGAACGTCGTCGCATCAGCCTGGCGCGTGGCTGCCTTGGGCATGGCCCAGGCGTGTATCGGATATTCAGCGTAGGCTACAGCAAGGATTCGTGCTACAGTATCCAGGTCCTTCGGATCCACACGCTCGACCGCCTGTTCCAAGGGAGGCTGGCTGCTAAGGCGACCCTGCGATCCTCTTATTCTTTCTTCACTCATAACTCGCCTCCTATAATGCCCTAAATCGATTTCGTTTCACTTTACAGGCCATGTGAGCAACGCGCTCAGCTCATCACTGCTCTTTGGCACTAACTCAGCCGGTCTGTTTATATATACACCCTTTTCCTTAGTATCTTTGGTAATCGTGACGCCAGCCGCAATGATGCATTCCGCGGCAACAGTGACTCTATCTGTAATGGTTGCATTGCCCCCGATGACACAAAACGGTCCTATTCTAACTTGGCCCAGTACTACCGCATCAGAAGCCACAAAACAATGGTCCCCGACCTCAGAATGATGCCCGATGTTACAGCCCGGCGACAATATCACATTATTACCGATCTGAGCAAAGGCTCCCACAAAACTGTTGTCATAAATAAAGGAGTTCTCTCCTAGGCTCAGTCCCTTCCAAGTAACTGCTTTCGAACTGACGTAACTGATCAGCGCAAACCCTTTTGCCTTTGCTTGCGCACATTTCTCCATTCTGAATCTATTCATTTTCTTGAAGCCCAGGGGCAGGGCCATCGCGTACTCGCCGGGTGGACAAATGGATTCAATACTTTCAAATGGAAGGACGGGCAGTCCGTGCAGCGAGTCTTCTTTGATGAATTCCTTGTCAACCGTAAACGCAGCTACCTGATATTCCGAATCGTGTGTAAGGTGATAATAATTTGCGCTCGCCACTTCATTGTTTCCAAAAAGTATTATCCGTTTCATAAATAATTTCCTCAATTTTCTCCTTTGACTGTCAGGTTTCTGCCCGATCTCCGAAGAGCAATGACATCAACAATAGAAGTCTTTGAATAAGGCACTCAATTGGTAGATACAGGGAAATATCTCGCAAACTTGTAAGGGTAAATCTTGATGATTCCAATAATGCATTTCATTTATGGATGATTTGATACGGTCACCCTTTCGATTTCCGCCATACCTGCGGGAAAGCACGCCTACCGGCCTGTTAAGCAAACTCCCCTATTCGATATGCGGGAAAATACTCGGTGGCGGCAATACCCTTCGCTTTCACGATCTCTGCGTACCTATCATGATCAAAGATCCGCCCGCAAAAATAAACAGTTTGCGTACCGGTAGACCAACCGCGTTTGAATTTACTCAAGCCATCCTCACCTTCACACTTATTGCCAGCGCCTGCCCCAAGATTTAGCCAGCGAATACCGTTGGAGGCAAAATATTCGATTGCGGTCCAATATAAACCATAAGAGGCCATTAGATCGTAGCCAACTGAATTAAAGGCTGCCAAATGGCTGTAGCCAATGTCATTTTGCACATACCATAGATGTGCTCCGATTGCCGCCCCTTGGTATAAGGCGCGGAACATGACTACGCCCGGAATCAGCAGCTGCTTTGTGAAAGCCGCTCTCGAAAACGCTTTGATTCCGCCTAGATTATGCCTCTTCGTTAAAACGGCATAAAAATCCGCCCATTCATCGATGAACTCACTTGGATATTCACACCTTTCAACGGAAATACTTCTAAGGGACCTTCGAGCATAATAACGATTATGCTTAGACACGAGCGTGTCCAAGGGTTTACCGAGATCAGCAACAAAATGTTCCTTGAAAGGTCTAGCCACGTCGAAAATTTCATGTAAAAGGTTTGAATCATATTGACCAGATGGATCTGTGACCAGCGACAAACTGACTAATTCGCCTTCAAGGGCCTTCAGATCCGAATTAAGTTGTGACCAATCCTCACAAACAAATAAGGGATAGCACCCCATTGCATCATAGCAGGAGAACCCTGGTATCTGGCGCTGTAAAACCCATCCCCCGCAGCGAGGCAAGATACGCGGGGTGCCGAATTCTGCCAACGATTCTGCATAGCTGGGATGCAGGTACCCGAAAGTTCCTTGTTTTCCGGGTGCCGGTTCCTGGCTAGTGCAATTCTGCACTTTATTGATTTCTGCTCTGGTATTCATAGTCTGTTTAGAGGGATACCGTTGATAAGCTAACGATTGGTTCGCCTATATTCCTGTGCCGAAGCTGTTGAATGATCTCGCAGATGGTCGCGACATCAGACAGTTCCAGGCTATCGTAGATCGGCAGTGTCAATATGCGGTCAGCCACTCGCCGCGCAACCGGCAATGACCCATTCACCAAAATACTTCGATAACAGGGATAATCGCAGATTAAGGGATAGAAATAACGACGGGTGTGCACATTCCATTCCTTGAGTTTTTCATACAATGCATCGCGGCTCATCCCGAATTCTCGCTCATCCACCTCGATTGGCATATAAGCATGGTTGTATCGTATGTCGGAAGACGGACTCGGCGGAAGGTGAATGCCGGGGACTTCCTTGAGTCTGTCTCGATAGAGGTTACTGATCGTTGCGCGCTTCTTTATTATTTCTTCGAGGTATTTCAGTACTTGAATACCCATCAGGGCTTGCATTTCATTCATCTTCGCATTTGTGCCCGGCATGACCACTTCCACCTCGCTTTTGAAGCCGAAGTTCTTCAGATAGTCGAACAGGGTTTTCAGTCCTGCCTCCCGGAAAATGAGCATCCCTCCCTCTATGGAGTGAAACAATTTGGTGGAGTGGAAACTGAACATGCTCAGATCTCCAAAGTGAGCTATCGACTTGTTACAGACTTCTGTGCCGAAGGCATGGGCTGCATCATAGATGAGCCTCAAATTGTGCCGTCGCGCAATATCGGCCAACGCATTAAGTTTGCAGGGATGGCCGTAGACGTGCACTGCCAGAATGGCCGTTGTCCAGGGAGTGATTGCAGCCTCAACTTTTTCAGGATCAAGGGTGTAATACTCCGGTTCTATGTCCACGAAGACGGGTCTGATCTTGTTCCAAAACAAGGCGTGGGTTGTCGCCACAAAGGTAAACGGGGTTGTGATGACTTCCCCTGATATTCCCATCCCTTGCAAGGCTATCTGAAGAGCCAGAGTCCCATTATTAAAGATACAGACATTGTCAGTTTCGAAGAAGTTGCACAATTCCTGGGTAAAACGATAGAGAATGGGTCCATTGTTTGTTAACCATCGGTTCTCCCAGATTTCTTGAAGTCCTTGATAGAACTCCTCCAACGGCGGCAAATAAGGCCTCGTTACATAAATTGGTTTCTCAAAGGGTTTAATCACAAGTCACCTCCCATATAACTCGTGGCTTACAGTTAGTTATGTTTCTGCTCTTATTCTTAGATTGCAAATGTGAATCCTAAAGACAAGCATCCGTACGGCGATAGGTTCATTTGAGAACATCGGGCTCACCGTCCGGGATTAGAGAGGACTACCAAAGACAACGGAACCCGTAGCACCATCCTGTACTATCCATCATCCATTTTAGCCTTTCTTACGACCTTAGCCGGTATTCCGTAGGCCACAACATTGTCGGGGATTTCATGCAGGACTACTGCGCCAACCCCTATTATTGAGCCAGCGCCGATACGGACTCGATCTTTCACGGTTACTCCAATTCCTATCCATGAACCTTTCCCTACGGTAACCCTTCCTCCGAGGTGCACGCCCGGAGCAATGTGGCATCCATCCTCAACAAGGCACTCGTGATCAACACTCGCACACGTGTTTATGATGACATTTTCTCCGATGCGGCTTGCTGCGTTAATTACGGCACCAGCGGCAATGACAGTCCCCGGGCCGATCTGAACATCAGAGGCAACGACTGAACGCGGGTGAATGGCTGTTGCCAGCTGAAAGCCCTGACGGCGTACCCAGTCGGCCAGTTCAAGCCGCGCATAGCAATCTCCAAAGCCCAGCAGGATATGGTGAACGCTACGCTCCCGGAGTTCTCTCAGTTGCTCACGACCGCCAAGGATGGTCGAACCACAGAAGGCTTCACCGCACCGTTGGGAAGCGACATCGTCCAGAAAACCCACAAGATCATATTTCCCTTCCAGCCGGACGATATCAGCCACCGTCAGCGCGTGCCCCGCTGCTCCCCAGATCACCAGTTGTTGTTTCATATGATCGAAGCCTCCTTCTTTGCCCCTGACTCCAGACAGGCGGACAGCAGTCGCACGCGGGGACCCATTTGCGCTTCCCTATCGAAGGTGCGGCGAAAGGCTTCCTGCCCCTTCCGGCTGAGGCGATATAGGTCATCGTAATAGCGGCGATAATGTTCGATCTCATCGCAGATCTTGCTGGCATCATGGGGGATGATGACTATCTCTTCACCCTCCCGGAAAATAAAATTTTGATCGAGCGAGTCGGTGCAGAAAACCGCCACGCCTGCCATGCCAGCCTCCATGCAGGCGCCCGTCGGGAAACCATCGAAAGCGCCCGGCGCCAAGGTAAAATGGATATTGGGTGAAAGGATCACATCCATCCCTTTGTAAAAGCCAGTGAAGAAATCCGTCAACTGTATCCCGTAAAATTGCAGGCGGTCGCCCAATTCGCGGACGTCAATGTCCTGTTCGTCAAACGAGCCGACTACGTGAAAGCGGAAATCAGGATGTACTTTGGCCAGAGCTTTTGCAGCCTCAATGAATACGTCATATCCTTTGTCGATGCCGCGGGGGATGTATTTGTGAGCCACAAAACAGATGTCGAATGTCGCTTTATCCTGCTGATAATAGCGTTTGGCACGGGCCTGTTCCGGCTGACCGCCATGCGGAATCACGCATCCGTAAATAAATTCTATATCGGATGGCGCACACCAGCCCTTTGACAGCAAATATTCATGTGAGATCTTCTGCGTAACGATTACCTTCCGGAAACAGGGGGATGTCAGCACCCGGCGGAGCTTCGCGTCACACATGTTATCGTCCACCTGGAAGCCCCCGCCGGGGTATAGCGTGAATGCAAACGGCAAATTCGCCTGTTCCAACGGTTCGATAAATTGGAAAGCATTGTTAATGAAAACTGTGTACGCCAACCCGGGGGGAAGAATGCGTCTGCTATGCAAATGTGAAACACGGCCTTTGTTGTGTGGATAGAGCTTGAGGTATTCCAGCAGAACCTGATGAAAGCTGCGCCATCCCTTTAAAGTCGCGACACTGGAAATCACCTGAGCGATGCCAAAGTAGTCCAGGTAGTAATTGTATTCAGCAATGCGCCACGCCGTGCCCAAGAAAGGGAACAGATCATCCATGATGGTCAGCCGTTCATCTTTGGTCAGGAACAGGCGGTCGTATATCGCCAGGTAGACATCTCCGAACCAATCATCAGCGTGGAGAGGCTGGCTCAGGCGCCACCGAGCTTTGCGGTACAGCGGTCCCAGGATACGTTTCATGGACGTTGCAGCAGTGCCGTTTCCCATTTCAAGTCCGGTCGGAGGGCCCCGACCCCTCAATCACCCAAGAAGAGCAATCGTTTTTCATATAATCGAAGCCTCCTTCTTTGCCCCTGACTCCAGACAGGCGGACAGCAGTCGCACGCGGGGACCCATTTGCGCCTCTATATCGAACGTGCGGCGAAAGGCTTCCTGCCCCTTCCGGCTGAGGCGATAGAGGTCATCGTAATACCGGCGATAATGTTCGATCTCCTCGCAGATCTTGCTGGCATCATGGGGGATGATGACTATCTCTTCACCCTCTCGGAAAATAAAATTTTGATTGAGCGAATCGGTACAGAAAACCGCCACGCCTGCCATGCCAGCCTCCATGCAGGCGCCCGTCGGGAAACCATCGAAAGCACCTCGTGCCTGGGTAAAATGGATATTGGGTGAAAGGATCACATCCATCCCTTTGTAAAAGCCAGTGAAGAAATCCGTCAACTGTGGCCCATAAAATTGCAAGCGGTCGCCCAATTCCCGGACGTCAATGTCCTGTTCGTTGAACGATCCGACTACGTGAAAGCGGAAATCAGGATGTACTTTGGCCAGAGCTTTTGCAGCCTCAATGAATACGTCATATCCTTTGTCGACACCGCGGGGGATGTATTTGTGAGCCACAAAACAGATGTCGAATGTCGCTTTATCCTGCTGATAATAGCGCTTGGCACGGGCCTGTTCCGGCTGACCGCCATGCGGAATCACGCATCCGTAAATAAATTCTATATCGGATGGCGCACACCAGCCCTTTGACAGCAGATATTCATGTGAGATCTTCTGCGTGACGATTACCTTCCGGAAACAGGGGGATGTCAACACCCGGCGGAGCTTCGCGTCACTCTCTTCAGTTTCCAGCCGAAAGTAGCCGCCGGGGTACAGCGTGAATGCAAAAGGCACTTTAGATTTTTCGACATGCTCAATAAATTGGAAAGCGGTGTCCATAAAAACTGTATATGCCAGCCCGGGGGGGAGAATGCGTCTGGGACGATACCGAGAAATCCGGCCTTTATTTTGTGGATAGTGGTTGAAGTATTCTGTCAGTCCCTGTTGAAAGCCGTCATCTCCTTGGCACTGAGAGCGGATGCGGCCTACATCCTTTACAATCGTCCAAATGCTTCCAGTGGCAACCACCTGAGCTGTGGGGAAATAGTCAAGATAATAATTGTATTCGGCCGTGAGAAACCCCAAATTCCATGCAGGCGGAGAAGGGAAACGGTCATCAAGAATGCTCAGCCGTTTATCTTTGGGCGGGAACAAGCGGTCGTATAGAGCGAGATATGTATCTTCGATCCAATCATCGACGTGGATAGGCTGGCTAAGGTGCTGCCGAGTTTGGCGGTACAGACGTCCTAGATGATGACGAGTTTGGCGGTACAAAGGCTCCATGGCATATTTCATGGCTCCCCCCTTAAGATGACTCCCTTTTTGTCAAGAGCATCCGAGCCTTCGAGCAGTTCTGTTTCCCATCGCAAGTCCGGCCTGACGGCACCGACCCATTTGCCGTGCCAGTCCGAACGGCGTTCCGGACTGTCCTGTACGTTAAAGACCAGGACATCTTCATGGCTGTAAATCTCCTCTGCCTGGTCGCGCACCACCAACAGCAGGATGCGGTGCATCCCATCGTTCAACAGGTTACCTGGGAAGTATACCCTGCTGCGAAACAGCCCCTCAGGATGTGGTTTCTTAAACCAGACTGGTTCGATGACCGGAAATGTGTTTAGGACGGTGATTCCCTGCTCGTTCAACAAGAGCAGGCTCAAGGAAATGTGTGCTCCCGCCCTCAGGTTCCAGTAGTCAGCCTCTATGACAAAAGGCGTGCAGATGGTGATTGGATCAGAGGGCGACCCATCCACGGGTCGCACGCAGACTCGGTGCAGTCGGACCGAATCATTACCCGGTGCCGTGGCCACTTCATCCCACACCTCTTCAGACACATTCGTGCCCTCCCCGGACTTTGCCAGATACTTTGACACAACCTCTGCCGATGGTCCGTCTTCGACAATCTCTCCGCCTTGCATCCATATCACCCGCTCGCACAGGCTATTTACGGCAATCATATTGTGGCTTATAAAGACCACCGTCCGCCCTCCTTTTGCTGCGTTACCTATCCTGCCCAGACACTTCTTCTGGAAGGCGGCGTCACCCACTGACAGAACTTCGTCCACCAACAGGATATCCGGATCGAGATGAGCAGCCACAGCAAAGGCCAAGCGTACGAACATGCCGCTGGAATAGCGCTTCACAGGTACGTCAAGGAACTTCCCGACCTCGGCAAATTCTACGATGGCATCGAAATGACGGCGAATCTCCTCCTTCTTCATACCGATGATAGCTCCGCTCAAGTACAGGTTCTCCCTGCCGGTCAGCTCAGGGTGAAAGCCGGTGCCAACTTCCAATAGTGAACCGACTCTCCCATAGATCTCGACCCGCCCGCGGGTAGGCTCGGTAATCTGGGAGAGAATCTTCAGTAGCGTGCTTTTCCCTGCTCCATTCTGCCCGACAATGCCGACAATCTCACCCCGTCTGATCTCAAGGGAGACATCTTTCAAGGCCCAGAAGGTACTCTCCTCCCGGTGCGGTCGTCCATTCCGCCGAAAGACGGATTTCAGACTATGCGCCACCTGGTCGCGAAGCCTATCGTGACGGCATTTGGCCTTCCCAATATCATATTTTTTTGCAAGGTTCTCGACTCGGATCGAAATATCATTCATGAACTTAACCCTCTGCCTGCCGATGGAGATCCCACCGGCGATTTATTTGTTGCTGCATTATATGACATCGGCAAAAGTGCTCTCACTATGCCTGAAGTAAATAATTCCTCCCAACAGCAGGGCCAAGATTACGGACGAGCTAATGGCAATTACCATGAAATGCGGGCTTCCCTTTCCGAACAGCGCCCACCGAAAACCCTCGATCACCCCTGCCATAGGGTTCAGACTGTAAAACAGTCGCCATTTCTCCGGGATTACGCTGACAGGGTACACTACGGGCGATCCGTACATCCAGACTTGACTCAGGAACGGGATAACGTAACCCACATCCCGGTATTTCACGTTCAGAGGAGCCAGCCAAAGTCCGGTTGCCATGGCTGTTATGAAGGCAAGACCCAGGAAAAGGGGCAGTGCCAATAAACCCCACGTGGGTGCAATATGATACCAGGCCATCAGAACCAGCAGGACCACGAAAGAGAAAAGGAAATCCACCGCGGGCGCAGCCGTAGAGGCGAGGGGGATCAGCAGTCGGGGGAAATAAATTTTCGTGATCAGGTTAGAGCTGGCGACCACGCTGTTTGCACCTCGAGTCAGGGCTTGAGAAAAATATGTCCATGGAAGCAATCCGGCGAACGCAAACACCGGATAGGGCATTCCGTCGGAAGGAATCTTAGCCAACTTGCTGAAGATCAAGGTAAATATGATCATCGAAATCAGCGGCTGGACGATGGCCCAGCTGGCTCCAATCGCTGTCTGCTTATAGCGAACTATTATGTCTCGCCAGGCCATGAAGTAAAGGAGCTCCCGATACCTCCATAGAGCCGCTAAATCGAGTTGCAAAAGCCTTTTTGTCGGTTGAATTACAACGGTCGGCTTTCTTGTCGTTCTTTCGGATGCTAATTCCATAATGATATTCTTCCTTTGGGATTTACTATGCGAACAGGCTGTTCACATGCAATGCAGTTCTGCTTCCCTCATCGATGAAAGACTATATGCTCCATTTATTCAAGAATCTTTTTCGCCTTTCCGGGAACTGTTGAACATTGAAAGCATTCTGCCCGTTTTCAAAGCACCGGCAGATGGTCTCAATATCTTTTTCCGAAACAAGCTGATGGGTAGGCAGCGTGCGGAGGCGTTCGGCAACCTCGCTCGCGCGAGGAAACCCCGTCTCCTTGAATTGGTCCCGAATCTCGTCAATCCGATTGATCGGAGCGGGATACATCCGGCTGATGCCAAGCCCTTTTCTTAGGGAAAGCGCATCGACATTCTCTCTGGTCTCCCTGCTCTCGACCAATACCGGAAGGCGCAGATACGGGACTGGCGTGAGCGGCCTGCGGGGGAGATTCAGTCCGGCGGTAAGATAGCTTACGTTCCGGGCGCGGACTTCGTTGGATTCTTCCAGCCTCCTCTGCCATCCTGCAAGCAGTCCGGCCTGCATCCCCGAAAACTTCCTCATTGGAAAATCCGCATCATATACAGTTTCACCCAATTTCAGGAAGGATAACCCCGATGGAAACCAGTATAGAGAAGGCCGGATGAAAATACTCATTATCAATACCTTGATAAACTCCTTCAGCGTCTCCGCAAGGGACATGTCCTCGATCCGCCCCAGTTCGTGCTTGATCTCACGAGCGATATTGTCCGAATCAGTAACTATGATACCGCCTGAACCGCAGGTGATGTTCTTACCCCTGCCCAGACTGAAAAATCCTACATCTCCGAGACTCCCGAGAAGCTTCTCCCCCTGTTTTCCCCCCATCGCCTGGGCTGCGTCTTCCACGATGAACAAAGCATTTCTCTTCCCGAAATTGTTCATTTTCTCCATATCAGACGGGAGACCGAAAAGGTGGGTCGCAATGACGCAGAGGGTATCCTCCTTCTGGGCGCAGTTTTCGAGGAGATCATGATCAAAATTGAGGGTCCGGGGATCCACATCACAAAGTGAGACCCTTAGGCCTGCTCTCGTTATCGCTGAGGGAACGGAAAAGCAGGTGTATGCGGGAATGAGCACCCTGCTCTTTTCCGGCGAGAGAGACTTTAGCGCTCTCAGGATAATCGTCAAAGCCGCCTTCCCGGATGAAACCAAAAAAATATATTTGACACCGAAGTAATCCCTGAGTTCATCTTCCACCTTTTTCATATACTTTTTACTCAAGAATATTCCTGCCAAGCCATGAAACAAACTTTTCATATCTATTGGCGCAGCAGCAGGAGGAATAGTGCGATGAATTTTCATTTCGCTAAGGTAAATTTTTTACGATTCCCGGACCTATTAATCTTGTGAGACTGACCGGCAGGTGCTGCCAGATTTTGATCGCTATCCGGTACTTTGGGTTCTTCGGATTCAGCTGGGGCAAAAGCCCTCCATTTCTCATCCAGTACTGCCAGTAAAGCTGCACGGGCTTTGCCCCCCACTGCTCCTTAAATTTAAACGTGCCCTCATCAGGAGTGGATCGTCCGAAATCGAAAACACTGTAACCCTTTTCACACGAGGACTTTAGTGCACTCCAGTAGAGCAGCATATTCGGACTGCAATGATTATACCATCTTAAAGATGAAGCCCAGGGGATCTCTACTATATTCTTAAACCCAACAAAAAACCCGGATGCCGCAGGATCTCCCGTTTTAGTATAGACGGTGCTTATCCAAGCTGTTTCAGGAAATTCCTTCATGACGGTTCTGAAAAATTCCTTGGAATATACAGGCGTTCCGAGGTCCCTCATATTTACTGAAAAGACAGCATAAAAACTGTCCAGTTCTTCGTCTCCTCCCGACTTCACATACATCCCTTCTTTTTCAGGTCTTCTTATCTGACTTCTTAATTTCGAAGGGAAAGTTTTCCAGAGTTCTCCCGAGTCTTGAGGAAGTTCTAATCTCATAGATACCTTAGTTGTTTTCACCGGAAGTCCGTCACGCATAGGTCGTGTATTTCTTAACTCGATATGTTCTGCATTTATATCCGTCGCGATGCGGGCGGCCTCCCGCAGCAATCGGCCAGAGATCTCTTCAGTATCGGCGCAGATCCCGCCGTAATTAACGTAGGGAAGAGATACCATAAAATTGCCGAAAAGAATGCTTTTCAACTGCACGAGGGGAAGCACTCCGTTAATATCATTTTTCCCCTCTTCTGCCAGCAAATAATAAGTCTTATGACCGAAACTCCTTTCAATAACATTTTTCCAACCGGTCAAGTGATAGCAGGTTGAGATGGCTGAATTCGTAACGTATTCGTCCCACCGCTCTCTGTCTTGTTGTCTCAGCACCTGGACAGCCATACTTCATCCCAACCCGTATTTCTTGAAAGGACCTTCACATATTCAAAGACGAAAAGCAGTAAGGCGGCACCACAGATGATACTCATAAGGCAGAATTCCGGCACCGGGACGACACTGCCCGTGCTTCCCACGAAGAACGCCAGCATAACCGCCGGGAGGATACCCTTTACCGAAATTTTCTCCGGAGCCGTGGAGGCGTTTGCTGAGCAGTGGCTGTCGCTTTTATTATTCATGGAGGAAAGCAGAAAGCTCTTTAAAGTTGAATTCATTCAAGAGAGCGGTAAGCTTCGGCAATGTGCTGCTGAGATTCACATAGTGCCTGACCCTTGACCGCCACCGACCATTCATCCGAGGCTGATGGACATCGATCTCCCAGGGATGAAGATACATGATTGCAGCTTTTTTCTCTTTTTCATTTATCCTTCTTATGGCCGTCTTGATAACCGGTAATGGGAAAAGTCTCAGGTAACCGCCCCCGGCTACGGGAATGTTCTGGCCAAAGATCTGGTATGTTGTTGGAGGAAATTCTCTTATCGTTCCGTTGCTTCTTTTAATAACATGAGGAAAGCGATCACTGCCGGGGAGTCCGTACCGGTCATGATGGATGGGAAAGATACTGGAATCATAGAGAAAACCCTCTTCAATCAGAATATCAAGGGCCCAGAGCGTTTCTTTGACCATCGAATAGCTGGCTGCCCTGAAACCGATGACAGTATTTCCCGTCATATCCTCCAGGATACTCTTAGCCCTGCGAACGTCTTCTCTGAATTGCTCAGGTGTCATATGGTATATCAATTTGTGGTTATACCCATGACAGGCAACCTCGTGCCCGGCAGAATGTATGTCTCTTACCAGTTTCGGATGCTGCTCTGCGACCCAGCCAAGAACAAAGAAGGTCGCTTTCACCCCTTGTTCAGTCAGCAGGTCCAGAATCCTGCATGTGTTCATTCCGACGCGGCTTTCATAATCATGCCAGTCTTCGAATTTAATAGTATCGGCAAATGCAGAGACCATATAATAGTCTTCCACATCTATAGTCAGGGCATTAAAAAATGAATCTTGCATAGTTTCCCTTTATGCCATTGAGATCCTGCTGCAACACAGAGACACCTCCATGAACTTCCCGCCGAAAGAGATCAAGGCCGTGAGCAAAGGGTTTCCCAGACTGTGTCCGGTTAAATTCAGTGCCCATTGAGAACCGGTACCGAAAGAGATTAGAGACATATCGTTGTTTTTCCGACAGGGCTACTACAGGCAATTGCGGCTATTACAGGCGGGACGAATGTCAAATACCTTCATCGGTCATTCTGAACCCCCGCCGTCATCCGGTAACCGGATAGCAGCAAGCCTATCCCTGTTGCATTTACTCAGAGGATGCCTTGTCGGGGGAACGACCTTTTCTCTGATGCTTCTTAAGACCACAGCCAGACCTGTCTCTCCCCCAATGGTTGCTCCCGTCTGCGGAAGCCGAAGGGGTGAAAAGTGCCGGAACGAGAGGATGTATCAAATGTCTCTGCACCAGACATCGTCATGCGAGCAGAGGCGTCAGGCTAAGGACATTCGACGGATTTGTTTACCGGTATCCTTCATGAAGGGAGTCGCCGCACATTCTGTTCGTACGTTTCTCTGATACTCTCCTCTTTCTTTTTTAAGAACTCCTCCTTTTCAAGGAGTTCATATTCCCGTTTCAGGAGTTCATCCTCTTTTTTCTGGAGTTCGGCTCCCACCACGGTAAGTTGTTTTTTCAGTTCATTACGGAAATCCGTTCCACTTTGCATCTCAAACACTGCTGCCTCAAGATTGCGGAGTCTTGCGTGAAACCGCATCACTGTATCTTTCATTTTCTTCAGTATATCCTGTTCTCCGGGCGTCTTATCGGTCGATGAAGAGGCCCTCGTCCCGGGCCTCTCGTAGGCAAGATCGCTGATCACTTCCCTGATGAGGCTGAGATCGATCTCCCTCTTTTCATCAACAAAGACAGATAAGAGAGAGAATTCACAGAGGACATTGATAAGCCTCGGGGTGCCTTGACTAAAGTCATAGATTGCATCCATCACGCCCTCGTCGAAACTCACGCCGTCTTCATTGCCTGCAACCTTCAGCCGGTGTCTTATGTAGGCTTCTGTCTCTTCCCTGCTCAAGGGACTGATATGGGTCCTGAATGCTATCCGCTGCCGCAACTGCTCGAGTTCCGCTCTGCTCAACGTGACGTCCAGTTCGGGCTGACCGATCAGTACTATCTGAAGGAGTTTTGACTTATCCGTCTCAAGGTTGGAAAGGAGCCGTATCTCTTCAAGGAGGTCGGGGGAGAGATTTTGTGCCTCATCAATGATGAGCACGGCCCGCTCCCGCGTTCCATAGAGGTGTATGAGAAAATCCGTGAGTTCGCTTAACATCTGCGTCTTGTCCTTGCCTTTTGTATCAATGCCGAAATCCTCATTGATCATCGAGATGAGCTGTTCTGATGTAACCTTCGTATTGTTGATCCGTGCTATCCTGATTTCCTGGGGAATCTGCTTCAACAGGGTCCTGATGATTGTTGTCTTCCCCGTACCGATCTCGCCGGTGACAAGGATAAACCCGAAATTCTCGCCAATACCGTAGTTCAGGTAGGTGAGAGCCCTCTTATGGACCCTGCTCAGGAAGAGGAATTCAGGGTCGGGAGTGAGTTGAAATGGTTTGCAGGTAAAGCCAAAAAACGATGTGTACATAGTTGTTCTACAAGAATATTGTCAGACTGAGCCTGACAATATTATCAGTATACGTGTTCCCTTCGATTTGCCCATTCGATTTGTTATAGTCGTCTGTCAAGCCTACCGTAGCCTTTGCCGTGAGTTTATAACTTATGCCAGCTGATACGCTATAGAGGTCTCTATTCGCATCTTGCGGCTGATATCTATCTTTTTCGTAAGTGCCTGCTATCTTGTATGTCATTCTGTTCGGCGCATAGATGAGACCGACGATAACCCCCGCTGCATCATTGGTCTGCCCTATCTGAAAGTACGTGTCTCGTTCTTGATAAATACTTCCGTTTATTGAAACAGGCTCACCGTACTTGACCGTTAATTGTTCTCTCACGCTGTCCACCAGACCTTGTTCCGGCGAAACGGCAATCGACGAAGTAGCCCTCAATTCAATCTGTCCCTTCCGGGGGAGTTGGTAGACTACGCCAACATTATAAACGGGTTTGTTATAGTCAGAAGCATCTGAAATGCTTGTCCATTTGTATCCGGCGGTTCCATCAAATTTTGTCCTCGGGTCAAACGTGTAAAACAAGGATGCGTAAACAGATGTCTGATCATCGTCCGGCTCCCCGCCCTCCGGCCTGTCTGCTAAGTATTCCGCACCCAGTAATGCGTTTAGTTTCGGGTCCAATGCATGGGTAATGGTGAAGAGGCCGTCATACTGCTGCCGGTTGGTGCCCTCGCTATTGTACCAGATGTTTGTATAGGTGACTCCTGCTTTTGCTTCAGTTGCGGTATCTATCTGATATTTTAAGTAAGGCATTGCATTCGCTATATTCGAATTTGTCTGGTTCACATTCAGATTACTGGTCGTCGAGGGCCCCCTCGGGTTAAGGACCACGTTGGCCATGGAATCAGTAACATCAAAATAGAAAAGATTTTTTATAACAATAAGCTTTGACGACAGGTTCGCATTATTAGCGGTGTAACTGGTACCTTGTTTCGCGTAATACCATCCAGTAAACGTATCATCGAGAGCTAGGTCCCATATCGGTGTTTTGTAAGTCAGTTTAACCGAGGGAATTACCCGCGTTATGAAATCACCCACCTTGTTGTCGCTGGTGAGAAAGATATTATCGTCATACTCTTCCGACAGAGTCAACGACGGCTTCATAAAGAACTCTCCGCCGTTTGATTCACGGCATATGCATATCAAGGAGAAAAAAAACGCAATAAAGAAAACCCTTCTTGCGATATCCGTATTATGCTTCACTGCGTTCTCCGCCGCTCCCGTTCGATTTTTCAGGTTTGGCCTTGACTTCGTAATAATAAGAATACCGTTGATGGTTTTTAACGAGATGCGGAGGCACGTTATTCAATACGGTGCCGAGAACAGGACAGCCCTTGATAAGGGAAAGCGCCTGTTGAGCATCTCGGGGTGACGTTTGAGACGCCTGGAGGACGAAAATGATTCCATCCATGTAGTTACTGAGGGTGAGGGCATCCGCCGTAATGAGGACCGGTGAGGAGTCAAAGATTACATATCGATCCTTGTACCGGTCCTTCAGTTCACGCACGGTTTCTTTCATCCTATCGGAAGAAAGGAGTTCGGACGGGTTATCCGGTATAGTCCCGGCGGGCAAAAGAACGAGTTTCCCGATTCCGGTACGGACAAGGGCATCAGAGAGTGACGTCTTGCCCATCAGGTAATCACCGAGACCGAAGGACGGCTCGATCCCGAGGTATCTGTGTATGGAGGGTCTCCTCAAATCAGCATCCACGAGAAGAACCGTATGATCAATCTCACTTGCTATCGAAACGGCAAGGTTGAGTGCGGTAATCGATTTCCCCTCGCCGACACCCGGACTGGTGACCATAACGGTATTGAGAAATTTTTTCTCAGTAGCCCTGAAAAGCCTCACCCTGAGTTTCTTGTATTCTTCAGCAAGCGGTGAATACGGCTCTGTGAGGGAAACGATATGCCTGTCAATTCTCTTGAGATCAACCCCGACCTCTCCAACTTCAAACGCAGGTTGAGCCGGCTTGTGAGGCGTAGGGGTCAGTACGTCTCCGGCACCAGCCATTGACACCGATTCTCTCATTCTTACTGCCTTTTCTAACGCCTGCTCTATCCTGCTCATTTATTGCCCCCTCTTAAAAAGGCGTATGCGCCCCAAACAAATCAGAATGTCCAAATCAATCCGCCAGGGCAAGGATGCCTCGGCTCTTTTCGCCCCGATTACTTTTCCGTCATATTGCAGTGAATCAGAGAACATAAAGAATAGTATTCCTAAAAATGTATGAGCGTGATTCCCGCATATTTCGAGAGCAACTCAACTGCAAAAACCGCCAAGATAACTGAGAAATAAAGTCCTGCTGCGGTAAAGACCTTTCTGTCGAGGCGCTTCTCAGAAAGCCTGTCCGCTTCGGTAACGACCCTCGAGATCGTCGCAAACACGGGGAGTTTGAGTTCTGCCTCGACAGCATCTGCGTCTTGAAAGGTCGGGGTAAGATACTGGATGCCAAAGACTGCGCCTATCCCCGAAGCGATGCCGAGAATAATTCCGAACAGTATCATTCTAACCTTGTCCGGTTTAACCGGCAGTGAGGGGAGTCGGGCAGGCTCCACAATCTTGAAGGTTTCATACTTATCCGTGCGGTCGAGATCTTTTGAAACTCTGGCATTCTCAAGCTTTACCAGCAGGTCATCGTAGATTTTTTGATAGACAGCCCTGTCCCTCTGAAGCTTTGACCATTCCTCCTGTTCTTTCGGTATAATGCCCAATCTCCCCTGGGCCTCCGACTGCTGCCTCATGAGCTCATCTGATCTCGCCTTGACCGATTCCAGTTCCGCATCGGTTTTCGCAATCTCTTCTCTGAGCTGCTGATAAATAGGATTTATTGCAGCGGTCTCAGAACCAGAACTCTCCGTGTGTGAATCCTTTGAATTCTCTGCCTGAGCAATCTGTTTTTTCACTTCATCGATCTCGGACTTTATTTTTATGACTTCAGGATAGCTGTCCGTGTATTTTGTCGTCATGAGCGTTAACTGATTGTTCAGCTTGTTCAATCGAGACTGAGGTCCGTCTTCCCTCGTTACGTAAGCAACGGTAAGCTCCTTCTCGCCGGAAAGCTGCTTCTGAAGGTTATCTTTTTTTCTCATGAGTTCTTTCATCTTGATTTCAGCCTCTACCATAGCAGTCTGGAAACCTTCTAATCGCGAAACGAGGGCTGTTTCGGTCTGGGGGATTAAGCGCGGGTTCCTCTCCCTGAATTCCCTGAGGGTTTTGTCAGACGCATCGAGTCTGTTGCTGTACTCCAAAAGCTGGCTCTGTATAAACTCATACGCGTCATAGGTATCTGTCCTTTTCGAGCTCACGCTTTCCTCGATATACTCACTCACGATGGCATTGACTATGTCTCGTACCATCCTTGGCTCGCTTCCCCCGTATGAAATGGTAAACAGGTCGGGCCCCTTACCCATGACCATTACGCGCAGGTTTTTCCTTATATTTTGAACCAGGTTCCCGGCCTGGTTTGGGCTCATACTCTTTAGGTCCAATTTTTTTACGGCTTTTTCGACCAAATCTCTGCTTGTAATCGTGACTTGGAAGCTACTCAGAATCTCTTCCATGCTCCCCGAGATCCCCATGCCTTTCATCAAAGGGTCCATAGTGGAGCTCTTCTTATAAAAGACGGTCGAACTCGCCTCATAGCTCTTCGGCAAGAAAAAACTGCTCCATGTGAAGACAGAGACCACCACAAGAGCGATTGAAAGGGCAAGATATCTTTTTTCCAGAACTATGGCTAAGTAACGCTTTATATCTGTCTGCAGCGACTTCTCTTCAGGCATACCCTCTCCTAAAAGAGTCCCGTTTTGACAATGACATGATCTCCGGGCTTTAACCGGATATCCTTCTGAACATCACCATCGTTTATTACGTCTTTCAATCTCACCTCTATGCTTTTGAGCTTGCCATCTTCCTTTCTTACAATAACTACGTCATTCTGCTTTGCGAATTCTGTAAACCCTCCCGTAGTTAATATGGCATCGAGGAGGGTCAGCCCCTCCCGATATGGCAGGACACCCGGCGCTTTTACGGCACCGACAACCTTAATGCGTTTGTCAAAATTATCCGGGATAAAAATCACATCATTTGGTTTTAACTGGATATCCTGGGAAATGTCACCTTTGAGGAACATCTTGGGAAAATCAACGTTGAGTTTCTTTCCGTCCCTGAGAACATAGCCATTATCCAGATCAGCGTCTCTGAGTGACCCGAGTTGCGCGAGCAACTGCATCAGAGTGGTATTCCTCCTTAAGGTTATCACCCCTGAAGCGCTCACCCCTGAAGCGGAAACTCCTGACATTGATCCTGTCAAACCTCCCCCGAGTACATAAACCTTAAAGCTGTTGACGGCAGTTATGATTACGCTCACCGTGGGTGCTTTAACGAATTTTACGAGTTCTTTCTCGAGGAGTATTTTGAGTTCCTGCGGTGTCAATCCAGCGGCCTTGACATCCCCTATAAGCGGGGCAGAGATCATGCCGTCAGGCCTTACTGGCACCTGAATACTGAGTTCGGGGCTCCCCCAAACCGATATCTGGAGCACGTCCTCATCGCCGATCACATAACCATCACTCTGAGCGGCGCAACTCATTGCGTAACACATGGTGACGACGACGAGAGAGATGGAGAGAAAATATTTTTTCCGTTTCATTGTATCCTCCTATCGCGCTCCCTTTCCAAAGAGCATGACTTTCACCGTTTCTATGATGATCACAATATCAAGCACCAGGGATATATTCTTTATGTAGTAGAGGTCATACCTCAGTTTCTCGATCGCGTCTTCAACAGAAGCGCCGTACGGGTACCGTACCTGGGCCCATCCGGATATGCCCGGCTTGACAAAGTGTCTTTCAGTATAATAGGGGATGATCTTGCTCAGCATCTCGATGAATTCCGGCCGTTCGGGTCTCGGCCCGATAAAACTCATGTCGCCTCTCAGAACGTTGTAGAGCTGGGGTATCTCATCAAGCCTCGTCGTCCTGAGGAACCTGCCGACCCTTGTGATCCGCGGGTCGTTGCTCTGCGCCCAGATCGCGCCCGTCGTGGTCTCAGCGTCTTCCCTCATGGTCCTGAACTTATAGAGCACAAACCGTTTCTCCCTCTCACCGACGCGTACCTGCCTGAAAAAGATAGGCCCTCTTGAATCAAGCTTGACGGCCAATGCCAGAAGGGGAATGAACGGCATGACCATCAAGAGGCCAAGCATCGAGAAAAAGATATCTAACGCCCTCTTGTAGTAGCGCATCGCGGGAGTCATCTTAAAGCCGTTCGAAAAGATGAACCAGCTGGGGGTTATGTCTTCTATGAGCAGTTTGCCGGTCAAATCCTCATAAAATGAAGGCGCATCGACGACCTCGATGCCGCTGAATTTGCAGTCTAGCACGTCCTGAAGCGGGAAGATGCCCCTCCGCTCAGACAAGGATACCACCAGTTTATGTGCCCGCTCCTTATGGATTGTTTCCATAAGTCCACCACCATTGCCCACAATGGCATGCGCAGGTACGTCCACCTCTTCACTCGCCAGCTTGACATAGCCGCCCACCACATGGTGGTGGTTTGTCGATGCAATAAGCTCTCCCATCTTCTTTGCCAGCGGGCCGGTACCGAGGATGAGCACCTTCCGCGCAAGCCCCGGAAAATTGATACAGGTCCTATACGTAACGTGCCAGATGAACTGGAACATTCCGAAGATGCAGAGAGATGCTATGAACACACCGCGCCCTAACATCACCGCGGGCATCACATAAAAGATAGAGCACAATACTATGAAAGATGTTCCGATCACAACTGCGATCCTCCCGAGAAGCTCCTTTTTGCCCAACCTCTTCTCAAGATCGTACAATGTCGCTACGAATGAAGAGAACGCTAGTACGAGCGTAAAAACAGCCAGCGCCAGCAGCTCTGAATTATATGCGATTTCCAACTGCCCGAACCTGAGCAAATAGCTCGTG
Source organism: Thermodesulfovibrionales bacterium (assembly GCA_050014695.1). GTDB lineage: Bacteria > Nitrospirota > Thermodesulfovibrionia > Thermodesulfovibrionales > UBA9159 > UBA9159. The sequence continues at coordinate 32,082 of JBEKCV010000017.1, forward strand.
TTCACAGCGAAAACTGACAACGTGACATCGCCCAACAGTAACAGTGTTGGCTTGGTGAAATCGGTGGTCCTCATTGTGCTTTTTCGCCCCGCAATTCAGCCTCTCCCTTTCTTTGGATCTGTTGCATTGAGAAGTGCCGCAACCGTCTGTCCGGCCAGTGCGTTCCTATCGCAGTCATTTGCTGCCCAGGCCTGTATCACGATTATAAGGTTCCTCTTTTAGCATCACCATTGCCATTGTGATGATAATCCGGTAATGTGTTCAGACGCTTATAAAAAGCCTTTCTTGATATGCCGAGCATCTTGGAGGCCTTCGACTTATTCCCGTTGCATAATTGAAGTGCATCCTGTATTGCCTGCATCTCAAGATCCTTCAGGGACTTCATGAAGTTATCGGCGCCTTTCTGCCTCCGGAATAACGGAAACTCCCCGGACAATTCTCTTGGCGTAATCGAGTTTCCCCTTGCAAGAACAACTGCCCTCTCTATTTCATTCCTGAGCTGCCTGACGTTCCCGGGCCAGGAATAATTCTGGAATATTCTCATCACCTCATTTGACACGGTAAGCGCTTTCTTCTCCCGCACACAGAATTCATTGACAAATTCTGATACGAGCAGAGGAACGTCATCCCGCCTCTGCCTGAGGGGAGGAACTTTTATCTCTATCACATTTACCCTATAAAACAGGTCTTCCCTGAAATTGCCATTCTGGACTTCCTTCCTCAGATCACGATTTGTGGAGGATATGAGCCTGAATTCCACCTTAATCTTTTTGTTGCACCCGAGTCGAACGACTTCCCGCTCCTGAAGCACCCTCAGGAGCTTTGTCTGAGCCGAAAGATCGAGCTCGCCAATCTCGTCAAAGAAAATGACGCCCTCAGAGGCCTCTTCAAAACGTCCTATCCTTCTTGTAAAGGCGCCGGTAAAAGCCCCTCTTTCATACCCAAAGAGTTCAGACTCTACAAGCTCCCGCGGCATGGCGGAGCAGTTGAACGCAACAAAGGGCTTGTCCGTTCTCTTACTGCCGCAGTGGAGCGCCCTCGCAATGAGCTCCTTTCCGGTGCCTGTCTCACCACCAATGAGCACACTGCTCGACGAATCTTTGATCGCCTCGATAGTCTCGAATATACTCCTCATCGAAGGGGTGTTGCCGATGATACGATATTTATGCTGCCCATCCAAGAGCCGTTGCCTCAGGGATTGCAGTTCCCTCTTCAAGCGTCTCTGCTCGACGGCCCTCGCGAGGATACCTTTCAGGTTTGAATATTCAGGAGGTTTGATAAAATAGTAGAAAGCGCCACGGGTCATAGCAGAAACAGCCGATTCGACTGTTCCATAGGCAGTGAGGAAGATTACAGGAACGTCACTATGGTTGTCCATAACATAGTCAAATAATTCCATCCCGTCACTTCCCGGCATCTTCATGTCGGTGATAATAGCGTCGAGATCATAGGAACGGATTACCTGGAGGGCTCTTTCAACATCACCCGACTCAAGAACATGATAGCCCGCATCAGACAGTATCGCAGAAAGCACTCTAAGGGCGTTCTGTTCATCGTCGACAACTAAAACCTTTCCGTTATGGTTCATCTTCGAAGGCAAATGCGCATTCCCATTATGTGCCATAGCCAATTCTCCCAGAGCTTGATGAGCATGTCCTCGCCTGCCTCGAGAGGCCCTTGCGTCTCGCCTCGGCATGCATGACCATCTTTAATTCTATACGTGAACAGTTTTCCGACATGGTTCGTATGAAACGTGGCGCTGCCTCCCGTATTGCCGGCATCACGTGATCAATGGAACAATATCTCAAGAAGACCCCAAGAGGGCAATAATGGTTTCTGTATAGCCGCTGCCCTCTTTCAGAAGTCGTATCTTATCCGCAATATCAAAACCCGTCACCGGACAGCCGGCCCGGCAAAACTCAATCACGCGCGGCACCCCGGCATAGCCGAGCCCGATGATACCGATCTTCACCTCTTTTGACTGTATTTTCTTACAATGATCCAACATTTCTTTTTCCATTTTGCAATGCTCCGCCTTCTCGATTACAGGGCTAATCGAGAAGGTGATAAAAAACGAGACCAACGACCGTAATGCTGTCTAGTGAACTTTTCCGAGACAGAAATCAACAATGATCAATATCAGTAACAGTGTCTCTTCGCTTCATGCTGCTTCTAAATCGTCGCCGGAAATATTTACGCCAATACTCCTGCCCAGAAGCTCTATCGTGACCAGAAACAGATACTGTTCATTCCTCGTTGAAAGGGTGCCTTCCGCACCGGTGAGGGGTCCTCTTTTGACTCTCACCCTGGTGCCCTCTTTCAGGAGGGGAAAGACATTAAAATCTGTGCCGCTCTCAATCAGAAGCCTGACAGAGTCTATCTCCTCAGACGGGACCGGCGTTGGATAGCCAGGTTGGGTCGAAAGCAGATCTACTGCCCCCCGTGTCTTCAATACCTTGAGGAGCGCTTCCGGCTGTGGCGCGACATGGACAAAGAGGTAGCCGGGGAAAATGGGAAAATCTATCCACTTTTTTCTGTCCTTCCACTGCCTCAATCTCCGCGAAGCGGGCAAAAAGGTTTCTATTTCCTTTTTCAATAACTCACCGTACGCGACAAATTCATGTCTTGACTTTACAGAGAGTGCATACCAGTTCATCGTGTTCGCCATCATGTTTTGCATGTATCAGCAAGTGCTATGCCAGCGACTCAATATTTCTGATGGCTGATGTACCTTTCTTTCATCTGAGGTGTAAGAAAGGTACAGGACGGAGAGATACTTTCCGGGATAACGATGCTAGAGAAGGTTATGCGGCGATAAGAATGCCGTAGGAAGGGAAAAACCTGGAATTGAGGTACACCGATTATTGAACAGAGAAAGGTTTCTTACGTAGTCCTCTATGGCTTTCAGTGCTTGGGCTGCTCGTGAGGCGCCGTTTGAATTTGCCACCGAAGGATGTTTCCAATGGATACACTCAGAGGACCACTCTGTCTTCATTGGATACATTTTATCTCTTCCAGTCTTTTATAAAGTGCCTTCCTCGAGATGCCAAGCATCTTGGCAGCCTTTGACTTGTTGCCATGACATTTCTGCAGCGATTCCCGTATCACCTCAAGTTCCAATTCCTTCAGTGTCTTCCTTGAACTGTCAACCGGCGAACTGCCTTCCGTGCAGTTGAATTCCTCTGGAAGGTCCTTCAGGGTGATACGGTCTCCCTTCGCAAGCACGACGGCCCTTTCAATAATATTCTTGAGTTGTCTCACATTTCCCGGCCACGGATGGTCCAGGAATGCTCCCATTGTCTGATCCGTTAGGGTGAGCACCTTGTTCTCCCTCGTACAGAATTCTTTCACAAATTCCGCTACCAAAATAGGTATGTCATCCTTTCTCTGCCTGAGGGGAGGGATATCTATCTGTACCACATTTATTCTATAAAAGAGGTCATCCCTGAAATTGCCGTCTTGAATGACTTTTTTCAGGTCACGATTTGTGGAGGATATAAGCCTGAATTCCACCTTGTTTTTTTGGTTACTTCCCAGCCGCTCGACCTCTCTTTCCTGAAGCACCCGGAGGAGCTTTGACTGTACGGGAAGTTCGAGTTCGCCAATCTCATCGAGCAATACGGTACCGCCAGCGGCCTCCTCAAAGCGACCGATTCTTCTTGTAATGGCACCGGTGAATGCCCCCTTCTCAAACCCGAAAAGCTCTGATTCCACAAGTTCCCTCGGAATAGCAGAACAGTTAAACGCGACAAAAGGCATGTCCTTTCTCTTACTGAGATAATGGAGTTCCCGCGCTATGAGTTCCTTTCCCGTACCCGTCTCACCACAGATAAGGACACTGCTCGCTGAATCCTTGACGGCTTCAATCGTTTCAAATACCGCCCGCATCTCGGGAGTATTGCCTATCGTGAGGTATTGACCGTTGCCATCAGCAAGCCTCGTCTTTAAGCTTTCGAAATCTTCTTTCATGCGCCGCTGTTCTACTGCCCTCGCAAGAATACCCTTTAATTTCGGATAATCAGGAGGCTTGATAAAATAGTAGAAGGCCCCGCGGGTCATCGCAGAAACAGCGGATTCAACCGTCCCATAGGCCGTCAGAAAAATAACGGGAATATCAGGATGTTGTTCGGCAATATATTCAAAAAATTGCATCCCGTCCTTGCCAGGCATCTTCAGATCGGTGATTATTGCGTCGACGGCCCTTTTATGCAGCACCTTGGTAGCGCTGTCGACATCTTTCGATGCTTGGACATCGTAACCTTCATCCGAAAGTATCGCAGAGAGCACTTTAAGCGCATTCGGCTCATCGTCCACAATGAGGACATGCCCTTTCCCGCCAGTCTTCACTTTTTCCCCCCGATCTTATTCACAGGAAGCAATAATTTCACCGTAGTTCCTTTCGGCCTCTTGCTCTTTATCTCCAGATGGCCGTCATAGTGTTGAAGAATTTCCCTGGTAATGAGCAATCCGAACCCCTTCCCCTTACTGTTTGAGGGAGCAGACAGGCAATGGATCTTGCTTTTGTCGATTCCCGGTCCGGTATCTGAAACCTCTATCACAACAAAGTCCTCTCCCAAGTGCGCTGCAGCGTACGTCTTTACCTTGACCTGCCCTCCCGAACGCATAGAATCGATTGCATTGTTGATGACATTCAGAATCGCCTGCTCGAAGTGAAACGCATTGATAACGATCGGGGGAATGTCCCCATACTCGTAGATAGATCGCACGTTACCGGCCTGTGCCTGAAAAGACGTAAAGACTTCTATTCTTCTTAATAAGGTGTTGATATCCACCAGGGAACGTCCGATATCCGGAACGGATGCGCTGAGAAACTGTGAAACAAAGTTATCGAGTCGCGCGATCTCGTCCTCCATGATTTTAGTAAACTCAAGCAGCGTTTTTTCGCCGGCATACTTTGCGCTGATGTAAACGACAGCCCCTTTAAGCGCGTTTAAAGGATTCCTCACCCCGTGAGCAAGGGTCGACGTTATCCTGCCCATATCGATGCACCTCTGTAAACTCAAAAGCTTTTTAGCCATGGCGCAGGTCGAATCCGGAGAAAAGACGACTTTAACCTTCTCAACGTTGCCACCTGCTGCCTTTAGAGGGCTCACCTTAATATCGGCCTGAACGTGCCCTTTGAAACAAATAACACTGTATCCTTTAAGGGCAAGCTGCTTTTTCCCCTTGAAAGCGGTCAACAGGGCGTCTTTGCCGTCGACGAATATCCTTGGGAAAACCTCGAAATATTTTTTACCCAGTACGCTTGACGCTGATTTTCCAGTAAAATCAGCGATATCTTCCCCCCAAGCAGTGACCGTCAATTTCTTATCAGTAAAAAAAGTGTACGAACCTTTCATCGCCCCCCCGGAACAATCCTTCTGCGACTCCGCTGCGCTTTACGCCTCGTATTTGTCCTATAGTTTCAAAAATAAGACCCTAAAAAGTCAATAGATGTTATACATTTTATACGATAAAGTATCTTTTGTCGAGGAATAAAAATTGGTATATTTTTTGCATTATATTCTTGCATTATATTTAGCGATCGGGCGGCAAAAAACAGAAGTTATTCTTGCGATATCAACATCACTAGGAGGTGGCTATGTGCGGAATAGTCGGATATGTCGGCAGCAGTAACACCCTCTCAATACTGATAGACAGTTTGAAGAGGCTTGAATACAGAGGGTACGACTCTGCAGGCATAGCCTTTCAAAACGGAAACGGAATAGAGGTCTATAGGACGAAAGGGAAGATACAGGACCTGCAGGGCATTCTGCCCGGTCAGAGCCATGACATCAAGATAGGCCTTGGCCACACACGGTGGGCAACTCACGGGGCACCTTCGGAACGGAATGCCCATCCTCACACCACAGGAGGTGTATCCGTTGTACACAATGGGATTGTCGAAAATTACCGCGATATGAAGTCACTTCTCATGTCTGAAGGGCATCAGTTCTCTTCAGAGACGGACACTGAGGTCATACCGCAGATGATCTCGCGGTACCTCATGAAAGGTCTCCCCCTGAGGGAGGCAATAAAAAACGCTATCTCACATTTGCGGGGCACCTTCGCTCTGGGCATCATGAGTGAATCCCATAAAAACGTCCTTTTTGCCGTGAGAAGGGGCAGCCCTCTTGTGATCGGCCTTGGCGAGAAAGAGTTTTTCTTTGCCTCTGACATCCCCGCTCTTCTTCCCTATACGACTCGGTTTATCTTTCTTGAGGATGGCCAGATTTGCACACTGACCTCGGAGGGCATCGAGATCGAATACCTCGACCCACAAGACAAGCCCCTCTGTGACGCGAAGGTCGTAGAAGTGGATTGGACCCCGTCCATGGCCGAAAAGGAAGGGTACGATCACTTTATGCTGAAGGAAATCTTCGAACAGCCGAAAACCGTTATGGATACCCTCAGGGAATGGATACAGAAACCCAAGGGCTTTCTCGATGAACTCGGCCTCACCCTCGATATGACGTTAGGGCCGAGAAGACTGCAGATTGTCGGGTGCGGTACGTCCTACCATGCGGGACTCGTCGGACGATACATGATTGAGAGTATCGCTCGCGTCCCCGTTGATGTCGAGATAGCCTCTGAATACCGGTACAAAAAACCGATCGTCGAGAAAGGCTCTCTTTTCGCTTCGGTCACCCAGTCCGGCGAGACCGCCGATACCCTCGCCGCGCAGAGAGAGGCAAAGACGAGGGGCGCTAAAACATTGACCATCTGCAATGTTGTAGGCAGCACGTCATCGAGAGAGGCCGATTCTGTCCTCTATACACGGACGGGCCCTGAGATTGGCGTGGCTTCTACAAAGGCCTTTACGGCTCAGTTGGCGGCGCTGTCCGTGCTCGCGATAGCGTTCGGGGCCGCAAAAGGCAAACTCGGTTTTAAAGAAGCAGCCTCGATGAAGTCCCATCTGATGCAGTTGCCGGACCTCATGGAGAAGGTCTTGAAAAAGGATTCGGAGATTAAAGAACTGGCCGGAGACCTCTTGTACGCCAGGGACTTCCTCTATCTGGGAAGGGGCATCAACTATCCCATTGCCCTTGAGGGCGCTTTAAAGCTGAAAGAGATTTCTTATATCCATGCGGAGGGGTATCCTGCCGGCGAGATGAAACACGGCCCGATCGCCCTGATAGAGCAGGGGCTGCCGGTCGTGGTTATCGCCATGAAGGATGAAGTATTCGAAAAAACCCTTTCGAACATAGAAGAAGTGAAGACGCGAGGCGGAAAGGTGATTGCGATAACGGATGAGCCAGCACACGTGAAGGATAAGGCAGATTATATAATCGAGGTCCCCTCCACCCATCCGGCCTTTGCGCCATTTCTCACCGTCGTGCCGCTGCAGCTCCTGGCATACCACATCGCCGTATTGAAAGGGTGCGATGTTGACCAGCCAAGGAACCTCGCCAAGAGCGTGACGGTTGAATAAAGAGGCTTCCCGGAAGGCGGTGGGCATATGTGTGGGATAGTCGGGTACGTCGGCAAAGGCAATGCACTGCCGATTTTGATGGATGCTCTTCGGAGGCTCGAATACAGAGGGTACGACTCCGCCGGCATCGCCTGTCGAAATGGTAACGGAATACAGATCTATAAGACCAAGGGGAAGATAAAGGATCTTCAGGGGATTCTCCCGACCCTGATGCCGGACTTCAGAATCGGCCTCGGACATACACGGTGGGCAACCCATGGCGCACCTTCCAGCCAAAATGCCCACCCGCTCAGCGCTGCAGGGGTTGTCGTGGTGCATAACGGGATTATCGAAAACTATGAACAATTGAAATCATCGCTTGTTGCGGAAGGCCATGTGTTCTCGTCGGATACCGATACCGAGGTCATCCCGCAGATGATTTCGCACTACCTCTCAAAAGGGCTCGCTCTCATCGATGCAATAAGGAAAACAGCCGCCCAACTGAAGGGGACTTACGCCCTCGGGGTACTGTGCGAGTCGTATCCAGACACCCTCTTTGCAATTAAATACGGAACACCCCTTGTGGTAGCTCTCGGTGAAGAAGAATTTTTCTTCGCCTCAGATATCCCCGCACTCCTGCCCTATGCGCATAAGTTTATCTTCTTGGAAGATGGGCAGATGTGCAAACTCAACCCGGCCGGCCTCGAACTGAAATCCCTGCAGACCATGGAGACTTGCTCGGTTGAGGATAAGATCGTCGAGATCGACCGGACTCCCTCGATGGCCGAGAAGGAAGGCTACGATCACTTCATGCTCAAGGAAATACATGAGCAACCGAATGCGGTCATGGATACCCTCAGTGCATGGATAGATAATCCAAGCGAGCTCTTGGATCAACTCGGCATTACTGATAAGGCAAAAAATCTCAGAAGACTTCATATTGTGGGATGTGGCACATCGTACCACGCCGGACTGGTCGGCAGATATATGATAGAAAAGTTTGTCCGAATACCCGTTACTGTTGACATAGCTTCAGAATACCGGTATATGGAACCTACCATAACGAAGGGCACCCTGTTTATCACCATCACTCAATCCGGTGAAACCGCCGATACTCTTGCGGCACAGCGTGAGGCGAAGAAAAAAGGAGCCCTCGCATTTACGATCTGCAATGTACCAGAGAGCACGTCTGCGAGGGAGGCGGACTCTGTCCTCTATACGAGAGCCGGCCCGGAGATAGGCGTTGCGTCAACAAAGACATTTACGGCAGAAATGGCGGCACTCTGTCTCCTGGGAATTGCCCTTGGAATCAAAAAGGGCACGTTGTACGATGTAGAAATGCAGACGCTGAAGTCATTGCTCATGAATCTCCCCTGCCTCATAAGAAAGGCCCTCAAGACCGAAGGAGAGATCAAGGGAATCGCAAAAACGCTGACAAACGCCAGGGGCTTTCTTTATCTCGGAAGGGGGATTAACTATCCTGTTGCCCTCGAAGGCGCACTGAAGATGAAAGAACTCTCATATGTCCATGCGGAGGGATACCCGGCGGGCGAGATGAAACACGGCCCCATAGCCCTCATTGATGAAGGAGTGCCCGTTGTGTTTCTTGCCCCTATCGATAACCTCCATGAAAAAATCCTTTCTAACATAGAGGAGGTGAAAGCGAGAGGCGGGCGGGTCATAGCAATCACCGATGCCCCCGCGGCGTTAAGAAATAAAGTGGATGATTTGATTGTTGTGCCTTCAGCTCATCCTGCGCTCCTGCCCTTTGTCACGATCGTGCCACTACAACTTCTCGCTTACCATATCGCTGTGTTGAAAGGATGTAACGTTGACCAGCCGAGAAATCTCGCAAAGAGTGTTACCGTTGAGTAGCGGCTCATCGCAAGAACAAGGATCGGTCAGTCTCTCTAAAGAGCTTAGAGAGCATGAGGTAAAAGAAACGGTGAACGCTTTACGGTCTTTTGAAAAAAACAGATGTGAAATTGAACAGACAATGATATCCTATCTTCTTTTAAAGCCTGAATCATTATGTTTATGTGATAGACCCTATTTCGCTATTTTATAACAGCAAGGAGGTTTTATGCTTATACGGGTGATGTATTCCACGGGAAAGTATGACATGGTCAAGGATTCCCTCCTCGATGAACTCATAGCCTCAGGGGGAGTACAGAGGTTTTTGCGTTCGGATGGATGGGCTACGAAGGGGCGTGAGCCCGTGAGGGGAAGGGGAGGAGCTTATACAGGGCCTGAGAGAAGAAAATCGGCTGCCATAACGAAAGAATAAGGAAACCCCGAGAAACATTTGGCTCTTCATATAAGGAGGGAAGGGGAATTTGCCAGTCACCATAAGGAAAAAGTATATAAGGTCGTTACCGGCTTGGAAGAGACCCTGAGAGGAATTTGGGGGGAAGATGCAGGTAGCGGCACGAACCAGAGTAGTGTATCACTTAAAAACCGCTTGAGGTTGTCCCAAACAAAGCCGGCCGCCCCTGCAGGCACCTCTTAACTGAGACGCAAATGCTCTTTAATTCATTACACTTTTTACTTTTTTTCATACTGGTAACCACAATCTATTTTACATTGCCCCATAAACAGCGGTGGTGGTTCCTCTTATTGAGCAGTTGTTATTTTTATATGGCCTTTGTTCCCATTTATATCTTAATTCTCGCCTTTACAATTGTGGTTGATTATTTTGCTGGAATATTGATAGAAAGGACAAGTGACAAAAAACGAAAACTCTGCCTGATCGCAAGTCTCATTGCAAATATCGGGGTTTTAGCGATTTTTAAATATTACAATTTTTTTAACTCAAATCTTACCTCCCTGTTGAATGAAATAGGCATGAAAACCTCAATTCCTTATTTATCGCTTCTGTTACCTATCGGCTTATCTTTTCATACGTTCCAGGCGATGAGTTATACCATAGAAGTTTATCGAGGGAATCGGAAAGCAGAAAGACATTTCGGCATATATGCTCTCTATGTGATGTTCTACCCTCAATTGGTTGCGGGTCCGATTGAACGTCCCCAAAACCTCTTACACCAGTTTTATGAAAGGCATTATTTTGATTATCAACGCGTAACCGACGGATTGAAATTAATGGCGTGGGGGTTGTTTAAGAAAGTGGTTATCGCTGACCGTTTGGCTATTGTAGTCGATAATGTTTATAACCATCCGTATGAACACCACGGATTAAGTTTGATAATCGCAACTGTCTTCTTTTCATTCCAGATATTTTGCGATTTTTCCGGGTATTCGGACATAGCTATTGGCGCAGCCCAAATTATGGGCTTTACCTTGATGACAAATTTTAACCGTCCGTATCATTCGCAATCAATATCGGAATTTTGGAAACGGTGGCATATATCATTATCTACCTGGTTCAAAGATTATTTCTACATTTCATTAGGTGGTAATCGAGTTTCAGTTCCCCGCTGGTACTTTAATATTTTTGTTGTGTTTCTCGTTAGCGGTTTATGGCATGGTGCAGATTGGACTTTTATAATGTGGGGCGCGTTGAATGGTTTTTATTTGATTTTTGCCTTCATTACGAAAGATATGAGAACTAACCTGGCAAACAGGTTCGGTTTGCGCAAATTGCCAAGGTTACATAATATCTTACGAATAGTTACAACTTTTGCGTTAGTCACCTTTGCATGGATTTTTTTTAGAGCACGGGCTTTTTCAGAAGCGTTTTATATAGTCAAAAACTCGATAAGAGGTATTCGTGGAGATGTATATCAGTTGCTGAACAACTCGTCATTAGATTTGCAGTTGGGAATTTCAAATGCAGAGTTGCTTGTCGGAATTGGTGCAATACTTCTGATGGAAAGTATACATATCATACAAAACAAAACTTCTATAAGAGAATGGATCCGAACCAAACCTTTCTATATAAGGTGGACCATTTATTATATGGCATTCTTTATGATCTTAATTTTTCGTGTTAACAATGGCCGGCAATTTATTTATTTTCAGTTCTAAGAGGTCATCTGAGTTTCCACGGGTTTACCCGCGGGTGCATGCTGGCGTAGTGCGTCAGATATCCCTTTACAACATATATATTTATATGATATTTATATGAACTGTCTTCGCCTTAAAATAGCCATCTACGGGCTTTTCTCAGGTAAAAGTATTCGCTGCTTTGGCGTCCGTAGTCTCTACAAGAAGTAAAGCAGTGTTGGACGCACTACACGAGAAAGGAGGTCGGGCGTTTCGAAAGCGGTATGTGCCGCTGACGTTCCAGATGAGTATCTTCGTGCGATGAGAAAAGAGATTCGTTTGCTGCTTATAAAAGTGGTAGTCCTCGCAGTACCCTTGCTCATTTTGCTAATCTTCTATGTTTTCCTGGATCCCTTTAAAGTAATTTATACCTACAAATCGTTTTATCCGTCTTTCGCGAACCTTAACAAGGATTATGTTTCAACGGAGACTTTCCTCCGTAATTATCCGAATTTCAAATATGATTCATTCATTTTTGGAAATTCCCGTTCTATGTTTTATGAAGTGAAAGATTGGCGGAAGCATATATCCTCAACTGACTGTTATCATTTCGATGCATCGCTTGAAACACTCTCCGGAATATATTCGAAACTAAAATTCCTTGATGCTCATCATGTTGCATTGAGAAACGTTTTAATACCATTGGATTACGATACACTATATCTCACTTCAGATAAAAAGGGACATTTATTTATTAGACATCCCCTGGTTTCTGGCAAAAATTGGTATTCATTTCACCTGGAATTTATAGAAGCGTTTTTGGATTTCAAATTCCTAGTTGCATGTATAGACTATAGCTTTTCGAAAAAAATAAAAAAATACATGATAGATGAACATTTAGTGGATGACCGTCCGGTGGACTACAATGTTGAGAATAACGAGATAAAATTCACAGATTTCGAAAACATAATTCAAAAGAATTCGACTGAGTATTATTTGTCTCGAAAAGAGGTATTTTTTAAAAGAAATACCGCACAAACATATTTGCCAATTCTGATAGGGAATGAACAAAAAAGAATGTTAAGAGGAATAGCAAGCATTTTGACGAAGAACAATACCGATTATAAAATTATTATTAATCCATTGTATGATCAAAGAAAAATAACCCTGTTAGACTTGACTTATTTGCGTGAAGTATTCGGCAGAGACAGAGTTTTCGATTTTTCAGGCATAAATGAAATAACCAAGAATATTTATAATTATTACGAGCCTTCACATTATAGACCTCACATTGCGAGACTGATACTTTCTGAAATCTATGGGAAAACTACTCAAAATGATTAACAGTTAGCCGGGGCTAAGGACTCAGAGGATGCGTTAAGGACGGCCAATGGGTGGGCCAGCTATCTTAGCCCGATATATCACGACAAGCAGAAGGCGCTGATAGACCGTCCTCGCCTCAGAGGCTCAAGGCATACCTTGTCGATGGATTGTTCATCGACGGTATTACTATACGCTCCGGCACTTCAACAACGCTTTCCTCCTCCCGAAACTCACCTGCAGCCGCTCGATACAAGGCTTATGCATAGCCGCTATCATGAAGGCCCTCACATCCCAGGTGCTATTCATACGTTGCCCATTCCTTATTCTCTGGCTCAAAGAATGTTCTCCCGGTGCGGTTGAGCAAAAAAAGAGTTCGACTTGACTCCTAAAAATAACATGGTAATATTTTTACTGAGCGCTGCATCCTATGGTCGGCATTTAGAGAATGCGCGCATGCGAGGAGGAAACGGATAAACCGTAATAAGACGTGAATGACGGTAAGAATCGGTTTTTATCCGATGGCCTTTTGCCTGTAGCACTTATCACCTGTTTTCATGACCTCGGCTTAATTGTTTTCATCGCGTGACGCTGAATGCTGGATGAGGAGGGAGATATGAATGAGGATTCACCTGATAAGGGTTCTGAACAGGAAGCGGCCACACGGCGATGGTTTCTCAAGGTCGCCATCGGCGTCATGGCTTTTCTCAACGGCCTGCTGCTCGGAATCCCCTTTATCAACGCCCTGATCAGTTCTCCGGCGAAGAAGAAGCCGCAATGGTCCAATGCGGGTGAGATGAATTCACTGCCAGAGGGCCAACCGATACAGGTGAAATTTGGGGCAAGAACAGAAGATGCCTATCATTACGAGAACGTTCTGTATTCTGTTTGGGTCATCAAGCATTCGGCTGACAAGGTGACGGTGTTTTCACCTATCTGCCCTCATCTCGGCTGTCATTACTTATGGAACCAGGAGATTGAGAGATTTACGTGTCCCTGCCACGCAAGCGTGTTCTCGCTTGACGGCAAAGTGCTTTATGGTCCTGCCCCCCGGCCCCTTGATTCCCTGCCCTATAAGATTGCGGACGGCGCGCTCTTTGTCCGCTACGAACGGTTCAAGGTGGGCGTGCCCGAGCAAATTTCCGTATAGGAGGCCCCGATGCTGAGGAAGATAGAGGATTGGGTTAACGAAAGATGGCCGCTGCCTGACGTGGTCCATCTGGCGCTCGACGAAGAAATCATCGGGGGAGCGCGTATTGCCTATACCCTCGGTAGCGCTGTTCTCATCGTCTTCACGCTTCAGGCACTGTCGGGAATAGTGCAACTTTTCTTTTACGTGCCGACTACGGACCATGCGTATGACAGTATCAGCTATCTGAGGACGAAGGTGCCCTTCGGATGGCTGGCCCATTGCCTCCATTACTGGGGCGCCCAGGTCATGGTGATTCTCGTTCTGCTGCATATCACACGGGTATTTCTCTGGGGCGCATACAAGAAGCCTCGCGAACTGACGTGGCTCGCGGGGGTGACGCTTCTTTTGATAACCATGGGCTTCAGCTTCACCGGAAGTCCCCTGCACTGGGACCAGCGCGGCTTCTGGATAGGCGAGGTGAGCACCAGTGTCGCTGCGACCGTCCCCCTTGTCGGTGATTTTATAAAGCATCTCATGCGAGGCGGAGAAGAGATGGGACAGCTTACCCTCTCACGCTTATTTGTCATGCACACCGCAGTCTTGCCGGTGACTCTTATCGCTTTGTTCGGAATCCATATCATCGCGATGCGCCGGTTCGGATCGGTGGGTCCCTGGGATGAAAAGAGAAGACTCCAAAAAGGGCTTTTCTGGCCGGACCAGACCTTCAAGGACACTCTCGTGGGCACAACAATCGTCGTCGCGCTCATCGCCCTTGCGGTATTTCTTCCGCCGCGTTACACCGGACCCGCTGACCCCCTTGATATATCATACATCCCCAAGCCCGAATGGAACTTCCTTTTCCTCTATGAATCCCTCAAGTATTTCCACGGCAGACTCGAGCCGGTCGGTACCGTAGGGGTTCCGACGGTTCTGATCCTGATACTCGTATTGCTACCCTTCATCGACCGCAACTCCGAGCGGAATCCGCTGAAGCGGCCTGTTGCCGTGACAGGTGCGCTCATCCTCGCCGGGATCATCGTTGCGATGAGTATTAAGGGCTACCTGAGCCCCGGGTTTGCACAGCCACCTGTCAGCCCGAAGCCCGCCGCCTCGCAAGAGAGATCAGTGCCACGGGGTTACGGGATGAACATGCCATTTACGGGCATCAGCGAGGCATCGCCGGCACCGCCCGAATCAGCAGCAAGGACATCGTCGCCGCCGTCCGCGGAGACAAACCCTCAGGACGCAACCGATAAAGGGCTTCCGGGACAAGCGGCCATCATCATCGGCGGAGCAGAACGGGGCGATCCGTTATTTCAAAAAAACTGTTCTCCCTGTCACGGACCTTCGGGGAGAAGCGTTCTCCCCAATCCCGGGTCGGCAGAAGGCAAAGTGCCGAGTCTCAACCCCATTGACCGGGACAATTACAGTCCGGATGCTCACGTCTTCGCTGAAAAAATCGACCGGTACATTCAGCACGGCTCCGTGCCCGCGGGATCTCACCCTGTAATCACCATGCCCGCCTTTGGTGATACAAATACCCTGACACAACCGGAGATCGCAAACATCGAGGCATATATCCTCCGCCTGAACGGGGTGGACCGCGGTCAGGTGATTCACCCGGGGATCGAGCCGCAAAGATTTTTCCTCTTGGTGGTGGTTTCATTTGGGTTAGTCGCCTTGCTCCTGGCAGGTCTCTGGAATAAGAGGCAAAGCCGAACCGGTTAAGGCAGTATCTTGCAAGCGGCTTGGGATCGATTCCCGTTACGATAAAAATTTTGCAGGGAGAGGTTATTGAAAAGGAATTACGCGGCATGAACATACCCACGGAGCAGACAGGTCCTTTTTGGCCCATGGCGGTTTATTTCGCCCTGGTCATTGTCCTGGTAACAACGATGATAGCCCTTTCATATGTTCTCGGGCAGCGCCACAAGGGCAAGGGCATGGGCGAGCCGTATGAATCCGGCATCGTCTCAACAGGGTCGGCGCGGGTCCGTTTCGACGTTAAGTTTTACTTGATTGCCATGTTCTTTGTTATCTTCGACCTGGAGTCGGTCTTCATCTTTGCCTGGGCCGTATCACTCCGCGAGCTGGGCTGGGCCGGGTATACCGAGATCCTGGTGTTCATCGGTGTTCTGGCGGCTATTCTTGTCTATCTCTGGAGGCTTCATGCCTTGGAGTGGGGATCGGGAAAGATGAGGAGATACCAGGTCGGGCGGGAAGGACAGTAAAACCATGCGATGGTCTCTCAGTAACGCAATGGACTTAACCTCTCATGAAGGGGGCGGGGCTTCCGCCGAGGACGCGGTCCGCCGCAGCATCATGCTCACCCGGTTACAGGACCTCATGGCATGGGGCCGCAAGAATTCGATCTGGCCCTTTAATTTCGGGCTCTCCTGCTGTTTTGTGGAAATGGCGACCAGCGTAACGTCCAAGTACGATATAGCCCGTTTTGGCGCAGAAGTGCTTCGCGGCACTCCCCGCGAGGCGGACTTGATGGTGATAGCGGGTACGGTTTTTATCAAGATGGCACCGATAATCAAGAGGCTCTACGAGCAGATGATGGAGCCACGATGGGTGATCTCCATGGGGTCATGCGCGAATTCAGGCGGCATGTATGATATCTACAGTGTGGTGCAAGGCGTGGATAAATTCCTGCCTGTGGACGTGTATGTCCCCGGCTGTCCTCCCCGGCCGGACGCTTTCATGGAAGGCCTCTTACTGCTCCGGGAGGCTGTGGGGGAAGAAAGACGACCTTTGAGCTGGGTGGTCGGCCCTCAGGGTACCGAGCGGCCAGCGATGCCCTCCCTGCGTGATAGGAAACGCGCTGAGAGGCAGAAGGCGACAGACCTCCGTCCCACGGATGAAGTCTAATCACCGGTAACCAGGAATGTTACGCTTATGATGAATATGAAAGAGAGCAAGAGCGTCATCGAGGACTTGGAAAACACCTTTCAGGGTGCACGGGTCACGGTCCAGGCCACTCGTGATGATATCCCTACCGTCTGGGTGCCGAAAGAGCAGGCGCATGATGTCCTGCGCCGTCTGAAGGCAGGGGTCGAAAGGCCTTACCGGATGCTCTATGACCTCACCGTCATTGACGAGCGGACACGCATCAACCGCCAGGATCAACCGAAAAGCGATTTTACCGTTGTCTATCATCTGCTTTCTTACGAGCGAAACGAAGACCTGCGCATTAAGGTCGCACTCGCCGGTGACACTCCCTCCCTCCCTACGGTGACCGATATCTGGCCTTCTGCCAATTGGTATGAACGGGAGGGGTGGGATATGTTCGGCATAACCTTCGACGGCCACCCTTACCAGAGGCGAATCTTAATGCCTTCCACCTGGGTGGGGCATCCCCTTCGCAAGGAACACCCCGCGCGCGCGACCGATATGGAACCCTTCAGCCTTCCTGATAAAAAAGAAGCGCTGGAAGAGAAGGCCCTTCAATTCCGTCCGAGTGATTGGGGACTGACAAAGCACAGCGAAGATACCGACTTCATGTTCCTCAACCTCGGGCCCCAGCATCCGGGGACCCACGGCCTGCTCCGCGTAGTGCTGCAGCTGGACGGCGAAGAGATTATCGATGCCGTGCTGGATATCGGCTACCACCACCGGGGGGCGGAGAAAATGGGAGAGCGCCAGTCCTGGCATACCTACATTCCCTATACCGACCGGATCGACTACCTGGGCGGTGTGATGAACAACCTGGCCTATGTGCTTGCGGTCGAGAAACTGGCGGGCATCGAGGTCCCGGACAGGGTGAAGGTAGTCCGCGTGATGATGGCGGAGTTCTTTCGCATTATCAGCCATCTGGTCTGGTACGGCACGTTTGCCCAGGACGTGGGCGCGCTGTCTCCGGTGTTTTATACCTTTAATGATCGTGAGCGCATCTTCGGCATTGTCGAGGCGATCTGCGGAGGCCGCATGCACCCCAGCTGGTTCCGCATCGGCGGGGTGGCGCAGGACCTCCCGAAAGGATGGGACCGGCTGGTGAGTGAGTTTATCCAGTACTTCCCGAAACGTCTGGCGGAGTATGACAGGATCGTGATGCAGAACCGCATCTTTAAAGCGCGAACACAGGGCATCGGCAGTTACTCCCTTGAGGAGGCGATCGAGTGGGGGGTGACCGGCCCGGGCCTGCGGGCGTGCGGGTTCGAGTGGGATTTCCGCAAGAAGCGGCCCTATTCAGGCTACGATCTCTTTGAGTTCGATATCCCCACAACACACCATGGCGATTGTTATGACCGGGGCGTTATCCGGGTGGAAGAGATGCGCCAGAGCCTGCGTATCATCGGGCAGTGTCTGAAGCAGATGCCCGACGGCCCTTACAAGTCCGACCATCCTCTAACGACACCGCCAAAAAAGGAGCACACCATGCATGATATCGAGACCCTTATCAACCACTTTCTCGGCGTGAGCTGGGGGCCCGTCATTCCGCACGGCGAGGCATTCTCCGGGATCGAGGCTACCAAAGGCAATAACGGCTACTACCTTATCAGTGACGGCAATACGGTGCCGTATCGCGTGCGAATCCGAACACCGTCTTTCCCGCAACTGCAGATGGTTCCTTTGCTCAGCCGTGGGTTGATGGTGCCCGATCTGATGGCCATCTTAGGCAGCATTGACTTCGTGCTGGCGGATGTGGACCGGTGAGCATGATGGATATTCACCGGAGCAGCTTTGCGTTTTTGCGGGAAGAGAAATCGGCGCGGCAAGAAGACAGCGAGGACAACGGAAAGATCGGCTTGTCACAGGCAGTCGGGCCCGTGCGTAAAACGAAAAAGGAGTATGATGCTCACAGAACAAGAGAGGACTGAAATCCTGACCGAGCTTCAACACTTCGCTCATAAGCCGGCGGCGTGCGTTGAGGCGTTACGGATCGTGCAGCGGCACCGCGGCTGGGTATCGGATGAAATCAAGGATATCGCCGAGCTTCTCGGTATGACGCCTGACGAATTAGACGGTGTCGCAACTTTTTACAGCCTCATATTCAGGCGCCCCGTTGGAAGACATGTTATTCTCATCTGCGATTCCGTCAGCTGCTGGGTCATGGGATATGAGAAGGTCCTTGAGCGCCTGCAGTCCAGGCTGGATATCGGAATCGGCGAGACCAGCGCCGACGGACGATTCACCCTTCTGCCCGTCGCGTGCCTCGGCGTGTGCGAGCAAGCGCCTGCGATGATGATTGACGACACCCTCTATGGGGGTTTGACCCCTGAGAAGATCGATGAGATCCTCGAAAAATATCGATAGGCAGAGGAACTAATGGAAAAACCGCTCACCGGCAGCATGCGTGCGGACAGAGAGGCCCCGAGCCTGAAGGAATACGAGGAGGCCGGTGGTTATCAGGCCCTCCGGAAGGCCCTGAAGGGCATGACGCCGCAGGAGGTGACAGAGGCGGTAAAGAACTCGAATCTTCGGGGGCGCGGCGGAGCCGGCTTTCCCACGGGCATGAAGTGGAGCTTTATACCGATGGGCGAAAACGCGCCTCGCCCGAAATATCTGGTGGTAAATGCCGATGAAATGGAACCGGGCACCTTTAAGGACCGTTGGCTTATGGAGGGCAACCCTCACCAGCTCATTGAGGGCATCCTCGTCAGCGCTTATGCCCTTCAGGTCGATGTCGCCTTCATTTTCCTGCGGTGGGAATACCGGCTTGCGGCGGAAAGACTGGAGCGAGCCATCGCTGAGGCTTATGCGAAGAACTATGTGGGCACACGTATTCTTGGATCAGGGTATAGCATTGAACTCCGACTCCACATCAGCGCCGGGCGTTACATATGCGGGGAAGAAACTGCCCTCTTAAACGCGCTGGAGGGAAAACGCGCTATCCCTCGTGCCAAGCCTCCGCACCCGCAGACGAGCGGCCTCTGGGGCAAGCCGACCATCGTGAACAACGTGGAGACCTTCTGCAATATTCCCCATATCGTTGTGCATGGTGCCGAGTGGCACAGAGGACTGAGCCATACTGAGGAAGGCGGAACGAAAATTTATGGAGTAAGCGGAAGGGTGAAAAGACCGGGGGCGTGGGAACTCCCCATGGGCACTACTGTGCGGGAAATCCTGCAAGACCATGCCGCCGGCATGTCCGACGGCTATACGTTCCGTGCCGTTATACCCGGCGGCGCGTCGACGGAATTCCTTCCTGAGGACGCTCTCGACGTACGGATGGATTTCGAGTCGGTGCAGAAGGCAGGCAGCCGGTTGGGCACCGGCACCATGATAGTGCTCGATGATAAAACCTGTCCTGTTGGGATGGTGCTGAACATGGAGCGGTTCTTCTCTCGGGAGTCATGCGGCTGGTGCACTCCGTGCCGCGAGGGACTCTCCTGGATAGCGAAGACGCTGGAGGCGATTGAGGCCGGCCGCGGACAGCCGGAAGACTTAGAGATGCTGGAAACACACACGAAGTTGCTCGGGCCCGGCAATACCTTCTGCTCTCTGGCACCGGGAGCTATGGAGCCTCTTCAAAGCGCATTGAACTATTTCAGGGAAGACTTCGAACGGCACATAAAAGAGAAACGATGCCCTTGGAAATAAACAATGGCAATAATCTACATAGACAATAGACCCTACGAAGTGCATGAAGGGCAGAATCTGCTCCAGGCGTGTCTTTCTTTGGGATTCGACATACCCTATTTTTGCTGGCACCCCGCCCTGCATGCAGTGGGTGCGTGCCGGCAGTGTGCGGTAAAGCAGTTCAGGGACGAGAAAGACACCCGGGGGAAGATCGTCATGTCCTGTATGACGCCGGCGGATAACGGCACCCGCATCTCCATCAATGATCCGGAAGTAAAGGCCTTCCGCGCCAGCGTTATCGAATGGCTCATGACAAATCACCCCCACGATTGTCCCGTCTGCGACGAAGGGGGCGAATGCCATCTCCAGGATATGACCGTAATGACGGGGCATGCGTATCGGCGGTTCCGCTTTCAGAAGCGTACTCACCGGAATCAAGATCTGGGTCCGTTTCTTAACCACGAGATGAACCGCTGCATTCAGTGTTACCGATGCGTCAGGTTCTATCGAGAATACGCGGGAGGCAGGGACTTTGCTGTCTTTGCCTCCCACGACCATGTGTATTTCGGCCGCCACGAAGAAGGCGTCCTGGAAAATGAATTCAGCGGCAACCTCGTGGAGGTCTGCCCTACCGGGGTGTTCACCGACAAGACCCTGAAGAAACACTACACCCGGAAATGGGATCTCCAGACGGCACCCTCCGTCTGCGTCCACTGCGGGCTCGGATGTAATACCATCGCGGGGGAGCGCTACGGCCGAATCCGCCGTATTCTGAACCGTTACAACGGCGCGGTGAACGGCTATTTTCTCTGCGACCGCGGCCGCTATGGTTACGAATTTGTTAACAGCGACCGGCGAATCCGCCGGCCGCTGCTGAGGGGCGCTCCGGAAAGCGGCGCCGGAAAAGCTACCCCCAGGAAGGCTGCGCTCCATCGCGTGTCGGCGTTCCTGCACTTCGGTTCTCGGGTGATCGGCATTGGATCCCCCCGGGCTTCCCTTGAGGCAAATTTTGTCCTTCGCACTCTTGTCGGGCCCGAAAACTTCTATGCCGGGATATCCGAGAAGGAATTTCACCTCGTCTCCGCCACCCTGGAGATACTGCGGAAAGGCCCTGCCCGTTGCCCTTCGTTGCATGAGGTGGAGGCTGCCGACGCGGTCTTCGTACTCGGTGAGGATGTCTCAAATTCCTCTCCCCTGCTGGCCCTTGCACTACGCCAGTCGGTGCGCAGGAAACCTCTGGAGGCAGCCAAGAAACGCAACATCCCGGAATGGAATGACGAAGCGGCAAGGACGGCCATTCAGAACGACAAAGGCCCGCTCTTCATCGCTGCGCCTTGCAGCACGAGGCTCGATGATATAGCTGTTCAGACATACCGTGCGGCTCCCGATGATCTTGCCCGTCTCGGCTTTGCCGTTGCGCATGAATTGAACGAGAGCGCGCCGCCCGTGTCCGATCTGTCTGAAGATGTCAGATCATTGGCCCGCGCCATCGCCGAGGCATTAAGAAACGCCGAGCGGCCCCTTGTCGTATCCGGCACTGGCTGCGGCAGCGAGGCGGTGCTGCATGCCGCCGCCAATGTCGCATGGGCCCTCTGCAGGGAAAACCCTGAAAACGGTGAGAAGGCAGAACTCTGCTTAACCGTGCCGGAGTGTAACAGCCTGGGATTGGCCCTCATGGATGGCAGGAACATCGCCGAAGCCTTCAGGCTCGTTCGGGACAAAGCGGTCGAGGCAGTCATCGTCCTGGAAAATGACCTTTTCCGCAGGGCGGATAAAGAAGCGGTAGAAAAATTTCTTGGGGGCATTTCCCACAGCGTTCTCATCGACCACCTGCCTAATGAAACCACGGCGAATTCCGCTATTGTCCTTCCTGCCGCCACGTTTGTCGAGGCCGGCGGTACGCTCGTGAATAACGAAGGGCGAGCTCAACGCTTCTTCCGGGTCTTTGTTCCCGACAATGATATCCAGGAAAGCTGGAAATGGCTGCACGATATCATGCTCGCGGCGGGGCGTTCTGAGGCAGAGCGATGGAAAACCCTCGATGATATACTAGCCGCCATGGCTGAGGTCCTGCCGGCCCTCAAATCTATCGTTGACGTTGCGCCGCGTGCAGGATTTCGCATCACAGGCATGAAGATTCCCCGGCAGCCCCACCGGTACAGCGGACGGACGGCAATGCACGCACAGAGCAGTGTACACGAACCCAAGCCGCCTGATGATCCTGACTCCCCGTTGTCCTTTTCGATGGAGGGCTATGAAGGTCTGCCGCCATCGTCCCTCATTCCGAGATTCTGGTCTCCCGGATGGAACTCGGTTCAGGCGGTCAGCAAGTACCAGAAAGAAGTGGGCGGCCCACTGCTGGGCGGCGACCCCGGCCTTCGCTTGATAGAACCGGAGCAAGTCGAAAGGGTGCCTTATTTCCCCGGCATCCCGGAAGCCTTCAAGCCCCGCGATCGTGAATTTCTTATCGTGCCCCTCTACCATATTTTCGGCTCTGAGGAATTAAGCGTATGGGCGCGAGGTGTCGCGGAGCTGATGCCTGAGCCGTATCTTGCCTTGAACCCAGAGGACGCGGCGAAGCTGAGTATTCATGATGATGAAGAGGTGGAACTGTCGCTGCCTCATACGGCTTTGACCCTCCCCGTTAAACTCAGGCCCGGAATGCCCGAGGGAGTCGGAGGGCTGCCTGCCGGCCTGCCGAAACTGCAGGGGATTGGTTTGCCTGACTGGGGCAAGGTGCTGGGCACGGACGGGAAATCATGAAAGAGATGCTTGCATGGGGCCGGCCGCTGATCACCGTCTTCGGCGTTCTCTTTGCCGTGATGAACATAGGGGCTGGTCTTATCTGGCTTGAACGCCGGCTTCTGGCGCTCTGGCAGGACCGTTATGGCCCGAATCGTGTCGGCCCTTTTGGACTTTTGCAGGTCCTTGCGGACATGATCAAGGTCTTCACGAAAGAAGACTGGATTCCACCCTTTGCTGACAAGCCGGTATTCGTTCTGGCGCCCGCCGTGATTGTGGTCGCCGTACTGATGTCCTTCGTGATTATCCCCTTCGGGCCGGATATCGAGGTGGTTGATCTCAACATCGGGCTGCTTTTCTTCCTCGCGATGTCGTCTCTTAGTGTGTACAGCGTTGCCCTGGCGGGATGGTCTTCCGACAGCAAATACTCGCTTCTCGGCGGCCTGCGCGCCGCAGCGCAGATGTTGAGCTATGAGGTTTTCATGGGCCTTTCGCTCATGGGCGTGGTGATGCTCACCGGCTCATTCAACCTTCGCGATATCGTGGCTGCTCAAAAAGGGCTCTGGTTCTGTATCCCCCAGTTTCTGGGTCTTGTGGTCTTCATGATCGCCGGCGTTGCCGAGACGCGCCGGCTGCCCTTCGATCTGCCCGAGGCCGAAAGCGAGCTGGTGGCGGGCTATCATTCCGAGTACTCGGGAATGAAATTCGGGATGTTTTTTGTCGGGGAGTATCTCGGCATCACCCTCATCTCGGCCCTGATCGTGACCCTGTTTTTCGGAGGATGGCTCGGCCCCTTCCTCCCCCCCCTCGTCTGGTTTTTTCTTAAGACCTTTGTTTTCATCTGCGGCTTTATCCTGCTCAGGGCATCCCTGCCGAGGCCCCGTTACGATCAACTCATGACCTTCGGCTGGAAAGTGATGCTTCCGCTGTCATTGCTGAACATTGTGGTAACCGGTGGCGTCTTACTCGCGACCGGCTGGCGAGGAGGACCATGATTAGCATATTGAGATCGATGTGGACCGTTTTTTTGCACATGTTCCAGAAACGGGAAACGATCCTCTATCCCGAGGAGAAACCCGTCCTGGCGCCCCGATGGAGAGGGCGTATCGTCCTGTCCCGCGACCCGGACGGAGGGGAACGCTGTGTGGCGTGCTACCTCTGCGCTGTGGCCTGTCCCGTGGACTGTATCTCGTTACAGGCGACGGAAGACGAACACGGAAGGCGTTATCCGGAGTTTTTCCGCATCAATTTCTCGCGCTGTATCTTCTGCGGCTTCTGCGAGGACGCCTGTCCTACCTATGCCATTCAGCTTACGCCCGATTTCGAGATGGGCGAATATAACCGACAGAACCTCGTGTATGAAAAGGACGACTTACTCATAAGCGGGCCCGGCAAATATCCTGGCTACAATTTTTACCGGGTCGCGGGTTTATCGATAGCCGGAAAAGACAAGGGCGAGGCTGCCAATGAAGGCCCCCCTGTGGACGTAAGAGGCTTGATGCCGTGATGAGCAACAGGAGTTGTTGCCGATGAACGTTACATTTTATATTGTCGCGGCAGTGGCGGTAGTATCCACCCTGATGGTGATCACCAGATTGGAAATGATCCATGCGCTGCTTTACCTGGTCGTATCGCTGCTTTCTGTGGCCCTGATATTTTTCATCTTTGGCGCGCCCTTTGTAGCCGCGCTGGAGGTGATTATTTATGCCGGAGCAATTATGGTGCTCTTCGTATTCGCGATCATGATGCTCGCCTTTGGCCCTCATGCGGCAAAGCGCCCGGATCACTGGCTGAGGCCTGAGGGATGGCTCGGCCCGAGTATCCTCTCTGCCATCCTGATGGGCGAACTGCTCTATATCCTCACGAGGGGCAGCGGCCGGCTGTCAGCGGCCGGCGCTGTGCAGCCAAAAGAGGTGGGCATAGCCCTCTTCGCCCCTTATCTGCTGGGGGTTGAGCTTGCCTCCATGCTCCTGCTGGCCGGGATCGTAGGCGCATACTGTCTCGGCCGCCGCGATGTCCTGCGAAATGACTATCCAAAAGAAAAAGGAGAAGCATCGTAATGGCACCTGTTTCCATAGAACACGGGCTCGTTCTAGCCGGCGCTCTCTTTACCCTGGGGCTGACCGGCGTCATGGTCAGGCGTAACTTAATCATCGTACTGATGTCCATCGAGATCATGCTCAATGCCGCGGGGTTAGCATTCGTGATCGCGGGTTCGCGATGGGGACAGCCCGACGGCCAGGTCATGTTCATCTTTATCCTCACCATGGCGGCTGCCGAGGTATCCGTGGGGCTGGCCCTCCTCATGCGGTTTTACCACACGTTCAGGACGCTGGATGTTGATGCAGCCAGTAGGATGCGGGGCTGATATGCTTGCACTCTTATGGTTAATCCCGATCTTGCCCTTCGCCGGTTTTCTTGCGCTCGTGCTCTTGGGAAAAAGGATATCTCGGACAGCCGTAGCTTTTATCGGCGCCGGTTCGGTGGGCGTTGCGGCAGTGATCACGCTACTCATCGGAGTCAGCTTCATCAGTTCGCCACCTCCGGGCCACGCATATACGCAGACCCTTTGGAGGTGGATGCAGGTCTCCGGCTTCAGCCCTGAGATTTCTTTTTACCTTGACCCGCTTTCGCTCGTGATGGCGCTCGTCATCACGTTTGTGGCTTTCCTCATACACCTGTACTCGACAGAGTTTATGGCGGACGAGGAGGGTTACAGCCGCTTCTTTGCCTACATGAACCTCTTTGTCGGCTCGATGCTCACGCTCGTGCTTGCAGACAACCTCCTACTTCTTTATCTCGGGTGGGAAGGGGTGGGCCTTTGCAGCTATCTCCTTATCGGTTTCTGGTACAAGGATCCTGCCAATGGATACGCCGCCCGCAAGGCGTTTCTTGTGACCCGTGTTGGCGATGCGGCTATGGCGGTCGGCCTTTTTATCATCTTTACCCATCTCGGCACGTTGGAGATTCAGGAGTTCATGCACAGGGCGCTGCAGCAGTGGCCTGTCGGGTCAACAATTGCGGTTGCCGCGGCGGCGTTGCTCTTGGGGGGCGCCCTCGGCAAGTCGGCTCAGCTGCCGCTGCAGACATGGCTGCCTGACGCCATGGCGGGACCGACTCCGGTAAGCGCACTCATCCACGCGGCGACCATGGTGACCGCGGGCGTCTACCTCATCGCGAGAACAAATACCCTTTTCCTGCTGGCGCCTGTGGTTCAGTCGGCGGTCGCCGTGATCGGCGCCCTGACGTTGCTGCTGGCCGGCTTCAGCGCCCTCACGCAGCGGGATATCAAGCGCGTCCTCGCCTACTCGACGATCAGCCAGATCGGTTATATGTTCCTGGCCCTAGGCGTGGGAGCATGGTCAGCGGCCATCTTTCATTTTATGACCCATGCTTTTTTCAAGGCGCTCCTGTTTCTCGGTGCCGGTGTGGTTATCCTCGGCCTCGAGGATGAACACGATATGTTCAAGATGGGCGGCCTCCGCAAGGAATTGCCTCTCACCTTCTGGACGTTTCTTCTGGGGTCAGCCTCCCTTGCTGCGCTGCCCCTCGTGACAGCCGGTTTTTACAGCAAGGACCTGATCCTCTGGCTTGCATGGTCATCGGAAAAAGGCAGTCCGTGGCTCTGGTCGGCCGGGACAGTCGGTGCGTTCCTCACTTCCCTCTACACCTTCCGCATGGTCTTTCTTACGTTCTTCGGGGATGCGAAATCTCACGTAAGTAGGCGGCCCGGTCTCCCGATGCAGATTCCTCTGGTGATTTTAGCTTTTCTTTCTGTTGTCGCCGGATTCGTAGAATTACCTGATACCCTCGGCGGCCTGAAGCCCTTTTCCACTTTCTTACATACGGCATTACCGCCGACCAACGTGATCCATGATGTGAGCGGAGAGCTCTTATTCCAGGTGATCGTTTCCCTGCTCTCTCTTGTCGGCCTCTATCTGGCATACAGCTTCTTTCTCCGCACGCCGCGATACAGTGAACGCCTAGCTCATACCCCTGCGGGTTCGGCGCTCCATCGCCTCTGGTTTTCCGGGTGGGGGTTTGATGCGCTTTATGACACGCTGTTCGTAAGGCCTTTTCTGTGGGTGGCACGCATCAACAAAGACGACTTTATCGATCTCCTCTATGGAGGTATTGCCTGGTTCAGCACCCTCTTTCACGGCGCCCTGAGCCGCACCCAGACCGGGAAGGTGCGCTGGTATGCAATGGGCATAGCGATCGGTGCCGTTATCATGATAGGGATTGTGGTCTTCTCATGATACTGGCGTGGCTCATCATCATTCCTTTGGCGGGGGGCCTCCTCGCATGGCTTTCCGGACGCGGCAACAGCCTCCGGGCGCGATGGGTCTCGCTCATCGCGCTGACCATTGATCTGGTCTTCGTGCTAAGCCTATGGCCTCGGCATCCCGGTGAAGTTGGATTCACAGGACACGGTTCATGGCTCGTTGATCTCAAGAGAGCGTGGATTCCCCAGATGGGTGTCAGCCTGCATCTCGGCATGGACGGTCTGAGCCTCCTGCTGGTTTTGCTTACCCTTTCTCTCGGCATGATATCCGTGGTTTGCTCATGGACTGAGATCAAAGAGAAAACCGGTTTCTTCCACTTCACCCTGATGTGGACCCTCTCCGGCATCATCGGCGTATTCCTGTCCCTGGACCTCTTCCTCTTCTATTTCTTCTGGGAGCTGATGCTTGTGCCCATGTACTTCCTCATCGCCCTCTGGGGCCACGAAAACCGCGTCTATGCGTCGGTGAAGTTCTTCATCTTCACTCAGCTGAGCGGCCTGTTCATGCTCGCGGCAATTCTCGGGCTCTACTTTATCCACGGGCGGCATACCGGTATGTATACCTTTGACTACTTCCAGTTGCTCGGCACATCCATGACGCCCTCTGCGTCATTCTGGCTTATGCTGGGCTTCTTCGTCGCCTTTGCCGTAAAACTGCCTGTTGTGCCCTTTCACAGCTGGCTGCCCGATGCCCACACGGAGGCGCCGACTGCCGGCAGTGTCATCCTTGCCGGGCTCCTGCTGAAGACCGGCGCCTATGGCCTCCTGCGCTTCATGGTTCCCCTTTTCCCGAGCGCGGTCAGTGATTTTTGGCTCCCGGGCATGGTCTTGGCTGTCATCGGTATCTTATATGGAGCTATCCTCGCCTTTGCCCAAAATGATCTCAAGAGGCTAGTGGCCTATACCAGTATCAGCCATATGGGCTTTGTCCTCCTCGGAGTCTTTGCGTGGAATGATCTGGCGCTCCAGGGCGTGGTGATGCAGATGATCTGCCACGGCATCAGTACCGGCGCACTGTTTATCCTGGTCGGATCGCTTCAGGAGCGGTTGCATACACGCGACATGAATCGCATGGGCGGACTCTGGTCGGATGCGCCGCGAATGGCCGGCGTGGGACTCGTCTTTGCACTTGCTTCGCTAGGACAACCCGGAATGGGAAACTTTGTTGGAGAGTTCCTCGTGCTGATAGGGTCGTATCGGGTAAATGTCGCGATGGCTGCCCTGGCCACTATCGGTCTTGTTGCCGCAACTGTCTATTCCCTCTGGATAATCCAGCGGGTCTTTCATGGCCAGAAGCGGGAAGACCGAAGATTGTTGGCCGATCTCTCGGCCCGTGAGATGATAATCATGACTGTCATGATTATCGCCATTGTCCTTTTAGGCATGTACCCGCAACCTCTGTTTAATACCGTGGCGCCCGCCCTCGCCAGCCTGGAGCGTAATACATCGGCAACACAGGGAGCCAACGAAAATAAACCGATCATTCGACCGGTGACGGACACTGGGGAAAACCATGAACGCTACTGATCTGTTCGCTCTTTCGCCCCTTGTCGCGCTTGCTGCTGGGGCAGTTGTGGTCATGCTGGCGATCGCCTTCCACCGGGATCACAGAATCATCGCCACGGGAACGCTTGCGATACTCGCTCTTGCATTCGCTCTGATCCCCTCGGCCTCTTCCCTGGCGCCCAGGCAGATAACCCCTCTCCTCATTGTCGACCGTTATGCGCTCCTTTACATGGGATTGATCTTCGCAGCGGGTTTTGCGGTAGCCGCACTGTCTTTCGGATATCTCGAGAAACTGCAGGGTACTCATGAGGAGTTCTATCTCCTGCTGCTTCTCGCGACATTGGGTTCAGCGGTGCTCGTCGCCAGCAACCACTTCGCTTCCTTTTTCCTCGGGCTTGAACTCCTGAGTGTCGCCCTCTATGCCCTGTTTGCCTATCTGCGCCAACAGGACCGGGGTATCGAAGCGAGCGTCAAGTACCTGATCCTTGCGGCCGTTTCCGCTGCTTTCCTGCTTTTCGGCATGGCGCTTATCTATGCTGAAATCGGCACGATGGAGTTTCGGGAGATCGTTTCCCGAACGGCCACGATGGATACGCACAATCTGTTTCTGCTGACCGGAATGGCGATGATAATAGTCGGCGCGGGGTTTAAACTTGCAGTGGTCCCCTTCCACCTCTGGACACCTGACGTTTATGAAGGTGCTCCTGCACCGGTGACGGCCTTTGTGGCAACTGTCTCGAAAGGATCGATGTTTGCCCTGCTGCTTCGCTACTTCACCGTCGTTGATATGCACACCTATAGCTCATTGTTTCTCGTATTCACTATCATTGCACTGCTCTCCATGTCGGTCGGCAACCTGCTTGCCCTGTTACAAAACAATATCAAAAGGATGCTTGCGTATTCGTCCATAGCGCATCTTGGATATCTCTTGGTAGCCTTTCTCTCAAGCGGCCCGTTGAGAGTCACCGCCGTAACTTATTATCTCGTGGCTTATTTTGTGACCACCCTAGGGGCATTTGGGATCGTTACGGTACTTTCCGGAACGGACCGGGAGGCTGACAGCATAGATGATTACCGGGGGTTGGCCTTTCATCGGCCATGGCTGGCAGCCCTGTTTACGGCATCATTGCTTTCCCTGGCCGGCATTCCGTTGACAGCAGGCTTTGTCGGCAAATTTTATATCGTTGCAGCGGGGATAGGATCGGCCTTATGGCTGCTCGTCGTGATGCTCGTGCTGAACAGCGCTATTGGCCTTTTCTATTATCTGCGGGTCATTGTTGCTATGTACCTTGTCCTGCCGGAAGAAGAAGTTCAGGAGATTCATGCTGTACCTTCACGGCTGTCATTGTTAGAGGGCCTCGTCCTGGCGGTGTTAACGTTCTTGCTGATCTGGCTGGGAGTTTACCCTTCTCCGCTCATCCATATGATTCAAACAACAGTCGTCAGCATGTACTGAACTCGCACGCATTTTGTAGAGGGCGGAAAGTTTCGACTGCGCTTCTCAACATGACTTCTGAATCTAACCCGAACAGGTTCCTGAATGCCTTGCCTGAGAGGATGTCTTCCGCGGGAGGTGTGGGCTTGATGCGCTTGCTCGGAGATTTCGCCATGCTATAATTCTTGTAGGACCAACAGAGGGCATGTTCAGGTTCAATCATGATGCGCAATTTCAGTAATTGCTCGGCTGATGCCATATCTCATGGGGAAAGAGAGGTGTTCCGATGGCTTTCGCGATAGGCGTTCCAAAGGAGACCGTTAAAGGTGAGAACCGCATCCCGGTAGTGCCTGAAGTGGGCACGAAATTCAAGTCCCTGGGTGCGGATCTCTGTATAGAGCGCGGGGCCGGCGCGGGCAGCCATTTTCTCGATGAGGAATTCGGGCAAGCGAATATTGTTGCGAATGCCGCAGAGGTATATGCCAGATCTCAGGTGATATTCAAAGTTCAGGTGCCGAGCTATGATGAGATCCGGTTGATGCGCCCGGGCACAATATTGATCGGTTTCCTGCGTCCCTATGAAGACCCTGAACGTGCAAGACTGTTATGTGAGAAGAAAATAACCAGCTTTGCTCTCGAATTGATTCCGCGTATTTCTCGAGCCCAGAGCATGGACGCGCTTACATCACAATCCACCGTGGCCGGTTATCTCTGTGCAATTATCGCCGCCGAGAACTGCCCGAAATTCTTCCCTATGATAACATTCGCTGCAGGAACCCTGCGACCCGCGCGGGTGCTGGTAGTGGGCGTGGGGGTTGCGGGGCTTCAGTCGATGGCGACAGCCCACCGCCTTGGTGCAATCGTTGAAGCCTACGACGTACGCAGCGAAACAAGGGAGCAAGCTGAGTCTGTTGGAGCGAGATTTATAGATATAGGCGTGTCCGCGAGCAGTGCCGGCGGATATGCGAGGGAGCTGACCATCGAGGAAAAAAAGCTCCAGGGAGAAAAGCTGGCGAAGGTCATTTCCCAGGTGGACGTCTTAATCACCACCGCTGCCTTGCCCGGGAAGAAAAGCCCTCTCATTATCACTGAGAACATGGTTGCTGGCATGAGACGAGGAGCCATCATAGTGGACATGGCTGCGGAGGGAGGCGGCAATGTCGCCGGTACACGGGCAGGCGAGACCGTGGTCATCGGCGGTGTCACCATCTTCGGTCCTGTCAACTTGCCCTCACGCATGCCCTTGCATGCTTCGGAAATGTATTCAAAGAACCTTTATAATTTTTTATCTCCTCATATTAAAGACGGCAACATCCGTCTCGACTGGAGCGACGAGATTATCGCCGGGAGCGCCTTCACGCATGAGGAACAGATTCGAAACGAAAGCGTGAAAAGAGCGTTGGGATTATAAAATTAACTTCATTCTAATCTTGCATTTTGCGGGTAAAGGGAGGCGTTTATGGAAGGTTTTGTTGCGCTCTACATATTTATGCTGGCTGCCTTCACCGGCTATGAAGTGATCTCGAGAGTACCGGTAATCCTGCACACGCCTCTTATGTCCGGCTCGAATTTCGTGCATGGCGTAGTGCTGGTGGGCGCAATGGTCGCGCTGGGACAGGCGCAGACGCCCTTTGAGCAGGCAATCGGCTTTTTGGCGGTTCTGTTTGGGGCTGCCAATGCAGCTGGCGGATACGTGGTCACAGAACGTATGCTTGCCATGTTTAAGAGTGAAAAAACAAAGGATTCTCCGAAAAAATGACGTTGAGGGTTCAAGATGCATTTACAATCTCTCGTTCAAACACGGATATTGAAACCCGGACCATGACCGTTATCCTATGACCAGGGAAGTAATTATCAATTCCAGCTACTTTCTCGTAGCACTCTTGTTCATACTGGGTCTCAAGGGCATGTCGTCTCCGGTGACCGCCAGGAGGGGCATCGTCTGGGCCGGTGCGGGAATGGCGCTTGCGACCATGATTACTTTTGCCTGGCCTGGCATGAGCAATTATGCGCTGATCATTCTTGCCCTGACCCTTGGCGGCGGCATTTCGTGGTGGTCCGGCAAGGTGGTTCGAATGACCGACATGCCCCAAATGGTCGCACTCTATAACGGCATGGGGGGCGGCTCGGCGGCGGCGATCGCAGTGGTCGAACTCGCCCGGGGCGAATCGCACAGCCCGGCGATAACGGCACTGACGATCCTGGGCGCCCTGATCGGCGCAGTATCGTTTTCCGGTTCCTGTATAGCCTTTGCCAAGCTGCAGGGCATTTTACGAAAGACCGTGCGCCTGCCCGGACAAAATGCTATTAACATTATTCTTGCTGCGTTTACCCTTATGACGGCGGTCGCTGCAGTTGTTTATGGTACTACCACAAATTTCATTGCCTTTTTCAGTCTCGCGCTGTTGCTTGGTGTAATCATCACCATTCCCATTGGTGGTGCCGACATGCCGGTGGTCATTTCGCTCTTCAATGCCTGTACGGGTCTCGCCGTAGGCTTCGAAGGGTACGCGCTCAACAACCCGGCCCTGATCATCGCCGGCATAGTGGTTGGCGCCGCGGGATCGCTCCTCACCCATCTTATGGCTAAGGCTATGAACCGGCCGCTTCTCAATGTCTTGTTCAAACCGATTACAGGCGAGGTCACAGCCGGAAGCGCAAGAGTGTCCGGAGCCCTGAAGGAGATCTCCGCTTTGGATGCCGCCGCAATACTCCGCTATGCACGGAAGGTGATAATCATTCCCGGTTATGGCATGGCTGTGGGGCAAGCGCAGCGGAAAGTTAAGGAAATGGCCGATCTCCTGGAGGAGGCAGGAGTCGAGGTCAAATTCGCAATCCATCCGGTCGCAGGACGTATGCCAGGGCATATGAATGTGCTCCTGGCGGAGGCGGACGTGCGCTACGAAAAGATCTTCGATCTGGAGGAGATCAACGATGAGTTTCCTCAGACTGATATTGCACTTGTAATCGGAGCCAATGACGTAGTAAACCCTGCTGCGCGGACGGACAAATCGAGCCCGATTTACGGCATGCCGATCCTGAATGCCGACCGTGCACGCAATGTAATAGTGATCAAGCGTGGCAAGGGCAGCGGCTATTCCGGCATCGAAAACCCGCTCTTCTCTGCCGATAATACGCGCATGCTCTATGGCAATGCGCAGACGATAGTAAACGAAGTGATAAAGAATTTGAAGGAATTAATATCCTGAGTAGCTTTAAACGTATCTTCGTCCTTATCACTCCCTCCGGCAAAGCAGAAAGAGCTGGATTATGTGCCGAAAGAACATCGAGGGGAAGCGTCCATCATCCAACGTTATCACACTTTATGTACTCGTCGGTTCATTGCTGTCCCGCCAACCGGAATCAGCCGCCCCTGCCGTTCCCACCGTTACATTAGATACTATTGTTCACCAATTCCAAAAGACAGAATCAGTTCCCTGATTTCCTCTTGAGAAAGCATCGTCTGCGAGTTTACTATCACTCACTCTTTCAACAATTCCAGGGCAAAAAGCAATCAAGATCAGTGATTTCCCGTGAATTAGCATATACTGTCTGGCAGCCGTTCGTTGCCCACGCCCGATCTTTCATGGGGGCTTGAAGATAGGGTTCCAAAGAGGTTAGAGAGGACGGGGATACATTTTGAGACCATTCATTTTCCAGGTCAAGCGGCGTATGCTGCTGCTGTGCTTTAGGTCTTTTTCTCTATGTTGACACCCACCGACAGCTGGTTTTGTGGGTGAATTGTATATTGTTGCGGCAGGGATGGAACCCCTGGATGCTCGTCGTGACGCAGGGGCTAAACAGATTTTCCTTTCTTGACTTCTCCATGCGTTGCTGTCATTATAGTCTTGATATAAGTTAACTAGAATTGAGGTCAACCAAGATGAAAATACTATCTGTATCAGAGGCGAAAATGAAGCTGAGCGGGCTCGTCGAAACCGTGCGCACTACCGATGAGGAAATCATTATCACGAAGAACGGGGCTCCCGCCGCCGTACTGATCAGCCCCGAGGAGTACGACAGCCTGAAAGAAACCATCGCGATTCGTTCTGATGCGTCGCTCATGGCGGAGATGAAGGACGGGTTAAGGGCCTTGAAAACCAAGAAAGCCCGCCTGTATACTCTTGATGAGCTTTTTAAATAATCTTCTCACTCATGGAGCAACTGTATAAACTGAGGGTTCCCGAAGACTTAGCACACCTTGTGCGCACGCTACACCCTCACCTCTGGAAAAAGGTCAAGATGGCTCTGCAAGCGATCCTTGCCGATCCGGATTCCGGAAAAGCGCTAAAAGATGA
The DNA here is from genome assembly GCA_050014695.1 of Thermodesulfovibrionales bacterium. Classification (GTDB taxonomy): domain Bacteria; phylum Nitrospirota; class Thermodesulfovibrionia; order Thermodesulfovibrionales; family UBA9159; genus UBA9159. Next base: position 66,681 of record JBEKCV010000017.1, read on the forward strand.
ACTTGCCGGCTTAAGAAGTTTTCGTGTGAGCCGTTTCAGGATAACCTACAAGGTTTCTCCCAGAAGGTACGTTGAGATCGTCGCCATCGGACCGCGTGCTCGGATATACGAAGAGACGTATCGGAAAATGAAACGAGAAGAACTCTTGTAATACGCATGGCTGTTTTCCCCGAGAAGGCATAGCGTCTGTATCGCTGTTTTTTTAGGAAGGTTGTGTCCCCTGATCCACCATCAAAAAAAATAAAAAAACTCGTTGGTCCCGTAGTGACGGGATGTTAGAATAATTCTGCTTGGAAAAATCTAACACCAACGAGGTGAAGAAATTATGGCACAAAAGGCGCTT
>JBEKCV010000018.1:0-65329 GCA_050014695.1 Thermodesulfovibrionales bacterium
CTCACCGTGGGGGGAGCGACGCTGGCCATAATCAAGCGATACATAGAGAACCAGAAAAACGTATGAAGACAACCATCGAATTCAAGTTAGCCGCTTCACGGAGTGACCGGAAGGTTCTGTTGGAACTGTTAGACAGGGGCAAGCATATTTACAACCTGGAAGCTGCTCACCGGGATCAGGGCGGACAAGAAATATGGGGATCTGCTGGCCATGAGGAAGAAGCTCAGGAAGGATGGGAAGTCTACGGCAGAGGTAGACAGCCAGCTTCAGGAGATCGTTCGGGAACGGTACCGCCTCACGAAGACCGACACCGAGAAGTACGTCAAGGACAAGGCCGGTTATATAAGGGACGGCTTCAACTCCCAGTTTGCCCAGGTGCTGGCCGATCGCGTTTGGGAAGCTGTGCTGAAGGTGCCCTATGGGGAAGCCAGACGGGTACGCTTCAAGGGCAAGTACGACAACCTCCTGGCCTCTGTACACGCCAAATCAACCGAAACGGTTTTTTTTTCTTTGATCCAGACAAGAAGGCCGTCACCTACCGGGCAGCGGGACGTGCTATCAGCTTACCTCGGGTTGCACTGCAACCCGAACCCTGGTGAGTGGGAGAGCGCAGCTGATCGAGAAAACCACGAAGCAGATAGACAACTGCTGACCGCAAGTCACTGGATATACAAGGAACAAGCAGCGAGTAGGCAGGGCTTCGGCTTTGCCTTGCTTCTGGATAAGGGGAGCCGGAGCTGTTCTTGCGGAAAAGAGGAGCGACATCCGAGTGAGGGCCACAGGGGACTCATAGTCCGGAAGGACTTGAAGTCCCTGGTGGAGCAGCTCGGTCCAGGCAGGAACTAGCTTTGTGGGTAATTCATTCTCCCTGCTTTGGCTTTCCTCAGGAATCCCCCAGATTTATCCGTGGGGAGGATGTCAATTATGGTCAGACTCACGCTGTAGGGATTGTATAGGTTAAGGGAAAAGTTCCAGAGTCCCCAACGCCTGAACATTATTGAGCAGACAATAACAAAAATTTCAGGGGATAGGGTAGCTCCCGAAAAGCTGACTCCACAGCCTTCCCCTGATAATTGTGAGAACCGCTTTAAGGCCTGGGGCTACCTGGGGCTTTTTTCTTTTAACTTCAATACGAGCATTGCTATACTGAGGATATAAAGCGTAAGGGAATGGCAAAGAGAATGACCGTCAACAAGATGAAGAAGTTAGTGCTAGTGATAGCATATGTAATATCTATAATGACTACCTATTCTTGTGCGACAACTACAAACTATGAAACAAAGCTTGATACTTGGTTGGGACGCGATGTCAATGAACTCATTACGTCTTGGGGGCCGCCAAGTAATGAATACACCATGCCTAATGGTGATAAAATGTATACTTGGTTAATTGTTGGAAATACAACGATCTTATCAGATTATAATCAATATCTTCATATGACACTTACAAATTCAATTACGTCTTGGTGTAAAACTACATTTACTGTTCACCATTTTACATATTTTGATAATCACGATAAAATTACAAATTGGCGCTGGGAGGGAAATGCTTGCACCGCAATGTGGGAAGCAGGCAGAGGAGTACTTTAAGAATTGCCCTGGTGGATGTAAGGACTATGCAAGGAATGCTAAGGGGAAAGCAGAAAGGAGTTACAGAAGCCATTTCAACAGCAATTTGTGAATGTTTTATTCTGGAAATGTCAAAAGAACCTATAAGGTTTATAAATGAGCAACTAACGGATGTCAACGAGAACGAGGTATATGCGGGGTGGTTTTATGAAGGGATAGATGCTGGACTGCCACCTATGTCATGCCATGAAAAGGAATTAGACAAAGAATGCAATTCGAGGAGTGAATGGGATGCTCCTATAAAAGAGTAACTTTCGGGGATAGAGTAGCTCCCGAAAAGATGTGTAATCATTGTTTGACATAGGAGGACCTCCCCTTTGAAGCCAACAGTGTTATTGACGATGCTTCATATGTAAAAGTATGGAATCAACTTTCAAACTTTGTCGGATTGAATGTAAAGTGCTTCCTGAAGCCAAGACCGTTTGAGAGTGATATAATTTTTTGGAGCACAACTGGAAATGAAAATTGTTCCATGGCACTGTGAGCGCTGCAAAAGAGAAATCACAGGAGTTTTCAGACTCCGTTGCTCACAATGTGGTCGCTTTGTATGTTTTTTGTGTATAGCTCCGATTAAATCAATAAAAACGAAAAAAATGACCTGTCGGAGTTGTAGCATTGTGTAGACGAGATCCTTCATGAAGTCAACGCACTCAAGCAATGATATCATGGTGTGAAGTGTAAACGATATTTTTCAATATATACCTAACGGGAAAGTTTCTTGAGTTCTCTAAGAACAAAGGCCAATCCGGCCTTGTCGAGGTTATCCGAAGCGAGCGGTATCATGGAATGATAGAGTTTTCTTCAGGATCGCTCTACCGGGTCACGCTCGGCCTCTATGCTTCCATCGGCATCGAGAAGGGCAAACCGTTCGCACCGGATGCGCGCATGAAGCAGATTCTTATCGAGGCCGCAGCGGTGGGTGACGCCACTGCCCGCGCTGTCGCCTCCAAAATGCGGCAGCAACGGATTACTACAGATGGGCTAACTTCGGTTCGGCATCGAAGGCTTCCCCCGCGCAGCCCTCTAAGAGTAGAATACGAAAGTGAAGAAATCAAGAAATGGGAATGAAGATGAGCTGAAATCACCTTGTCTTAAGAGATGTTCCCTCGATCGGAACAAAATCTGCCCAGAGTGCTATCGTAGCATTGATGAGATCGTTTCATGGCCAGATGCCGATAACCTTATGAGACAAAAAATACTTGAAGCCGCAAAACTCAGGAGAGGTCGGATCAAAAAATAATACAAATGGCCTTTTGTGCAGGGAAAGAAATGAGATGTCCTTCCTCCTGACACCATGCTGGTGGAGATCCCGACCCCGCGCTTCGCAACTTTGACATGGAGAGTCACATCACCGCCTAATTATAGTTTCGCGCAGTAGGAGGGGGAATAAACATTGCCTGTAGTCTATCTTTCATTCCGATATTGTTAATTCTGAAACAGAGCGAGAAATGCGAAGCAGCGGCTGAAATGCTCTCCGGTCTTTTCAGAGGGATTTGTTTTCCAGTCAAACTCTGCATGGTGTTGCGCCTTCTCGAAACTCTCGGTCAGTCGGTATACTCCTCATGCGAATAAGGGAACTTCTTGGAGAGTCGTCTGCGACCTGTGCGCAAAGACATGAGGAAGTATCGAACGGACTCGCCGGGATACGTGAGGCGGCAGTTTCACGTCAGTCACTCAAGGTAGGATACGGATGATTTCTTCGAGTTGTAATCTGTGCGTGGTCGTCCGGAACAGGCGTCCTTACCCCAAACTCCACGCTTCAATCAGCAATACGTACAATCATTAGAAACTCCCTTCTTTTCGAAAAAGTATTGCGCTTCCGATTGAAGCTGATTCGAGATAGACAGGAATAGTCGTCATCTCTTCACTTGCTTTATTAGTGTGATTACAGAACTAAAGTTGCTTTCATTGAATCATAAAAATAGGAAGTGTTATATTTGTTTATGGGAAAGGCTTCAAGGAAGAAAAATAAAGGTGGTAAGATCCGAGGGCTTGGTACGACCAAATCAGAAGACAAGCGAACCGGTTTTACATCAAAAGCGACTCCACTGAGTTTGATAATACTCGCTGCTTCGGTTGCAGTTGTCACATTTATAGTTTTCCTTCCGGCACTTCAGAATGAATTCCTTAACTGGGATGATGAGGTCTATGTTTTTGACAATCCGAACATCTATTTATTAAATACAACTTTTTTCAGGTGGGCATTTTTTGATTTCTACCAAAGCAACTGGCATCCGCTTACGTGGATATCACATGCAATGGATTATGCAGTCTGGGGACTGAACCCCCTCGGGCATCATCTGACCAACATTGTTCTGCATGCGGTCAACACCTTCATTGTAGTATTGCTGATAACAAGACTTATAGAGATTTACAAGGAGCGAATGATAACGGAGGGATCGACCGCATTCTTGGATCAACGAAAGATACTGATGTCTGGAGGAGTTACCGGTTTATTGTTCGGCCTTCATCCTGTACATGTGGAATCAGTGGCATGGGTTGCGGAAAGAAAAGACCTACTTTGTGCCCTCTTCTTTCTACTCAGCATCATGGTGTATACGAAATACATGAGTTTTGGAGATAAGGAAACAGTTCAGAGAAAAGCAAAATCAAGGTTTCTCAATAAACATTACCTGTTTTCTCTATGTTTTTTCGCTCTTGCCTTATTAAGCAAGCCGATGGCGGTCAGCCTCCCCGTGGTTTTGCTGATATTGGACTGGTATCCTTTCAAAAAAATTCAGTCTCTTAAAACATTCGGAACTGCAGTAATCAATAAACTACCGTTTATTGTGTTGAGCCTTATCTCAGCAGTTCTGACGATTCAGGCACATAGGGCTGGTGTGGCGATGAATCTGATGAAATTTGTGCCGTTAGCATCAAGAATGCTTGTGGCAGCAAAATCGCTTATTGTTTACCTTGGGAAAATGATATTGCCCATAAATTTGATCCCCTATTATCCATATCCTCAGGATGTTTCACGCTTGCCTGTAGCATATCTTCTGTCAAGTGCTGTTGTGGTTGGGATCACAATGATTTGTGTTGTTATTGCTAAAAGACAGAGGATATTGCTATCAGTCTGGTGTTATTATGTGGTAACGTTGATTCCCGTGCTTGGTATCGTGCAGGTGGGAGCACAGTCGATGGCAGACAGATATACTTATCTGCCAAGTCTTGGACCATTTCTTGTGATGGGTTTAATAACAGCAGAGATTTATGAAAGAGTCACTAATTTAGAACACTGGAGACTGATATTAAGAATTGTCGGCGTTATCGCAGCCATTGTCATGCTTGTTTCAATGTCATATGGAACTTTACAACAAATTGGCGTATGGAAGAATAGTCTTGTATTCTGGAATTATGTTATTGAAAAGGAACCCGGAAGAGTTCCTCTTGCGCATAATAATCTGGGCAATGCATACCAGTCTAAGGGCTTATACGATATGGCAATAGAACAATACCAAACAGCATTAAGGCTTATGCCGGATTATGCAGAAGCGCGTTACAATCTGGGCAATACATACCAGTCTAAAGGCCAATTAGATATGGCAATAGAACAATACCAAACAGCATTAAGACTTAAGCCGGATTATGCGAAGGCGCAGAATAATCTGGGCGTTGCTTACGCCTCTAAAGGCCAATTAGATATGGGAATGGAACAATTCCAATTAGCATTAAGACTTAAGCCGGATTATGCCGATGCGCATTGTAATCTGGGCATTATCTATAAGAGAAAGGGTTTGAAAAGTGAAGCGATAAGGGAATTGGAAACAGCATTAGAGATACGTCCAAACTTTGCCAAGGCTCGTCAAGTTCTCGCTTCCATTGCTAAATGAAATGGCCAAAAGGCATGATCTTTTCCATGCAGCCCTATGCTGACTTGCTTTATGAAAAAATTATCTTTATCCCATTATATTTTGCATTCTCTGTTGCAGCAGGCAGCAATTCTTAGGGGCTATATTGGTGAGGTCTTGTAATAAAATCAACAGATCGCGGAGTTTGATATCGGGATCCACGGAAAAGTCTGCCCCACCAACATCGCCTGGCTCGTCGAGTATCGAGACCGTTCCGGCCAAGGCCCTGCACCGGGAAGACGGTCGATGGGGAATACCTCATCAAGTTGTCAACTGTTACGGAGCTGAAGGAGGGAGGGAGTTATGGACAGGTATCGTTTGCGTCTCCCGGTTTTTATTTTGCTGTTGTTTGCCCTGCAGGTGAGTTATTTAGCTTCTTATGCCAGTGCTGTAGGTGAACAGGAACAAGTCAGCTCATCGCTGGACAAATCAGACATTAGGAGCATGCCTCAGGCATGGGAGGCGGCATTCTCTGGTGCGGTCGGCCACGATGACCCTGCATACGCCATCAGCGGGTCTGCCGAGCGTTATCATGGCAGCAACGCAAGACATAACTTGTCGATGGATTTTTCATCGAGCGGTATTAATATACGCTCCGGCGCTTTGGGGTGGGGATTGAGGCTCAAAAAAATCGGCTATGGGAATAAGCTGCGTGCTGTTACCGTAACTGCACCAAAAGCTGCAGCTAACTGCGTTGAATATTTATATGACGGGGTGACTGAGTGGTATGTGAACGGTCCATCGGGGCTGGAGCAGGGATTTACGATTGACCATGCGCCTTCTGATCAAAAAAACGGTGGCTTCTTAACGCTTGACCTTTCCTCATCCGGCAATTTGAGCCCGACGATAAACGGTGCCGGGACAGGGCTGCTGCTTACAGGGCGCGGTAGCACACAGATTTTGAGGTATAGCGGCTTAAGAGCGGTTGATATCACAGGGCACCAATTGCATACATGGCTGCAATTGGATGGTTTGAGGTTGTTGGTGCATGTGGATGATTCAGAAGTGCAGTATCCTGTAGTGGTGGACCCATTGATACAGCAGCAGAAACTGACGGCCTCTGACGGAGCGGCAGGTGATGCTTTTGGCACCTCTGTGGCGCTGAGTGCTGATGGTAACACTGCCCTTATCGGAACTCCTGGCAAAAACTCTTTCAAGGGGACGGCGTATGTGTTCACGCGCTCCGGTTCGACATGGTCGCAGCAGCAGAAACTGACGGCCTCTGACGGAGCGGCAGCTGATAAGTTTGGCACCTCTGTGGCGCTGAGTGCTGATGGCAACACTGCCCTCATCGGAGCTATTTACAAGAACTCTTTTCAAGGGGCAGCGTATGTGTTCACGCGCTCCGGTTCGACATGGTCGCAGCGGCAGGAGCTGACAACCTCTGACGGAGCGGCAGGTGATGCTTTTGGCACCTCTGTGGCGCTGAGTGCCGACGGCAACACTGCCCTTATCGGAACTGCTGGCAAAAACTCTTTTCAAGGGGCAGCGTATGTGTTCATGCGCTCCAGCTCGACATGGTCGCAGCAGCAGAAACTGACGGCCTCTGACGGAGCGGCAGGTGATAAGTTTGGCACCTCTGTGGCGCTCAGTGCTGACGGCAACACTGCCCTTATCGGAACTGTTAACAAAAACTCTTTTCAAGGGGCAGCGTATGTGTTCACGCGCTCCGGTTCGACATGGTCGCAGCAGCGAGAACTGACGGCCTCTGACGGAACGACAGGTGATGCTTTTGGCACCTCTGTGGCGCTCAGTGCTGACGGCAACACTGCCCTTATCGGAGCTGCTGGCAAAAACTCTTCCCAAGGAGCAGCGTATGTGTTCACGCGCTCCGGCTCGACATGGTCGCAGCAGCGAGAACTGACGGCCTCTGACGGAACGACAGGTGATGCTTTTGGCACCTCTGTGGCGCTGAGTGCTGATGGCAACACTGCCCTTATCGGAGCTTATTTCAAGAACTATTACAAAAACTCTTTTCAAGGAACGTCATACGTGTTCACGCGCTCCGGTTCGGCGTGGTCGGGTGGACAGGAACTGTCGGCCTCTGGTGGAGAAACAGGTGATTGGTTTGGCTTCTCTGCTGCGCTGACTGCTGACGGCAACACTGCCCTGATCGGAGCTTATCCCAAGAACTTCGGCAAGGGGGCTGCGTACGTGTTTAAACCTAAGAACGGCAGTTGAGTCTCAGTTTTGCCTGATTTTTCCCGTCCTGCGGTACTAAAGTGGGGGAGAAATGTGGCGTCCCTTTAAGAAATAGTGACCGAAAAGAGCGGGTTAACTCGTTCAATGCCCCTTTAGGATTTGCCATCTTTACGCCGCTTACCACAGGCGTCAATCAGATCATGGGTTCACACCTGCTCCACACACCAAGCCGGTATGAGTGCTTTGGATGGCTGCTTCTTTACATCAAAACCTTAACTCAGGCTCGCTTTCGAGAAGGTCTCAGCTCGTGAATCATGCTCACGACAGAGTTTTCAAACAGTTTCGGCCCTAAGCGGTTCGCGATCATATCGAGCGTATAGACAGCCAGAAAAACGTCCTGGCACCCGCATATTCTGTTTAGTGCATCCTCTAAGGTCTTATAAGGTCTTTAACGGCAGGGGTTAGGGAAAAACGAAACAGAAAGTTATTATGCGAACATTAATCGCCCTTTAGGTTGTGGAATCGGGCGGCACCGTTTTTTAGCAGTCTCAATCCATTCCGTGATGATAACCTCGATATTGGACAGAGCTTCCTGATATGTCGCTCCATCTGCTGCACACCCGGGCAGTTCGGGAACTTCAGCTACGAATGCCTTATCGTCTTCACTCCAGTAGAAGGCCCTCATGATGGCGATGTCCACTTCAATGGCGCGTTCGCTATTAAGAGCACTTGATAGCATAGCAACACCCTTCTCTGTAAAAGAGAAGGGAAGGTATCTTCTGCCGCCACGCCTTGAACTTTAGGTCGCGAATTCCGGGGATGCCTAACTCCACCCCGCCATCCTGCCCAGGATCGAGAATACGGAGCCTCTAATTGTTCAAACATGATTCCGTTTCCCTTCGCCCCGAAGACAAGAGGAAACGGAATGCAAAGAAAGGGTTACGCCGCTTTTTTCGTGTGACGCGATTTGTGCTGTTCAGCAGGTGAGCCCAAATCGATTACCTCAAACTTTCCAGTGCCGAGATAGTATTCTGCGCCAATGACCTTGAGTTTCCCCTCATGAACCAGCTCACTGACTATCTCGCTCTTCATGATATCTTTGTATGTGTTCTTTATATTTTCCTGTACTGCAATATTCAGAGTCTCGTCCTCATTTTTCTTGGCTTTCCTGGCAGTATTGACTGCTGGCATAATTTTCTTCAGGATTGCCCCGATATTCCCTTCGGGTTTTCCTTTTGCCTCCAGCGCTGCCTTCACGGCACCGCATGATTCATGACCGAGAATGATAACAAGTGGAGTATGGAGATGTTCCACTCCGTATTCTATGCTCCCTAGAGTAGTAGGTTCCACAACATTCCCCGCAACCCTCACGACAAAAATATCTCCTAACCCCTGGTCGAAAATTATCTCGGGAGCCACTCTCGAATCAGAGCACGAAAGCACCGTTGCAAAAGGATGCTGCTCCTTCGCAAGTTCCTGCCTTCTGCCTTCCCCGATATCTTTCTTCGCCAGTTCGCCCGATATGAACCTCTTGTTCCCGTCGATCAATTTCGTCAGAGAATCAGTCCCCTGTTCAATTCCGGCATAAACAAAACCAACAAAGGCAGCCGAACACACTAAAACAGTTAAAACTCTGGATATCCGCACGTATATGTCCTCCTTTTAAAAAGTTTCCTACTGATAGGATACCGTTTATTGTATGCAAAAAGATTATCACTTTGAAGTGAAAATATCAAGCAAATGCAGCGATTATGAGAAAGCGCCGCCGAATTGAATCTATGTTTCGCGCTTCTGTATTATACCCACCAGTTGCCGCTTTACCCAGCATCGACAATGGTCTTCCGTGTTCATTGTCGTATTGCTTCACCTAGGCCTTACCCCTGACACCCCGCCCGTGGAGTCCATCTATCGATTACGGTAGTTTTCGTTGGGATAGATGCATCGGCCTTCCCCTCTCTTTGGAAGGGTCAGCAACTGTTCCAGGGCAACATGCGTAGATTTCAAAAGCAAGAATCTAAGAGACGCCATCTACGGACGCGAAACTGTGAGCCCCATCAGGGGTCACGCCTGGCGATAACGTTGAACTGTCATAAGACAGGGTGCTATATTAAGTTATGTATAATTTCCCCGAAACATCCGGCAATCTTCACTCATCAAATGTCCCAGCTCCAAGGGCGGTGTAGGCGATATCGAAAATCGCCCTAAAGCCGAGATCGGTGCAGACCCATTTTTAGACGAATAGACGCACCTGTGCGTCGTCATCTTCTGGCTATGAAGTAAATAGCAATATGAGGTATTTAAAGGACATTTTGAGCGTGTTCTATAAGATCTCCTGCGAATAAAAAATAAAATATATTGCGAATATAACACCGAAGAATAAAAAAGGCAATAAAAGGAATAAATGAATGGGCCTGGGAGGTATCGCAACTGGGTCACTTTTCGATATCGCCTACAGCGGTCCCGCTCATTCCTGTCCTCGCCCTAGTGCTTATTTCATTTTTGGTTTATTGTAAGCGTGACCGCTTCGATGAAGCAAAAGATGAATTTATCGCAGCAGCGAGACTTGATCCCGGCGACGGGGATGCCCATGCCAATCTCGGCTTAGCTTACTTCTATCAGGGCCGCCTTGAGGAGGCTGCGAATGAATTCAACGTTGCCCTGAGCCTCGACCCTGAGCTCGCAAAGGCACATGATTTTCTTGAAATCTGTTATAAAAGAATGAAAATCAGCCAGTGAGACATCACCCACTCGGAAGAAGTTCAACCAAGGTGGTATCGACTATGAAGGTATCGATAAGGGTGAGAAGAAAACTTATCCTGTCTTGAACGCTTTTTCTTAGTATAATATAGTGGTTGCTTAACACTTGTAGTCAATTTCAGAAAGGAAACGCATGAACTTTCAGAAGCAGAAGTCATCTACGTACCAAAGAATCGCTTATTCTATGTGGATAACCGCAATTTTGGTAGTAATTATAATTGTTATACTGTCTCCAAATAAGCATACCGATACTCCTGTTTATCATGAAGCGGTTGAACGATGGTTTCTGCTCCAACCCCTTTATCTCAATGGCAGTTTTTTTTATTTTCCCCAGTTTATTCTTCTTTTTATGCCATTTCATTTTTTGCCATTTCTCGCCGGGGACGTGCTCTGGCGTGTGTTTTCAGCCGCATTATTATGTTGGGGTTTACGACGGATACTAAAATCATCAGACCTACTCGAGAACGAACGGTTTTTTTTGTATGCCTCACTTGTCGCAATCAGTTCCGCAGTTGGCGCTTTACGCAATGGTCAAGCCAACCTCATATTCGGAGCGTTGGGCCTCCATGCGGCTGCCAGTCTTGCCAGATCGCGGTGGTGGACTGCATCTCTTTGTCTAATTGGAGCACTGGCAATCAAACCTCTTGGAATAGTCATGCTGTTTTTGGCACTTATTGTATATCGACCCATGGCCTGGAGGCTGGCCTTAGGATTAATTATATTCTTAACCCTGCCTCTCTTATTTACCGATCCGCTTTATGTCATTACTGAGTATCAGCAAGCTCTGGCACAACTATCGGCGTCTTCCCTAACTACCGAACATCGATTTGCCGATTTCAATGGTTTGCTCCGGTCTATTGGATGCGGTCTTACCGGTGTCGACTCGCAAGTTGTCAGGATCGGAGCAGGAGTATTGACAGGCATCTTATGCCTGTTCAGCGTAAAACGAACGCGCGAGCCCGATCGGGCTTTGCTTCTTCTTGGACTGACTTCCGTATATCTCATGCTTTTCAATCCTATGACTCAAGGCAATAGCTACGTTGTGGTAGGTCCCCTTATAGCTGTCTATGCAGTTCGCTTTCTTTGGATGAAAAATTCTCGAAAGATTGGCCTGGGATTGTTATGCATGGGTGTCTCACTCGGTCCTCTGCCAACAGAACTATGTTACTTGATAGACGATAATTTTAGATTCTGGTGGCGCCCGCTCATGATGATAATTTTTGCAGTTTTTTTAACATACACGATTTTCAGAGCTGAAGACACTCGAGGCCGCACGTTAAATGTTTTTATCGAGGATAAAAATGCATTTTTATGAGATAGAAAACATTGTTATAGAAATAGTTCTCCCATAGTTGCTGTGATTTGAACCCCGCGGATTAGTCGTGAAGCAGAGATCCCGGCACCTCTTATTCCTTCTCATTCAGCACCGGAAAGCAATGCGTGGTTCGGGATGAAATCTGTCTCGAGCAGGTAATGACTCTCACTTTATCGTATACCGAATTTAAGTACTCACAGAACTTGCTCGTCCCTGAGCTACTCGGGGATTTTCGCTCGGCATTCCACGAACGTCCTCCCGGTGAATAGAGATATTGTTCCCCGCGTTAAGAAAGGCCTCCTCGCGTGCGACATCCGGCCAGCGCGCTTTATTGTGCCTGTCGTTTCGTCTCGCCCCCTGCTGTTTTGGCTCTTTCGACTCGATGAACTGTTCTGCCGGTGCCGGGCGGCTGACCGTAGACCTTATCTGCGGAAAATGGGTTAGCCCCAAAGCTCGTCGTGGACGACTGCCCGACCACTCCTCTCGCACTCCTGGGAAGAGATGCACCTTGACTGCTTGGGCCGCCATTTACAACCCTTTCTTGCGCTCTCTGGGCTCCCGTATTGATGAAAGCATTTGACCGGGGCGCTCCAATTCCAGCAAATGTTTTACCATTAAGCCTGCTTACAGGGTCGATTCTGAAGACCCTGTGTGCATTGACATCGGTAAAGTGGTTGCTGACCACAAAGACACGGCCTCCTTCTGTGAAACTTCTGTGAAAATCGTTAAGAACAAAAAATCCCCCGAACCAACTTCTGCCCCACCAAAACGGATAGGGAACCCATGCGTACAAGTAATAGTAATTAGGTGGAGGCGCGTAATACGTCAGGATGGGTGGGCCCGCCTGATAATAGTAATTGTTGATGACGGTTTGGTCAGGATAGGAGCTCTCAGTGGATGTTGCTTCCCCGGTCGCGCCTTCCGCGGGCGGAGGGCCTGCCTGTCCGGGACTTAGCGATATATCAGCGCCCGCCTGAACGCTGGCCAAAGTCCTGAGTGCCGAATCTTGATCCATGGAAATCGTCTGGGCCTGTGCCGCATAGGCAATTGAGTCCTGCAACTCCCCTATGATGTCCGGGGTTATGGGATAATCGGCAATCCATCCGTTGCGCGGGGAGATACCGACTGATCCCAACATGCTTTCAGCCTCGGCCTCTGATGTCGGATGACCCACGTTCAGGGCTTCGGCAAGATTCATTGCAAAAGCGCCCTCACGCACCAGTGGCGCAGCCACAGGAGGTGGCTGCGCCTGCCCATCCTGCACTCCAATCCCAAAGGATAGTAGCACAACTATGGTCACAGACACTGCCAATGATCTAAAAGTAGATTCTCTCATGACTTTACCTCCCCCCTATAACAGTATACACCAAATAAAAAGACTGCTCGGACGCTGCCCCCCACATTAGCACACTGGTTTCTTGCCACCCTGAGCACTAACAAAAAACGGGGAGTTACAACCGGGGAGCAAAGACCTCAAGAGTCGTATTCTAAGCATCGATCCCTTCCTGATATGAGGCTTTCAATTACTTTAGATTTTCGGCACAGCGCGAGACCATATCCGTGTCTCTATGCTCCTCAACAACTTCAAAGTTCGGGCAACTTTCATAATAGGCTTTAAAACAGAATGTCTCCATCTCTGCAATAGTTGGAACATGTATAGAGTTAGGCGCATCACAGACACCAAAATAGCCCTCGTTGAAATATGCACACCTCATAGCAACCTCCTGTGCCCTGAAGTTTTCCGATCCATCTGTTCATATCTTAATCTACCGCCCATGTGAAAAGACGAGGGCAATAGGCAAAAGGTTACAAACAGAATCGTGATACTATGTCGACAGGAACAACTCTCGTCAGAAATAGACAACCCGCTGTTTGTCCAACCGGAACTTTCCGTTGCTTGTCATTGTCACTGCTATCAAGCTTTATTTCCGGTGGTTTTTTCATCGGAGATTACCACTTGTATCGGCAAGTATATAGGGAAATGGTATGAGTACGAGGCGCGTGAGGTTAAGAAGTCTTCGCCGCGAGTCAGGTGAAGCAGATATATAGGCTAAGCATGGAGGGAATTCCGCAGGGTGCCCGTTAGCTTAGACATAATGACTAATTCGCGCGGTTCAAATTGCTCCAGTAGTGAAGGTTATCGCGAGTAGTCCGCGCAACCCGCAAGGAGGCTGACGATTTCCCTCAGAACGATAAACAGCACGGCAGATCTCTTGGCGCCGATTGTCCTGACCTCTCAAAGATTCAGCCTGTGATTTCCGCTAACGATTGGGTTTCCCCGAAGCCGGCACTGCGCGCTTAAAGGCCCAGGCCTCGATGCTCTTTATCTGTTCAGCCATGGTCACCGAAAGAGGAACGGTCCGGGTCAAAGCTGCCAAGAAATCATCTTCGACTATGGGACGCTTATCGGCAAGGGCCTCGAAAGCAGCTGATTTGACCACTTGCTCGATTTCTGCTCCGGAAAGACGTTTGGCCAATGACGCCAGTAGAGGGATATCAATCCCAGAAGGATTGATATCCTGCTTCTTCATATGAATGCGAAATATTTCTTCCCGCGCCGTTTCATCGGGAAGCCCCACATAAAATATCTCATCGAAGCGTCCCTTGCGCAGCACTTCCGCGGGAAGCATCTCGATGGCATTGGCGGTAGCACCGACAAAAACAGGTGCACTTTTTTCCTGCATCCACGTCAGGAAAGACCCGAGGACCCGGGAAGCAGCGCCTCCTTCAGCCTTGAACCCCTGCGATGAAATGCCGGCCTCGATCTCGTCTATCCAGAGGACACAGGGCGCAATCGCCTCTGCAGTCCTGAACGCCTTGCGCAGGCTGGACTCCGGGCTGCCGAACACCCCCCCATACACCACCGCCATATCCAGACGGATAAGGGGAAGGCGCCACCGAGTGGCGATCACCTTGACAAACAGCGATTTTCCGCAGCCGGATATCCCCATGACCAACACCCCTTTCGGCATCTTTACACCGGTAGAAATGTTATCCAAGCCGAATGCCATTTCACGACGCTCCAGCCAGTGTTTAAGGTTTTCCATCCCGCCCAGCTGGTCCAGAGCGGCATCATTGATGACAAACTCCATGATGCCGCTTTTTCTAATAATCTGCTGTTTGGTCTCGAAGAACGCCCGAACGATTTCGCTGCCGCTGCTGAGCTGAGACTGATTGAAAGCGGCAATGCTACGCTCGATGTCCTCAAGATAAAGCCCCTGGGCCGCGACCACCAAACTCCCCACCAGCTCGGGATCAGCGGCACAGATCTGTGCCAGTAGCGGCACACGTCCTTTCAGGAACTCCAGGTGCGCCTTGATCTCTGCTACGACAGGAATTCCCTGGTAGAGAATAACAAGGTCTTCTCTCAATCGTTCCGGCACAGCGTCCTCTTCACCCATGACAATCAGGGTCTTTGATCGGGCTCGCACAGCAAATTCTTTCAGCTTTCTGATAATAAACTGGTTATTTCCCCAAAAGCTGGAAAGGTCCTTGAAAAGAAAAATGGCAGGTCCTGGTTGTCCGATGGCGAAATCGAGCGCCAGCAGAGGCTCTACTGTCGCTTTGAACGGTGCTCCCTCCCGGCTGAAACCTTCGGTGCAGGTCCATACATAGGGACTCCCCGCCTCTTTCACGTGTGCGGCGGCCCGCGCTATAATTCTCTCCGAGTACCGCTCGTTATCGGTGACCACATAAATTAAGCTGTTTCCGGCCGCGATTACTCTCAGCAGATCCTGGGCATTTAGGTTTTCCATTATTCTCCCGTTAAGGTAAGCTCACGATACTCCCCGTTAATCTTACCTCAATACCTCCTTCAGTCAGTATGGCATTACATTCCAGTTGTGTCATTCATTATTATATCAGGATTCAATGGTGTCTTAGAAGAGGAAGTACCGGAAATCGCTTGGGCCGGCAAAAAAATCGAGGTTTCTGACGGAACTCCGCAGTAATTGCGATTGCGATGACTGAAGGGTAATAGGTGAAGTCCACGTTCGCAGACAAATCCGCGGCCAATCCCCTATTTGTCCTCTTGTTAGGTTGATGCCGATTGTTCCATCCAAGTTGATCCTCTTCTGATGGCCGTCAGCACTTTTTCCTCCACAACAAACAAAGATAAGAATAAAAAAGTGTCAGATGAAATCTGATTTGGTACAAAGCTGTCTCTAATCATTTGTAGGACCCTTCCCTCATCAGACATTGCATTTGGCGATCGTCTGACCGCCTTTCTCCATTGACGGTGTTCAAATTCACGGTAAATTCTATGCACTCGCATATGCGTGTGTGTGGCATTGATGCCGACAACATCGTCCCCCGTCAAGATTTGGTCGACAGGTGAAGGCATTGGCGGTTCGACAAAAAAAACCATAGAGACAAATGCGTTAGAAACCATTACAATATCATCAGCTGGGAGAAGTGCTTGCAGTGAACGAATCGAGGAATCAGCGTAACGGATACTTCACATGAGCAACAGAGAGGCAATCACACATGAAATCAGAGAAGTAATCAAGAAATATAAGAACATCGTCATTAGCGGTGAAGTGGGAGTCGGCAAGATCATCCATACCCTTGAGGCCCTGCAGGGCCGGGATAACGTTTATTATATGGGCAATCCTGTTGACTATGTGGGGAACCCGAGGCCGAAGGGTTATGATAAATACATCGATTATATCAAGTCCCTTAAAAAAGACATGCAGATCATCGCTACTGAAAAAGAAATATTGTCGGTCGATTTGTCGTCCTCGGCGAAAACGGGATCTGTGCTCGTCATTGATGAAATATTTGGTAGAGGCCCGAAACAGCATGAAAAAATACTCGAGATTCTCGATTGTGATAAGGTGAAGGTTATCATCATCGCAGGATGCTTAAAAAATATCGGCAGAATCATCCAGAAGTGTGACATTGTGCTCATGCTTATCCAGGACGGGACGCTCTTGCTCGATAAGGAATTTGTCGAAAAAATCTGCAGTGTGCTCGGCTCAGAACCCCCCGGAGAACAGCGAGATTTATTTACGGTAAATGACCTTCCTGAAAAGTGAGACTTGGCAGATTGTGAAAACATTTTACGACAGAAAATGATATCCCGTGCGGCGGTTCCTCCTCATCTCTGCTAATCCGGAGTATTTTCCTGAACCGGTCTTGCCCCTTGGCACGGCCTATGTAGCCTCTGCGTTAATGTAGAGAAGCCTATCTGTTCGAATCGTTAATTGGGGGGGTCTCCTCAGAGATACAGGACGATTGGCATCCAAACATCGCACGGTTAACTCCTTGGTATTCTTAAACTACAATAAATAGGACATTTCTATGTTGCCAAGAATAGGACATTTTCATTTTGCCTTGACAATAGTGATACCGCTGTTTGACTTTTAGCGCTTCAATCGATTAATTTATTTATTTCGGGGCGTAGCGCAGTCTGGCTAGCGCACCTGCCTTGGGAGCAGGGGGTCGGAGGTTCAAATCCTCTCGCCCCGACCAAGCCAATTGTATCTTGCAAATTTGGCGGCAGTCAATGCTAAGTTGCGTTTGATTTCAAGAGGCGATGCAGGTTGTTTATGCACAACCTGTCACTATTCTTACATAACAGCTATTTATGCGCCTGTAGCTCAGTAGGATAGAGCAACTGCCTTCTAAGCAGTGGGTCAGGGGTTCGAATCCCTTCAGGCGCGCCATGCACATGTACGTGTAAGATGTGCTATGGCCAGTTGATAGTCATGCGTGTTTATGAGTATAGTATGTGGCGAGTTCTTGATTATAGTGGCACTGGATTACTGGCGTTGCATGGTGGGCGTAGTTCAATGGTCAGAGCACTGGACTGTGGCTCCAGGTGTTGGGGGTTCGAGTCCCCTCGCCCACCCCAACCAAATTTTGTTCCACAAGAACTTGGAATGCTCAGTTTTCTGTTATGAAGGGAGAGTTCGACATGTGCCATCGATATCTCTGCTTTGCTTGTGACTGATGACTATTCATCCTAAGTGTCGTGAATGCGCCTGTAGCTCAGTTGGATAGAGCATCGGCCTCCGGAGCCGAGGGTCGGAGGTTCGAATCCTCTCAGGCGCGCCATACTCAGTTCACTATGTGAAATGAGAGACAGTAAGTGGCCACATGTCATATTTGGTTCGGCTTGAAGTGAAAACATTTTTTTGATTTACTATTCACCTATAACAAACACTGTTGTATATGGGCCGTTAGCTCAGTTGGTAGAGCAGCTGACTCTTAATCAGCGGGTCGCTGGTTCGAATCCAGCACGGCTCACCATTTATTTTCAATGGGTTACGTGTGGTAAGCATTATTGGTTACCCGCTAAATTGTGCAGTTTTTGTGCACTTGGTTTCCCTGTTAGGGTGCTGTCAAGTAAATCGACCGCTTTAGCCATATGTGCGGGCGCAAGGTGAGCATATCTCAGAGTCATTGTCAGATTCTTATGCCCTAACAATCTTGAGACCGTGGTGATATCCACTCCAGCCATAACGAGGTGCGATGCCATCGTATGCCTCAGATCGTGAAAGTGAAAGTCTGCAATCCCTTTATGTACCGCTATTTCAGAATTGCAGAGAGGGCAATGCTCAACCTCTTTTTGTGCTTTGCTCTTTGCCTTTTGGTAATCGCACTTTGTACATTTTTCAACCTCTGCATTCTTTAATGCCGTGGAAAAGCTTCTTTTGATGTCTTTAAAATGCTTTCCAGTGACACTGTCGTAAAAGACATAGGGGATATCCAACCTTCTCTGTAAGCCCTGCAGGACACCTCTTAGGGTGGGATTTATGGGTATCTCCCTCCTGTCTCCGTTCTTTGTCTTCTCCAACAGAATAAATCCATGCCTCAGGTCAACATTTTCCCATTTGAGAGAAAGAATCTCCCCTTTCCTCATCCCCGTGTTGAGAGCCATAGTGACTATTGCCTTCGTGTGGCCTTGACAGTTATCGATGAGAGCTTCACACTCAGGCTGGGAGAGGTATCTCAACCGTCTGTTATTCTCCTCAAGCAATTTGACCTGTCTAACACGCTTCAGAGTTTCTTCTGAAAGCATTTCCCATTGATAGCCCTTGTGGATGCAGTGCTTGATAGTTGCCATCAGCCTGTTCACAGTTGCCGGTTTGTTTCCCTTCTGAGTCCTTTCCGTCTGGAATTGCTCAAGGAGTTTAGTTGTGAGATGTCTGAGTTGGACGTTCCCAAAAGCCTCTACAAGCTGAGCTATGAAGCCCTTTTTGCTCCTGAAACTCCTTTGACGCTCACACCACTTTTGATATTCATCCGCAAGTTGATGGAATGTGTAATTTGGGATTCTTTTGATAGCCTCAGGTTCTTTGCCTTCACGTACTGCCTTTTTCCGTTCGAGCAATAGTGTTGCAGCATCCTTAAACTTTGTGGTCTTCGCTGATTCCCTGACGATGTTGCCAAACCTATCAGAGTAACATATCCACCACACCTCGCCACGTTTGTACAGCCCCTTTGCCATCGTTATGCTTTCTCCTTTCTCTTTTCGTTTTCTCTTCGTTGGGCATCGATGAAGTCCAACAAGAGCTTTAAAGTCTTGCTCGGCTTTTTCACCTCCTTTTCCAAAAGATAGACGTAGTTGCCAGATACCCCTATTCGTTCGCCAAAGGCTTCCTGAGAGAGTCCTAAGCCCTTTCTAAGGGTTTTGATGTCATCCGGCAACCATTCGTTCATAAGGGTATATTTTATCTAACTTAGTTAGAATTTGTCAACAAAAATATGGTTCACAATTTGGTTCACATCGATTTGTAACATATTGATATTTAACGCATCATTATGGCGAACCGTTGATTTATAATCATATGGCCGCACCGTCCGTTTAATTGACCAAGTGGAAGGGTATGGAAGGCGGTATTTTCCCCTTAGAGGTTACCCGCAACACCTTCTAAAAGAAATATGCACGGCAATATTCTTCCTGAAGTCCGCACTGTGGCTATTTTGCACGGGGGTAAGCTTTCTTTTGGAAATAAACGCGGCCAACTCTGTGGGGAGTGCGGAGTTCCCCTCCAAGTCCGCAAATCCAAAGGGACTCAGCTGCCGCGACTTTCTCCCTATAACAAACGCGGTTGGCGGCTCTCCCAGACCGTTTCTTTCAACTGATACTGCACACCGCGGCAACTTCTCTGATTGTGTTTGTTTCCGAGGAAATCTGTTAAAAATCGTTTGCGTCTTTTATCCCGTAAGCAACCCAAGTTTTACTTTTTGATATCGGAGGAATGCCGTTCGTAACAAACGGATTCAGGAATTTGTGAGGGCGTTTATTTCTCCCTCCGCACGAGTAACTATCCCGGATAAGATGCAGAGTTCGACCCGAAATGATGAATCTGCCCGTGAGACGTTCATCCAGAAAGTCTCGATCCCCAGAAGCCTGAGAGTGTTTGCCACTGTCACAAAGTCTCGCTCTTCCTGGCACTATAATGTTATCTGCCTGACCCTGAAACAGAGGCAATTGAAATTAATGTGTCATTCATAAGACGGGCAGTTTTCTCCTCGAGCCATAAGTCTTCTATGGCTACGTATACATCCGCACCATTTTTGTTGAGCCCTAACACGTGGTTTTTCTTAGTAATGCAACAGTTGTAGATAGAATCGTCTCTCAAAATGGTAAACCCATGATTTTTATAGAATTCTACTACCTTGGTGACGTTATCTTTTGTGCGGTACTGGTATTGGAAGACTTTTGTCCGCTCGCACCCGAACAAATCCGTTGATCCTTTTTTGTAAAAGGTTGCACCGGGATATACGTCTTCTTTTAACGGATCCGTTGCAACTACAGGGTTAACAGCAACACCCAAAATTGATACTGTAAGCAGAAACATTGTCAATATAGAATGGCCGAGAGCCCTAACCCTTTTAGCTGAAAGTAAAGTTATTTTCTGCATTTTTCTACCTCCTCGTGCCTTAAGCCTTTAAATGGATACTGCTCTTGGCAAAAAACGAGATTTATAATATTGACCTGAGGATTTCAACGACCCCCAGGCAGCTCTCTTCTCATTCACCCTCAAAGATGCCTGTGTGGCGGCGCTCACCACCGCATTAACACCGCCGTAACCCTCAGCAAGCCGTAGAACATTATGCTGAGGGTTATATAGGTAGACACTATATCGAGAATGATCCAGCTAATATTCTTCACAACAAGTCACCTCCCTTTACAGGCATTTATTCATTCATTCCTCTAGTTGTATTAAACTACAGTGAATTTCTTCTGTCATTGATACATATTAAAAGACCATTGATATGTGTTAATCAGCTATTAACTGAAGGAAGAGAAAACCGAAACTATTGAGGTGTCGATATGAGAACTTACTTGTCAAGGCAGCCCTATGCTAAAAGAGTGTCAATCCATCAGAGAGTGATATTTTCTCACTTATGACGGAGGGAACTGCCTTGACACATCTCTTATCGTTAACATCCCTTTCGTGCCTATTACAACCCCTTCCTGCTCCAAGTCCTTCACGACGCGGCAGAGGTGTTCCGGCGAAACCCCGACAATTTGGGCAAGTTCGTATTGCTTCAACGGGATTTGAAAATGATCGTGGGCCTGCGATTTTTCGGGTGAAAGTTCAGCGACAAGTTGACGGAGAAACTGCCTCATACGTTCATTGGCTGACATACAACTTACTTCCTCTACTTTTCTTAACTTGCTGATGACCTCTTGACTGAGAAGCCGATACATCTCTCGCGAAACGGCCTCGTTCGTCTTAAGCACATGAAAGAAACACTTTGCTGTAATAGGACGCAAATGACATGGAGTCACCGTTGTGGCCGTATATAAATATGGCATCCCAAGAAAAACTGCCGGAGCTGCCAATAACCAATATCTGCTGCGAAGACCAACAATGATTTCTTTGCCATTAAGGTCTATTCTACTGAGCTTTATGATGCCGCGTTCTATGAGATATACCACCTCCGCAACGGCATCTTCACGATATATCTCAGTACCTGATGGATACGATTGTAAAGGACCACAGCCAGCAAGGTCGTCTTCGCGTTCTTTGAAAAAAGTACAGAAGAAGTCATTAGGATTAAAGTTTTCCATTTCCGGTATCTGAAAGAGAGGTAACTTGTATCTCATTTAAGGCCACCGTCAATTAAAGGTTCAATCTCAAAGTTTTTTCAAGTCGCCACTGTTAAGGTTGCGAAAGTCCCTTGCCGTAAGTCATCGTGCAGTCAGAGCCGCAGTTGATGCCTAGCGGAAAGCTTTTCACTGTTCCGTTTCCGTCATTATCATTCTTCATAACGCTGAGCCGCAAAACGTAATTGATCGTGGGTGATAGAGTACGGATTCACATCGCATCCGATAGTGACGCTGTCCGCCTTCTGTGCCGTGAGAGTGTTATCCGAAGCGGCGTGGGCGATCGAGTACGGATTCACATCACACGCAAAAAAGGTGATCGCTGTTGCAATAAATAATACCATTACCATCCACGTAATTCTTCTTAGCTTTTTCATGCCTCATTCCTCCTTATTTCTTAACGGGTTTATGCAGCAAACTTCTCGCGGCCGTATTGTTCTGCCTTATTGGGTCCTTGAGCGACTACCACCTCCTTTTCGTACATTTCTTCCGTTCGGATCTCATCCTTAACGTATGGAAAATCGGAGGTCCGGCTTCCCACAGCTTCGTCCACCATCCGCTACAAATGAAATGCCGTAAACGGTTTCATGAGAAAATGAAATTCCTCTATAACGCATTCGTGCCCTGTGAGATAGTGATCAAGCTCGCGCGGCCGGACATGTAGAGCACCTGGAAATCGTTTCTCACAATTCGCAGTCGATCAATGAGTTCGAATCCATTGAGGTAAGGCATGAAAATATCCACCAGAATCAAATCGATCGGGTCTTTGTAGCACGAACAGATCGACAGCGCATGATGCCCGTTATTGGCTGCGATAACAGTGTAGCGGTATTGATGGAGAAGACTCGTAACAAAGCTTCGAATTACTTTGTCGTCATCGACTACAAGGACTGTTCGGGTTCTCTGAAGCATTCTGCCTTTATATCCTACTGTGCTTGCCATATTTATCACTCCCTCTCGCATTGGCTCATCCCAATACTGAGAATCGCACCTCATATCATGTAATAAGCAAGAGACGTACCAATTTGACAGATGCAGGGAAGGCGCTGATTTACAAGACCTATTTTTTTTGTTCACTGAGAAAGGGAGCTCACACTGTGCAGAAAATCGCAGGAGGTGTGAGGAAAGTAAAGAGGGAATACGCGATGCATTTCGAGACAAAGAAGGAGAAGATAACGAAGTGAGGATATATAAAAGGTGAAGGTGAACCGTCGGGAAATAGAGCGGGCCTATTCCTGCAATAGACAGCGATGTATTAGCCGAGGAAGCCAAACTGGATGGGCGCTATTTGTTAACGGGTGAACTGTCGGAGGCAACCGCATTTCGTTCATGGGGTCAGAAAATACTCCCAGGGTTTAGTAATTGTTGTGCATGATAATCATGATAATAATGATGATGATAAGCAACATATCACAACTTCCGCATAATCGGTTAGCTCAGTTCCTATTGCTATCTTTGGTTGTCTCTTCGCTGCAAGGTGTCCCCTAAATGAGTGTCGGTGAAGGTCGCAAAATAACCATGCCTGTTACGGTCCCAAACATGCTCTGAGATGTGCTTCCTGTACTCCACACCAGTTTCGTCTTTCTGAACCTGTTTCTTTCCGTTTATACTCCGCAAAATCACTGTTCGTCTACTGTTCTCAGTTACTCCCTAAAACCCGCGCGGAGAACATCCTCTCCGAAAATGACGCATTAACCCCGAAATAAAGAGTCCCTTTGAAAGTCCACGAAGACCAGTAATTTTACGAGTTGCATTTTGCCCCTTTTAATGTTGACAGGTTAAGAAATTGAGTTATGATATGAACATGAGTTCCATCGCAATTAGTGGGGTCGTGTTCGCATGCGTATTCGGAGGTGCACTGCTCGGTGCGTTTCTTCGCGCCGTTCTGCCCGAGCATCATCTAAATGAGGAAACCAAGGATATTATGAAGGTGGGAACGGGTCTGATCGCGACGATGGCAGCCCTCGTCCTTGGCTTGCTGATCGCCTCGGCAAAGAGTTCATTTGACGCTGAGAGAAGCGAATTTGTGCAGATGTCCGCTAATGTCGTCGTACTCGACCGTGTCTTGGCCCGTTACGGACCGGAGACAAAAGAAGCCCGTGATCTGCTCCGCAGCGCCCTTGTCCGCGCACTCGATCAGATTTGGCCCAAGGACAGTTCTCACCCTGCGCAGTTAGATCCGATGGCTGCAAGGGCTGAAGGTGTCTATTACAAAATCCAGGAACTCTCGCCGCGGAATGAAGCTCAGCGCTCGCTCCAGGCCCAGGCCCTGAGCCTCGCCCTTAGTCTCGGACAAATGCGCTGGCTGACGTTTGCGCAGGAGGGCAGATCGATTCCCATGCCCTTCCTGGTAGTGCTGGTTTTCTGGATCACCATTATCTTCGTTGGTCTCGGCCTCTTTGCGCCCCACAATGCAACCGCAATCGCTATCCTGCTCGTCTGTGCGCTATCGGTTTCAAGCGCGATCTTCCTGATCCTGGAGCTGGACACGCCGTTCGGGGGGCTGATTCAGATCTCGAGCGTTCCACTGCGCAACGCTCTTGCTCATCTCGGCCAATAGGTCCATGAGCATCAGATGGCAGGAGCGCACCGATCTATCAAGCAGAAAGATACACGATGCCATAATCCCTATTAGAACATTGTGGTGTGGCCGGCAGCATCGACGCGAGTCTGCTGGAAAAGACATTCGACTCCTGCATGTCGGCTGCAATAACAAGGTGAAGTTGTAGGGAGAACTAATGAACGAGAAGAAGAAAGCGGCGAAAGTTTGAGGTAAGAATGAGCAAGAGGAGGGTTCAATGCAGGAAAGTATCTTCTATAGATTAGACCCGCTCCTGATCTGTCTGGTTCTGATAGGTTTTTTGGTCGCGGCATCGGAAATTGGTTTTTGGGTAAAAAAGGGGATGGCGAGAGGTGCTTCGGACACCATCGGAAAGACAGATATCGCGCTGATCATAGGCGCAGTACTAACACTGCTGGCCCTCCTGCTTGGGTTTACCTATTCGATGTCTGAAGGTCGCTTTGAAGAGCGGAGACAACTGGTTATTGATGAAGCCAATGCAATAGGGACCACCTATCTCCGGGCAAAAACATTGCCGGAGCCCCGGAGTTCCGAGATCCAGGGACTGCTGCGCCAGTATACGGCACTCCGAGTTGAGATCGCAGGCAAGATAGAGGACGATCCTGAGAAAATCCGTGAAATGTCCAACCGAGAAAAGAAACTGCAAAGTATGCTTTGGTCGCATGCGGCCGCCCTGGCCAGAGAAAACCCTAATCCTGTCATCTCGACATTTCTTGTGCCCTTGAATGAGATGATCGACCTTCAAACTAAAAGAGTGGCCGCATTCAGGAACCGCGTTCCTTTCCCCATCTATGTGGTGCTTCTTATTGTATCTGCTGTTGCCTTGTGGCTAATAGGATTTTATTTAGGGTCACACAGACAGAAGGCGCTGATGGTAACTGGGTTGCTCGCACTTCTCGTGGCATCGGTTATGTGGTTAATTATGGATCTTGACCAGCCTGTGCGCGGAGCAATTAGGACAAGCCAGCAGAGCCTGATTGACCTTAATCAGGATCTGAGCCAGGAGTCCGGCGAAGCATCTCATTGAATTAGAAAATTTGTTAAGCCGTATTTATGAGAATCTCATCGACCGGGTGGGCAGGCCCATGAAGTTCCGGCTGATCGCTGGTGATCCAAGCCTGCTTCGCTGATTAGGAGGGGTAGCAAATAATTTTAGGTTGATATATTTCATCCCGCAATCAAGAGCCGCAGGCCTATAAGGAAAAACAACGTTAGTGGCTGTAATCCGCACTGGCGGGCAGAACCGAGGCATGCGGGTTTCAGAAAGTACACTTCACATAGTTGCGACTTCCGATAACTGCGGACTCGTCGGTGGACTCCTCAAAATAACCGAGCCTGTTAGAGTCCGAAACATACACTGAGATGTCCTTCCTGCACCTATCAGTGGTCGCCCTTGTAATAATTGTGTGAAGTACGCTTGGAAATAAAGTTCGCTCGGTGTTAATTGCTTCCCGTACAAAACAGATTAGAGAATTTGTATGGTCGTTCCCTTCTCCCTATAATTCGAGGCTCCTTCATCAGCAGGATAAGGTTAGCCACCAGCTTCGCCTATAATTGGGACCTGGAGAGTTGAATAGACTATTAATTGTCGTTTCTTGTCCGTCCTGCGGTTATATGCAAAGTAACCACCCGCGCTATAAGAGTGACAGGGTAGAGCTGACCGATAAGACCCTCCATCATCGTCAGACTTCGAGCGAAGGGATGTACGGGAGTGACGTCCCCATACCCCAGTGTGGTTAGTGTGGAGATGCTGAAATAATTGAAGGTCGTCCTCAGCATTCGCAAATCGACAATCCTTGGTACGCTTTCCGGAAAGTGAAAGGCCCCAGGGCTCAGAAACTCAATCAGACAATAGCCATAAGCGAATACCATTGCGATTAGCAGGTATGCGGAAATGGCTCCGAGAATGCGGTGTCTTGTCACGTGACCCTCTTGGTAGACATTAATCAAAAGAACAAGCACAAATGCAATTATAAACACTATTGACAGTAAGATGTCCCATATGAGCAGGCAAGTTTCTCCGAAGATTAAACGTGAGAATCGAGCAGAGATGATTAATACCGTAATGACCGCAAAAATAAGCTGGGTGACTTTATGTTGAGTTAAGGTAAGAAGACCCAATAAGAGTATGATTAAGAACGATATACTGTTCATAAAAATGACTGCATGCCCGCTGTTGAACACACCTACAAGAGGATCGAGTATAAACTTGTCAAATATCAGAACTACAAGCAACAACGTCAGGTTCCGATCTGAGGACCAGAACTGGGTAGGATGTCTGAACTTTCTTTTTTCCATCAGTAAACTCCCTTCTTTGGAAACTATTTCCTTGTCGGCTCCTGCTGGGCGGCGCTGTAACATCTCTATCCGGTAGATTTGCGTTCTTCCATTTTTACTTAACATTTAGAATCCCTCCTTACTCCGCGATTTCGGCCCCTGCTGTCCTATCTGTCCGGCGATGCGAATGTACCAGGGTTTAGAATTTCCAAGACTTAGAGGCCATATTCCATTCCATGGCCGCTGTCTCACTCCATACGGAATGATTCAGCAACCCCAGACCTTTCAATGCATAAGAAAACTGTAGCCCAAGAGGACTCTCGCGCTGATGCTGTGGTTTTGTTTCCCAATAAATATGAATACTCAAATCGGTCCCCAAGATAGAATGTTGATACATCCTGATTTCTACCGGATGACCAGCCGTCTCGGACTTTACTACCTGTTGCAAAAGTTCATCCAAGAGTTGAGTATTGACTTTAGCAAGAGAACGCAATGTGATAATCTCGACCCATTTCATGACAATACTCCTTGAACATTCATTATCTAATTTGCCAAAATCGTTCCAGCCTTTACCCTTAAGAAAGTCAACCTCAACCCATTTCATGGCAATATTCTTTGAACATTCGTTATCTTAATGTGCTAAAATCGTGCCAAAACGTTAATCTGATTAGAATCAAATAGTTACGCAGAAGTACCTTATTGGTGTTTACCCCATAGGGTAAGATATGTTACCCTATAGCATAAATTTACCCTACGGAATAAAACGGTGTTTGTACATATGGAAATTACGACCGGCGGTTATCCGCCGCAAAATTCAAAGGAAAACGGATAATGATGATGGGCGTGGATGAAAATGTGTTTTTTCGCGAGGCAACCCTGCGCCTTTGCAGCAGCCTCGATATCGAAACGGCTCTGAAGCGCTGCTTTGAATACATACGAGCTTTCATTCCCGCAGATGGAATGACCCTGCATATACTGGATCCTGATCTGAATCTTTTGAAATTCGTGGCATCAGTTGGTCTCTACCAACTAAATGAACGAGTCCTGCCCTTGTCCGAGAAAGGCCGGGATAAAAGGGCAGCCGATTTACAGGCGGCCTTTTTGACAAATGAAGGAAAGGTCCTAATTCTTCATCCCGACAAGGAGTCAGGCCTCCCGGAGATTCTTGAACAACTTGGGATCAACGCTAATATCTCATTAATGAACGTGACTCTGCAGCTTGAAGGAAATCAGATTGGCACCCTTGGGCTATACGCCGATGGTCTGAACCAATATACGGACGAACATGCCAGATTGCTTCGACTGCTCCGTGAACCCTTTGCCATTGCCATGTCCAACGCACTGAGACATCAGGAAATCATTCGATTCAAGGACATGCTGGCCGACGACAATCGGTTTCTCCACGGTCAGTTGCGGGAACTCTCAGGCGATGAGATCATCGGTTCACAATTTGGTCTAAAGGAGGTAATGGAAAAGGTCCGTCAGGTAGCATCCCTGGACAGCCCTGTTTTGTTGTTGGGAGAGACAGGCGTAGGGAAAGAGGTCATCGCCAATGCGATTCACTATTCCTCACATCGAAAGGATGGCCCGTTTATCAAGGTGAACTGTGGCGCCATCCCGGAAACCCTTCTGGACAGCGAGCTTTTCGGTCACGAGAAAGGAGCTTTCACCGGGGCCATCAGCCAAAAAAGAGGCCGCTTTGAACGGGCTGACAAAGGTACGATCTTTTTGGATGAAATTGGAGAACTGCCATTGCTGGCTCAGGTGAGGATGCTGCACGTACTTCAAAACAGGGAAATCGAGCGTGTTGGGGGAACAAGCCCCATTCCGGTTGACATCCGTATCATATCTGCGACGCATAGAAATCTGGAAGAGATGATCATCTCGCAGCGGTTTCGTGAAGACCTGTGGTTCCGCCTCAATGTCTTTCCTATCATGATTCCGCCGCTCAGGGAGAGAAAAGAAGATATTCCAGAGCTGGTCCATTATTTCATCAAGCGCAAGTCTATGGAGCTTAAACTCAGGGAGAGCCCTGTGATTCCCGCCGTGGTTATCGATCAGCTTATCGCCTATGATTGGCCGGGCAATGTGCGGGAACTTGGAAACATGATTGAGCGAGCCTTGATCCAGCGCCGAGGAGGGGTCCTTTCATTTGAGACATTATTGGCCCCACCGGTTCCCAAGAGTCGTGAGTCGGCTTCCGATGCGGACCGAAATCGGTCTTTGCTCTCTCTGGAGGAGATGAATGTCCAACATATCAGCCAAGCTTTGGAGAGGGCCGGCGGCAAGATTAATGGGCCGGGTGGAGCCGCGCAAATTCTGGGGATTCACCCCAATACTCTCAGGAAGCGGATGAACAGGTTGGGGATTCCGTACGGAAAGAAAAGCTGGCAGCCTAATTCGAGAGGCTAGCTAGGCGGCACTAAAATTAGGGATACAGAGGCTGTCTAGAAACTCTCTACCAGTGGATTGTTGAAAAAAAGAGATAACGGGGCAAATCAGGTACAGGCTACTCGTGCCGAAGTGCTTCAATAGGGTCAAGCCGGGCTGCACGTCTTGCCGGAAAGAATCCAAAGACCACAAGAACGAACCTTCGAATTCTTACTTTCGATTCTTAAAGCTTTCGGTTAACCTTCAATCTGCTATTGCTGTAGAACAAAAAATGATATTTTCGGTATCGGTGCAATTGCAGATTGAAGCATGAAGGACAAAGCCGCTACGCGGTATACATTATATAGGGGTTTTCAATATATATGGGTTTTTAATCGGTTTACTTTATAAATTAACATTCTTCTTGAACCATTTAACACCAGACTGAAAAGGATTGTCAACCCTGTGACGAATTCCTTATCTAACCGCGGAGCGGTTTTAGTTCTTCAACCCGTAATCGCCATGATTGCAGCGTTCCTGCCTTTGCACATTTGTGGCTGTACACAAGTTTTCTTAAGTGAATCGGCCAATGAAAATTACGTCCCGTACGTAGCAAGTCATTTGTGGCACATTATTTTAGAAATCAACACTGTCGCAGAGATGACACGGCTGTGGTGTTGTCGGTGTACAACGCCAAAATGGGCGCGCAGACTACGGTCCGAAAAACGCAATCAGTGATCCCTGCGGCAAAACTCTTTCATTGTCATCCACGCCTTTTCAGATCTGATATAAATCTGGATATAACAAGTGGAAAGGCTTTCGCATCAGGAAGAAATAAAAACAATTGATGAAGCTCAGATCTGGCAACTGACAGAAGAAAAATTGACGCCATCACAAATTCTCTAATATGTTTTGTACGGGAAGTATCTAACACCGATCAGACCATATTTCCGCTAGTACTTAATACCATTGTGAGACGACCGACTACCGTGATGTGAGAAATCCTTGGTAACGTTTCGGCTAAGGCGTGCGCGATATGCAGCTGTAACCCGATTCCGACGCGTCGCCTTGAGCCGCAGGTTAGCCTCGATCATTCTGTCTGGTTATCCGCGAACACGTATTGGTGTCTTCAGCCATTTTGCGGAAGAGGAGATTGGTAAGCTTTCGATGTAGTCGCCATAGCGCATCCCATCGTCACGCAGGATATTACAGTAGTCCCAAAGTTTTTGCACGATTGTGGCCCAACCGTTTGTCATTATTTTAGGCCTTTCGAGGTGTCGCCATCAAATGGTATAATAAAATATGTCCAAGAAATCATTACTTGAAACAAACCCTTTCCTTAAAGACCCTGAGATGCGTATGCAAATCGTCAAGACCGTTACCGTTTCTTCCTCATCTATTGAGGGTGTCCATGCCGCAGCCGAGCAAGCCATAAGAAATGTCACCAAGACGAAAACTGCCTTCAGTGCTGCGCGTGCGTGCGTCTCGTCCGGGAAAGAACGGACCTGAAAACCTTCTTCATAGGCTCATAGTCACGCTCCATGCCTGCCTGAACAGCGTCAAAGTACTCTATTCTCTTCTTCCCTCGAATTCCCATAAAATCAAGACCGGGCAACCCTGCCTGGAATGACATAAGCACGGCAAGCAATCTCCCCACCCTGCCGTTTCCCTCCCGAAAAGGATGAATAAGCATAAGTTCGGTATGGATGACAGCAAGAGCTGTGATAGTCTCCTCATCCGTTTTGAACTGACACGGGGTAAATTTCTTTAGCGGTCCTTTTTCGAAGTCCTGCATAAGTTTTGGAACATGACGTGCCATAGCAAAGGAAAAATCGCCTTCTGATACGTTTACCTGCCGGTATTGGCCGGCCATTCATAGACATCGCCCAGCCAGGCCTTATGAATGGTGCAAATGTCCTTCGCCGTAAAACGGTGCCCCTTCGTGAACATGCCCATGAGGTTCGGAAGCACAAGAGCGTAGCGCTCAGCCTCGACAACATCCATTTCGCGCCTTCGCACGATGTGCAATAGATTCCGGAGGACCCGGCCACGCGAGACGGGCTCAAACTGGTCTTCCGCAAGGTGTGAGGTATCATAGCGCCGTGATTTCTTCATAATGACAGCGCGCGAAAAGGTAGGCCGTCCAAAACTTGGCGTGCTTCGTCTTCAAGAGTTCTCCCCATTTCGCTCCCTTATTTGTTTTAAATATTAGTATCTTCCTTTAGTATTTTGCAACCTGAGAAGGTCACGGAGGTCACGGAGAGGACTGAAGTCGTCCCTTCTCCCCTCGTGAGCACTTGCGAGGGATCGCAGAACGCACTTTAGGTAGTTATTGTTCCTCGTTGATAAGTGACAAGAGATCATTGGGTTGGCAGTTGAAATATAGGAGCAGCTTTTCGAGGTCTTTCCTGCTGAAGTTGTAATCGTGGTTCGTTGCGATCCTGGACAAGGTAAGGGCTTTAATGCCTGTTTCCCGCTCGATGACCTTATAGGTAATCTTTCGCTTCTCAATCGCACTTTTCCGGTGAATCAAAGCTTTTAGGTTGACTATCAGCATTCAACTCCCTTCCGATATCCTTAAATGAACAAATCTTATCACCATAAAACTAAGAATAGCAACAAGAAATAAAAAAGAGCATAAAATGATTTGACAAATGCATCATAATAAGTTATAAATATCTTAATATGATATTTATAATTCTTTATAAGATTATAATAGAGCATATAACGAAGAAAGCTGAGCGTTTAGGGAGAGATACTCCTTTTGTGACGAATAGAAAGAAAATTTGCTCCAACATGGCTTGACAAATATATCGCATAACTATATAAATATCTTTTAGTGATTATTATAATTTCTAGAAGATATTTATATAGCCTGAAATGATCAATAACTGGAGGAGGTCGCACATGTACATCAGAAAAGAAGATTTCACTTATTTCGAAGGCCTCTACAAAAGTCTCGATGAGGCAAAGAGAAAGAGGTTCCTGGAAGTTCTTCTCAAGGAAGGCAGTAAGCGGACCGGCGAGGATATTATCTCAAAAATCAAGATCGTGGGCGAGGAGATATTTGACGTGCAGGGAATTGAACCGGGAGAATTCATAACCAGGACCATGATCAAAAAAGCCTATAAGGCGGCAAAGGAGGGAACATAGCATGAGGACAGGAACAGGAGGCATTCAATCATCCTTCTGGGTGGATGAGCAGATAACGGAGATATCCTATCTAGCGGAGAGACTTCTCGGGAAAGCGGGGAGAATCCTCTATATCACCAAAAGCATGAGGGCGCCCACAGCCATATTAAATGCAACCGTATTCAACGCAGAAGCCAAAAGGATATGGTTCGGGGATATCGAAATCGAAAAGGACGGGAAAGCGTTGATTAAACTTTCCGGGAGTCTTGGAGCCCTCTACATACTCTATGAGTCGGAGGGGAGGTTTCTCGAGCAGCAGCCCTCACCGTTGCTCATAAAGGATGTCGCCGTGGTTGCCGTAGAAGGGGGAGATATCCTCTACAGCAGGGATTTTGCCGAAAGGGTGGGGATCCTGAAAAAAAGGCTGAAGTATGGATAAGAAAGAGAACATTTAGTGAATGCCAATACTGAAGAAAAGGAGGCATCATGAAAGGAAAAAGCAGGAGGACATACGTCCTTGACACAAGCGTCCTGATCAACGACCCGGACGTATTTTACAAGCTTGGGGACAGCGACATCGTCATCCCCACCGCGGTCATCAAGGAGATAGACGGCATCAAAAAGAATCCCGACCCTGAAGAGCCCAAGGCAAAGGCGGCAAGAAAGGTGGCGCGGACTCTCGATGGCCTGGGAAGCACTCAGGACATTTCCGCGGGAGCCAGGACCTCGGTGGGCTCTACAGTGAGGATTTTCAACAGGTATGCCGCGATCGATGACCTTTCGAGCAATGCCGACAATAGGATAGTAGGCACCGCTATCATGCTCAAAGAAGAATCCAGCTCAAGGGTGATACTTGTGAGTACCGACAGCTTATGCGGTGCACCGCATAAGCTGTCTGATTACACAATTGTTTAGAGAGCTCCCTCAAGTGCTCTAATCTCTCCAGAGCGGCTTTCTGGACCAGGTCGGAGTTCTGCCCGTTGCGGCTGGCAATGCGACGAATAGGCTCAGACTGAAGCACTTTCTCTCAAGCATTGTTGGATACCCGAAGACAAACAGGATGGTGGAGTTGATCCGTGAGCTGGGGACTCTCGGCCGTTCATCTCCGCCTCAATACCTTCTTTCACTATCTTGACTACAACAGTGCAAAGTGCTATAAAACTGTAATGGTAAGGACTGCTGTTTTGTTCAAGCCGACAATGGGCTTCATTAAACCCATGTTATTGTTAATGGCTCTCCTTTTTCCCCTGGAACTGACAGCAGCCACAGCAGATTGGATTGAGCTGACCAAGGACGCGTCAGGCACAGCGATTTATTACATAGACGGCAATAGTATTCATTATGAGGGCTATAGGGTAACGTTCTGGGATGAACGGAAGGTATCAGACGACCCTAAGTTTAAAGAGATGATGGGCTATAACGAAGTGGACTGCAAGAACGTAATGTATCGCACGCTTTGGATAACAGGATTTGACAAGGATGGCAAGAGTTATAATGACAGTAATGAAGGGCAATGGCAAC
Organism: Thermodesulfovibrionales bacterium; assembly: GCA_050014695.1. GTDB lineage: Bacteria > Nitrospirota > Thermodesulfovibrionia > Thermodesulfovibrionales > UBA9159 > UBA9159. Next base: position 33,641 of record JBEKCV010000018.1, read on the forward strand.
ACATTGAACCCAATACCGCGATGGTTGCCTTTTATCGTTTTGTATGCAAGGAATAGTTGTTATGTTTTGCGGCGTGACCACCTGAACATTTGATGACTTCGTCATGGCGTCCAGCAAGAAAACAAACCAACACACCCTCCTGTAGGTTGTTGAATCCCTTTGGGGAAAACCCAGCTATGTGGAGCGGGCATGGTTGGTTGCAGGCTATCTATCTCCACGGTGTTCTTGTTGTTGTGTTGTGTTCAAGAGGGGAACCCCTGGAATGGATTGCTGATCCCATGACGCTAACCTTTCATAACCTCTTGGAGAAGTTGAATATTCCTATTACGTAGCTAGTGCGGAGTTATGGTTAATTGAAAGCTATATTATGGATATTATGGATGAAGTGACTGAAAGCAAGAATAAGAATTTCAACGTATCCAAGAAGTTATAATCAGTTTGGTAAAATCGTTATGGTGATCTACAGGAAAGCAGATGAATCAGACTTCACAAGCATTCTTTGGTTGCAGAAAAAAAACCTCCTGCAGAATCTTGAACCCCAAGACCAACAGGACGGGTTCCTTTCTATTGAGTACCCCCATGATCAGCTTGAAATCCTCAACAATCAGCTGGGAATTTTTGTTGCAGTGGCAAATAACCGCCTGTCAGGATTCCTCATAGCCCAGACGATGGATTTCGCACTTCAGTCTCCCCTGATCAACACTATGGTCAGGAGGTTTCCCCATGTTTTGTACCAATCCCGACCTTTATCAGGATACCGAACCTTTATCTATGGACCTGTCTGTGTTGACAGACAATCAAGGGGACAAGGTATCTTAGAAGGACTATTCAACGTCATGCTCCAGACATTGAAGGGGCATTTTGATGTCGGTGTTGCCTTTGTTTCAGAGCAGAATCCCCGTTCCCTTCATGCTCACGTGGATAAACTAGGGCTGAAGATGGCAGATGAATTTGAATTCAATGGACAAAAGTATTGGACTCTTGTGTTTGGGCTGAAGTTACAGGGACGGGAAAGAAAACATGAAAATATGGGACATCCCTCCTGATAGATTGTGCCGTAATCACCTGCTTGGTGAACGTAATGAACTCCATGCCGTGTGGAATATACTGACACAGGAAAGAGGGGTCCTGCGATCCTCTCCAGGATATGCTCCTCGCGGAAGCGTGAACTTTTTTTGCATTGAACGGGGAAGCTGATCATGTGCTTATGCTTATAAGCGCTCACCCCAGCCTTACACTGTCCGATTTCGTTCATAATCTCAAGACCGCTTCATGCCGCCGGATCAGAAAGCTACAAGTCCCAAGTGCGCACATTCCACTGGAAAGCCGTTTTCTGGCGCAGGTCTTACTGCAGTACCGCTGCCGGCGGCCCCTCTCTTTCGATCCTGAAACGCTGCATCGAATTGGAGGGCCCCGAGAATACCGCGGACGCCTAACTCCACCCTGACATCCTACCCAGGATGAAGAATGCGGCGTCTCTGATTGTTCAAATGGTCGGTCCATATACAAAATGTGAGCATACCCACAGTTTTTTGAGGAACACCCTGATGTCTGATAGCGTAGTTTACAGACTGCCTTTTTCATCTTTCGGCAGGGCAGTTCATCGGTTATAGGGTACCTGTGAAAAACCAGCTTGAGGACTGTTGCTGACTTTGACGTCGATTTGATATAAAATACAATGTAAACGTAACCGGGGGTGTTCGGAAAACGAGCAGCCCTGATGCAGGCCGAAGTTGTCCGGCGGAGCCGCGTGCCCAGGTACGGCGTTTGGCGGGGTCCCACAAGGGATCCGAGGGTTGCCGCTTGAAGTCGGAGGCCCCAAGGGGCGGAATGTCACAAATAGAATTCGGATGCGATGAAGAAGAAGGAACATAGACACTTCAAGAGGTACAGCAAGAAATACGCTGCGCGCGTCTTCAAGGGGAAGGAAGACCATCCGGTCGAGATACTGGATTACTCTCTGGACGGCGTAGGAGTCGTCCTTAAGAACACCCTTCGAGTAAATCGGGGTGATATCTTAATGATTGAAAACGATGAACTGTCTTTACGATCTGACTTTACGGTGGAATGGTCGTCGAAAACCGAGTCAGGACTGAGGATAGGCCTCCATAAACTCGAACCACTCAAGGGTTCCTTGAAAAATTATCGTCTCTCCGACATCTTCATCGGCTTTCAGAGGTCACTAAAGACAGGCATCCTCAAGATTACGAGCGGCGCTGCAAAGAAGAGAATTTATATCAACAGAGGAGATATCATATTTGCAGAGTCAAATCGGGACGAGGATAGGCTCGGGAACCTTCTTCTCCGGGAAGAAAAGATATCACGGGAGTCTTTTGACCGTTCTTCAGAACTCGTCATTACGACAGGGAAAAGACAGGGTGCCATACTCTTGGAACTCGGTGTCATCACCCCGAAGGAACTCTACTGGGCCGTAAAGCACCAGGCGGAGGAGATTATCCTGAGTACTTTTGATTTCTCTTACGCCGAGTTCGAATTCCAGGAAGGCCCCCTCCCGACAGAAGAAGTTATCACACTCAAGCTATCGGCTGGGAATCTCATATACAGGGGAACAAAGAGGATAACCTGTGTCGAACAGGTGAGAGACTTCCTCAGCCTCAGGCCCGAGACCGTGCTCGTTTTTTCTAAAGACCCCCTAAACCTCTTCCAGGACATATCCTTCGATGAGGAGGACAAAAGATTGATCTCCTTTATCGATGGAAAAAGATCGCTGCAAGATGTCATCTCTCTTGCGGGATTGGATGATTCAGTGGGGAGGAGGTCACTGGCAGCACTGCTGAGCACTGCGGTCGTGGAAGCTTCCGAGCAAGACACAATACGGGAAGGAATCACTCCGGAAGATGTCATTCAAAAGCCTGAAATTCCTCCAGGTCTCATCGAACGGATCGAGGGAATGCACGGCAAATGCCAGACTCAGGATTATTATACACTTTTGGACGTTGACGGATCGGTAGCTGACGCTAAGCTTCGGTGGGCATTTTACCGCCTCGCAAAGGAATTCCATCCTGACAGGCATTTTTATCTCGATCAAGATATGAAGGAGAAGCTTCATCAGATATTCACCTGCATTACCACCGCATACACCGTCCTCAGCAGCCCGGAAAAAAGAAGGCAGTATGACAGATCCATTTCGGTCAAGCAAACGGGCGTCTCAAGGGCAGCAAGCGCCAAGAGTAAATTTGATGAGGGCCGCACCGCGTACGAAAAGGAGAATTTTGTTGTTGCCGCCCAGCTTTTCTCGGAGGCAGCTGATCTCGACAACTCGGTGGCCACGTATCCTCATTATTACGGACTTGCCCTTATAAAACTTAACAGACTCAAAGAGGCCGAACGGGTTATGGCAAAGGCCCAAAGGTTAGAACCTAAGAATGATGAAATCCTCACTGCATTGGGGTGTCTGTATGTCGATCTCGGCTTTCCTCTCCGCGCGCAATGGAACTTCAAGAAGGCGTTGGAATTGAACCCGGCAAATGAGAAGGCGCGGGATGGATTGCGGTCCTCTGACCAGGGAACCGCACAGAGTCTTCCTTAATGGGCACTGGCTATCATTGCTGTGGGTATGCCGAGCCCATTTTTCTCAGACAGATGACCCGCTCTCGTGTCGGAAGATTTTTCCGATGAAAAGAACGGACCGGAGTTTCAATAGAAAAGTGTTTGCAAAAAAGATGGCAAACAACAGTATAATCTCACAATGAAAGACAAGGACAGTTCACCTTCTGAACAAAAAGCCATGATCAGCCGGTACGAAGAGGAAAAACAGGCCCTTATCCAGAAGCTCTCCAAAGTTCTCAAAGAGAATGCGTCCCTTTATGAACGCTTGGCAGAGCTCGATATCACGATGAATATTAAGATGACCGAACTCAAGAAAGAGACGGAGGACCTGACCGCCAGCCGAGACAACCTGCTCGAAGAAAACGAAAGCCTGTTGAAGGAGCTCTCGTTAAAGGAGCAAAACGTGCAGGAGTCCCAGCGGGCATGTGAAATAAAACAGCTTCTCTTGGAAGAAACCAACGGACATCTCGCCACAGCGACACAACAGCTAAAAGACTGGGAATCCAGATGCACAGACCTCGGAAACCGTCTTGAAACCTTACACCTCGAGAAGGCCGCCATAGGAGAGGTGAAAGATACCCGTGAAGTCGCGACTCCCGCTCTCTACAAGGAAATCGAAGATCTCAAGTCCTCCCTTGAGGAAAAGTCAGAAGAAAACATCTCACTGAGGGAAAATCTCGCAAATCTTCGCTCTCTGCTCAGTCAAGAAGGCGATGCGTTCAGGGAACGCATCCGGACGGAGTTTGAGTCGCTCCTCGCCCTCAAGGATACAGACATAGAGCGGTTAGAGGAAAGCCAGAAATCAGCGCTCGAACAACTCAGTGAGGAACACGAAAGGCTCCTCACTGAGAGGAACGTTGAGATCGAGCGCCTCTCCGGAGATCTTCAAGGACTCATGGAGCAGCATGAGTCCTTAGCCCACGAAAACGCCGGGCTCGAAAAGGGAATCCTCGATGCTCGGATACGGGCCGCATCGCTTGAAAAAGAACTCGCGGAAAGGGAAGCCTCCGTAAAGGAGCTTCAAGACAGGCTCTCAGGAACCCCTGATCTCATACCCCCGGAGAAAGAGGAACTCCTCAAGAAACTGGAGGGGGCCCGTAACGAGATCTCATCACTCAATGATTCGCGCGAATCCCTCCGGGGGGCATTAGAAAAAGCAACAAAGGAAAACGAACAGCTCAGGATGACAACGGAAGACACTCTGGCTGAGAAAAATGATGAGCTTAAAAGACTGAACGACTCTTACCGTGAAACCATCGAAAGAATCGATGCTGAAAGAACTGCTGCCGGGGCGGAAATCGCGGAGGCGAAAGAGAAGCTGAGCGATGCGATGAGGGAACGGAGAGAACTCGAAGCGTCACTCGTGAAGGCAGACGAGATGGTCTCTCATTCGGCTGACGTACTTTCCGAAAAAGAGAGAGCTCTTTCGGAACTCGAAGGGAAGTTGAGACAAGCAGACGAGAAAACGAGTTCCCTCGAGACTATCCTCGCTGAAAGAGACAGCATCGTTCGAGAGACAGAGGCGAGGTTAACCGAGGCACTCGAAAAAGCCCGTTCACTGGAAGGCGCGCTCTCCCTCAAGGAAAACTCCCTAAGAGAGATGGAAGAAGGACTTTCGGAGGTCTCCGCTTTGGAATACCGGCAGAAAGAGGAACTCCTCAGAAAACTGGAGGAGGCCCGTGACGAGATCTCATCACTCAATGATTCGCGCAAATCCCTCCTGGAGGCATTAGAAAAAGCGGCGAAGGCGAATGAAATCCTGAAGACCGAAATAGAAGGCGCCCTCGCATTGAAAGACGCCGAGATGAATATCTTGATGAGGGATTACGATGAGAAGCTGAGCAGACTTGATAGCGAAAGGGCCAAGGCTGAGTCAGAATTGAAAAAAGCAGTGGAGGGAGTCACCGCCTCGGAAGAGAAAAAGGCGGGCGAGACAATTTCCCGCCTGACGGACGCCCTCTTTGAAAAAGACGCGGCCTTATCGGATCTTGAAGAGAGGCACACGTTGACTCAGGAAAGAATCGCTTCTCTTGAGAAGACCATAGCTGAAAAACAGGATGCCAACGCAGAATTGAACGTGAGTCTCGCAGCACTCAAAAGCGATATGGAGGCCTTCACCTGGGAAAAGGAAGCCCTCTCGGCGCAACTGAGGGAGGCCGAGTCGGTGCGGGAAACTCAGAAGGAACTTTTGGCGAAAGTCAGCGCCCTAGAAGAAAATCTCGAAAGAGAAACCCAACAAAAAGCTGAACTGGAAAGCGCCCTGATGTCCAAAGACTTGAAAATGGAGGGATTCAGGGCCAGCAATGAATCCGAGAGCAAAAGGCTGAAGGCGGAAATAGAACAGTTGAATGCGGACGCAGCCAGAGCAGCTGAATCGATAAAGGATCTGGAGAGGATAACCTCACTAAAAGACAGCAGAATCGGAGAACTCGAGGGACAACGATCGATATTCCAAGAAGAGGTCGAGCGCCAGAAGGCAAGGATTGAGAGTCTCTTGGATATGGTGAGCCGGATGAAAGAGGATTTAAGGCACTTCAGCGAAACGTCGAGAAGTGAAAAAGAGGCACTCGAAAGCTCCCTCAGTCTCGTCAAACGTGAATCGGAAACGCAGGTCCAAATGGCAGAAGTTCTGAAGGCCGACCTTTCTGCTGCGAGACAACACATCGCTCACCTTGAAGGCAGCGTGTCGGCGAAGGAGAGCTCCCTGCGGGAGATACGGGAAAAAGTCAAAGAATACGAAAAACTCATCGAAGAAAAAGATGCCCTCTCCCGCAAGCTAACGGAAGCGATGAGAGAATCGCATGTCCTGAGGGAGGTGAAGACCTTTCTTTCCGAAGAGGCGAAGAAACTCGATGAGGAACTGAAAAAGATCAAGGAAGAAAACGCAGCACTCCGCCTGACGCTCAAAAAAGAGACTGAGGAGGCGTTTGCAAAGATATTGCAGAGTACCGGAAGGTTAGAAAACACGATATACGAAGGAATGCATCTCGCAAAAAAACTCGAAGAGATTTCAGCGAACACCCTGAAAGAACACCTGCCCACGGTGATGGGAAGGGTTTCATCCGCTTCGCGACGAGGCATGGGGAGGTCCCTCAAGAGTGCGGTTTCTGTGCTCTTTTTGGCCCTCGTGATCCTTGCAACCGTAGCGGGGCTCCTTTTTTTCAAAGAAGACATTTATCAGGCACTTAAGCCTGATCGGGGGGGAAAGAAAGCCCTCACTCCTGCCGCGGCCAAAATATGGGCGGAAGGGATAAAGCAGACAAGAAGCGGCGAATATCTGGTCACCCTGGTCTTCCTTAATAAAGAAGCTATAAGCGTCCTCGGACTTTCAGAAAAGATCCCAGATACCAGCCTGGCCGAAAACCGCTATGCCCTTTTAGAGATAAAAGCCGAAGGTGGTTGTATCCCTGAGGGGTTCCTTTCACCATGGACGAAAAATGTGGCGTTCCTTGACGCGTCCGGGACGCCATTGCCAGTGGACCTCCCCGAATCGACCTCGAATGAAAGAAGAGTTGTCTACAAGGCTCACGCCTGCGGCGAAAAATCGGGTGCGGTCTATATGAGAGACGTTATCTCTATCGGGAAGGGCTTTGATGTCAGGGGCTTAACCATACAGGAACTTAAAAACGATTCCCCCGTCATCCTCAGATAGCCCTGTTTTTTTCGATTGCTCCCGCCCCCGGCTGTCCAGTAACGGCTTCCTAGAAGTTATTTGTCGAATCCCTCTTGCGGAGGTTATCTTGCCGATAAGAGCCGCTTTGTGTTAGGGTATTCAGTTAGGAATAGAGGATATGGGCGACAAAAGGCGAAATGACAGGTTTACCGTAGAGGGCATTCATTGCAGCATCATGTCTGCCACCGAGGTCGAGATCGTGAATATAAGCATCGGCGGGGCTGCCCTGATAGCCAACGGAAGGCTAAACATCGGAAGGGATTACACACTGAAGCTTGAAGAAGAAGGGAGAACCTGCTCGGTTAATGGTACGATTATCTGGTCAGTTCTCAGCGGCAATCGGAAAAATGCGAACGGCGAGAGTGTCCCCCTGTATAAAGCAGGAATGAAATTCAAAGATGTCCAATCCTCCAAGATGACAGAAGTCCTTGATTTCATCAAGAGTTACCAGAAATCCCCTGAGCAGAGAGTCATCGTGAGGTTTGATATCGTGTCTCCTGAGAAGGCGACCCTGAATTATCCCTTTAATTACAGGGTGAAGAAGGTAAGTCTCGGCGGGTTGCTCATAGAGACCAGCGAACCATTCGGAGTGGGAGATATCCTTTCGATGGAATTATCCTTTGGCAGTAACAACATCATAGGGTTCCTCGGACGCGTCGCTTCGTGTCTCAGCACCTCAGAAAGCGATTCAGATCAGTATGATGTCGGAGTGGAGTTCGTCGAGATATCTGACCCTTCGCTGGCGATCCTGAAGGAGTTCATCAAATCCCTCTGAAAGGGCATTTATTCGTTCTGTTACCCGGACACACTCAAACGACTACTCGGATTAATTCGCTCCCCCATTGACCTGCCTTGCTGAAAACGGATTTGCACGCGGCGTGTTCGATCAATCCCCGCTTTCGATGAAATCCGTGCCTTGCTGGCGTTTGCGGCCTGTTTTTCACAGGGAGTTGAGTTATAATAAAAAAAGCGGTTATGGTAAAGAATATCTTTTTAAACCTCTCTTTGAACAAGAAACTCGTCCTTATGATGCTCTTCCTGAGTTCCATACTCTTATCAATTCTTTTTTTCCTGTACTGGCACTCCGAAAGGGTGTTATTGAACGAGCTCAGCAATCAAACAGCCGAGCTTTCGAAAGCGATCCAGGTTGGTGTTGAAGAGGTTACCGGAAGCGGCGCAACCGACGAGACCAGACTTGCCCAGTATTTGAAGCGGCTGAACTCAAAAGGTATCAATGAGATTTCGATCATCAGCAATTCGGATGAGATAATCGCAAGCACGAACCCCACAAAAATTGGCGCTTCCATTACCTCGCAAAAGAAGGAGCTGGTAATCAAGGCGGAGCTCGGTGAACCCGTCTCAAAGGAGGGGAAAGCATATAATGTCATTGTCCCGGTGATCGCAGGCGGGGCTCATTACGGATATATCCATCTGAAGATCAATGCTGACGATGTTTCGGAATTGCTCAAGCGTAATATGATAAAGAGGTTATTCGCTTCCCTCGTCGTGTTCGGCATCGGCATCGGCATCGCGATAATCCTCTCGTTGCGGTATACCGAACCGCTCCACAGTGTTGTGGATGCTGCGCGGAGGGTGGCCGCCGGGGATCTCGACCAACATCTTCCCGTCGATAGAAAAGACGAGATAGGGGAACTCACCACAAGTTTTAACTTTATGGTGCAAAGGTTACGGGAAAATAAGCGCCTCGAGGAGAGATTGCGTGAGGCAGAACACCTTTCAGCGGTCGGGCAGTTGTCGAGGAGCATAGCCCATGAGATACGGAATCCCCTGAACTTCATAAGCCTGAGCATCGACCACATAGGAGAAAAGTACCGACCGGAACGGGATGATGAAGCGAGGAATTTTGCGGCCCTGGTATCAAGCATAAAGCACGAGATTCACCGACTCAACAAACTCATCAGTGATTTCCTCGATTATGGAAAGCCGTTAAAGTTAAATATGAAGCGAATACCCATTGAAGGGATGCTAAGCGATGTCGTGGCGATTATCAGGGCGAAAGCTGAATCGGAGCGTGTTTCCATAAATGAAATCTATGACTTTATGCCTGAAATTACGGTTGATCCCGAACTGATGAAAACATGCATCCTCAATGTTGTCATGAACGCCTTTCAGGCGATGCCGCAAGGGGGGACGCTCACGATCGGAACGGAAAGAGACGATGGGAAATTCATTCTCTCCGTGAAGGATACGGGAAGCGGAGTCTCAAAGGAACTTCTTTCTAAGGTATTCGAGCCCTTCTTCACGACGAAGAGTACCGGCCTCGGGCTCGGCCTTGCCACGACAAGACGCATTATCGAAGAGCATCGCGGAAAGATAGATTTCCATAGCGATGAAGGTGTCGGAAGCAACGTCATTATCTGTTTGCCAGTGAACTGAATACCGTTTATCGAGGGGAGATTCGACCATATGGCAGTAATCCTCGTTGTAGATGACGAACCGCTCCAAAGGGATATTCTCAAGACAATCCTGTCCGAAGAGGGTCACGAAACCTATACGGCCTCATCAGGCGAAGAGGCGCTGAAAATCAGCAAGTCGCTGAATCCGGATGTCGTTCTAACAGATCTCAAGATGGACGGAACGGACGGTCTTGAGCTCATGGATAAGATTCAATCGAGCGAGCAGGAACCTTCCATGGTTATTATGACCGCATTTGGAACGGTCACGTCCGCAGTTGAAGCCATGAAAAAGGGTGCATTTGACTACCTCACCAAGCCCCTTGATAAGGATGTGGTTCTCTTGACGGTGAAACGCGCGGTGGAACGGGCAGAGCTTCTCAGAAGGAATCAGGAACTCCGGCAGGCCTTGTACGATAAGTTTAGCATCGAGGGCATCGTAGGGCATTCCCGGGTCATGGAGGAAGTCATTCATCTCGTAAAGAAGGTTTCACACAGCCCGGTGACCGTCCTCATCTTGGGAGAGAGCGGCACAGGCAAGGAACTGATCGCTCGCGCAATCCATTACAACAGTCCACGCTACACGAAATCCTTCACTGCCATAAACTGCGCCGCCATCCCTGAGACTCTTCTTGAAAGTGAATTATTCGGTTATGAACCGGGGGCGTTCACCGGGGCGACCACGAGAAAGATCGGGCTTTTCGAGGCTACCAATGGGGGCACCATGTTCCTCGATGAGGTCGGTGATCTCCCGCTCATGACCCAATCAAAGATCCTCCGGATCCTCCAGGAAAAAGAGGTGAGACGGCTGGGCGGAAGAGATGCAACGAAGGTGGATGTGCGGATCATTGCAGCAACGAATAAGGACATCGATAAAGAACTAAAGGCAGGCAAATTTAGGGAAGACCTCTATTATCGCTTGCGGGTTGTCGCCGTAGAACTTCCGCCTTTACGGGAGAGAAAAGAGGACATCCCGGAGCTGGTAGCCCATTTTCTCAAACGATACAATAGTGAGTTTGGCAAGAGGCTCAGGGGCGTAGATGATGCCGCCATGAAGGCCCTTACCGAATATCATTGGCCCGGCAATATAAGACAACTGGAATCAGTCGTCGAGAGGGCTATTCTCATGTGCGAATCGGATTCGATAAAACTGCAAGACATAAAGAGTGAGTTGCGGTCCGGACAGCACCAGGGCACTCTCGATTTCGACATCCCCGACGATGGCATCAATTTCGAGCATCTCGAAAAGGAACTCTTGAAAAAGGCGATGGCAAAAGCCAATAATGTGGCTGCAAAGGCTGCGAGGCTCCTCGGCATGAGCTATAAGACCTTCTGGTACCGGTGGGAAAAATTTCACCTCGAAGGTTCTTCCCTAAAAGAGGAGGAGACTCCCTAAAACGGGAATGGATTTCCTCTGTTTTCCCGTCCCGCAGAGCAAGAGGCACCTTTCCCCGTTGCTCTGCGTGCTCCGCATATTTTGGCACCTCTGGCATGAATATTGTATAGGATGCGGTAGCGATACCTTATGAAAGGAGGTGATTTTATGAAAAAGGTCATAGTTCTTGTTGTTTCAGTACTGTTTGTCCTCTCAGTCGTGGGATTCTGCTTTGCAGCTGACGAGATGAACGCTGCTCCTGCAGCCACGACGGCGCCGGCAAAGAAGGCCCCTGCAAAGGTGCATCATATTACCGGCGAAGTTGTTGCAGTCGATGCAGCAGCAAAGACCCTCACCGTCAAGGCCAAGAAGGAAGATGTAGCACTTTCAGCTGATGACAAAGCAGCGGCCAAGCTTGCTGACGTTAAAGTTGGCGACAAGGTCATGGTAACGTACAAGGAAGTGGAAGGCAAGAAAGTAGCGACGCACATTGCTGAAAAGAAAGGCAAGATGGAGAAGAAAGAGTCCATGCCTGCTGAAAAGACGCCAGCACCAGCACCGGCAAAGTAAGTTCTCCGTTCCAAAAAAAAAACGAGGCGCGAAAATATGCGCGCCTCGTTTTTTTTTTGCTTTCACGTCTTCGGCCTTCAGAAAAGAAATCATCCTTCCCCCTCATATCTCTATTGAATGGAATACGGCTTAACAGGTATAATAACGACGAAGAAAGCACTTTATGATAAGAAATACGTTTAGCATCCTCAACGGCATCGGAGAAAGACTGGAAAAGCGGTTATGGAAAGATGGCATCCTCACGTGGGATGATTTTCTGCAAGCCGGAGATATAGGCATCCTCAGCCCCGAGAAAAAACCACTGTATGACGACGCCCTTTCTGTCGCCGCCCGACACCTCAATGAAAGGAATGCTCATTTCTTTGCAAGCAGGGTGAAAAGGAGAGAGCACTGGAGACTGTTTGAAATCTTTAAGGAAAAGGCACTGTATCTGGATATAGAGACAAACGGTTTTCAACCCGGCAGTGGAGGCTATGTTACCGTTGTCGGTTTGTACAATGGGTATGAGTGGAGATCTCTCGTGGCCGGAGAAAATCTCACGGTGGAAAACCTCAACAAGGAACTTTCAGGGTATAGGTGTCTTATCACGTATTACGGGGTTTCGTTCGATATCCCTTTTCTGCTGAGATCGTTCCCTGGAGCGAGATTTGACATTCCGCACTTTGACCTCTGCTTCGCGGCAAGAAAGCTTGGATTCACCGGTGGCTTGAAGAAACTCGAGGCAGTGCTCGGTATTGAGCGGGATGAAGACGTTCGGGGCATGGACGGATATGACGCCGTCAAATTATGGGAACACTCGCGAAGGGGAAGTGAAGAGGCTCGGCGGCTGTTGTTGCTTTATAACCGGGAGGATACGGTCAACCTCTTCCGTATTGCCGACATCCTCTATCAGCAGTTGAGGCAATCAACGGGGATTGAGGAGTATGTATCCTGTGCCGTTACTTGATGATTTTCTCACATATCTTTCTGTGGAAAAAGGACTGTCGAGAAATACTCTAGACTCCTATGGTAGAGATCTATCGGGATTTGCTGAATTTCTTAAACCGAGGGGGAAAGGTCTTGAAAGCTTCTCGCGGGCCGACATCATCGATTTCCTTGATGAACTGAAAGAGAAGGCTTATGCGCTGCCGAGCATATGCAGATGGATTTCGTCGATCAAGGGTCTCTGCAAATTCCTGCTCATCGAGAAGGTGATTGACAGTGACCCGTCGGAAAATCTCCATTCCCCGAAAAAATGGGAGAGACTGCCGAAGGCGTTGAGCATTGATGAGATCAAACACATCCTCGATAGGTCAGAGCACTCCGGTCCCAGGGGGAAAAGGCTGGTCGGTGCGGCACTGTCTTTCCGTGATGCCGCTATGCTCGAACTCCTCTATTCTTCCGGCCTCCGGGTCAGTGAACTGGTGAACCTCCAACTGCAGGATTTCCATTTCGAGGCGGGATTCCTTAGGATTGTGGGGAAAGGATCAAAGGAGCGGATTGTACCCATGAATCGGCGGGCAAAAGAAAAAATTCAACGCTATATCCATGAGTCTAGGCCTCTGCTTCTGAAGCAACGGCTTTCGGGGCATGTTTTTGTGACGAGCAGGGGTGCACCCATGACCCGCCAGAGGTTCTGGCAGACCATGAAGGCGTACGGGAAGGATCTCGGAATGGCGATTTCTCCCCACACGATCAGGCACAGCTTTGCAACACATCTCCTTGAAGGCGGTGCAGACCTACGCTCTCTCCAGAAGATGCTCGGCCATTCGGACATCTCTACAACCCAGGTGTATACCAAGGTGACGATGGAGAGGATTAAGAAGGTGTACCGTGAGCACCATCCGAGGGCGTGATTATTCAAGATGCATCCTTTCGTTCCCCTGTGTGGCAGTGGGATGGAAATGCTTGTATTTGCACCTGGTTTTTTTATAATTTTTTATTCTAGGAGGTGAGCGGTGATAAAGAGTCTTGGCGTCGACGAACTCTATAGGTGTTGTGACGAGCAGGTATTGTCCTTCGAAACAACGGACGATCTTCCTCCCCTTGAAGGAACGATCGGACAGGCGAGAGCGTTGGATGCTATTGATTTCGGACTGAGCCTTAATAGCGCAGGGTTCAACATCTTTCTCCTCGGAGAAAACGGCACGGGTAGGAAGTCCACCATCAAATCGCTCCTCGAAAAACAATCCCTCGCCAATCCGGTCCCCGCTGATTGGTGCTACGTCTTTAATTTCAAGAGTCCCGATGCTCCTTTAGCGGTCTCCCTCAGGCCCGGACAGGCTGCGGCCTTTTATAAAGACATGGACGAAACGATCAAGACCCTGAGGGCCGAGATACCAAAGGTATTTGAGTCGAAAGAATACGAAAAACAGAAGAACAGGATTGCTGAAGAATTCCAGAAAAAACAAAAAGACCTGTTCGGCAGTCTTGAGGAGGAGGCACGGGCAAAAGGTTTTTCCATACGGAAGACCGTCAGCGGGCTGCTGATCGTGCCCGTCAAGAAAACAGGCGAACCTCTTACCGAGGAAGAATTTGAGGGTCTCGACGCAGAGACAAAGAAAAAGATAGATGAGATTGGCAAGACCCTCCAAGACAAGCTCGACGATGTCGTACGGGCGGTGAGAGAAGGTGAAAAGCACTTAAAGGAACTCCTCTTAAAACTCGAACGGGAGGCGGCCCTCGCATCAGTAGGACATTTGATTGACGATCTGAAGAAAAAATACGAGGAGAATAAAAAGATTGTCACCTATCTTGACGATGTGAGAGAGGATATGCTGGAGCACCTTGATGACTTCAAGACTACCGAGGAACAGGCCCCGCCGTTGCCTTTCATGAAAATGCAAAAGCCGGAGCCCACCTTTACGAGATATACCGTGAATGTTCTGGTGAACAACAAAGACCGAAAAGGTGCACCCTGTGTATTTGAAAGCAACCCGACCTACTACAACCTTTTCGGCAGTATTGAACACAAATTCCAGTACGGTATCGCAGTAACAGACTTCTCTCTGATAAAGGCAGGGTCGTTGCATCGGGCAAATGGCGGCTACATCGTAATCGACGTCCTTGACCTTCTTCGAAATCTCTTTTCTTATGACGCTCTGAAGCGGTGCATCAGAAACAAGGAGATAAAGATTGAGGATGTCTGGGAGCAGTACCGGCTCATTTCGACCACAGCGCTCAAACCGGAAGCGATACCGCTGGATGTCAAGGTGATACTCATCGGGAGTCCATATCTCTATTACCTCATGTATAACCTCGATGAGGAATATCGTGAACTGTTCAAGGTGAAAGCGGATTTTGACAGCAGGATGGAGAGGAGCCCGGAAAACATTCAGAAGTATTCCCTCTTCGTCGCCATGGTTTGCAAGCAAGAGGGATTGCTTCCCTTTGGCCACTCAGGTGTAGCTAAGGTGGTGGAATACGGGTCGAGGCTCGCGGAACACCAGGAAAAACTCTCATCGCGATTCAGCGATATTGCCGACCTGGTGAGAGAGTCCGCATATTGGGCCCGGAAAGTGGGCAGCTCCGTCGTGAAGACCGAACACGTCGAACAGGCAATCGATGAGCGGGTTTACCGAAGCAATAAGATTGAACAGAGGCTTCTTGAAATGACAGCAGAAGGTTCATTGATCGTGGAAACATCCGGCGCGCAAGTCGGACAAGTGAACGCACTCGCTGTCCTCAGCCTCGGTGACTACAGCTTCGGCAGGCCTTCCCGGATAACAGCGAGAACCTATATCGGCAAGGCTGGGGTAGTGAATATAGAGCGTGAGACGAAGATGAGCGGAAAAATCCACGAAAAGGCCATACTGATACTCACGAACTACCTCGGCAGCACCTATGCCATACGAAAACCGATCAGTCTTTCCGCCTCTATAACATTCGAACAGTTATACGACATGATAGAGGGAGACAGCGCCACCTGTGCGGAGTTCTATGCGCTTATCAGCAGCATCTCAGGGGTTCCTCTGAAACAGCATTTTGCCGTTACAGGATCTATGGACCAGCATGGGGTTGTCCAGCCCATAGGGGGAGTCAACGAGAAGATAGAAGGCTTTTTTGAGCTCTGTAAATTGAGGGGCCTCGACGGGGGCCACGGCGTCATCATCCCGAGGAGAAATGTTAAGAACCTCATGATCAAGAAGGAGATCGTTGAGGCGGTGAGAGACGGGAGATTCGCTATTTATCCCATTGATCTTGTTGATGAGGGGATAGAGATACTCACCGGGGTTGAGGCGGGCAAACTCAGAGAGGACGGCACTTACTCCGAAGGAACGGTAAATTACCGTGTGATGAAGCGCCTCACAGAGATATCCGAGGCCCTGAAAGAGAAGAAAGAAGAAGAAGAGGAAATCCCGAAAAAGAAAGAAGAAAATGGGGCCAAATAAAGATTCTCCTCAGTCGTTTTCTGACGGCACAGGAAAAAGCCCTCACCCCTTCAAGGACAATAGAGGAGGTATCGTGTGAAGGAAAAGGTTCTTATTGTCGATGATGAAAGGCTTATCAGATGGTATCTGAAAGAGAACCTCGAGAAGGCAGGGTATGAGGTCACCCAAGCCGAGAAGGGCGGCGATGCCTTAAGAATCTTCTCAGAGACGCTGCCTGACCTGACCCTGCTTGATGTGAATCTCCCTGACATGTCGGGAATCGATGTCCTGCGCGCAATCAAGGGTATTGACAAAGATGTGCCGGTAATCATCATAACCGCCTTTGGGAATATAAAGACGGCTGTGGACGCTATGAAGTTCGGTGCCCACGATTTTATCGAAAAGCCTTTTGAGATGGAGAAATTGCACATTGTCATGGAAAAGGCGCTCGAAAACGCTTTTCTGCGCAGAGAGGTCTCACGGTACAAAGCTAAATCAGGTGATTATCGACTCGAACATATTATCGGCAATTCACCCAAGATACTGCAGATCAAGACGATCATCGGGAAGATAGCCACAAGCAATGCCTCGACCATTCTCATAGAGGGGGAATCGGGAACAGGCAAGGATTTCATTGCCCGGGTAATCCATAACGAGAGCAGTAGGGCACAAAAGTCCTTTATTGAGGTCAACTGTGCCGCACTTCCCGAGAATCTCATAGAGTCTGAGCTCTTCGGCTATGAGCGGGGAGCATTCACCGGGGCGAGCACCCCAAAAAAAGGTCTTTTTGAGGTTGCCAACGGGGGATCCATCTTCCTCGATGAGATCGGCGATATGAATTACGACCTGCAGGCCAAGCTGCTTAAGGTTATTGATAATAAGACATTCAGAAGACTGGGGGGTACCGCTGAGATAACCGTTGATGAGAGAATTATCGCAGCGACCAACAGGGATCTGCAGGTGAAAATAAAGTCGGGAACATTCAGAGAGGACCTCTACTGGAGGCTAAAGGTCATCCCTCTCCATTTGCCTCCCCTCAGGGAGAGAGGTGAAGATGTCCTCCTCTTTTCTCACGAGATAATCGATCGCTTTAATCTCGAATTCAAAAAGAACATCAAGGGACTGTCGCCGGAGACCAGCGAACTCTTTCTGAAATATCCGTGGCCTGGAAACGTCAGAGAACTCAAGAATGTCATAGAAAGAACTATGATACTTCTGAACGACGAATACGTAACTCCAGACTACCTGCCTTCAGAGATTGCCCACCAGGGGGCGGAGGATGGGGCAGCGAAACAGAAAGCCAGTGAAAGATTCTGTATCGATATGCCAGCGGAAGGGATCGACATGGACAGCGTTGAAAGGGAATTGCTGAAGAAGGCCCTCGTCATGGCGAAGGGAAACCAGAGCAAGGCAGCCAAATTGCTGAACCTCGGGAGGGATGCCTTCAGGTACAGGGTCCAGAAGTTTGGATTGATTTCAGAATCAGAAATTGAGAATTCTCCGGATTATCTACTACGAAACCGCCGGGAGTAGTCCCCGATCAGTATCCTTGAGGCTGCCGCATGCGGAAAGCCAGTTTTGCGCAAAGTCGTGGGAATCCTTGGTATTGAAATGCCGAGATGAGAAGCGCTATCTTACGTTGTTGCACAGGTGCTCATTGTATCCCTGATAAGGTACGGTGCAGTTGCAAAACAAATTCGTCGGCGGAGAGAGGCACGCGTTCTTTTCGCTTTTCTCTCTCCCTGACGCGAAAAGTTCCCTTGCATGGAGCTTCTGCTCCAGGTTTGCATTTGTTGCAGCGATAATTCATGCATCCACCGGGACGGGTCTTGCTCCTCCTGCGTGCATGATCTCCTTTTCCTGAAGAACTCCAAAAGGTTGCTCTGGGGGGAGATGCTGATGTCACCGATCTCATCAAGGAAGATCGTGCCGTCCGTTTATCCCCGATTTTCCCTCATTAAATCCTCATTCTCACACTCTGGGCATGGGTTTCGCGTTCTATCCAAGGGAAAGAGATGGTGGGGCTGCAAGAGAGACGCTTCTATTTTATCGGGAGGGAGATGGTGAGAGAAAACCTTTTGTCATCAGTAATTTTTGCCGATATTTCTCCGCCGTGTGAACGGACAATGTAGCGGGCGATAAACAGACCGAGCCCCTTTCCTTCAAAATTCTCTTTTATGATCATTTTGCCCCGATAGAAGGGCTCAAAAAAATATTTCACCTCCGCAGTCGTGATCCCTTTACACGTGTTCGAAACATTTACGAGCATCTTACCCAAGACTTCATAAGCGCGTATAGTGATCGACCCGCCTCCAGGGGTATATTTCACGGCGTTATTGAGGACATTGTCAAAAACCCTTCTCATAAGACCCTCATCACATATGCAGAAAACGTTTGAGTTCATGGAATGAACGAGTTTTATTCCCTTGGCATTTAACCGGGGCAGGTATCCGTCCACCAGCTCCAGCATTAGCGGTTTGATATTCACCTGCTGCCTGAAGAGGTCTAAGGACTTAAACCGCGCAGAGGCGAGGAGATATAAATCATTAAGCAGATTAATAATACGGTCCACCTCGGTTAACCCGGACCGAAGAGTTTCTCGGTATTCGTTAAGAGATCGCTCCTTTCTCAATGAGACCTCAAAGTTCCCCTTCAGCGACGCCAGAGGGGAACGGAGTTCGTGGCTGACACTGGAGGAAAAGTTTTCCTGAAAGGTGAAGACATCCGATATCGGTTTCATAGCCTGTTTCACCATATAGCGGCTCACAAAAAAAGAAAAAAGAAGCGTTCCGGGCAAGGTTATGAGTATCAACTTGCGAAAGTTCTGCTCATGCCGGAGTTCTGTGGCGAGAGATGAGGCAATTCTCCCTACATACTTATCACTGAGGGGAAAATACGAGATCATATAGGGTTCATCGCGGATCGTGAGGGTTTCAAAGACCTCTCCATTCGAAAGGGCTCTCTTCATGAGAGCCTTGTTCAGGTCCGGATAAAAAGGAGAAGCATTTGGGGAAGAGACCACGATAGCGCCGTTCATATTGAGGATCTCAAAGTGATACTCGCTCCATTGACTCTTGAAGGTATCTAACCCCGTTCGGTGGAACTGATCGATGAATTCGGACTGGATCTCGTCTCTCATATGTCTCTTGGCAGCGGTCATAACGCTCTGGTGGAAATACAGGGAAATGACCGTGAATATCAGTATGGTGAATGCCAGCATGATCAACGCGAATCGTATGGTCAGCCGTCTCTGGGTGAGTTCAAGCATCGGTGTCCGCGGAAGAATCGGTATCGATCATATAGCCGGTCCCCCGCACGCTGCGGATAAAATCAGCGGGGGTGAATTCATTGATTTTCTCGCGGAGGGACTTAATATGTACGTCTACGATATTGGTAGTTGGATTAAAATCATATCCCCACACATTTTCGATAATCTGAGTTCTGGAGAGAACGCGTCCTTTGTTTCTCAGCAGATACAAAAGGATGGCGAACTCCTTGGGACGAAGTATGATTTCCTTATCTCCGGAATATACCTTGTGCGAAAGGGTATCAACCCTGAGCGTCCGATATCGTAATTCTATGAGACTGTCTTGTTTCCTTCTGAGAAGGGCCCTTACCCGCGCAACAAATTCATCAAAAGAAAAAGGTTTTGTCATATAGTCGTCCGCACCGCAGTTCAGACCGACGACCTTGTCTTTCACAGAGTCTTTCGCCGTCAGCATCATGACCGGAGTCTGGATATTTTTTTTTCGGACCTGTTTGCAGATGTCAATTCCACTCATCCCCGGAAGCATGATATCAAGGATAATCAAGTCATATTGATTCGCGAAGGCAAAAGACAAACCCTCCTCGCCGTCAACTGCATGGTCCACAGCGTAATTCTCTTCTTCGAGCCCTCGTTTGATAAAGCTCGCGACACCTTTTTCATCTTCGATGAGGAGGATTCTCATATCTACATGTATAGTCTATCTCAAATGAACGGTTTTGAGAAGGGTCCCTTTTCCTGTCCAGCATTTCTCCCTCCGGATCTTTAATTTTAAAATACCCGAATGAAGTGAAGATGAAGGATTGATGAAATATATTTCATCATCCGCTCCCGGTGGGATAGGGGGGAAGGTTGTGATTGCCGTATAGTAAAGAAAGTGGACCCACGGAGGACGTTCTACAGGAAAAAGCTTGCGGAAGCACCAAAAAGAAATCTATTGAAGGCAGCACACTTTTTGTTTTTCCTGATGCTCTGAAAGAGCGTATCCTCTGGGAAATACAGTGCCGAAGGCGCTATTTTCAAGAAACAGAGCTCCGAATACTCATTGTGAAGAATGCGGTGGTGTTGACAATGCACTGCCCTTTATAATAAACTTCTATCGTTGCCTTGAACGCCACCACGGAGAGAGAGGCAAGAGGTGCCTTTAAGATAGCCCTGTGAGGCTAAAAGGCAAAGGAGGCAGCGTGAGCTGCGGGATATGCTATCACACAATACACCTTCCCTGCGACAGATGGGGAAGGTTTTTTTATGCCTGAATCCATGGCTCGGGAACTCCTGAATAATCAAGAGATCGATAGGGCCATCGCAAGGATGTCTCACGAGATCATCGAGAGGAATAAAGGTACTGAAAACCTCTGCCTTGTAGGGATTCAGCGCGGGGGAGTACATCTTGCAAAAAGACTCTGCGAGAACGTGAAGGATATTGAGCGCGTGGAAATTCCCGTTGGTTCCCTTGACATAGCCCTCTATCGGGATGACCTGAACATCCGGAAGGAACATCCCCTCGTCAGGAAGACCGCTGTGCCGTGCGACATAAACGGCAAGAAGGTCATCCTTGTAGACGATGTGCTTTTTACCGGTCGTTCCATTCGGGCTGCCATGGATGCACTTATGGATTTTGGAAGACCTTCCTCAATCCAGCTTGCGGTCCTCATTGACAGAGGTCACAGGGAGTTACCGATCAAAGCTGACTATGTGGGGAAAAATGTCCCGACCGCGGTGGATGAAGAGGTAAAGGTGCAGCTGAAAGAGGAAGGAACGGAGGACAGAGTGATCATCGTCCGGTCTGCGAAGGGTTGAGGCCATGCCCATGCTCCGGAGTCTGAAATCAAAGGATTTGCTCGGTGTTAAAGAGCTGAGTCCTGATGAGATACACCTCATCCTCGAAACCGCCACTGGTTTTAAGGAAGTCCTGGGACGGGATATCAAGAAGGTACCTGCACTGCGCGGCAAGACTGTCGTGAATCTCTTTTTTGAACCGTCCACGCGGACAAAGACCTCCTTTGAGCTCGCCGAAAAGAGGCTCAGTACCGATGTGCTGAACTTCTCCGTACCCACAAGCAGTGTTGTAAAGGGGGAAAGCCTCTACGACACGATAAAGACTATTGAGGCATATGGCGTGGATTTCGTGGTGATACGCCATTCATTTAGCGGCGCCCCGTATTTTATTGCGAGAAATGTTAGGGCCTCTGTTATTAATGCCGGAGACGGCGTTCATGAACATCCGACCCAGGCGCTCCTCGACGCTTTTACCATACAGGAGAAAAAAGGCGGTTTTTCAGGCATCGAGGTTGCGATCGTAGGCGACATACTGCATAGCAGGGTTGCAAAGTCGAATATACACGCCCTGTCGATGCTCGGCGCCAAAGTGCGGCTTATCGGTCCCCCAACGCTCATGCCGCCTCACATTCCTGAAGGTGTCCGTGTATTTTATGACATGGATGACGGCCTGAATGGCGTGGATGTCATCATGATGCTGAGAATCCAGATGGAACGCCAAGGGAAGGGGTTTTTCCCCTCAACGCAGGAGTATTTCAGATACTGGGGATTGAATCTCAGAAGACTCAACGGCGCAAAAAAAGACGCTATCGTAATGCATCCGGGCCCCATGAACCGAGGGATAGAGATCACTTCTGATGTCGCTGACTCTCCTCAATCCGTTATCCTTGACCAAGTTACCAATGGGATAGCGGTCAGAATGGCGGTGATGTATCTGCTTGCCGGTGAAAGGGCGTGAGTTTGGAAAGGACCCGAACGGCATGAAGATCCTCATCATGAATGGTCATATCATAGATCCGGCTCAGGGATTCGACGGGATAGGGGATATAGTCATCGAGGGCCGGAAGATCAAAGAGGTCAGACGTCAGGAAGCACCGCGTCGCCTCACGCAGGAGAGTGAAAAGTGTGATGACTCAGGAACACGGATTATCGATGCTGCGGGAATGTTTGTTCTCCCTGGTCTTGTCGATATGCACACACATCTGAGGGAACCAGGCTTTGAATACAAAGAGACAATTCGTACCGGGACGCTGGCAGCTGTGAGAGGCGGCTTTACCTCTGTCTGCTGCATGCCGAATACAAACCCGGTCAACGATAATGAGACTGTGACGGAGTTTATTCTCAGAAAGACCTACGCTGAGGGAGCATGTTTTGTTTATCCCGTCGGTGCGATTACGAAGGGTCAGAGAGGTGAAGAACTCGCTGAGATGGGGATGATGAAGGAGGTCGGCTGTGTAGCTTTTTCAGATGACGGGCATCCCGTCATGAACAGCCTCATCATGAGACGGGCACTGGAATATTCAAGGATGCTTCATGTCCCCATTATCTCCCATTGCGAAGATATGAGTCTCTCCGACGGCGGCGTGATGAATGAGGGTGCTGTTTCGGCACTGTTGGGACTGAGGGGAATCCCCGATGCCGCCGAGGAAGTGATGATCGCGAGGGACATCATCCTATCGAAGCTGACTCGCGGCAGGCTTCATATTGCCCACGCATCGACGAAAGGTTCTGTTGCATTGATCAGAAAGGCAAAGGCCGACGGAATACCGGTTACAGCTGAAACCTGTCCCCATTATTTCAGCATTACCGAAGATGCGGTCAAAGGATATAATACCAACGCCAAGGTGAATCCACCATTAAGGACTCAGGAAGACGTTGAAGCCGTGAAGGAGGGGTTAAGGGATGCTACAATCGATGTGATTGCAACAGACCATGCGCCTCATCACAGAGATGAAAAACTTCAGGAATTTGACAAGGCTCTATTCGGCATATCGGGAATCGAGACAGCCTTGTCCTTAAGTCTCGGGCTTGTTCAAGAAGGTGTTTTATCCATGTCGCAGCTGGTAGAAAAGATGGCGCTGAACCCTGCCCGGATCTTGGGTATAGGAAAAGGCTCATTAGTGGCAGGCTCTGATGCAGATGTGGTCTTAGTGGATGTCACGAGAGACTTCAGGATAGAGGCCGCGAGATTTGTTTCATTGGGCAAGAATACCCCCTTTGATGGATGGATGGCAAAGGGTGCGCCCCTAACAGTCATCGTGAAAGGAAAGATTTTCGAGGCTGAGTCGACCGCCGCCCCCTTACGGGACGGGGATTGTAGGAAGTGAAAGGTAAGCCCGAGATTGACGGAGAAAGCCGCTGGCTATGGGCTCTGTTGTGCGGAGGCTCCAGACCGGCGCCAGGGTGTTCCCCCCTCGGGCCTCTCGGAGCTCCGTTTGCCGATACGGTATGGATGGTCACGAAACGGGCAGAGGCATACAGCCGCTTAGCACCATTGCTGAGGGGAAACGCTTTCTCAAAGGAAATGCGTTCTCGCCGAACGGAGAAAGGGGATAACTCTCTTTGGTTTTGATGATCGACAAGGACGGAAGACAGCTTATACCCTCCCATCCTGCGGAGGCAAGGGAGCCACTCAGCGATGCCGCCGTAAGCAGTGCGACAAGATGGGCTTTGTGGAGGCAAGGTTAAGACCAACAATGAGTAAGGCCTTACTGGTTCTATCAGATGGAATGGTGTTTGAGGGTAGGAACTTCGGGGCAGCGGGGGAGACCATCGGAGAGGTTGTCTTTAATACATCCATGACCGGTTATCAGGAGATACTGACTGATCCCTCTTACAGAGGCCAGATCGTCACGATGACGTGTTCGCAGATCGGCAACTATGGGATAAACAGTGAAGACAGTGAATCCGCGGGGGGCCCCAAGGTGGAGGGATTCGTTGTAAAGGAATGTCTTGAATTCTACAGTAATTGGAGAGCGTCCCTTTCACTCGATCAGTATCTTAGGGAGAACGGGATAGTCGGCATTCAGGGTATTGATACAAGGGCAATGACAAGGCATCTGAGAAATCACGGTGCCCAGATGGGGATCATCTCTACCATCGACCTTCATCCCGAAAGTCTCTTGGCGAAGGTGAGAAACCATCCCGGGATCTCAGCCTGTGATCTCGTAAAAGAGGTGACCACAAAAGAGCAGTATTCGTGGACTGACGGATGCTGGAAGTGGTGTGTCGTCGAGAAAGGCACTCCTGCCTTGAATGTCGTTGTTTATGACTTTGGCGTAAAGTTCAATATCCTGAGAAACCTTGTTGAAGCAGGATTTTCGGTAACGGTCGTGCCTGCGCAAACGCCTGCGGAAACGGTTCTCGAAATGAACCCTGACGGTATAATCCTGAGCAACGGCCCCGGAGATCCCGAGACCGTGACCTATGCCATCGCCAGTGCAAAAAACCTCATAGGGAAGAAGCCGCTCTTCGGCATCTGTCTCGGCCACCAGATACTCGGTCTTGCACTGGGTGGAAAGACCTACAAACTCAAATTCGGACATCACGGCGGCAATCATCCAGTGAAGGATTTGGCGACGGGAAGGGTTGAGATAACATCGCAGAATCACAACTACTGTGTAGACATACACAGCCTTCACGGACAAGCTAGACTCACTCATAAAAACCTCTACGATGGGACCGAGGAGGGAATGCAGCATGTTGACCTGCCTGTATTCTCCGTACAGCACCATCCTGAGTCTGGTCCGGGGCCGAATGATTCAGTGCATCTCTTTGAGCGATTCAGGGAAATGATCGAGGGGAAGCGGTGCTAAAGGAAGTCACAAAAGAGATCTACCATATGCTGCATCCAAAGATGGCTTTCTTCCTGGCGAGAATCAGCCCCCCGAGGGCCGGTGGAAAGCCGAATGTTATGGCCTGCGCATGGGCAACACCCGTAAGCGATGAACCGCCATTGGCGGTTGTCTGTGTGTCAAAGGAGAGTTAGGCTTCTGCAGTCGAGGGACGGATCAGGTATATAGACTGTGAGGTGCGGAAGATCGTTGATGCCGGAGAATGTGAAGCGTTCTTCGGGAAAGTGCTTTCCGCATACGTTCATGATATCTATGCGAAGAACGGACTATGGAATGATAGTGCGGAGATTCCTTTTCATCTCGGTGGAAACAAGATCGTGTACTTCAGGGGTAACGTATGAGGGACTTCGGAGTTTCATCGTCGCTTGTCGGAAATTTCTTGAGGGGATGACGAAGAAGGGAGCCGGACGGGGCGCTATCGCCCAAGAGGAAACCAGAGATCAGTGTTCGGGCGATTTTATGAGTTACCACATGGACATAAAAGACAATAGTCTCGTGTTAAAGACCACTTCTTTCAAGACAGAGATGGGGAGCTTTCTACACAGCAATATCTTTAACCGGGAACTTGCGGTGAGTCTGCTTGCGGGAGCTCTCTTGATCGTCTTTGGATTTTTTTTTGCCGTTCCCGGTAAAATAACAGCCTTTCACCTTGTATCGGCGGTGGTTGCGTTCGGAACCCTCTTCCTCTTGCTCAGGATATATGTTTTCCCGGAACCAGCCTTCGAGGCTGTTTTTGATCGAAGCAGGGGGGTGATAGAAACATCTCTCCGGAAAGCGACTGGTAGGAAAAGGGATCGATATCTGATGTCGGAACTCTCAGTCGTCCGTCTTGACCATAGGATTGTGCAACCACAAAATCTCGACGGGATAAAGGTCGTAAAAAAAATCGCGCTCCAGCATGGTATGGTGCTGCCGGGATTTGGCGAGACAGCGGATATCTATACGGTACAGCTGGATTTTCCGGGGAGGAGCGTTACCCTCTTCAGCACAACGGATAAACCGGAGGCGAAAGCCCTAGTGGCAAAACTAAGCGACTTTCTGCAATCTGCGGGGAATTGCCGGGAACGGTGAAACTTACGCTCTCGCCAATCTGTCGTTCAGATGAGGAGGACGGTAGAGAGACCTTTATGGGAATACCCTATGATGAGATTGCTGTTTCGACGAAACGGGAGATAAATCTGTTCGAACGTGCCATCAGGAAATTGAAGAAGGATCTCGCTGACCTGGAGCGGAACTGTCAGATGACCGTTCGTGAGGCTGTCAAGGGATTCGGAAAGGGCGACATAGCACGTGCCGCTCCAGCGCATACAAGACATTGAAAGGATGAGCAGAGCGATTGAACGCATTGAGAGAAATCCTTAAGATTTACTCTTACGAGAGAGGGTAATGTGCCGAAGCGAAAAGATATAAGGAAAATATTGCTGATAGGTTCCGGCCCCATTGTGATCGGCCAGGCATGCGAGTTCGATTATTCCGGAACTCAGGCATGCAAGGCGCTGAGGGAAGAAGGGTATACGGTGGTACTCGTTAATTCTAATCCCGCAACAATCATGACGGATCCTGAAACAGCGGATGTCGTCTATATCGAGCCACTCACGGTAGCGACCCTGGAGTTAATCATCAGGAAAGAAAGGCCGGATGCCATCCTTCCGACAATGGGCGGGCAGACTGCACTTAACCTTGCCGTGGAACTCGCGGAGACCGGAATCCTCGAAAGATACGGTGTGGAGCTGATTGGTGCGAAGCTTCACGCCATTAAGAAGGCTGAAGACAGGGAATTGTTTAAAAAGGCGATGGAGGGGATAGGCATTGAGGTTCCGAAGAGCTCATACGTCGGGAGTGTCGAAGAAGGAATTGAGGCGATTGAGCAGATAGGCTTCCCTGCCATCTTACGGCCTTCCTTTACCTTGGGAGGAACAGGAGGCGGAATAGCATACAACCGGGAGGAGTATGCGGATCTTCTCGAAAACGGACTGAAACTCAGTCCTGTTCACCAAATCCTCATAGAGGAGTCGGTGCTTGGCTGGAAGGAGTTTGAACTCGAGGTGATGCGTGACACGAAAGACAACGTCGTCATCATCTGTTCCATAGAAAATTTTGACCCCATGGGTGTTCATACGGGAGACTCCATTACGGTTGCCCCCGCGCAGACGCTCACTGACAAAGAATATCAGAGGATGCGTGATACGTCCATTGCCATTATACGAGAGATTGGGGTCGACACCGGTGGTTCGAACATCCAGTTTGCACTTAATCCGAAGGATGGCAGGATGGTTGTTATCGAGATGAACCCCCGGGTGTCGAGGAGTTCCGCTCTCGCCAGTAAAGCAACAGGCTTCCCCATCGCGAAGATTGCTGCAAAACTTGCGGTCGGTCTCTCGATGGACGAGATTCCGAATGACATAACGAAGGAGACGCCTGCATCCTTCGAGCCGACCATTGATTATGTCGTGACGAAGATTCCCCGGTTCACCTTTGAGAAATTCCCCGCGGCCGACCCAACTCTCACAACACAGATGAAGTCTGTGGGAGAGGCGATGTCTATCGGAAGGACCTTTAAGGAGTCCCTTCAGAAGGCATTGAGGAGCCTTGAGATCGGGAGCTACGGATTCGAAGAGATACGCGTAAGCCGTGATGAACTGACAGCAAAACTGAAAATACCCCACGCGGAGAGAATATGGTACGTTGCGCATGCTCTCAGAAACAACATGTCTGTGGAGGAGATCTACGAACTGACCATGATAGACCCCTGGTTTTTAAATAATATCCGACAGATTCTCGAGCGGGAAAAAACGATAAAGACGGTCTGCAGTGGAATGTCCGAGGTCAAGAGGCAGGAGAATATTGAGTTCCCGGAGATACTCAAGGGGGCGAAGGAGTACGGTCTTTCTGATAGGCATATAGCTCAGCTCACCGGCGTGACAGAGGGGGAAATCAGAAAGGCGAGGAGTGTTTATGGCATCAAACCGACGTATAAGATGGTCGATACCTGTGCCGCAGAGTTTGAGGCTCATACGCCGTATCTCTATTCGACGTATGAAGAGACTTATTCCAGGGTTCAAGACCCAACCCCCGGAAAGCAGTGCCCGTCGACCGCCATTGTGGAGAATGAATCAAATCCCACTCGCAGGAAAAAGGTGATCATTCTCGGCTCCGGCCCTAACCGGATAGGACAGGGCATAGAATTCGACTATTGCTGCGTCCATGCTGTCTTTGCCTTAAAGGAATTAGGATATGAGACAATCATGATCAACTGCAACCCTGAGACCGTGAGTACCGATTATGATACGGCAGACAGGCTCTATTTCGAACCGCTGACGATCGAGGATGTTATGAACATCGTTGAGATC
Source organism: Thermodesulfovibrionales bacterium (assembly GCA_050014695.1). Taxonomy (GTDB): domain Bacteria; phylum Nitrospirota; class Thermodesulfovibrionia; order Thermodesulfovibrionales; family UBA9159; genus UBA9159. The sequence goes on from JBEKCV010000018.1 coordinate 61,840, forward strand.
GAACGGCCCGACGGTGTCATTGTACAGTTTGGAGGTCAGACTCCCCTCAAACTTGCTGTGCCCCTCGAGAAGGAAGGGGTTTTGATCTTAGGGACATCGCCGGATTCCATCGACAGGGCCGAGGATAGAAAAAGGTTTAAGGAACTCCTCCACAAGCTCAATCTCAGGCAGCCGGACAGCGACACCGTGGTATCACCGGAGGAGGCCTTTGCGGTTGCGGAGAAGATCGGCTATCCGGTCATGGTGAGACCATCCTATGTCCTGGGAGGAAGAGCCATGGAGATCGTATATGATGGGGAGTCCCTCAATGATTACATGATGAGGGCGGTGAAGGCTTCACCCGAACATCCTGTGCTTGTGGATAGGTACCTTGAAGACGCTATCGAGGTGGATGTGGATGCCGTATCCGACGGTTTCGACGTTGCGATCGGCGGTGTCATGGAACACATCGAAGAGGCAGGCATACACTCAGGGGACTCCGCCTGTTCTCTACCGCCCTATTCCCTCAATGAGGCCATCGTCAGTGAGATAAAAAGGCAGACAAGGGCCCTCGCAAAGGAGCTGAATGTTATCGGGCTGATGAATGTCCAGTTTGCCGTAAAGGACAACGAGATATACATCCTTGAGGTGAATCCGAGGGCTTCTCGGACAGTGCCTTTCGTTTCGAAGGCAACGGGGATTCCTCTTGCAAAGGTGGCCGCAAAGATTCTCGCCGGAAAACAACTAAAAGAATTCAACCTCGCCTCTGAGAGGGAGATGAGACATATCGCGGTTAAGGAGGCGGTTTTCCCCTTTGACAGGTTCCATGGTGTCGATACCATCCTCGGCCCTGAGATGAAGTCGACCGGCGAGGTAATGGGAATCGATGAGAATTTCGGACTCGCGTATGCAAAGGCGCAGGAGTCTTCCTACAATACGCTTCCCCTCTCCGGAAAGATATTCATAAGTCTGAAAGATAAGGATAAGCCCGGAATATGTCATATCGTCCGCAAATTCCAGGATATGGGGTTTGATGTGATAGCAACCAGGGGAACGGCAGAACATCTCAGGAGTAAAGGGATCACGGTCAGTGTTATTAACAAGGTAGCGGAGGGAAGACCTCATATCGTTGACCTGATAAAGAATAAGGAAATCAGTTTTGTGATTAACACCGTAACCGGCGCCCAAGCGCAGAAGGATTCTTTTTCCATACGGCAGAGCGCACTCCAGTACCGTGTGCCTTTTACAACTACCTTGTCCGGCGCCAACGCTGTTGTGAATGCAGTTGAGCGGCTGCTCATGGGGAAGATCACGATAAAATCATTGCAGGAATACCATAAGGGAATGGGCTAAGAAGGGTTGAGACTCCACACTGTTGACCAGCATCAGAAGCTTACGTCTATAGTCATGAGCCCCTTTGTGTCATCCCCATTACTAATTTTCTTCTAAAAAGGAGGTACCTATGGCATCCATCAAGAAGATCGGAGTTATCACAAGCGGCGGTGACTGTGGCGGACTGAACGCCGTGATTAAAGGTGTTGCACGCGAGGCGTATACATTCGGGATTGAATCCGTTGTTATCCCGAATGGATATGCAGGTCTGTATAACCTCGTTGAATTCGACAATGTTGTCGTTCTTAATGCAGACAGAGTAAGCCGTATCGAGGCATCCCTCGCCGGTTCCGAGGCGGGCCATTCGCGGGTGAAGATCAGCAAGATTGCGGACCCGAATAAATATGAACGGATAAGGGAAGGACTGAAAAAGTTCGGGATAGATGCCCTTATCATCAGCGGAGGTGATGACACCGGAAGCGTTGTCGTGGATCTCAATTCTCAGGGTATTCCCTGTGTCCATGTGCCGAAGACCATGGATCTTGACCTCCAGCCCTACAGTGTCGGGGGAGATTCCGCGATCAACAGGATCGCCATTTTTACGAGAGAGCTAAAGACCACGGGGATGAGTCATAACCGGATCCTCGTTATTGAGGTATTTGGAAGATATGTGGGCCATACAGCCCTGCGCGGGGGAATAGGTGGAGAAGCTGACTGCATCCTGATACCTGAAATCCCTGTCGACTTTGATGTTGTCTATGAGCATATGAAGTCCACGTACTTTAACAGGGTTTTGCGAAGCGATGTGAAGGCGGGGACCTATATGATTGTTGTTGCCGAGGGACTTAAGAATGCGAATGGTGAAATGCTCTATGATGACTCCGCCGGGGTCGATGCGTTCGGCCATAAAAAGCTTGCGGGCGCAGGAAAATATGTAAGACAGCAGCTTGAAAAGAGGCTCAAGAACGACCCTCATGTGGAAGAATTTATGAAAAAGACCGGGATGTTCGCACCGGGTGTATATGTTATACCCGAAGTAAGGGAAGTAACGCCAGGACATCTTGTGCGATCGGGAGGTTCTTCCGCCTATGATGTCAACTTTGGCTATCGGGCTGGTGCTGCCGCCGTCCTCCTTCTATTGGAAGGAAAAGCGGGCAACACCGTGGTTGACGTGGATGGGAGAAAACTTTATTATCTGACAACATCAGAGGCGATAAAAAGAAGAGAGGTGGACATCCAGGAACTTGCCCTCTTCGAAAGCCTCGGCACCTGTTTTGGCAGAAAGTCGCAGAAATATGCATACGAACTGATTGAGGCAAAGGGAACGATAGAAAGACACCTGTGATCTGGCGGGGATGACCAGTACGGCCTCCCCGCTCACCAGAACGGCTCGCACCGCCCGGGGAAGCGACTCCTCGATCGACGATCACCCTACGGCTTAGTTGAAGCACTCAGAGGTATAGTCCTTTGAAAGGAAAGACAGGAGAAATGCTGCGGTATCGCTCAGCAGGCTTTGCTTGACTTTCCCTGAGACACACAAGGTTCCAGGGAAAAGGGACAGATCTTCTTTTTCTTGGCAGTTCTTAGATTCGGACAATGTTCCAAGGGTTCGAGAGTAAAAGGACATACTGTTTGTTTATCCTTAGCTTTACTTAGCATTTTTCATCCTCCAATCCGTCTCAAAGCCCATAAGCATATTAAATGAATTTATTATATAATCTTATAGCATTGAAACAACGTAAGTCAATATTATCCGCAGGGCGTCTTATGTCGTATAGTGAAAAGAACAAGAAAATTGACTCTTCCTTCATAATTATCAACTTTCTGCAGGCTCTGATCACAACTTCTGTAAGCAATGGCAAAATGCCTCATGGTGCAATCCCTCTTCTACGAGGCTTCCCAGCAGTTCCGTGAGGTTTTCGCCTTCCCGACACGCCAAATCGAGGACCTTTATCCGGAGTCACTGCCACGTCCATGGAGAAATGCTCAGGTCAAACAGCCCGATAACTCGTAGGAATATAGTTTCTTTCGGTAAGAGACGTTTAAGCTATCTTTTCTGTTCTCAAGATGTAGTCAACCATAATCAACTACAAGATGACCCTGGGAGCGGGAGTTTCGCTCTGCGATTGACCGACGTGGTATTGACGGGCCGACTCCACCCTCCCACTGATCGACTTGC
>JBEKCV010000019.1:0-60902 GCA_050014695.1 Thermodesulfovibrionales bacterium
GACGCTCTCAGAGAGAGTGCATAAGTGCCCTCAATGCGGGCTGGAGTTATGCAGGGACACCAATGCTGCCAGGACTATCGAGCAAGAGGCTTTTGGTGCAGTGTCAGCGTACGCTGAATCGAATGCTGAAACAGTAGGGCGCCGGTACAGCCCGAACTGGTTCCCGAAGACAAGGGGAACAAACGCCTGTGGAGACAAGGGCCTCTGCCGCACCAGCCTCACGCGGTAAGTTCTGTCGTTGAAGCAAGGAAGGCCCGACTGAAGCCTCATCTCAGTCGCGGGTAGTTCACTACCCGATCGCCCGCCGACCTGACCTGTCGTTAATCGACTTCATACCGTCAAGGTGCGCCGCCCTCCGGTCGTGAACTTCAAAGCGCAGATTGGCAGTGGTATCGCCCGAAGTGATTGACCCAGTCCTGAAGGATTGGATTACAAAAAAGAGTGAAAGGGCTTCAAGGTTCTTGTCAGTGCGCACGTGAAATCGCCGACTCCGCATGACTCTGCGGTCATAACGATGTTTTCCCCCAGTTATTGCTTTTAGTTGGCCTGGTTGTGTAAATTTAATTCTGGAGTCGCGGGGCATATAAAACGTTTCGGGCTGAAAGGAAGTGAAATCGGATGCTTGAGAATGAAAATATTTCATTAAGGAATAAGATTACGGAGCTAAAGGAACGCCTCAATCAAATCTATTCGCAATCCGCCATTGAGGCCAATAAGAGTAAAGCTTTTGAGAGCGAGTTTTCCCTGTATGTGAAGGCCTGCGAGCATGCTCGATCCGAGGGAATCGAGGGCATCAGGCTTCAACACGATGCCACAAAATTTGGGTTGGCCGTTCTGACTGTTGTTTTGGCATTTACAGTGTATATATTCAATCTGCATATTCTTCTCGGCACCCTTATTCTTTTGGGGTTTGGGGTCATTTCGTGCGGGTTTATGTATTTGCTTCTGTCAGGAGAAATACGGATAGCCAGGGCAAAAGGGTATTGTCTCGAATTGGAAGCATACTTTAAACGTCATCGTTGGTCTGCAGAACAGAATGAAGCCCTCACGTTGCCAGGAATTCCATTGTGGGAAGAATACAGAAGCAAATGGGAAAAAGATTTTTTTGCCGAAGGCCCATACGAAAAAACAGCCATCTATGCACCATTCCGCATTGCAATGACGGTGACAGATTTACTCGCTTTTGTGTATCTCGGATACTCTTTCATTGCTCATAGATCTGAACTCTCATGGATCACCATGATCATCGGCTGTATCATATGGATTATAGCGGTTACCATACAGATGCTTCTTGTACATGCGATAATCAATAAAGTGGGTAGAGGATTGGAAACGGGGGAAGAAAGACCTGAGGTATATCAAAAGAGAGAGATCGGATGGCAACTTGGCACGTGGGGCACTATCCTCAAGCTCTTTCTTGACCTAGATATAATCTTCCCCAAGGAGATTAAAAAAGAAACGCATTGACCGAAAAGTCAACTGCTAACGAAACCAACAGGAATCAATTAAGCATAGACTATTCTGCACAGGATCCTGGAAGACCTCCCAGACCCACGATGTTTGTCCCTACAGCATTCCCGCAAATCTTTTTCTGATGAAGGCCGATCCATGACATTCCATATCCGGGGTCGTATGCTATACGTCGACCGCTCCTCCGAACTCTCGGACATCCTCGAGTTGCCATCATGATCACAATGACGAGAATCACGGCGATAAATACCAGTTTTTTTAGCTTTGCCTTGGAGTCTGGCATGTCTGTTCCGCAATCAGCCTGAAATAATATCTAAGCAGTGAAAGCATCATGATTTGTGTTTCTTGATCTTTTTCAACACTGTTACTATCCCTCCAGTAATGCTTTTTTCCCTTAGCGTCACATCGACGCCATCCAGGTCAGACATCTCCCGTCCTTTCTTGACAGCGATAGAAGACGATTTGGTCATGGATAGGACTTGGCTCGGGTACACACTCCTGTGGCCGGTCATCAGGAAACTGATGACGCATGCAACGGCAGCATAGGGAGCGACTGCGGGCCCGAAGAACTCCACCGCCATAATGCTCGCTGAGATGGGGGTATTGGCGGCTCCGGCCAAAAGACTGACCATGCCGATGGCGGCAAAAACCGCGGGATCCAGTCCTAATGCACGACCAAAGATGTTGCCTGCCGTCGCCCCGATAAAGAAAATGGGGGTCACGATGCCCCCGCTGCCGCCGAAGTTCAACGTGATGGCGGTAAAAAGCATTTTCATGATGGCGGCCGACCAGGGAATCTTTCCCCCTAGAAGGGCGGTTTCGATCGTCTCCAGCCCGAGCCCCAAATAACGGACGGAAACCAGGAAGGCCAACCCCGTGAGGACGATACCGCCGAGGATGCCTTTATAAGGCATCGGCATCTTCATTTTATGGCTTATAGCTTTAAGGTAATTCAGTAATTCGATAAACAAAAAAGAGCAGAGGCCGAAAAACAATCCTCCGAAACACACCTTGATGAAGAAGAAGCTGCTGAAGGCAGGCACAAAATTCAGTGAGTGGTGAAAATAGGTAATACCCAAAGAAGATGAAACGTGGTAGCCGACTATTCCGGCAACAAAAGAGGGAAGAAGCACATCATAAAGGAGGCCTCCGACGAATAAAACCTCCACCCCGAAGATCGCGCCTGCTATAGGTGTACCGAAAACGGTGGCAAACCCCGCGCTGATGCCACATATGACCAATCTTCTGCGATCCTTATCATCAAATCTGAGCAAATCCGACATCAACGACGAAAGCCCGGCTCCTATCTGGGCACAGGGGCCTTCTTTCCCGGCAGACCCTCCAGAAGCAATCGTTATGATTGTCGCAAGAAGTTTTACAGGAACCACGAGAGGGCTTATCTTTCCTGAACGCTTGTGTACGGCTTCGATCACCTTTTCGGTTCCATGGCCTTCAGCTTCAGGAGCAAGATACTTGACAATGACGACACTTAAAAACATTGCAAGGGGAAGCAATATGAAGTAATATGTGTATCCCTTCGCAAAATCCACACTAAGCCCGAGTAACTTAAGAAAGAATGCTGTTGAAAAGCCGACAATAATACCGACGACAGAAGCAAGAAAAACCCACTTGCTGATACTGATAAACAGGACTGAACTTTCGAGAACCCTTTTCCTCATATATGAAATCTCCTACTGGCCACCCGACAAAACATAGGAAACCTCCTTTCCAAGCCTTCTATCACAGAATCCTGTGATAGACCCGATGTTATCCAAGAACAGATGAAAAATAGCCGCCCGGCATTAGTATGATATTCATTATCAAATCCGATATCGTCAAGTAGTGCCGTTCCAGATCTCCTGTTGTCAAAGCGGAAATCTGTCCCTCCGGTTGTGAAGACTCCGCCGAATCTCGCGGCGCACAGGAGTATGCATCGGCTGAAAGGATACCCTTCCCGCCGCATACTCCGCCAGACGTATTCCCATCTTCGAGAATGCCCTCGATGTGGACCGGGTGTCTCCACCGCCGCCAAGGTGTCGTCGGAAACCATCAGAAAGTACTTAGAGCGGCAGAGCATAGGAGCGTGACGGCATGCCATTCATCCCACGGATGAATTACGCGGGTTTTCCGGCACCGAACTCTGTAATCCACATAAACCCAACAATGCTGAGCTTGATGCTAACGGAAGCTGTCCGATGAACTGAGCAATCCCGAAGCATAGCGCAGAAGGATAAAGGCATAACTATTCCTAACGATATCCTAAGCAACATGCTTTTACCAACAAACATTTCGGGGAAACGCAAGGCAGTGCAGATTGCCAAGTGGCGGGTCAGACCACCAGCTGTGCCCGTTATGATCTGACCCCTTCGCCTCTCGACAAAAGTGCCATCCTGAAAATCAGACATTTCAGTCTGAAATGTCAGTGTTTGCCTGAGAGTATGACAAAATGAGCCCTTCTGTTCTTTGCCCAACAATCTTCCGTATGTTCGGTGCAAAGAGGCTTTTCTTTTCCATAACTTATCGTATCGATTCGAGATGAGGAGACACCTAAAGAAATAAGATAATCTTTTGTCGTTTTGGCTCTCCTGTCTCCAAGTCCGAGATTGTATTCTGACGTCCCTCTCTCGTCACAGTGGCCTTCGATGAGCACCTTCTGCACCGGATTCTTAATAAGGTAATCTGCTACCGATTTCAGTATGGGTTTTGCATCATCCTTGATGTCATATTTATCGAAGTCGAAATGAACGTCAGCAAACATCCCTGATACTTCCTCGCCTTGAGCAGGAACTTCCTTTGATTCGACTTTTGCGACCTTTTGCTCCGTTATCTTCTCAGGCGACTGCTTGGACTCGCCCGCCTCCTTTTGAGGCTGTGTTGCCTGTGGTTGTGTCTCTGGGGCTACTACTTTTCTTTGTGCGCAACCCGTAATCATAATTCCCGTGATTCCGATAATGACCAAGAAAAATGGTAAGATGCGTTTCATATTTCCTCCTCGCAACGATTTTAAGAGCTCATTCCTTCAAAGCGTCCGCATTGGAAGAACGAGCTTTGAGAAAAGACTTCTGATTTTTTCCTTGTTGTATCAAATTTTCAGAACTGCGAAAAAGAAAAGTTATACAAAAGGGGGCGAAAGACCGGAATAAAGGGAACAAAAGCCTTCCAGGCTTCTTCCGATGTCGAACGAGACTGTAACGCCTGATAAGAGATCAACAGGCAGCGAAAGAAGATTTATAGGTAGTAAGGCACTTTTCTCTGAAAGTATTGATTTCATGACGGTATTGTCAGGAATAATGGCGCGAGCCTTTCTCATGAGGACTTGAATTGTGGATGGAGAATGTGAACTGCCGTTTTTCACGGAAAACTTTGCGAAGATCAGCTCCCATGACCAGATATGGATATTCTCCGAAAATGACGCTGCCCGTCCTGCGACGGAAGAATTCGCAATGTCACTTTTCCCTGCAAAAGTAATGGACAGGGGCGATATCGCATAGACGATAAAGTATATGAGAAACAGCATGGTGAAAATGATTTGTCTGCTTCTGTTCAAAATCATGGCTGAAATTCCAACGCAACCTCTCCGCATTCTCTTTCAAATCGTCAGCATACTGTAACACGCAAAACAGGAAGCGTCAAGGATGGTAAGGGCTCGCCTCACATTCTCTCTATAAGGAAGGTATTCTGCGGATATAGTCACGGTGATTCCGGAATCAAATGAAATCCGCAATACGCGGTTGATCCCGCGAAAGAGTTCCCGCCGGGGCTTAAAAAATTCCGACTCCAGCGGCCGGTGAGTTTCAGTGTCTGAATTTATCAAGCCCCGGGGTTCGATGGGCGTAGAGCCTGATTTCGAGTTCTACCAAATAAGCCAACCCACCAAGTTGGGCCACACGGTTTATCAAGTCAGTTTTACCCGGTAGCAAGTCTTACCCTATCAGCCTTGTTTCTTGGCCCAAGAATCTCAATCTGACAGGTTTTTGTACGGCACTCGCCCACATGCTCCCTTTGACCTTTTTTGACAAATACATATCTTTTGATATCTAATATAAAAAGATATGGAAAAGAAACCTTTAGATATTGCCCGAAGCCTTTACGAGATTGCAGGCCCGATCTTCGTGTCCTTGAAAGAGGAGGTCTATCCTGCGAGCGAAAAGGCGCGTTCTCATCCGGAAGTTAAAGAGCTTACCTTTACTCAACTTCGGATTTTGCTCGCCATTGAGTATGGAAAAGACCAAGTCGGCAGACTGGCCCGAAGCGCGCAGGTTGCCCAACCTGCCATGTCCAAAATCGTTGATCATCTGATCAGCCTCGATTTTGTTCGCCGTGATCCTCATCCCACTGATCGAAGGCGGATAAAACTGAGCTTGACTCCGAAGGGCACCGCCATGACGGGACGTGTTCGCCTGAAGGCGGCAGAGAAATATGTGGACGCCATAAAAAATCTTTCCGGAAGTGACCAGAAAAAATTGCTCGATGGCATCGCGGTGATTGTCGATGTCATCGAAAAAACACGAAAGGAAGACACATGAAACTTGATCCGAAAAAAACAGCTGTGCTGACTCTCGATTTCCAAAAAGTGATTTTTGGATTTGTCCCCGGTTCTGATGCAATCATCCCAAATGCATCCAAAGCCGTGGCATTTGCCCGAAAGAAGCAATTTCTAATTATCCATGTGGGACTTGGATTTTCCGCAGGCTATCCTGAAATTCCAGATACTGACTCCCCATTTAAGAGGGCGAAGCAAAACAATCTCTTCGTAAAGGGCACCCCATCCGCCGAATTCCACAGTTCTATCGTTCGCCCCGAAGAGCTTGTGGTCTATAAGCAACGCATAGGTGCATTTTCGGAGAACCAGCTCCACTTGATTCTTCGCTCTCGTGGCATTGAGAACCTGGTGCTCTTCGGAATTTCGACGAGTGGTATTACTCTTTCCACACTCAGGCGGGCATTCGACCTGGATTTCCGATGCGTCGTTATCAAGGACGCCTGTTTCGACGCCGATCAGGAAGTTCACCGCGTTCTCACCGAGAAGATTTTCCCGACGCAAGCGACGGTCCTCACGGTGGATGCCTTCATTACGGAGCAGGGGGAATGATTGAGTTCAGAGAACTCCCAAGAAACATTGCAACAATCCGAGTCAAATAACGCGGGGCTGCCCCCTTCCAAAGGATGGCATAAAACTTTTTCCGCCTTACGCAATCCTAATTACCGCTATTTTTATTCGGGACAAACCGTTTCACTGATTGGCACTTGGACCCGCACCGCCGCCTTGGGCTGGGTTTCCTTTCAGTTCACCCATTCGGAATTCTTGCTGGGTATTGTTTTCATGCTCAATTCCCTTCCCATTTTCCTTTTCGCCGTTTATGCCGGTTCGCTGGCCGACCGTATTCCTAAAATCAGGATTTTTACTTTGACTAGTTGGTTTTCGCTGCTGTCTTCATTGACTCTGGCCATCATGTTGTTCCGTGGTCCCGTTCACATTGCATATCTCATGATCTTTTCCGCCCTTTGGGGGCTATTCATCACCTTTGAGATGCCGTCCCGGCAGACCCTCATGGTGGAACTGGTGGGCAAAAGAGATTTGGTGAACGCCATCGCGCTTAACAGCGCCATGGTGAATTCAACCCGGGTCATCGGTCCCGCTATCGGAGGTCTTTTACTGGCTTCCTACGGGGCTGCCTGGTGTTTTTTTTTGGATGCCATGAGCTATTTAGCAGTTCTTTACGCGATTCACAAAATCCAGCTCCCCGCATCGCACTACGCGCCTAAAAAGGTAAAAGCCGACTGGAAATATACTTTAGAAGGATTCAAATATCTAAAAGCGAATTCCACCATAGCCCAAGCGGTAACCCTGCTTTTCATCATGGGGCTGGGAGGCTGGGCCTACCAATCCCAGCTATCCGCCTTCGCGGTAACGCAATTGAATACGGACGCTCAAGGCTATGGCTGGCTTCTGGCCTTGAATGGCCTCGGCGCTTGTACGGCCGCGTTATTCGTCGCTGCCCGAGGATCTCGTATCGTCCGCGTTAGAACGCTTTATACCGGCACGGGCATTTATGGAGCTTTCATCATTTTTTTTGGTTTCATGCATCAACCGGTCGGCGCGGCCTTCCTGCTTTTCTTCGCCGGGTTCGGCATCATCTTATTTTTTTCCATCGGAAATAGCATCATCCAAACCCAATCCCCTGATCACCTGCGAGGAAGGCTGATGGGCATTTGGGCCCTGGTCTTCGGCGGGAGCATGCCCATCGGAAGCTTTTGGATGGGCGTCATCGCTCAAAGGGTAGGCTCGGGCCATGCCTTGCAGGCGGGCGGCCTTTTCTGCGCCCTGGGGGCTTCCACCGTCTATTTTCTGGGCCGCAAAAATCGGGGTTAACCTTTAAGGAGGAGGGGATCCCATTTTGGCAATTCAAGTTTTCAAGAAGTCCATTATGCCGATCTCGGTGTTTGCCGCGGGTCTGGCGATAGGCGTTGGCCTCGCTCATTAGCCTCGTGCGGTTGCTCTCCGGGGAGCGCACTGCTTGAGTGCCTTATGCGGGTCAGCGCTGCTCGAAAGAACGTTCTCCATAACTGCTTTAGGCGGTTTGGTGACGGGAGGATGTCATACCCTCGCTTTATTAAAAAGACGTAAATGGTTTACAATAACAAAACTAAAACGGAGGATGCAGTCATGCTCTCTAAACGTGCGCTGAATATAAAACCGTCGCCAACGTTGGCGATGGATGCAAAGGCAAAGGCGATGAAGGTTGCAGGTGCCGATGTCATCAACTTCGGTGTCGGTGAGCCTGATTTTGATACGCCCGAGAATATCAAGGATGCAGCCATAAAGGCCGTACGTGACGGCTTCACGAAATACACCCCCGTCGGGGGCATCGATCCGCTCAAGGATGCGATTATCGAGAAATTCAGAAGGGACAATGCTCTGGAGTTCACGCGGGAAGAGATCATCGTATCGTGCGGGGCAAAGCACAGTCTCTATAACATTGCACAGGCCCTCTACGGACCGGGGGACGAGGTGATTATCCCATCGCCGTTTTGGGTCTCCTATCCGGACCAGGTCGTTCTGAACGATGCAACCCCGGTGTTTGTGAAGACACAGGAGAGCGATTCATTCATGCTCAAGCCCGATGTGCTGGAGTCACACATCACGAAAAGAACGAAGGCTATAATCCTGAATTCACCGTCGAACCCCACAGGCATCACCTATGACAGAAAAACCATTGAGCGGATCGCCGAAGTTGTCCTGCGGCATAAGCTCTTTGTTATTTCGGATGAGATCTACGAAAAGCTTACCTATGATGGTGCTGAACATGTGAGCATCGCCTCGGTGGGAAAGGAAATAAAGAAGAGATCGATAGTTGTAAACGGTCTTTCGAAGGCCTATGCCATGACAGGCTGGAGGATCGGTTTTGCAGCGGGCCCGAAGGAGATTATTACGGCGATGACCAACATACAGAGCCAGTCCACATCCAATGCGACCTCCATCGCCCAGAAAGCAGCCGTTGAGGCGCTCACCGGCCCTCAGAGTTCTGTCGAAACGATGCGTGCTGCATTCGATACGAGGAGGAAGTTTCTGGTATCGGCGGTGAATTCGATCCCCGGCATGAGCTGCATTACGCCGACAGGTGCGTTTTATTCATTCCCGAACACCTCCCGATTGTACGGAAGAGCCATCAACGGACGGACCATATCTTCGTCCTCAGATCTGGCCGTATATCTTCTTGACCATGCTAAAGTAGCCCTTGTTCACGGAGATGCATTTGGGGATGACAACTATATAAGGCTTTCTTATGCCACATCCATGGAGAACCTGAGCAAGGGTGTTGAACGGATACGGGAAGCGATGTCGAAACTTGTATGAGCGACGATAGTATGAAATGCTCTCTTCATGCCTGCCACCAAATACTTTCATGATGGAAAACTTCTGTTCCGGATATGTGGCCATCGTTGGCAGACCGAATGTGGGGAAGTCAACACTGTTAAACAGCGTCCTCGGCGAAAAGATATCCATTGTGACGTCCAAGGCACAGACCACTCGGAAAAGGATTATCGGCATCAGGACATCTGAAAAAAGCCAGATCGTATTTATTGATACGCCCGGTATTCATAAGCCGGTACATCAATTAGGTGCATTTATGGCCAGCGAGGCGAGGGAGGCATTTCACGATGCAGACATCATACTCTTCATGGTTGAGCCGCAAGCCCCCGGTGCGGGCGATTCGTTCATCATCAATTTGCTCAGGAAGTTGGAGAAGGTCTGTCCTGTCATGCTCGTGATAAACAAGATAGATCTCGTAAAGAAAAAAGATCTGCTCCCGGTTATCGATGAATACAGCAAGCTCTATCCCTTTGAGGCCATAGTGCCCCTGTCTGCTCTCAATGCTGATGATGTGAATATGCTCCTCAGGATGGTTGAGGAGAAACTTCCGCATGGTCCTCAATATTATCCCGCTGATATGCTTACGGATCAGCACGAGCGGTTTATGGTTTCAGAGATCATACGGGAGAAGATCATGGAGGCGACAAAGGATGAGGTGCCTCATTCGGTTGCAGTGGAGATCGTGCAATGGGAGGAACGCGAGGACAGCTTAGTCTCTCTCTCGGTGAATATTTATGTTGAAAGGCAAGGGCAAAAAGGTATTATAATAGGGAAGAGTGGGGCGCGGTTGAAGTCTATAGGCGTTGCCGCACGTGCAGAGATTGAGGGCTTTCTGAAGAGAAAGGTTTTTATGGAACTATGGGTGAAAGTTAAGGAAGACTGGCGAAGTGATGAGCGGATATTGAAGGAACTGGGTTTGCGTTGATGTTGGTTCAGATGAAGGTTGAAGGCTTGCTGTTCGATCCCCGAAGCAGTATGTATATATTGCTTCTCAAGGATATTGACGGCAATGACACACTTCCCATATGGATCGGAAAACCGGAGGCGGATTCCATTGCTCTTGCATTGGGGAGGGTTGCCACCCCGCGACCGCTTACCCACGACCTCATCAAGAATATCATTACCGGCCTGAAGATAAAGGTGACGAAGATCGTGGTTACCGAAATCTTTGACAATACCTATTATGCCCTCATCTACCTTGCTGACGGCAAGAAAGAGGTTCCCATTGATTCGCGGCCGAGCGATGCGGTCGCTGTTGCATTGCGGAGTAACGCGCCCATCTTTGTTGAAGACGGGATCCTCGAAAAGAGGAGCAGCGATGAGCTTGAAGAATGGCTGAAGAACCTGAAGCCGGAAGATTTCGGTAACGTTATGTAATGCTTCATAGAACTGAAGCCATAGTCCTAAAGACCACTCCGTTTGCTGAAGCCGATCTTATCGTTACCTTCCTCTCCCTTGATTACGGCCTCTTGAAGACATTTGCAAAGAGCCCACGGAAAGTCAAGAGCAGGTTCGGAAGCAGTCTCGAACCGCTCACCTATGCAAAGGTCGCATTCTGGGGAAGGGAAGACGCCGACCTGCCCCGCCTGACACAGGCTGACATAGTCAGGCCGTTTCAGTCCATACGCGGCAATATAGATGTTTTTTTCAGGGTGGCGGAGATCATGGAACTTACCCTGAATCTTTTGCCGGAGCGGGAGCCGAATAAGGGGATTTTTTATCTTCTGAAGGAGAGTCTCAACAGGATTGAGGAAGGCTGCGGAGGGCTCATGGCAACTCGCGGGAAAACAAAAGATTTCCTGAAGCGTTTTGTTCTTTTCTACAAGGTGCGGTTTCTTGATATGACGGGTTACGGTCCGGCCCTGAGCGGATGTGCGCGTTGCAGCGGATCAGGGAATAACTTCTATATATCGCACGGCTCCGTCATCTGTGGAGCCTGTGCTCAGGGTACGGATACACCCATACGGCTCTCGCCAGCCGTTATAAAGCTATACGGAGTCATGAGAACGTGGGAGATCGGAAAGGTGAGCAGGATAATGCCGTCAGGAATGTTGGTGTCGGAGCTGAGCAACCTGCTTGACGCTCATCTCCGGTATACCATGGCGAAGCCGCTGAAGACGCAGACATTGACCCTGGCATAATCCGGCTTCGCATACTGAACCTTGACAGAAAGGGCCAAATTGAGATATAAAATCGGGACATTCTATAGTGACGCTGCATCGACGGGAGAGGCTTTATGACGAATAGGTGGGATACGTTGAGGGATCTTTTGTCGATTCAGGAGAGGGTCAATAGGCTCTTTGACACTGCGATGGGAGGAGTCGAGGCCAAGGAAGAGCCTGGGTCAGGGTTGTGGTCTCCTGTGGTCGATATATATGAAACAGGGAGTGAGATCATCGTCGAGGCTGAGCTGCCGGAAGTAAAACAGTCCGACATGGATATAAAGGTTCGGGATAATACCCTCACCATTGAGGGGGAGCGCAAACTCCGAAGAGCCGTGAAGGAGGGCTATCACAGAATAGAACGGGCCTATGGAAAGTTCTCGCGATCGTTCTCTCTCTCCGGTTCGGTCGATCAAGGGTCGGTAAAGGCGACCCTTAAGGACGGTGTACTCCGAATCATTCTTCCTAAAAAGGGGGAAGAATTGCTAAAGCGGATAGAGATCAACGGACAGTAATGGGTCCTGCAGCCTGTCAAAGTTGTCTCCGTGGTGTTCACGATAGAGGTCATTGTCAATCGGTCTGAGTTTTGAAAGGAAGGCAAATGGAGAAGATACGCGTGGCGGTTGCAGGTGTCGGAAATTGTGCGAGTTCACTGATCCAGGGAGTTGCCTATTACCAAAAACTCGGTGACAAGCATCCTGACAGAGCGCTCGGTCTCATGCACTACGAGCTCGGTGGATACAATGCCGCTGACATCGACTTCGTAGCGGCGTTTGATATCGATAAACGGAAGGTCAGTAGGCCCCTTCAGGATGCGATATTCGCAAAACCGAATTGCACGAAGATATTCAACCCCCAAATTCGCGACTATCCGGTGAAGGTGCAGATGGGCGAGGTGCTTGACGGGGTGCCTCCGCACATGAAGGATTATCCGGAGGAGAGGAGATTTCTCGTTGCGGATAAGAAACCCGTTAACGCCGCCCAGGTTCTCAAGCGGTCCGGGGCAGATATGCTCATCTGCTACATGCCCGTGGGCGCTGAAAGGGCAACAGCCTTCTATGCTGATGCATGCTTAAAATCTGGGGTTGGTTTTATCAACTGTGTGCCAGTATTCATCGCATCCGATAAGGCTTGGGCACGGCGTTTTGAGGAGTTGCAGATCCCTGTCATCGGAGACGATATCAAGAGCCAGATAGGTGCAACGATTATCCACCGGATGCTCACCCGTCTTTTTGAAGACAGGGGGGTAAGGTTGGACAGCACCTATCAGCTCAATGTCGGTGGAAATACAGACTTCCTCAATATGCTGAACCAATCCAGGCTCAAATCCAAAAAGATATCTAAGACAGAGGCTGTTCAGTCGCAGCTTCACAAACCCCTCAAGAACGAGAACATCCATATCGGTCCATCCGATTATGTCCCCTGGTTGTACGACAACAAGGTCTGTTTTCTAAGAATGGAAGGAAGGGAGTTCGGAAATATTCCGATAAACGTCGAGCTCAGGCTCTCCGTGGAGGATTCGCCCAATAGCGCGGGCGTGGTCATAGATGCGATACGGTGTTTGAAGATCGCCTTGGACAGGAGAGTCGGCGGTGTGCTCATTTCCCCTTCGTCATATTTCATGAAGCATCCAATAAAACAATTCTCTGACGAAGATGCACGGGATATGGTTGAACAATTTATTGTGGGGGAAAGGAAAAGATAAAGTTTCCGGAGGATCATGACTGAGAGCGTAATTAAGGTTGAGGGCATGAGTTGCCAGCACTGTGTGATGAGGGTGAAAAAGGCGTTGCAGGGGCTTAGCGGGATTCAGAACCTGGATGTGCAGATCGGAAATGTCAAGGTCGCATTCGATGAAAACGTGGTGAAGAAATCGGATATTGACAAGGCGATTGTGGATGCCGGCTATAAAGTGGTTGTCTGATCGTTGCGATGTCTGTGCCGGCAAGAAGGATATTTTGCCAAAAGGTGAAATTCTAAAGACACAGAGACGGCAAGACGGGAACCTGAAAAGATGACTTTTCAAGGTCCATAGGATGGGGGGAAACAATGAATGCAGTGATTGAAGCAATCAGAAAGAGACGGTCAGTGAGATCGTATGAGGCCGGCACTATTTCACCGGATCTCATCAATACTATAATAGAGGCTGGCAATGAAGCTCCGTCCGCAATGAACAGTCAGCCTTGGAGGTTTGTTGTTGTTGAGGATGGGGAGACAAAGAGAAAACTCCTTCGTGCAGCATTGCCCCATGCAAAGAGGATTCTCGAAATGGTAAAAGACGCTGATCCGGAAAGGTATGAGACCATTAAGAAACGCTATGAGGAGTTGCCTGATCCTGTTTACTATTCCGCTCCCGCTATTGTCTTCGTTATTGGCTTTGGTCGGTATGCCGATCATTCATGCCCTCTGGCCTGCGAAAATATGATGCTCGCCGCACATGCGATAGGGCTGGGAAGTTGCTGGGTTGGGTTCGGGGCGATGGTCACCGATGACCCTGAAGTGAAACATATCCTCGACTTAAAAGAGGGCGAAAAAATATTTGGTCCCATACTGCTGGGTTATCCAAAAGGGTATCCTGAACGGCCTCCCAAGAAAGAGCCGATAATAAAATGGATTTAAGCGGCGAGTTCCGTCGTTGAGGCATGGAAGCCCCGACTGAAGTCACATACCGGTTGAGGGTAATGGCCGGTGATCTTCACTCCCCGTCAGGCTTCAGCGAGTTATCAACGTTCCTGTCATCAAGCATACCGTGGAGAAGTGAGGCATATAACGGTCTTACACGAAGCGGAGGGATCCGTGCAAACGCAAAGATCTTCATATAAACAGGTCGATATAATTCCCCGTTGTCTTTTCGTTCTTCACAATTAATTTCTGAAATTCCTGATAAGCAGACAACCTGGATGCACTCTGTAAGTCACTGTCGTCTTGTCCTATCGGAAGACTTCTCTGGTCATCGATTGAAGTGAACAACCGAAAGAATATGTCAAGTGTATGGGCTGGTTGAGAATCAACGCTTTCTGGCGGTATGTATTCACCTTCTAAGGGAGGCTCTGGCGGCTGAGAATTTTTTTGTGCGGGGATATTCCCCAGTTCTTGAATCCGGAAGGGGTTATTTACCTGTGTTATTAAAGAATTCACCATGTCACCTCATCCCGCCCTCTTAACCCGACAAGAAGTTCACTGGTGTGAGAATGTCAATGTGGGATAAAAAAAGCGCCACAGAAAACATATCTATAGCCTTAGGAACTTGGCCAAACGCCCACATGACTCAGGCTTACCCCCGCTCCCCCGTCATCTGAAAAAAGGCACATGTGTCAGCCCTTTTACAGAGGCCGTAGCTCTTATGCCCATAGTATAACACATTGCGTGCTCAATGCAAATATCTTGATATCGCTATCTTTTTTTGCCTTTATGGCTATGAAAAGTTCTCTGATTGTGGTTCAAGGGATGCAATTTGTGTTTCCTGGAATCGCTGCACTATGCTCGCTAAAATTGCTCACAGCGGTGTCGCCGACGTCCCGGAAAGATGCGGCCAGGAAAGTCCGGATACTCCGACTGCCGTGATGTCCGGTGTCTCTGGCACCAAGAGACGTCTGCATAGACCTCACTTGGTGCCAGCGTGCGAAATCCGCAAGCGTATCCGACGCACACATTAGGGCAACTGCCTTCCGATAGGATCATTAATTCAGCAAGCTATTGAGTGTGTTTGCGCCGGGACAAAAGGAGCAGCTATCCTTCATCTGCTTGGCAGCAGTCGGATACTGCCCGGGGCCGCACAGGAAACGTATTATGCTCCCCTCACCACGCCGCCCGTCTTCTCGGTTATATGGCGGATGAGCTTACTGTGAAGCTCTTCAATCTCTGAATCGGTGAGTGTTCGTTCCTTTGCCCTGTAACGAATGGAAAAGGCGAGGCTCTTTTTTCCCTCGGGAATATTTTTGCCCTTGTAGAAATCGAATATTGATACATCCTCTATGAGTTCTGTGGGGTACGCTCTCATCTGCTCCACGATTGTGACCGCCGGGAGTGATTCGTCGACAAGGAGCGCGACATCCCTCTCAATAGACGGATATTTCGGTATGGGGATATACTTCATCTCCGCGGGGACAAAAGAAAGATAGCTGTCGAGGTTAATTTCGATCACCAGTATTTCAGGCCGTGCTATCTTTATCGAGAGATTTTCGATTATGCCGGGATGAAGGACCCCGATGAAACCAGTCTTCTCGCCTGACACCATAATGTCACAGGACTTGCCGGGATGGAGAAAAGGCTCCGATGAAGGCCGGAATGTGTAATCGCCTATCCGGAGCTCATCCATGAGTGATTCGATGACGCCCTTCACCAGATAAAAATCAGGCGTTTCGTCCTTCCAAAGGGACGGCCACTTCTCTCTAAAAGAGATGGCGCCAAGGTGGTGTTCCTCTTTCGGAAGGGTCTGCCCCTGAGCCAGGAATATTCGGGACACCTCAAAAAGCCGTATATCCCTGATGCCCATGGACACATTACGAACGAGGTTCTGGATGAGAGAGGGTACGAGGATGGTCCGCAAGTGGGATTCCTCTGTATTGATGGGATTCCGCAAGGCAAGGGCATTACGGCGGCCATCATTTTCTCCGATACCGAGCATGTCGAGTACGTGATAGCTCATAAAACTATAGTTGATGGCCTCCGTGAACCCTGCACTCTTAAAGGATTCCCTGACTGTCTTGATGTGGTAGCGGCGGTCTCTTGATTCTTTTGATATCTGCATCTTGGGAATGGTCAGCGGTATCCTGTCATATCCATGGAACCGGGCGATTTCCTCAATGATGTCGATTTCCCGCTGTATATCAGTTCTGTATGGAGGCGGGGTTACGGTGAATGAGGTCGAGTTCTTCTGTGCTTCCATGCCGAGCCGCTTGACGATGTCCACCATCTCATCATCGGCAATCAATGCCCCGGTGATGTTCTTCACCCTTTTGTATCTGACCTCTATGCGCGAGGGTTGAAACGGCCTCGGGTAGAGATCAACTTTCTTCGAGACCCGTCCGCCAGCAATTTCTGACATGAGCAATGCGGCCCTGTCCAGAGCCTTATCGAGGTGCTCGATGTCGGTACCCCGTTCGAACCTGTAGGACGATTCCGTTTTAAGTCCGAGTGCCTTAGCCGTCCTCCGTACGGAGGACGGCAAAAAGTATGCACTCTCGAGAAAGATAGTCTTTGTTGCATCGGTGACCTCCGATTCGGATCCGCCCATGACACCTGCCACAGCCACAGGCCGTTCGGCGTCCCATATGAGCAGGACACCAGAGGGAAGCACATGTTGGAAACCGTCAAGGGTCGTTATCTTGCTGCCGGATTGAGACTGAGCAACCCGTATTTTTTTCCCCTTCAGTTTGTCCATGTCAAAGGCATGCAAGGGATGCCCCATCTCCAAGAGAACGTAGTTTGTTATATCAACGACATTATTGATTGGCCGCATGCCGCACTGCTCCAGCCTTTTCTTCATCCACCCAGGGGAGTCTCCAATCGTTATGCCGCTTATATGACGGCCGGCGTATCTCTGGCAGAGATTGTTATCGGTGATCTCGACAGACACCGAGCATGCGTCAGTCTCTTCCTTTATCACGTATTGGGGGAACTTCAACGGCGCATTCAGCAGGGCTGATATCTCACGCGCGATACCCAGTATGCTGAGGCAATCGGGCCTGTTCGGAGTGACATTCACCTCCAGGACTGTGTCATCGTACATCGCCTCTGTAGCTTCAACCTCGAGTCCAAGCATGGTCAGTCTGGCACTGACCTCGTCTGAGCCCAGACGGAAATGAACCAGTTCTTTCAACCATTCCAAGGGGACGCGCATATCTTTCCTAAAACTGCCTCAAGAAGCGGAGATCATTTTCGTAGAACATCCGTATATCGTCTACAGAATACTTAAGCATAGTGATCCTCTCAATACCCATCCCGAATGCAAATCCTGTATAGAGTTCAGGATCATAGCCCACCATCTCAAAGACCCTTGGGTGAACCATGCCGGCACCAAGCACCTCGAGCCACCCCGAGCCCTTGCACACCCTGCATCCGGCACCGGAGCAGAGGATGCAGCCGATATCGACCTCAGCGCTGGGTTCGGTGAAGGGGAAAAAACTCGGTCTGAAGCGCAGCGGGATATTCTCAGTAAACATCCGGTGAATGAAGAGCTCAAGAACGCCCTTAAGATCACTGAACGATATGTCGGTATCCACCATCAAGCCTTCCACCTGATGGAACATTGGGGTATGGGATACGTCCGCATCGCAGCGGTAGACCTTCCCCGGCGCTATGAACTTCAGCGGCGGTTTTGATCGTTCCATGGTCCGTACCTGAACGGGGGAGGTGTGGGTTCTCAGAATGATGTCGTCGCTGATATAAAAGGTATCCTGCATATCTCTGGCGGGATGGTCCTTCGGTATATTCAGTGCCTCAAAGTTGTAGTGATCGAGCTCAACCTCCGGCCCGACTTCTATGGCGAAGCCCATGCTTCCGAATATGTCGATAATCTCGTTTAAAACGCTACTTATGGGATGCGTCCTCCCCGGCAGCGTATATTTACCCGGCAAGGAAATATCGATGGCCTCAGCAGCGATGTTTCTGTTACGCTCGAAATTCCTTATCTGCGATTCTTTTCTGTCGATCGCGCCTTCTATAGATGTCTTCAGTTCGTTGATCAGTTTTCCGTAGGCAGGTTTGTCTTCGGGGCTGACCGTCGAGAGGAGCTTGAGTTTAGCCGTGATGATTCCTTTTTTTCCGATGTATTTTACCCGGATGTTCTGGAGGTCAACGGCCGTCTCAGCTGAGGTTAAGTCACGGTGAAATGTATTTTTGATATCGTTTATGTCAATCATCGATTAAGAGGCGATTCGCCACTCTGAAGGCGGAAGGAAAGAAGCCTGGCACTCCATCCTTCCGCTCCGCAGCGTTCTTACGATGCGATTTTTTGTTTTACCGTTTCGGTAATTTTGGTGAAGGCCTCGGGGTCGTGGTAAGCGATGTGTGCGAGTGACTTCCTGTCAAGCCGGATGTCTGCCTTCTTCATACCCGATATGAGCTGGCTGTACGTGAGTCCCAGCGTCCTCGCAGCCGCATTTATCCGAATGATCCAGAGGGCCCTGAACTCGCGCTTCTTGACCCTTCTGTCCCTATAGGCATACTGTAAGGCTTTATCGACCGCCTCTGTCGCTATCCGGAAAAGACGGCTTTTCGCGCTGTAGTAACCCTTTGCCCTCTCGAGTATCTTTTTCCTTCTTCTCCTTGTCTTGAATCCACCTTTTGCTCTCGGCATCTATTCCTCCTTTTTTCTTTTAGCGGGCATTACTGATATGGCAACAATCTCTTGATATTGTCCCGGTCACTTTTTGCCACGAGAGTACCGGTCCGCAGGTGTCTTGTCCTCTTTGAGGGTTTACCGGTCATGATATGGCTCTTATTGGCTTTGCTGCGCTTAATTTTTCCGGTTCCGGTAATCTTGAACCTCTTTGCTGCCCCTCTATGTGTCTTTAACTTCGGCATCTGAAACCTCCTGTCTCTTGCATCGTAAGCAGTTCACGGCACTGAGTAGATACGGCCTCTTTTGCAAGGCATCGCTCAACACCGCGTTCACTTGCCGCCCGGTGCTATTACCATCGTTATATTTTTACCTTCCAACCTGGGCTGCTGTTCTACGTTGAATTTCCCGATGAGTATGTGCGTCAACCGTTCGAAAACCTTCATCCCGAGATCGGGGCGTATGATTTCCCTTCCCCTGAAGAACATCGAAACCTTTGCCTTATTGCCCTCATCGAGGAACCGCCGTATATTCCTTGCCTTCAATTCAAGATCGTGCTCATTTATCTGAGGCCTCAACTTGACCTCCTTTACCTCTATCTTTTTTCCGACGGCATGTTTTTTTGCAAGTTGGTATTTGTACTTGCCAAAATCCATGATCTTGCACACCGGGGGATCCGAGTTCGGAGCCACTTCCACAAGGTCGAGTTCGTGTTCCTCAGCCATCCTCAATGCATCTCTTGTCGGTATCACACCCGCCTGCTTACCGTCTGCGTCAATGAGCCGCACTGTCCTTGCATGGATTCTTTCGTTCACCCGAATGTCCTTTCCGATGTCCTTACTTATAGTGTCACCTCCTGAGTTTGATATCGTCTCGAATGAGTTCCAAGAAATCCTTCTCTGTCATGGGTGCGAGGGTTTCTCCGTTACGCCGTCTGACGGAAAGCCTTCCTTCGGAGATTTCTTTGTCGCCTATTATAACCAAATAGGGGATTTTTCTGATAGTGGCCTCCCGGATCTTCCGGCCGATCTTCTCATTGTCAATATCCAGCTCGGTCCGTATGCCTTCAGCCTTCAGCCTGCTGGCAACACCGGAGGCAAACTCAGCATGCCTCTCTGCGATGGTCATCACGGCCGCCTGCACCGGCGACAGCCATACCGGAAAAGCGCCCGCGTAATGCTCGATGAGGATACCGAAAAATCTCTCGAGCGATCCCATCAGCGCCCTGTGGATCATGATGGGTCTTCGCTCCTTGCCGTCATTGGCCCTGTAGGTGACGTCAAATCTCTCAGGGTTATTAAAATCCACCTGTATGGTACTGCACTGCCAGGCACGCTTGAGGGAATCCTTCACCTTTATGTCGATCTTCGGGCCGTAAAAGACACCTGCCCCGGGGTCAATGCTGTAAGACAGCCCTTTTTCGTCGAGTGCGTGTTTCAGTGCCTCCGTCGAACGCTCCCAATTCTCCAGGGTGCCGACGGAGCCTTCCGGCCTGGTGGAAAGATAAACATCGTATTCATGAAAACCGAAGGTCTTCAGGATGAACAGAGTGAAATCGAGGACCCTCAATATCTCATTTTCTATCTGGTCCTCGCGGCAGAATATATGGGCATCATCCTGCGTGAAGCCCCTGACGCGTAAGAGTCCATGGAGTGTTCCCGATCGTTCATACCTGTATACGGTCCCTAATTCAGCATACCTGATGGGAAACTCCCGATAGCTTCGGAGGGAACTTTTGTAAATAGCGATATGGAAAGGACAATTCATCGGTTTTAACTCATAATCTGTTCCTTCTATTTCCATGGGAGAATACATGTTTTCTCTATAGAAGTCCCAGTGTCCGCTCCTCTGCCAGAGATGCAGTTTTGCAATATGAGGGCTAAAGAGGATACCGTAATCCGCCTTTGCGTGTTCTTCCCTCCAGAAGTCCTCTATTGCCCGTCTGATGACCGCTCCATTGGGATGCCAGAGTATCAACCCAGCACCGATATCATCGCTGATACTGAACAGATCGAGATCTTTTCCCAGTTTCCTGTGGTCTCTTTTTTTGACCTCTTCGAGGAAGTCCAGATATTCCTTGAGGTCCTTCTCCCTTGAAAAGGCAGTCCCGTAAATGCGCTGGAGCATTTTATTCTTTTCGTTTCCTCGCCAGTAAGCCCCCGCGACACTGAGGAGCTTGAATGCCCCAATCATTCCCGTCGAGGGGACATGAGGGCCCCGACACAGATCCACGAAACCGCTTTCCTCGTAAAGGGACACCGCATTATCCGGTATCTCATTCAGCAGTTCAACTTTGTAATCCTCTGCTGCCTTCCGAAATAGTGCGGCAGCGTCATCCCGTTTCATGACCGTGCGGCGAAAGGGATGTCCGCCTCGTATGATCTCTTTCATCTTCGCCTCTATCCTGATCATGTCTTCGGGTGACAACGGTTTTTCCAGATCGAAGTCGTAATAGAATCCCTCTTCCGTAGCCGGGCCTATCGCGAGTTTTGCGTCGGGGAAAAGTTCTTTTACCGCATGCGCCATGACGTGCGAGGCGCTATGGCGATAAATTGCCCTTCCTTCTTCTGAATCAGGAGTGACCGGTTCAATGCCGACGTCAGCTCCGAGATCCTTCAATGACGAGAGATCTTTCAAATCGCCGTTGACTTTGACGGCGATCGCATTAAGCTTCTTGAGTTTTTTCTCCGTCTCGGCAAGCGGCATCACCTCTTCACTGCCATCTGCATATCGTATCCTAATGTCAGCACCTCCAAAAAATCAGGCACTATATTACCTGATTTTCTTTTTGCATTTCAATAGTTTTCTCAGGGGGTGAAGGAGCATCTCTGTTTCGAGAAGTGCACATTGCTTGCCCCCCGTCACTTTCAATTCGGGTGAATAGTTCATTGCCTGTGGGAAATGTTTTTTGTTTCTGCTGGCAGAGTAAATTTCTTCATTGCATGATTGAAAAGCTACCTTGAGGTGATTTTGGCTGTCAGTTTTGTGCATTAGGTCCGCCCTTGGCCTTGCCGACATGAGGAAAAGGAAACACTTCCCTATTGAGGTGGGGAAAAGTCTTTTTATAGATGAGCTAACTGGATGGGTAACTTCATGTGACGAAGAGAGATACGTAGTGCTGGTTTCTCGATAACGCCAAGCCCTCCGTAAGAAGGGGACGGAAAAGCGATGAGTGTTTGGAATAGAAAATGGCTGAGTTGCCAAAGTGTGTTAGCTCATAAATATTAAATCTTGTTTTACGCAAAGGAGGGAATGATGATTTCAGGACGGGAGAAAAAACAGGTTGATTTATGTTTTGAATGGAAAAAACCAATAGTAACACTGGTTTTCTTTCTTATATTATCTCTCATCTTCTCAATCCTGGGCTGCCGATTATACATACACTGAATTGCTTCCCCCTGGTTGGACTGATGCTGTTGCTACTGGTATCAATGATTTTGGTGTTGTAGTAGGCGATGGCTATGATGGTACATCTCTAAGTCCTGTGGGTTTTATTGCCTACTCCTAAGGGGGAAAGTGACGCTCAGCGGGCAATCGGACCTTAGTGGTGCGCTCTATACCCCATTAAGCAATGTTTCAGTTACCGGGAATTCTGCCATCGCCGGAGTAGTCAGGGGCGTGACAGTCATCGGTTCGGATAACGCGGCTTTTCATTGCGATGTGGCCACCGAGACTCTGCTGTCGGGAAGGTAGATCGCAAACTGGAAGATTAAAAAAGCAAGCGTTGTTCGGAAACGCCCCCCATTTTTAGCCCTGAACTGAATTGCGCATCATTTTAGAGCTTGGTTCAAATCTGTCCAAGGATTATCTTCAAATCACAAAGAGGTCTGGGTTTTCACAAAAGATGCAAATCTGTTCAGAAAAGTTGCAAATTTTTCACAAAAGGTGCATTTTTTTTTCAGAGAAGATGCAAATGAGCCACGGTCGGCCTAAAGGCCGGGCAGCCATTCATCCCTGAGCTTAGAAGCCCGGGGTTTTCTGACATCTGGATTTTCAGAAGAAATGAAAAATTTGTCTCAATAGATAAAATTTGTTCAGAGAACCTGAAGTCCCTGTTCCTTGAAATGTGGATCGAATGCAAAAGCTGTCTTGATGCCCAGGGTGCGCATGATCTCGAAGCTTACGCAGTCAACAAGGCTTAATCTCCGCCTTGACGCCGCAAGAAAGGCGCTTACACCGGCTCTATGGGTGTCGGTATCAATCCATTCAACGTTTATCAACGGAAGCATCTCATCATGAAATCCCCTCACCGCCTCAAGCCCGAGACGGTTCTGTAGCAGCGCAAAGTTTTCTATAACGACATAGTTTGTGGTAATGAGGGTGCAGTCTTGCGAATTAACCATGCCAGCCCATAGCTCCTTTGCCTTCTGATGGTTTGCGTCATCTCTGTCAAGCAGGGCGAATGAGGCAGAGGTGTCGAGAAAAACCTTCATTTTTGAAGATCCTCCGCAAGATATTTGTCATGCTCTCTGGAAATGTCTCGCTTGCCAGACCTGAACTTTCCAACAATGCTGAGGGCTCTTCTCCGTCTCTCATCGATGTCTGCAATGCTGTTCGATCTGATAAGACTCTCCACTGCCTGCCGTATCAGCTCGGCTACAGAAAGATGGCGCGAATGAGCCAATCTTTTCAATGTCTTTACCTGCCCTTCGGTCAATTGAATTTGAGTACGGACCATGGTTGCCTCCTCTGATTACACTTCTGATTAAATGATAACAGACACAGAATCGGCTCGTCAAGAAGTGACAGACCCTTGCCCCCTGTCACTTTCAATTCGGGTGAATAGTTCATTGCCTGTGGGAAATGTTTTTTGTTTTCTGCTGGCAGAGTAAATTTCTTCATTGCATGATTAAAAAGCTGCCTTGAGGTGATTTTGGCTGTCAGTTTTGTGCTTTAGGTCCACCCTTGGCCTTGCCGACATGAGGAAAAGGAAACACTTCCCCATTGAGGAGGGGAAACAAGAGTGTTGGAAAGTGGGCTATTGCGAATTCGGCAAATCAGGGTGACAGACAATACGAAACAACGCCCTTTCCAGAAGTAATAAATCCACTGATGGTAAAGATCTCCAAGAAAGCCTTGGAGGCAAACTTCGGTAATGACAATCGAAGGATACCGATGGAGAGAGAGGAGAGCGTGCGTGTGATACCATGGCGGGGAGTTCGGCGGAGGATTTCGACAAAGGCCATCACGGCCTCTGATTCTTTGGACGCGCCAAGAGCCAGGCAAAGCAGATACGTGAGAGAAAATGCGGTAAGCAGGCGCGCAAGGCGAGACGCAGGGTCGTCACCCTTAAAGACCATACCACGCACTCCCAAATGAGTCTTCCAGTCCCTGAAGCCCTGTTCTATGGACATCCTGCGCGCATACACGTCGACAATCTCCTTGCTGGTCATCGGCGTATCCCGGGGAACCAGCAGATACCATGTCTCCTGATATCCCTTTCCGAGAAAGACGATAAGATCCAGTGGCTCTTTCTCGGTTGAATGGTAAAGCACCTTGTAGCGCTTCATCTTGCCCGGCTTCACTCGGAGACGACCGAGCGCCTTGGGCTTTCCAGAAAGATAGACCATTACATTGGATTTCGCACGTATCACATAAGGAATCCCCGCCCTTCGTAATTGGATGAGGAGGGAGATGCGAGCATAGCCGCGATCGATGACGAGCACCGGTCTCAGCTCCGGGGGAAAACACGCCATCACCGCTAAGATTAACGCATGCTCCAGAACATTCCTGCTTTTCCTGATCTGATCATTCGTAAAGCAGGAAAAGGCTACCGGAAGCACGCGCCCCGAAAAGACCAGACCGATAAGGAGCGTCTCGATCCCTCTAATTGTTGTCTGATCGAGAATGAGCGGCGCACGCGTTGAGAGGCCGAGCCCGCACGCCAACACGACATGCAGCGGGATCATCGCTTCAGGGGTCATCCGGGGATTGCTCAAGAAGCGGTACAGTCGCCGTTCTCGCTCCCGGGGGCCGATATCCAGCGGTAAGCAGCGGGCCAGCGCAGCTTTCGAAAGCCATCTGTTGCCGCCCCGGGCGCCGGCGTTCTTCACTTCACCGGTATCATAAAAGTGTTAGGGGCTGTTCGGGTAAATCCCTCAAGGCGATTCAGTTTCTTCACCAGAGCACTGACGAGCGATTCTCGGTCAAGGCTTGTGCCGTATATTGTCTTGACCTGGGACATGATATCCGAGACATGCAGAGGACGCCGGGCGCGTCGGAGTATGTCTAACGCCATATCAATATTAGACATACCTTTGTGCTCCGCTTTAGCTTTCCGTTCTTTCGTCTCGCTCGTCCGCAGTTGTCGAACAGTTCGCAGCTGGGCCAGTAGCAGACATTCGTGCAATTCAAGCAGAGATTCTGGGATCTTCTCATGAGAACGTTTCATACCTAACCCTCCCGCGGTATTCATTAGTGCAATGATACCAAAAGCAGATAGGTATGTCAATAATAATTTCGAGTACATACAGATATGAGAAATCAAATAAGGAATCTATTCGTAATCCATGACATACAGAAGGTGACAGGCGGCAAGGTGCACATTGGCGTTGACAAAAACGCATGGTGCTCCCTATAATTGAAAGATATTCGTGAGGAGGTCTTTATGGCAGAAGGCATTATTGATGTGACGAGTTCAACATGGGATAGCGAGATTGGCGATGGACTGGTGATGGTGGATTTCTGGGCGGTGTGGTGCGGTCCCTGCAGGATGATCGCGCCGACCGTGGAAGAACTTGCAAAGGAATATTCCGGCAGAGTGAAGGTTGCAAAAGTGAACACTGATGAGAACCCGGATATTGCCAGTCGATACAAGATTATGGGGATACCGACCATTATCTTCTTCAAAGACGGCCAGAAAGTGGATCAGATTGTGGGTGCGGTTCCCAAGCCGCAGCTGAAGGCAAAGATTGATTCCCTCCTCGCGTTGTAACTGGATTCGCAGATATTCTTTCTTTAGTCGGTCCAGGAGCGTCGTAATGATTGCCTGCTATGGAAAAAGACTGTTCGTGGGAGTGTGTGCGGTCACGGCTGTATTCCTTGCTATATCCTGCGCGAAGGAGAAGAGCGCAGGTGTTCAGGAAGGGAAGTCGCCTGATTTTACCCTCAGAGATGTGCAGGGTGGCAAGGTAAGCCTTTCGAGGCTTAGGGGCAAGGTGGTGCTCATGGAATTCTGGGCCACATGGTGTCCCCCCTGTAGGGAATCAATACCAGAACTGAACGCAATCTATAAAAAGTATAAGGACAGGGGGCTCGTTGTGCTCGGGATATCCTTGGATAGCGATGGCGACGCATCTTTGACCGTCAGGTCTTTCATGAAGGAGCAATCCATGCTCTATCCCGTGGTCATTGACGATGGAAAGGTGAACACGCTTTATGGTGTGACCAGCATCCCGGCGCTCTTTCTCATCGATAAGGATGGCAACGTCGTGAAGAGATTCACCGGATTTATTCCCGGGCTATCGGAGAACCTTTCCAACGAGATAGAGAGACTGCTCTGATGCTGGAAGCGCTGAGCGAAAAACTCGAGTCCATATTCAAGAAATTACGGAGCAGGGGTATCCTCAAGGAAGAGGATATCGAGGCAGCCTTGAAAGAGGTGCGTCTGGCACTCCTCGAAGCGGACGTAAATTTCAAGGTCGTGAAGGACTTTGTTCAGAATGTTAAAGTGAAGGCTGTCGGCAAGGAAGTCCTCGAGAGCCTTACCCCCGGCCAGCAGGTTGTCAAAATAGTCCATACGGAACTCTGTGACCTCCTGGGGGGCACAAACAGTAAGATACATCTTTCCCCTAATCCTCCCACAATTATCATGATGGTCGGTCTTCACGGTTCCGGAAAAACCACCACCTCTGCGAAGCTTGCGAAGCTCTTCAAGGGAGAGGGAAGAAGGCCGATGCTGGTGGCAGCCGACCTGCAGCGCCCAGCTGCCATTGAACAGCTGATAACGCTGGGCAAACAAATAGATGTACCCGTCTTTTATTCTCATGACATGAAGAACCCCGTGTTGCTCTGTGGAGAGGCCCTCCGGAAGGCGAAACTCGATGCACGAGACGTGATGATTTTGGACACGGCCGGGAGGCTCCATATCGATGACAGTCTCATGAAGGAACTGGGCGAGATAAAGGCACAGGTGGCTCCCAAGGAAACGCTCTTTGTCACAGATGCCATGACCGGGCAGGACGCAGTGCATAGCGCGAAGAATTTTAACGACATGATTGGCGTTGACGGGATAATCCTCACCAAGATGGACGGTGATGCGAGAGGCGGCGCCGCCCTTTCGATCAGGGCCGTCACCGGAAAACCGATAAAATTCATCGGAACGGGTGAGAAGATTGAAATGCTCGAAGTCTTCCATCCAGACAGGGTAGCATCGAGGATCCTCGGGATGGGGGATGTCTTGGGCCTCATCGAGCAGGCGGAAAAGGCATATGATCAGAAAGAGGCGGAGAAGCTTCAGGAGAAGATTCTCGGCGATTCGTTTACCTTTGAGGATCTGAAAGAGCAAATGAAAAAGCTCCGCAGTATGGGACCGTTGGAGAATCTCTTAAACATGATTCCAGGACTCGGTAAGGTGAAGAATGTCTCGGTGGACGAACGGGAGTTTGTGAAGATAGAGGCGATTATTAATTCCATGACGCGGGAAGAACGAAGGAATCACGGCGTCATCAACGGAAGCAGAAGAAGGAGGATAGCTACCGGCAGCGGCACAACAGTCGCGGATGTCAATCGAGTTATGAAACAGTATCTTGAGATGAAGAAGATGTTGAAGATGTTCAAGGGGAAAAAAGGCGTGCGCATGCCTAAAATCCTTCCGTTTTAGTTTCTTCGTCTTTACTTTCATGCAGAAATATATTAAAATTTCAACAACAGTATAAGGAGGTGAATCATTGGTTAAGATCAGATTAACAAGATTAGGAGCCCACAAGAAGCCATTCTATCGGATGATTGTCTCAGACGCAAGGGCGCGAAGGGATGGACCTTTTATAGAGATCCTCGGAACCTACAACCCCCAAAAGGGTCCATCAGAGACAAAGATCGACTTAGAGAGAGCGAAATATTGGTTACAGCAGGGTGCGCAGCCTACGGATATCGCGAAGAAGCTTTTACACCGAGCAGGTCTTTAGACGGCTCAGAACTCGTACGGAGGTGGACGAAGATGAGGAATTTGGTCGAATCGATGGCGAAGGCTCTGGTTGACAGACCTGATGAGGTTGCTGTCAAGGAAGTGGACGGTGAGAAAACGACTGTTTTTGAGCTGAGGGTGGCATCGACTGATCTTGGAAAGGTAATCGGGAAACAGGGCAAGACCGCCCGTGCAATGAGAACGATCCTGGGCGCAGCCGGCACAAAGATAGGCAAACGCTGCGTGCTTGAAATCCTCGAATAAAAATATCACAGAACACACACAGTTTGGAGTTCCAGGATATCGTTCCTGAACTCCAAACGGTATGTTTGACCATAATAACTTTATCACTCACGCACCTTCCAAAATGCTGTTGGAGCTCTTTTCTTGTGAGGTTTACCGATCGACGGCCACCGATGGTATATTCGACTGGATAGCGTAAGACTGTGAAGTCTGCGCAAGTTCTTCCGCCATGCTCCGGAGCGTTGCAGCCTAAGTTCTCAGATGCGTTTTCCAAAATACTTGTCTTGCCTCGACATAGGGTTGCTTGCTCATGACATCAGCGACCGGACGATCAAAAAAAAAGCAATGCAATTTCTTCGCTCTCACCGGCCACAAAGTTTGGCTCGATGAACAGCCAAGGCAGCGCGATAGGTCCATGCGCCACATCTTTCACAAAGCAGCACCTTGACAGGGAGCTGGCAGTGCAATATACTTTTGTCGGGGAATGACAGAGAACGACGCTGAAAAACTCTTTCACAAAGGGTTAGACGCCCTTGCAGAGGGCAGTACCCTCACCGCACTTGCTGCGTTCGAGAAAGCGGCTCAGATAGAGGACAACCCTTTGTATGTCACCTATCTTGCTTTTTGCATTGCAAGAGAACGGGGCCAGTTCCAGACGGCGGTAGCCATGTGCGAGAAGGCGATAGCACGAGACCCCCAACACTCCGCCCACTATTTCAATCTCGGTAAGATCTATCTCCTTGCCCGGAAGAAGGAAGATGCAATAAGAATTTTCCGGGAAGGATTGCGGCGTCAAGAAAATCAACAGATCTCTGATGAGTTGAATAAACTGGGAACGAGGAAACGCCCGCTTATTCCTTTCCTGAAGAGAAGCAATCCGGTGAACAGATATCTCGGAATTATCATTCGGAGATTGGGACTCCGGTAGCCTGCGACAAGTTATGAAAACCGGTTACGGGGCGGGCGCTCTTTGCATGCTACAAGGATCAGAATCCGTTAATAACGTCGATAAGTCTTTTCAGTTGACCGAAGTTCTTACGGTCGAAATCCATGATGAGCCTCGGAAGATGTGCGATGGCAGGTTCATCAGCCTCCGCGGGCAAGGGACCGGATAGGAAAAAATCACCCTGCGGTATTAAGATATCTGAAAACTGGTCCTTGAGCTTTCCTACCGATTCCTGATCTAAGGGTGATGTGAGCCGCAGTGACAGTCGGCCATCGACGTATCGGAGGCTGTGGTAACGACGATAGAACTGATTGATCACCCTTAATGCTTCTTCCACCGAGTTAGTCTGCTCAAAGAGGAAAAAATCAGAATCAGTGATAAAGCCCCGGGCCAGAAGCTCGTCCTGAAAAAATCGGCGACATTCAGACCAGTAGGTGCCACCTGGCTCGTCCAGGAGAACAAGCGGCAACGGATCTCGCTTTCCCGTCTGAACAAGCGTAAGGGTTTCCATCGCCTCATCGAGGGTGCCCCATCCCCCGGGACAAAGAACGACAGCGTGAGCCTCTTTCAGGAAAGCGACCTTCCGGTTGAAAAAGTACTTGTAGATAATGAGGCGGGGATTTCCCTCAAGCACCGGATTCGGCTTTTGCTCAAACGGAAGACGAATCTTTACCCCAAAGGAGTGGTCCGACCCGGCGCCTTCATTCACCGCCTGCATAACCCCGGGGCCTCCTCCTGTGATCACCATGTAACCAGCCTCAACGATCTTTCTGCCCAGGATACGTGCCATCTGATAGAGCTGCTCCCCGGGCATTGTCCTGGCAGAACCAAAGACGGTCACCTTTCGTATTTCATGGTAGGGACCGAATACTTTTGCGGTAAACCGCATCTCTTTCATCGTCGTGTTCATGAGCTTGAGGTCTGCCTTGTCCTCTTCCTCCTGCCCAGCCTTCAGCGCGGCCAGGATCATCTCGCGGACGAGTTGAGGGGAATGAATATCACCAGCAAGCTTCATGAGGCAGTCGATAGCCTCATCCGCCGGGCCGTTCGTTCTCGTAAAATGGAGTTTCACGAATCTACCTTGCGCATCCAGACATTGTAACAATACTGAGTGGTGTTGTCAAAACAGAAACCGCAGTATTCTCGCTGAAACCGGCTCAGAATGGGAAAGGGCGATGATCAAAAGGACTCTCAAGACGTTCCCGGTTTATCCCGGGAAAACTGTTTTCGCATGTCTCTGCAACAGGGGCATGCGGTGACGGCAGACAGCCGGAGAACTTCAGGGCAGGTTAGGCCGCTTTAGAAAATCCCGTGCCTGTTCAAAGATTCCCCTGACGGTATCGCTTGCGTAATCCATGTAGGTAAAAAGGTGAGGCCGGTATTGCCCCTTTTTGTATATCAAGGTGACCTCCGCGTAGATCCCCTTGCCGATGAATATTCGATGGGAATAGTTCTTGGTCGATGCAAGGACAACCTTGGCAAGGGTGAGATAACCTGGATCAAGATTGACGGTCCTTTTTTCGTGTTCCGATAGCTGATATTCTATCTCGCGTGTTGTCAATTTAATATCCGCAAGATCCCCCGGATTTATGACATCCCTGAAAAAGAGGAATGTTCGCATGATCGGACAGCCGAGTTCATCCTGATAGTAATCAGTATAATGCCAGGGGAGAAAAGGACTCTCCATCAGGATATCTCCGAATTTCTGCTTGAGTTGTTCCCTCGCAGTTGCGACGCACTCTTTCTGCCGGAAGAGGATTCCGACAAAAAGGATGGAGGCTTCGAGAGGGGCGATTTTCCCCATTGCGGAGGTTATTCTTTGATCAAGTCCGAAACGAGACCGATTGCCTGAAGAGAAGACCAGTCAGCAGGACCGATAACCTTTTCCCTGAGAATCCCCTTTTTATCCACGATATAGGTCTCGGGGACGCCCGTCAGACCATAGGACGAGGCGGTGCGTCCGTCGGCGTCTGTCAAGACGGGGAAAGAATAATTGTTCTCTCTCAGAAGGGCTATGGCTTTCTGGTACTCATCCCGATAAAGAATGGTGAGCATGCGGAAGTGTCCCTCATCCCTAAAATGATTGTACAAGCTTTGCAGGGAAGGAATTTCATCTTTACACGGCTGGCACCATGATGCCCAGAAGTTAATAAAGACGACGGAGCCTTTTAGCTCTGCCAGGGTAAAGGGTTTCCCCGATGCATCACGCAAAACCACTTCCGGTGCATCCAGACCTACCGTTGGTAATAACCGAGGTGGTTCCTGCTTCCTGATCCCGAAAAAGAGGACAACTAGGCCTGAGAGAAGAAGAAGTGTCAAAACAATACCCTTGGCCTTCAAGGCATCAGTTCCCTTTCATGAGACTTTTCTTTTTTCTCCGGTTCCCGCTTCTCAGAAACGCAATGCGCTAACAGGTGAGGGTCCCGAGATTTGCGGTGATTGAAACTGACAGAGGTGCGTCAGGTAACCAATTGTAAGGCCGCATCTTCAGCTCCGATAAAGACCGGAGTATCAACCTCAAGAATAACTCTAATCCGCTGAGGACCTTTAAACCTGCCTTTGAGCAAGTCCTCGGCGAGCGGATCCTCAATCGTCTTCTGTATTGCTCTCCGCATGGGCCTTGCCCCGTAGGAAGGCTGGTAGAATTTGCTTATGATCCATTCTTTGACCGACAGATCCAATTCTATGTAAAGCTCGCGCTCGATAAGCTGTTTGTTCAACTCGATGATCAGCAAGTCGAGGATGGACATGAGATGCTCTTTTTCGAGAGGATGGAAGACGATCATCTCGTCCACCCGGTTGAGGAATTCAGGATTAAAGGTCTTCTTGAGTTCATTGAGAACGTTGTCTTTTATCTTTTGGTACACATCGTCCGATGTGCCCTTGTGAAAGCCGAGGGGCGTCGCTTTCTCTATGATCCTGGCGCCGAGATTCGAGGTCATAATGATGACAGTATTCTTAAAGTCTACTCTCCTGCCGTAGCTGTCGGTAAGGACGCCTTCGTCAAGCACCTGGAGAAGTATGTTAAAGACGTCGGGGTGTGCCTTTTCGATCTCATCAAAAAGGACAACAGAGTATGGCCTCTTCCGTATCTTCTCGCTAAGCTGACCGCCCTCTTCGTAACCGACATAGCCGGGGGGGGCGCCTGTCAACCTCGAGACATTAAACCTTTCCATATACTCTGACATATCGATCTTAACGAGTGCGTTCTCATCATTGAAGAGAAACTCCGCAAGGGCCTTCGCGAGCTCTGTTTTTCCGACGCCGGTCGGGCCCAGGAAGAAGAAAGACCCGATCGGTTTTTTCCTGTCTTTTAAGCCTGACCGTGACCGCCGTATCGCCCTGGATATCATCTTGATGGCCTCGTCCTGGGCTATGATTCTTTCGTGAATCGCCTCTTCCATTCGTATCAGTTTCTCCGACTCCTTTTCTTCCAGCTTAAATAAAGGGACGCCTGTCATTTTTGAGACGGTATATGCGACGTCGTCAGGCGTGACAATCGGTATTTCCTTGTTCATGTTCTCTTTCCACCGTTTTTGCATCTGGTCGTACTGTCTCTTCAGTCTCTCCTCTTCTCCCCGGACGATTGATGCCTTGTCAATATCATGGAGCTTCACGTAAAGGTTTTTTTCCCTCGATATCCGCACGAGTTCTTGTTCTGCGTCCTTCAGTTCAGTCGGCGGAGTAGAGCGTTTCAATTTGAGCCGCGAACCCGTCTCATCAATGACGTCTATTGCCTTATCGGGCAGGTATCGGTCAGTGATATACCGATCGGATAAATTGACCGCGTTGGTAATCGCCTCATCACTCATCATTACTCGATGATGTGTTTCGTATCTGGACTTTAATCCTTTGAGGATGTGCACCGTTGTTTCGAGAGAGGGCGAGTTGATGTAGATCGGCTGGAATCTCCTCTCCATTGCCTTGTCTTTTTCGATATACTTTCTATATTCATTCGGTGTAGTCGCGCCGATACACTGGATCTCGCCGCGGGAAAGTGCGGGCTTTAACATGCTGGACGCATCGACAGAGCCCTCAGCCGCTCCGGCGCCAATAAGGGTATGTAGTTCATCAACGAAGAGGATCACGTTGTCAGACTGTGTTATCTCCTTCATAACGATCTTCAGTCTCTCTTCAAACTGCCCTCTATATTTCGTGCCTGCGATGAGCGCGCCGAGATCAAGAGAGACGATGCGCTTGCCCAAGAGGTTGTCGGGAACATCACCGGATACGATATTCTGGGCAAGGCCTTCGACAATTGCTGTTTTGCCCACACCGGGTTCGCCGATGACGACAGGATTATTCTTGATCCTTCTTCCCAGTATCTGTAAGACGCGCTCGATTTCATCCTCCCTGCCGATTACGGGATCCAGCTTTCCCGCCTTTGCCAGTTGGGTCAGATCGCGGCCGAATTCGTCAAGGGCGGGTGTTGAGCTCTTCTTTTCCTTTACCTGGGTCTGGTTTCTCAGAGAAAGATTGATGGTCAACTGGCGAGCGCCCAGGAGATTCGCACCAAAGTTTCTCAGGATTTTTCCCCCTATTCCCTCTTCTTCCCGGATGATGCCGAGCAACAGGTGCTCGCTGCTGATATAGTTGTGCCCGAGGAGTCGAGCCTCCTCAACCGCTAA
Organism: Thermodesulfovibrionales bacterium; assembly: GCA_050014695.1. Lineage (GTDB taxonomy): Bacteria > Nitrospirota > Thermodesulfovibrionia > Thermodesulfovibrionales > UBA9159 > UBA9159. Next base: position 33,732 of record JBEKCV010000019.1, read on the forward strand.
TTCCAGAACCTTCTTCGCACGTGGGGTAAACGGAATGTCTCCAAAGGTCAGGATATTCGTGCCCGAAGGAAGGTTTCTCTCAATTTCCATGAAGAGGTCTTCTATCGTAAGACCCATTTTCCTGAGTATTGCCACGGGAAGACCGTCTTCTTCTCTCAGAAGGGCCAAGAGAAGATGTTCCGTGCCGAGGTAATCATTCTGCCTTTTCTCGGCTTCTTCCCGGGCGTAGATAATTACCTTTCTGCCTCTCTCAGTGAACTTCTCAAACATGGTGTCCTCCTAAAGTGATCATACTGCTTTTTCCTGGTGAAAGTCAACCGGGGACAAGGGTAGGTGGGAAAGAAGGAGGAGAAATGCGGTGTGTCAAAGGACGGAAAAACTGTTGCCGAAGAGCAACTGAGACATCACCCAGTATAACAGGTGTCCTTATAGGATTTCTAAGGAAGAGAAAAAGAACGGAATCTCATACGCTGCGGATTGCTGAGAATCGGAGCCATGGACAATATTGCGCTCTATATCGGATGCAAAATCGGCCCTGATGGTTCCGGGAGCGGCATCCTGAGGATTTGTTGCGCCCATGATCTCTCGCACCTTCGCTATGGCATGTTCACCGCTAACGACCATGACGACAATGGGCCCTTCGGACATGAAATCAGTTAGATCCTCGTAGAACGGACGTTCTTTATGAACCACGTAGAATTTCCGTGCCTCTTCCTTTGAGAGGAGCAGCATCTTCAGCGCAGATATCTTGAGGCCCTCTCTCTCAAACCGCGAAATCACAGCCCCGACAACATTTTTTTTCACGCCATCGGGTTTAACAATGGAGAGCGTTCTTTCCATGATATCCTCCGCAATAATTCAAATGGCAATCTTTTCTAAGAGAGTCTTGACCGCCGCAAGAGATTTATCGAAATCCTTTTTTTCTTCATTGTTCAGTTCCAGTTCTATCACCCGCTCGACGCCGTCTTTTCCGAGTACAGCCGGCACTCCGACGTAGGTGTTCTGCACACCGTATTGCCCGGTGAGATATGCGGCACAGGGCAGGATTCGTCTTTCATCAAAGAGTATCGTTCGAATCATCTGGTATGTGGCGGCCGCAGGTGCGTAGTAGGCGCTCCCCGCTTTAAGGAGTGAAACGATTTCGGCTCCTCCGTTCCGTGTTCTGTCAATGAGCGAGGTTATCTTTTCCGGGGGCAAGAGTTTCGTTATGGGAACGCCTTTCACCGTGGTGAACCGGGGCATGGGAACCATCTGGTCGCCGTGGCCCCCCATGACAAGGGCTTCAACATCAATGACTGATACCCCAAGCTCAAGGGACACAAATGTCCTGAATCTCGTCGAATCGAGGACACCACCCATGCCGATGACCTTCCGGTGGTCGAACCCTGAGACCTTCCAGGCAAGCTGTGCCATGACGTCCATGGGGTTTGTAACAACGATTATGATAGCATGGGGAGATTTCCGCGACGACTCTCCAACGACTTGTTTTACCACCTCGGTATTTGCATGCAGGAGATCATCCCTGCTCATTCCCGGTTTCCTCGGAAACCCTGCGGTGACAATCACGATATCGGCATGCGCGGTATCCTCATAGCTGTTTGTCCCTTTTACCGAGACCGATGAGTTCCAGAGGGGACACGCCTCAGCGAGGTCAAGCGCTTTTCCCTGGGGGAGACCCTCGGCGATGTCATAAAGGACAACATCCGCAATCCCATCGTGGGCTATCAACTGAGCCGCAGAAGCACCGACATTCCCGGCGCCGAGTATGGTCACCTTTTTTCTCATTGGCTCAATAGTATAAACGAAATCGGTGATAGAGTAAACCCACAGACGTCGCTTTTTTATTGCCTGTTCTGGATCGACTCATAGTTGCAACCGATCGAGCCGCAGTAATGACCCACATATTCGGTTTCTGGCCTATAGAGAGCAGGTTTCTCCTGGGCTTCAGCGAATTTTTCTTCGATGATATGGGCACACCAGCCGGCCATTCTCGACGTGGCGAAGACGGGTGTCATCAGATCTCCTGGTATCCCCATCATGTGGTAGACAGACGCACTATAGAAATCGACATTTGGTTTGATAGTCGTTTTCCCTCTTTTTTCAAATTCGGCAATCGCTGCTTCTTCTACCCGTCTTGACAATTCGTACCACTGCTCCTGACGAAGCTTTTTGCCTAACCGGTAGGACATCTCCTTGAGAAATGTGGCCCTAGGGTCTATGGTCTTATAGACGGCGTGGCCCATGCCCATTATCTTATTACCCTGCTGCAACTGGTTTTTCACCCATGCCGCAATGTCCTTCTCGCATTCCAGCTCAAGGAGCATTTTCATTACCTTGGCATTAGCACCACCGTGCAGACTTCCGGAAAGGGCACCGACTCCGGCTGCAATACCGGCATACATGTGTGCTCTCGTTGACACCACCTCACGGCAGGCAAAGGTGGAAGCGTTGAACGTGTGATCAGCGTGGAGAACCATGCAGGTGTCCAGGTCGCGGGCTACCTCTCCATCGGGTTTCACTCCCGTGAGCTGCCATAAAAAATTGCCTGCGTGTGACAGGGTATCATCCGGAGGGAGAGGTTCAAAACCGTTTCGTATCCTGTGCCAGGCCGCTATGAGCAAGGGGAGACGCGCTATGAGCCTCACGGACTTGAGAACGTTTGCATCCCTTGTCTCCACCGACAGGTCCGGATCAGCCATGGCCAGGAGCGGAACAGCGGCTTGCAGCACGTCCATCGGTTCAGCAGGTCCTGGCCACCGCTTGAAACTTTCAAAGATGAAGTCCGGCACGTACCGCGCAGCTGCGATCTGCCGCTCGAACGCCTCAAGCTGTTTTTCATTTGGCAATGCTCCATGGAGGAGCAGATAGGCAGTTTCAATGAATGACGATTTCTGTGCAAGCTCCTCTATCCGGTAGCCGCGGTAAATGAGAATCCCCCGCTCACCGTCGATAAAGCTGATTTTCGTGTCCGCGACCGTTACACCCCGTAAACCGATATTCTTCACATGGATGGGCTCGGTCATGTATCTTCCTCCCGATGCTTTGATAAAGCGTTTGCCGCAACATTCCCTTTTCTTTTATCAGTATAGCAAAGGCGATGTCAAGTATCCAGCTAACGATAATAAAAGATAGCCGTGTTGAATCGTCCTTCACAAAGCACCCTTGTCTACGAATAAACGCAACGTTGACGGGATTATTTTGAGAATTTCCGGCAAACTGGAAGAAATCGCTTGAGGGAAGAGCATATGTAATTCCGCAAAAAGCACGCTGAATAAAAATACGTGCTTAGTTTTGCATAGAAAGTTCTCTGTGTTTTGTTGCTGCGTCTTCAGGGGGGAAGAGAGCGTTCGGAAGAAAAGAACGTATCGCTTTTCTCTATCATTTCTTACGGAGGCTCAGGAATGGGGGGAGATGAAAGAGTAGCGCATCGTGGAGCAAAAGAGTGACTGAAAAGGCACGAACGGGACGAGAGCATGAGTTGGCAGTCTCCGCAAAGATCCCTATTCTTCCGGCGGCTTGTCTGGAAGCTTTTCGAGTTTCACCTTCGCGATCCTCTGACCCACCATCTCAACGATTTTCAATCTCTTCCCTTCCATCTCAATGAGGTCGCCCGTCTGCGGTATCCTCTGTAAGTAGGTCACAATAAAACCGCCAAGGGTCTCATAGTCTGGCGACTCGGGTATCGCTGTCTCATAATCTTCCTTGAGGTCATTGACACTAATAGAGGCATCGATGATCATCGAACCGTCGCTGAGCTGAATGACCGGGCTTTCCGTATCGTATTCGTCCCTGATCTCGCCAACGATCTCCTCAAGGAGGTCCTCCAAGGTGACAAGCCCGGAAACAGCACCGTATTCATCTATGACGATGGCCATGTGAACCCTTTTCTTCTGCATCTCCCGTAACAGGATGCTTATCTTCATGGTCTCGGGAACGAACATCGGGGGTTTTATGATCCTCCGAATGTCAATGGTGGCGGTTTTTGAAAGGATATTGAAAAAATCCTTGGCATAGAGAGTACCGCGGATATCATTTATGTCCTTTCCGGTCACCGGATAGCGGGAGAATTTCTCTTCAGAGATGATGGTCTTGACCTCATCGATTGGCATATGAAGCCCTATCGTGACCATCTGGGGAGCGGGAATCATGACTTCTTTCACAAAGGTATCGGTGAACTCGAACACGCTATGGATGAGTTCCTTCTCTTCGGGCTCAAAGACACCCTGTTCTCGGCCTTCTTCGATTAGGAGCTTCAACTCTTCTTCGGTAATGTAGCCCCTCTCGGTGAATGCCTTCCGCCCGAAAGGTTTCAATAAGAGGTTAGTACTCGCCGTCAAGATCCGGACAACTATCGAGGCCATTCGAGAAAACCTGTCGATTGCCGGAGCGGTAAGAAGGGCTATAGCCTCCGGATTAGAGAGTGCCAGGGATTTTGGGATGAGCTCTCCGAATACAAGGGAGAAGTAGGTGATCACCACAACGACTATTCCTATGGAGAGCAACTCACTGGAAGCAGCGAAGAGTGATATGGGGATGCTCTTCAGTACGGGCTTTATGACTTCCACTGCAATTGTTCCGCCAATGGCCGACGCAAGGGCGCCACACAGGGTGACGCCGATCTGAATGGTCGCAAGAAACCTGCCCGGTGATTCCCTGAGTTTATTTAAGGCTTGAGCATTCTTCGATCCTTCGTCCACGAGTTGCTTGATGCGCGTCCGCCTGGTCGTGACTACTGCTATTTCCGCAGCAGCGAAGAATGAGGTGCAGAGGATAAAAACAGCTATGAAGAGAAAATCAAGCCACATAGCGATTGTCGCAGGAAATCAATGCGGGGCAAGCGGTAGCGGACACGGGATCATGGAGAAAAAGAGCTCCACCATCCTGGGCCACTGATTCTTCCCGGCACGGTATTTCTCCTTGGTCTCTGTTGTTCCGGTAATTTTGCAAGAAGCCTTTATCCACAGCTATTGTCTTGAAGTCCTTTTGCAACGATCCGGCGGTTTCCATCTGAATGATTAGATCGATTTCCTGACAGGGGCACGAATGACCCTGACGGTTCCGGGTATCCCTGCCACGGAACGCTATGATAGTGCCACCGTGAGAATTTTTCTCACGATGTTCGGGTAGTTCGCAATAAATTTGAGTTCATCGTCAGTTAACGGTTTCTGGGTGTGCAGGTTCGCATATTGAACCAGTTCCAGGATCTTCCGCGCCTCATTGTCATCGTGGAAATGAATGCCGAGCTTATTGTACACATGTCTGAAGCCCTTGATACCGCCGTATTCTCCGGTTGTTATGATTCGGCCCGTTTCGAGCAGTTCCGGTTCTCCCCTCCCCACATCCTCGGGATCATACAGTTCGTAGTTACGCCTGTTCTTGAGAGCACCATCTGCGTGAATGCCTGACTCATGGGCAAAGGCGTTTGCACCGACCCCTGGCTGTTTGATCGGGATGGGAAGGTTGAAGGCATAGGACGCATATTTTGCAATCTTCCAAGACTTTTTCAGGTCAACATGTGTGTCGAGGGGGATCTTGTTCTTCAGACCGAGTGAGAACTTCAACGCAAGGATTGTCGATACGAGATCACAGTTCCCCGCACGCTCGCCATAGCCGTTTATGGTTGTATTGATATAGGCGTCTGCTCCTCCCTCTATCGCTCCCTGAGCACCGGCAACCGATACCGCCTCGGCCATTCCGAGATCGTTGTGGCAATGCATCTCGATGGGAAATTTGGTTGCAAGCGTCAAAGCTTTTATCCTTTCGTATATCGTGATGGGGTCGTCCACACCAAGGGTATCACAATATCTGAAACGAGTTGCACCGGCCTCTTTTCCTAGGAGGGTGAACTCTATGAGCTTGTCGAGCTCAGTCCGTGAGGCGTCCTCGGCATTAATTCCAACGGTCTCCGCCCCGAGTTCCTTTGCAAGCTTCACCGATTTGACGAGCGAACCGATAAGGTCCTTCCAGGTCTTCCTCCCCTGAAATTTTCCCTGGAGCATGGTCTCGGAGGTTGACATGGATATATTTAGATGCTTGATCTCAGGGCAGTTCTTGAACGTAAGTTCGATGTCATCAGGGATGGCCCTGCACCAGCCCTCGAGGTGAATCCTCTTTATCGCACCCGCCTTTGCGAGTTCAAGGTTGGCGTTGATATAATTCATCTCGTGCCGTAACGTTGGAAACCCAATCTCGGTCTGATAGACCCCCATTTCATCAAGATACATGTTGAGCATCGTTTTGGAGAGTTTCGGCAGCAGGATCCTCGACGTCTGAACCCCGTCTCTATTGGTCACGTCAATAAGGTAGATCGTATGTTTCACGAAACTTTTTCCAGCCCCTTTTTGTCAGAGCTGCCAGAAAACCTCGAGCCTTTGAGCTCAAGGCTGAATGGCTGCCCGGAGGAGTGCATTTTTTTTCGGTGGTATTATAACTAAAAATCAGACCATTATTGCAAATTTTCTTGGAGACTGAGAAAACCAGGACAAGCGGCAACATCGTGGCGAAAGACATTGACCATGAGAAAAAAGGCCCAAGCATTTCGCCTTGCCAGCGAAAACACGAATCTGAGAACACTCCGACCGTATGGCGAAAGTTGTTCTGTTTCTTCGACGCTGTCACATCCGGGTTCTATCAAGAAAAGCAGATCCATTAAAAAGACTGGAAAAGAGAAAGATATCTCTGTTACAATTATGCCGTCTTTTTCGGGAGGGAAAAAATGGAATTCAAAAGTCAGGTTGCCCTTGTAACAGGAAGTGCGAGAGGTATTGGAAAAGCAATAGCAGAGGGGCTTGCCCGGAGGGGGGCGGATGTGGTGATCGCCGACGTTAATCTTGACGACGCGCGGCGCACCTCTGCTGAGCTTGCCGGGCTCGGAGGGAAGACCATGGCTGTCAGCATTGATGTTTCAAAGTCAGAGGAGGTGATAAAAGCGTTTGAGGAAATCGTGAAGACGTTCGGGAGACTGGATATCCTCGTAAACAATGCCGGTATAACACGGGACAACCTTCTGCTCAGGATGAAGGAAGACGAGTGGGATGCTGTGATAGCAGTCAATCTGAAGGGTGTGTTCCTCTGTTCAAAAGAGGCGGTGAAGATAATGGCAAAGCAGCGGGTCGGAAGGATCATCAACATCGCTTCTGTGGTGGCCTTTATGGGCAACCCGGGACAAGCCAACTACAGTGCATCAAAGGCAGGCATTGTGGGGTTGACAAAGACCATTGCAAAGGAATACGCGAGCAGGGGGATAACCTGTAATGCGGTAGCTCCAGGCTTTATAACGACTGCAATGACCGATGCCCTCACTGAAAATGTGAAGGAGGAAATGAAAAAGGCGATCCCGATGGCTCGGTTTGGAACTATAGATGACGTTGCACATGCTGTTCTGTTCTTCGCTTTGCCTGATTCCGGATATATTACGGGTCAGGTGATGCATGTAAATGGCGGTATGTACATGTAATAGCGGTCGACCTGTAATGACGCGGTTCAGGCGGCATGGTTCTTTTAGGATTCAAGGGTTAAATAAATTTACAATGGAGGTGTCATGATGGTGGACGAAAAGGTTAAGGAAATCATAGCGAAGCAGCTCGGAGTAAACCGCTCAGAGGTAACGCCTGAAGCATCATTTGTAGAGGACCTTGGAGCAGATTCTCTGGATACAGTGGAGCTGGTCATGGCATTTGAAGAGGCCTTCAACATCGAGATCCCGGATGAGGACGCCGAGAAGATCACGAAGGTCAAGGACGCGATAGAATACATAAAGAAAAAACAGGGCTAAGACCTTAGAGGAAATGGAAAAACGAAGAGTTGTCGTAACCGGCATGGGACTTGTGACCCCTGTGGGGATAGGGGTGAAGGCTTCATGGGAGGCGCTGCTGGAAGGTACGTCGGGAATAGGAATTATCAGGACTTTTGATTCTTCAGACCTCCCCGTGCATATCGCAGGAGAGGTGAAGGGTTTTGATCCAGCCCTTTATATTGAGCCGAAGGAAATAAAGAAGATGGATCGTTTTATTCACTTTGCGGTAGCGGCTGCCACCATGGCAATGGAGCAAGCGGGTCTCGCGATAACCGGGGAGAACGCCGAGAGGGTTGGGGTGATCATAGGCTCGGGCATGGGGGGCCTTCCCGCGATCGAGCATTACCATAAGATCTATCTTGAAAAGGGTTACCGGCGGATATCGCCATTTTTTATCCCTATGCTGATCATTAACCTTGCGTCAGGCCGTGTCTCCATCCAATTTGGCGCAAGGGGTCCGAACACTGCCGTGAGTGCCGCTTGCGCTACCGGGACTAACGCCATAGGAGATGCATGCAGGATTATCCAACGAGGGGACGCCGATGCGATGATTGCCGGCGGGACAGAGTCCGTCATAACCCCCATGGCAGTCGGGGGGTTTGCTGTCATGAAGGCACTATCCACACGGAACGGCGAACCCGAGCGAGCCAGCAGGCCCTTTGACGCCGACAGGGACGGGTTTGTCATGGGGGAGGGGGCGGGGGTTGTTATCCTCGAAGCCCTTGATTTCGCAAACAAGAGGAATGCGAAAATCTATGCGGAGGTAGTCGGCTACGGTATGACGAGCGATGCCTATCATATTACGTCACCGGCTCCGGGCGGAGAAGGAGCGGCAGCGTGTATGTCACTTGCCTTGAAGGACGCGGAGGTTTCGCCGGATGTTGTTGACTACATCAATGCCCACGGGACATCAACAAAATACGGCGACGAACTGGAAACAGCAGCAATCAAGAAAATATTCGGAGGGCATGCATACAAACTCTGCGTCAGTTCGACAAAGTCCATGACCGGACATTTGCTCGGCGCCGCAGGTGGTGTGGAGGCAGTCATAAGTATCCTGAGTATCCATACCGATACGGTCCCTCCGACGATAAACCTTGAAAAGCCGGATCCCGAATGTGACCTTGATTATGTCCCCTGGAAGGCGAAACAGAGAACGGTTGAGTATGCATTATCGAATTCCTTTGGCTTTGGTGGGACGAATGCATGTCTCCTATTCAAAAAATTCAGAGAATCTTGAGAAATCGTTAGGGTACTCCTTTACGAACAAGGGGCTGCTCCTCGATGCCTTGACCCACAAATCCTTTCATCATGAGAACCCTCAGAGAGCGTTGGCGTACAATGAAAGACTCGAGTTCCTCGGTGATTCCGTCCTCGCACTTGCTGTTGTCGAGTATCTCTTTCAGTACGATGAAGGATTTACCGAATCACTGATGGCAAAGATGAAATCCTACCTTGTAAAAGGTTCTCTTTTGTCGGAGATCGCGGCCGAGATATCCCTCGGTGACTACTTACGCTTAGGGAAAGGGGAGGAAGATACTGGGGGAAGACGAAGGAAATCCATTCTTGCAGATACCTTGGAGGCCGTTTTGGGGGCTATTTATCTTGATGGCGGATTTGAGCACGCGCGGAGAGTGATCCTCAAGCTTTTTCAGGATCGAATACCGTCCGTGATCTCGTCCGGTCAGTACCACGATTACAAGACAGGACTCCAAGAAAAAAGCCAGACGCTTTTTGGTGTTTTACCCGAGTACCGGCTCATAGGCCAGGAGGGAGACGAGCACCGCAAGACCTTTACCGTTGAAGTCTTTATTGGCGGCAAACCGTTTGGGAAGGGGACGGGAAGGAGCAAGAAAGAGGCTCAGACGATTGCTGCAAAAGAGGCGATAGACAAAGTGAACGGCGGAAAGTGATATTCACAGAAGATTGCCACGCAGCGTGCGTCCGAGAGTTGGAGTAGTTAATAATTATTTATATTTATAATCCCTAATGATACAATACTATCATGAAAGATACATATTCACCAAAAGAGTTTGGAAAAGTTACTAGGCAAGGCAGTGGTTACGCTGCAGAAGTGGGACTGGAAAGGGATACGAAGAGCGTACCGGACTGCCACAAATCGGCGGTATTATAACCATGAGCAGTACCTGCAGGTGATAGGGCAAAAAGCTGTTGAGCAAATAATTATCAGGTATTGCAGGGTATCCAGCAGCGGGCAGAAGGGCGATCTCGCTTCTCAGAAAAGAGCGGTAGAGCAGTTCTGTATTGCTACCGACAAGGCAGTTGCCGAGAAGATAGAGGACGTGTGGGCAGAGGGCTTACCTACAAGCGCAAGGGATGTATCAGGCTTATGGAGATGGTGGAGCGTGGCGAGGTGAGCGGGATAGTGATAACGCATAAAGACAGTTAACGTCACCGTGCGTTTCTTGCGCAGTTTTCTAAGAAGCGTTCTTTCCCAGACCGAGAACTCTTGTCACCGTTTGAAGCAGTTCCCTTCGTATGGAGGTCTTACTGATAAAAGCAGCTGCACCGAGTGCCAAGCAGTGTTTCTGTATTGTTTCTCGGATATGAGTAGTGACGATGATAACAGGGATTTTGTTCCCCTGGTGGTGGAAAGTCTTGAGAATTTTTAAGCCGTCGATGTCAGGCAGTATGAGATCCAGCAGTATACAATCGACTGCTTGCGTGGTAACCAACTGCATGCCCTTCAATCCATCTTCTGCTTCTAGTACCATATAGTCCTCGGCTTCCAGAATGTCTCGGATTAGCTTGCGCACGTGTGGTGAATCATCTATGATGAGAACGAGGGGCATATAATTCCTAACGCTGTGTCATCACTCCGTATCCGCATCTCTGACCGAGATGCATATCTGCAAATTGTAAACTTAAATGTTACAGAAAGCAATTGGAAATTTTCGCCGACCCCGTGCGAAGCTATCCGTTCTGTTCTTTTCCTTGCAGTCTTTGTCTGTACGCTTCATAATCGGGCACTTTGCGTTGGTACTCTTCGGTCATCAATGACGATGAAATCATGAAATCCGCTCCAAAAGATCACGCTTTTTATGATCATGCGCGACAAGGACGATATGCTTCTGCGGTCCTACTTCTATTTCTTTATATTCCATAAATCCTCCTGGCCGGCGGGCACCCCTCTGCTCTTCACGGGAAGAAGTCGGTCTCCTATGTTTTTGACAGAGCGATCTTACCCATCTGTCGATAAATAACGACAACCATGGAATTATGTATGGTCGCCTTCATCCCTCATAAGAATATCATCTGAGCCTTGCTATTCCAACTATGCACAAAAGTGTGTACAGCCATTATCCTGCCCTGATCCCTCTTGAGGACGGGAATCATATATGCTATTCAGATTCGATTACGACACATGCAACACCATAATCCTTTTCATGGCTCAAACTCAGATGAGCCGCTTGAAGTGAATTCTCCCTAAAAAATGTCGCAACGGTGCCATACGTTGTTATGGCCGGTTTGCCGGATATGTCGTTCACCACTTCGATATCTTTTAAAGAGACGGCGAGCCTCGATCCTATCGCCTTGATACACGCTTCCTTGGCAGCGAATCTTACCGACAAAGAAAGATAAGGGCTTCTTTTCCCATAGCAGTAGCTTATCTCGTGATCGGTGAATACCCTACGGAGGAACCTCTCTCCCCATTTCTCCACGATCTCTCGTATCCTCGCGACTTTTATAATGTCTATGCCAATTCCGTAAATCATGGCGATGTGGTCGTCCGTTGATAGCTGCCGTTTGATGGCAAGCCGCGCAACAATGCAGGCAAGTGAAGCATGCTGCCATGACGCCTTTTGAAAGGAGTGAATAAAACCTTGCGGCAGATTTGAGCGAAGGCCGTGATGTTAAATCGATGACGATCTGTCATACACAGATATCGGTGCCGTCATTATTCAGAAGCTCTGCCTTTTGTTCGGATAGAGTCACTCTAAAAGCTTCTTCGACGACGCTATTAATTCTTTCATCTCCCTCACTGCCCGCTCCATGCCGACGAGAACAGCCCTGGAAATAATACTGTGTCCGATATAGAGGCCCCTGATTCCACCAATGGCGGCTATAGTCTTCACATTAACATAATTGAGGCCGTGTCCCGCATTCACCATGAGTTCACTCCGATGCGCCATCTTGGCGGCGTCAGTTATTTTCATGAGTTCATCCGGCCGCTTTTTGACATCCGCATTCGCAAAATGCCCCGTATGGATCTCAACCATATCGGCGCCGATTGCCTTGGATATGTCGACGTCCATGATTGAAGGGTTGATGAACAAACTCACCGGAATACCGGCCTGCTGGATTTTCCGGATTGCTTCTGCTATATGGCCTTTCTGTGAGACAAGATTAAGCCCGCCCTCTGTCGTGAGTTCCTGTCGTTTTTCCGGAACCAGCGTGACCATGTCTGGTTTTAAAGAACGTGCGATCCCAAGCATCTCCTCGGTCGCAGCCATTTCGAGGTTAAGCTCAATAGGCACCATTTCCCTCAATGCCCTGAGGTCCCTGTCGTTGATATGCCTTCTGTCCTCCCTGAGATGTGCGGTGATCCCGTTCGCGCCACCCAAGATTGCAAGGGTTGCAGCCATGAGAGGGTCGGGCTCCCTTCCTTTTCTCGCTTCCCTGATCGTTGCGATGTGGTCAATGTTGACGCCGAGAACCATGAGACCTCCTGACGAAGGTACAACTACAAGATACTATGATGATAACGAAATCGAATAAAATTTGCTATTCCCATCATGTGGAATTGATCGGGTTGGACTCGTCTAGCCCCTTTCGCTCTTGAATCGCTGAGTCGTCCCCGAAGCTCTGCTCCGGAGTAAGATGAGCCGAGGCCGCTCCCGATGCTGTCCAGAAGAAGGCAGCCCTGCGGAGGGAGTGAAAACCGCTTCTCAACGCCTATCCACGAGATCAGTTTCAAAAGAAGGGAAGGGGATAAGCGCGAAGCCTGGTCATGATGATGAAAGTGGCACGTTTTTAAAACAGTACGCATGCCGTTTCACTGGATGCCGCACTCAATACCACATCATCGCATCAAAGTCAGGAGTCGGCACTGCTATGGTGATATAGCCCCTCCAGGGACATCTCTCGATCTCTTCGTCCCCCCGTAGCAAGGAAATAAAGATATTCAACTCATCACACGGCTCTGCCTTTATATCGTGGAAGGGGATGGCACATTCAAAAATATCGCCGACGGCAGCATCAGGCATCTCTTTCACCTCCACCCAGTCATGGTCTTTTTTGCTCAGGAGCCTTGCCCGTAGAACGTTTTTTAAAGAGACGCTTACCTTGAAGGGAAACGGCTTGATCGCTTGTATCGAAAGTTCCAGCCCTTCAAAAAGATGATCAAAGGACCCCTTGGGGTCGACCCGGATGAAGAGGGTATCCTGATTGAACCCGTAATATACTCGGGAGATGAGGCTTTCGGTGATGTGCATACTCCCGCCGGACTTTCCGACGTCGATGTATGCCCCCAGATGCCATTCAAAGTAACTTGTCATGATCCCGTCTATCTTGGGGTTGATAAAGCCGCGGATTTCGACTGCCGAAGTGGCGGCCCTGTCCCCCCTGAGTACGGGAATAAAGAGCTGGGGAGGGATATCAGTGCCTGTCTCCTTATACACCTTCATGAGGTTTAACCGGTACAGTTCGTCGAAATCTTCCGCCAGGTCCGTCGCATGGTCATCTCCGTACCACCAGTTCCAGTCGCTCCCCTCCGCAACATATAATGACTTCCATGCCGAGTCGAGGTTTTTTCCAGGATGCGTTTTCTGAAACGTTTCAAGGTACTCCCGCGTCTCCGTCAGGTAGTCCCACGATGTGTTGTCCTCTTCATGGCCGATCCAGACGTTGAAGTTCGCATAAATCCATGAGCCGGCAGCGAGATGTTCAAGTCTCTTCCTGCGCTGCTGTGTTTTTAGAAAATCGGAAACCGTTGTTGTCTTAAATCGCTCGGTTCTTGAGAGATCTTCATAGAGGTAGCGGAAAAAATCGTGGCCATCGTTTTGATAATATTCCCATGCGTTCTCTCCGTCGAGGATTATCGGCACGATATGGGGTTCCATCGTTGTCAGGGACCCCCGTATTTCGTCGAGCTTGGCAATGAGATCTGATGCGGCGCTCCTGGGGTCCCACCCTGAGTAAACGAAGCCAAGAAGGTCCGAGACCTTGTGGTCTCTGAAGATCATTGAGAGCCCTGAAAACTCATACACTGAATACAGAACCGACGGATTCAGAACACTCCCGGATGGGCCACGTAAACCCTCGCCGAGGGAGCGGGAAAGGATATCTTCATCAGTGGCGATCCACTGTATACCCTCAGCGCGTATCGCCTTCACGACATCCTCGCTCACTGAGCCCTCGGAGGGCCACATGCCCGATGGTCTAAATCCGAAGATCTGCTCAAAATAGGCAAGTGCCGTTCGTATCTGGTGCCGGGCATCCTCGGGGTGAGAGAATCTTCTTTTCGGCAGATGAATATCGGGGACGGGCATCCGGGCTATATCCGTATCCCACAAGAGGGGAAGGATTGGGTGATAGAACGGTGTCGTGGATACCTCTATCTGACCTCTGTCCGACAATGCCTTATAGGTGGGGATGATCTCCCTCAGGATTGCAGCCTGTTTTTCCATGAGGAGATCTTTCTCGTCCTCGGTATAGTCCTTTCCTTTTGTGACGAGATGCGAGAGGAAGGCATCACGATTCTTGAACATGGGATCTATCCAGGAAAGATTAAACAGGACCTGCAGGTCCAAGAAGTCATTCTTTGAGAAATACTTTATCGTGCGATCCAGATCGCTTCTCGAAACCCTGAGCCCTCTTTTGACGAGCAACTCAAAGTATCGCGGAAACGGTTTGATCATGGTGTCCCAATTAGCAAGGAAGAAGTTGCCGAGGATGAATATCTTATCGGCGTCAGTGAGCTCGGATACCCTCTTCCGCGTTGCGTCAAGGAACACGTCTGTTGCCTTATTGTCGGTATAATCGAGGATTTGCTCTATCAGGGAAGGGACGAGGTTGAATGTCTGTTTTATCTCGGGATAGTCTCCGAGCACGGCAGCCATGTCCAGGTAATCCTTTGTTCCGTGCAGCCTCACCCAGGGAAGACGGTATATCCCCGTGAAGGGGTCCCGGTAGTATGGCTGATGCATGTGCCAGAGGAACGCAATGTAAAGGGGGCTATCGGTCATACTTAAAGATATATTCTTCTGGCTTGGCCATACCAAAATCCTCACGCGCGTATTTTTCGAGATAGAAGGGGTTTTCCTTCAGGAGTTTCACATCGGATTTTAACCGGGCTTTTTTCGCTTCGATGTCTTGTATCTCGTGCTGGATCTGGACTTTTTTCTCTTTCAATTCGAGGTACCGGAGGAATCCGGTGTTGCCGAACAGGAACGTAACGCCGAGATAGAAGAAGCTGAGGAGTATGATCGTAGAGACGATGAGATTCCTCTTCTTGATCTCCGATGCAACCTGCCTCCTGAGAAGGTTCTGGTATGTCATGCTCTTACATTATACAATGCACCTCTTCCTTTGTACAGAGCGGCGGTTGAGAGTTCTTTCTCTATTTCCATCAGGCGATTATATTTTGCGGAATCCTCCTTTACTCCTGTAATTTCCATAAAAATGTGCGAACAATTATCATCCAGGATAAAGGATGAGGAGTGAAGGCGGTATGCACCTCAACGAATAGGGCGGTTCTATCCTTCATGATTCATCAGTGGATATATTGTTTCATACTGGCCTCGACCCGGTCCATGTCCGCGGGCCTGTCAATCAACTCCGACCTGTGGGACAGTTGCCGCAGACAGGTTTCGATGAATATCCTGAACTGTTTTACCCGGTCCATGAGCTTCGTGAGATTCTTGCCGTGCATATCGTCGGGAGTGAAGGTGTGGACCCTATCGAAGAATGAACTGAATTCCTCATAATCGTCATACCTGAGGAGTCTCGATGTGAAACTCTGGAAGTAGAGCATAAAGTTTCTCATGACTGCAAATGCCCGTAACCGATCCGCATCCGATGTTTGCTCCTCCATGAAGATCAGTAATTTTTCGAGGACGAGCAGATCTTCCCGCAGCCGAAGGGACTGTTCGAGCCTCGTAAGGAAACTTTCGAAGACCTCATTGCCGCTGATCTCGGGCTTGAAAAACTGCACGATCTGGATGATGCTCTGCTCAGTGAGGTTCTTGAGGATTCCGTGACTGTTTTCTATTCTTCCCTGAGGATACTGGGAGGGTTTACTGATGAATGTTTTTTTCAGTTCCTGCTCGAAAACCCTCTTTGACTCAATAGAAAACTGATAGGAGAGTGATTTTACAAGGGTTTGCAACCCATCACCGAGAAGGTTCTGGGAAATCTGCTCGAGACGGGTCTTGAACAAGGCAATCTCGGAACGGAGCAGCAGGACGACAAGGAGAGCGGCGTTGTAAGAACCATACTTGGATGAGATGTCGGCAAACCGGAGATATCTCAGGAACTTGAAGAGATACAGGAGGATCACCGAGATATATTTTTTTGTTTCCCTTTCTTTGATGCTCTTCACTATCCGTGAGATCTCACGGTTCTCTATGACATCGAACTCAGGGTTGAGATCTTTTTTGAAGGGATTAAAGTAGCTATTTTCCCTGAGGTCCTTGCCGATCATCTGGCCGATGCTGGTAAAAGTGAGATAGGGGATGTATTCCGTTTTGAGGATATCCATGATGATTCCTTTGAGGTTTACGAAGGAGTCATAGAGCAGGAGAAGGCTTTTTTCCGGAAAGTCCTGTTTATAGAGCTCCTCCCGAAACGCATCTCTCTTTTCATCGTTCAGGTACTTTGCGAGCGCAAATTTCTGGAACCAGTAAACATTTCGCTTGCTCTCCGGTATGATGACATCAAGAAGCCCGAGTATTCGCAGAATCGCATCTTTAGCCGTTGCGAGCTCATCAAAAAAATTCCTATTAGAAATATCCTCTTTAGAAAAGGGGAGGTCTTCGATGGTGAAGAACCGGTCTAACGCACGGAGCAGGACGTCGAGTTCAGAAAATACCTCCATGTTTTTTATCTTCGAAAGAGTGACCCAGTTGTCTTCGCGGTTTTTTACGGGCATGCCTGAACGTCCCCCTGATTATTGCTTTGCTGCATGAATGGCCTCCCCGTGGACATCTTCCGACGCCTCCAGAATACCCTCTGACAGGGTTGGATGGGCATGGATTGTTTCCACAATGTCTTTAATCTTCAGATCTGCTTTGAGTGCGAGCGTGACCTCATGGATGAGTTCGGACGCATGAGGCCCGATAATGTGCCCGCCGAGGACCCGGTCCGTGTCCGCATCCGCGATAATTTTGAAGAACCCTGAGATTTCACCCATGACATGGGCCCTCCCGAGGGCCCTGAACGGAAAACGGCCCGTTTTGACGTTTATTCCCTTCTCAATCGCCTGGTGCTCTCTGAGTCCCACGGATGCTATCTCAGGCGATGTGAATATGGCATTGGGTATTGCCACATAATCCATTGTGGCCTCTCCGCCGCACGCATTGGCTGCAGCGACCTTTCCCTCTTTCGACGCTTTATGGGCAAGGAGCATGCCGCCGACAACGTCGCCGATGGCATAAATAGTTTTGATGTTCGTCTGCATTTTCCCGTTTACCATGATCTCGCCTTTTCCGCCTTTTTCTACGCCAACGGCCTCCAATCCGATCTTGTCGCTGTTGAGTGTTCTTCCGATAGAGACGAGAATCTTCTCGGTTTCGATCTCCTTGCCGTCTGAGAGGAATGCACGCAACCCACCAGGCAGGGTGTCAACTTTGGTAACGCTCAGGCCTGTCAGGAGATGTATCTTTTTCTTTTTGAACTCCCGCTCGAGCTGCTCGGATATCTCGATGTCCTCTGTGCTGACAGCCCTCGGCAACATCTCGACCATCGTGACTGCCGTTCCGAGCTCAGAAAAGAGGCATGCAAATTCGGATCCGATGACCCCCGCTCCGACAATGAGCAGACTCTTCGGTATCTCGGTGATATGCACTGCGTCATCGCTTGAGAGGATCCGAACGCCGTCAAAAGGAAATGTGGACAGATGTGCCGGCCGTGAACCAGTGGCAATAATAATTCGATCGGCCCCCAGCGTCTCAGTCGCTCCGTCCTTTTTCTCCAGCGCAATGCTTTCAGGACTTACGAGGGTACCCTTGCCCTCAACGAGGTTCACTCCCCAGCTCTTAAAAAGCGCCCTGATTCCCTTCACCTGGGTGGAAACGACCCTGTTCTTCCTCTCCATGATCTTGGAGATGTCGGCCGAGACGGAGCCCTGCAAGACGATTCCGTAATCCGCAAGATTTTTTGCCTTGTGAAAGATCTCCGCTGAGGCAATCAATGTCTTGGTCGGGATGCAGCCCCAGTTCAGGCAGGTCCCGCCGACTTCATCCTTTTCGATAACCGTGACCTGGGCTCCCAGTCGGGCGGCCTTGAGAGCCGCAACGTAACCACCGGGCCCTCCACCGAGAATCGCGATTCTCATTTTGCCTCTTCTTCTAAGTATCTCCCATACTCCGAGGAATCCATGAGGTCGTCCAGTTCTGATGGGTCATCCATCTCGATGATAGCTATCCAGCCTTTGCCGTACGGTTCCTCATTGATTATCTCGGGAGATTCCGATAAGTCCTCGTTGACTTCGATTACCGTCCCGCTCACCGGTGATATGACGGATGAGGTGGCCTTCGTGGATTCTATCTCTGAGAGTTCGCTGTTTGCTTCCACGGTTGTTTCGACTTCGGGAAGATCGATGAACACGATGTCTCCAAGGGCTTCCTGTGCGTGCTCGGTTATGCCGATGGTCGCTTTCTTGCCGCTTGCCTTCACCCAGGCGTGTTCTTTGTGATATTTGAGACTCTCCGGATTCATGCTACCCTCCTTTGGTATATGGTTGCGTGTGACTTTCTATCATAGGCTTTTACCCTTTGTCAAGGTCATTGCGGGGGAAAAGATTCGGCCTTTTCCCTGAGTTCTTTCAATTTTGCAAGCGCTGCTTTGGGAGTCAACTTTGAGACATCAATGTGCAGCAGTTCCGCCAGCAAGGGATTTTCCGCCGATTCAAAAAGATCCATTTGACCACTCCCTCTCGAGAAATCCCTCAGCACAAAGCGAGTCTTGCCTGTCTTCGTAATCTCATTGCTTTCAAAGGATGCGAGGACCTCCTTCGCCCGATCAATCACCTCTTCCGGCAGACCGGCGAGTCGGGCGACCTGAATCCCGTAACTCTTATCAGCGGGTCCAGGCATGATCTTTCTCAGGAATATAATATCATCGCCCCATTCTTTTACCGAAACGTTGAAGTTTTTTACCCCGTCCAGGGTCATACTCAGTTCCGTAAGCTCATTGTAGTGGGTGGCAAAGAGCGTCCTGGCCTGAACCTTGTTGAGGATATATTCGGCAACCGCCCATGCGATACTGATGCCGTCGAAAGTGCTGGTGCCCCTGCCAATCTCGTCCAGGATGATGAGACTCCTCGCGGTTGCGTTGTTGAGAATGTTCGCTGCCTCTATCATCTCGACCATGAACGTACTCTGGCCTTTTGATATGAAGTCCGATGCACCTATCCGTGTGAAGATTCTGTCAGCAAGCCCGATCCTCGCTTCCGCTGCAGGGACAAAGCTTCCCACCTGAGCCATCAAGACTATGATCGCGGTCTGCCTCATGAAGGTTGATTTCCCCGCCATGTTGGGGCCGGTGATTATCAGGAGCCGGTCGTTTTCACCACTGACAGAAGCATTGTTTGGTATGAATTGTTCCGGGATGAGCCGTTCTAACACCGGATGCCTGCCTTCTGTGATTTCGATGGCCGTGCTGTCGTCGACGGTCGGCTTCACGTATGCATGTCGTCGTGCAAGGATCGCGAGGGACGCGAGAAAATCTGTCTTTGCAATGGCGTGAGCTGAGACCGTAAGCCTCTGGTTATCGGTCTGGACCTTTCCGAGGATCGTCTGAAAGAGACCCTGTTCGAGATTCTTCAGATATTCCTCTGAGCCGATAATGTTTGCTTCGTATTCCTTGAGTTCGGGTGTTATGAACCGTTCTCCGTTGACAAGGGTCTGCTTCCGTATATAATAGTCAGGCACGAGATCGAGGTTTGCCTTTGTTATCTCTATGTAATAGCCGTAGATCTTATTGTAGCGCACCTTGAGGGATGCTATGCCGGTTTTCTGCCTCTCCTTTGCTTCGAGTTCTGCGATAAAATCCTTTCCACTTGTTGATAGCTTCCGGAGGTTGTCCACCTCCGTGTTATATCCATCCCTGATGACACCTCCGTCCCTGGCACTGAGGGGGGGACTCTCTACGATGCCGCTGTCGATCACCGCTTTCAGGGAAGAAAGATCGCCTATTTCTTCACTGACTGTCTTGAGATAGTGGTTTTGTGATGCGTGAAGGGCGCTTTTTATCGCGGGAAGATAAGCTATGGAGTTCTTGATGGCGACGAGGTCTCTCGGGTTTGCTGTCCCGGTGCTTACCCGCGATGCCAGCCTCTCTAAGTCCTGGATCCTTCTCAGGCTATTACGGAGCGTTTCGATAATCTCATAGTCGTCTACAAGGGACTCAACAGCACCCTGCCGGTTCTGTATCTCCGTCAGATCGATGAGGGGTCTGAGAATGGCGTTCCTGAGATAGCGGCCGCCCATGGGGGTAAGTGTTTCGTCCATCACCGAAAGGAGAGTCCCTTCCGTTCCCCCCCTCAGGTTGCGGCTAAGCTCGAGGTTCCTCTGCGTTGCGGCATCGAGGAACATAAATGAGCTCTGTATGAGGGGGGAGATCTTCTTGAAGCGAACGGATTCTTTCAGGGTCTTCTCGACATAACTTATCAGAGCCCCCGCCGCGGAAATAGCGGCCGTCATGCCTTCGCATCCGTAACTCTCGAGGGAGGAGACCCGGAAGTGTTTTAGAACAACCCGATACGCTTCTGAGAAGTCGAAAGACCAGTCTTCGACGGGAGAGGCATAATAATTTTGGAGGATCTCGGCGTAGTGGAGGTTGTCTTTCAAGCTCCCGGGATACAAGAGTTCCTTTGGCTCAAACCTGCTTAATTCGTCTTCCACGGGCTGTTCGGTCTCGTAAACGGAGAATTCCCCGGTCGAGATGTCCGCGAGCGCGATGCCGTGTTTTCTCCCATCAGGAAACAGACAGAAGATGTAATTATTTTCCTTCGGGTTCTCCGGCGTGTGGGTTCCGGGCGTTATTACCCTCACCACCTCCCGCTGAACGATGCCTTTTGCCTCTTTCGCGTCCTCCATCTGTTCGCATACCGCTACCTTGTAACCGGCCTTGATGAGCCTCGAGATATACGATTCGGCAGCGAAATACGGAATGCCACACATGGGGACGGGATCTTCTTTCGTTTTGTCCCGCGTGGTAAGGGCTATCTGGAGGATCTTTGACGCGATCTTGGCGTCTTCGCCAAACATCTCATAAAAATCGCCGAGGCGGAACAGCAGGATTGCTTCACTGTGCCTCTCTTTGATACTCATGTATTGTTTCATCAGAGGTGTCGCTTCGAGCATAAGATATAAAATACCATAAAGCAGTGAAAGTGCAATAGGCCGCAATGCCCCAAAAGTGGATTGCCACTGCGAATGAAAGGAAAGCGCTCGCCTTAATAAAGGGGCTGTGGGACGATCGAGATGAATAATTTACCGGGAGGCCTTCGTGAAAACATCGCGGGTTTCCCGGGCGGGAAGTGATAGATGCGGATGAATGGTGTCGCACGGTCTTTTCATGGAGGGGACGACGGGATTCGAAGCAGCGACCGTCAGATGGGGAAGCTGAAAGTTCATCTCTAATCGTTCGATAGTTATTAAGATGCACCTGCCTTAGTTAATTCAATGTCTATTTTTTTTTATTGGTTTTTGCGGCGTTTTTGCGCCGGGCTTGCGGTCCGAGGCCTCGACGGCTGTTCCCTTCCTCGATGCAATCGAGATATTTGTGAGTCGTCCAACTGTCCTCGTTGCCCATGACTTTTTGTGAGCGCCTCTCTGTTGGTGCCAGTCTCAAGGCTGAGAACCGCACAAGTATGGCGCAGAATGTTAGGACTAACTCTTTTCTGGATCCCGGCGTACTGAGTGCTCTGAGTCATAAATTCGACGACGCGCAGGGAGCCCACGGTGATTATCGTCAGGTGGGTGTTGCACAGAGTTGCTGACGAGTCGGCATGAAGGCATTTTCCTGCTGTATCTTTCAAGGACCGTATTATATAATAAAAAAGCTGGGATTTTTATGTTAGTAAAGAGGGTCTTGAACAGGCATCGCCGAAGCAAAGTCCCGACGTTGCGTTGCGGCCATGAATTGCCGCCGCGTTGTTCTCAAAGGTACAAAGCAAAATGCAGCGTATGCGGATCATTTTGGGATCTCGATGCACTGGGTTCAGAAGGTCGCTATGACGCGTCTTATCCAAAACTGCGATCACATTATGATCCGGCGATTGGCGCGAACAAGGTGCGGACACTGAAATCCTGGCTTTCAGAATTGGGCATTGATCTTTCACCTTTGACGGTTTGCGAGGTAGGTTTCGGCGGTGCGCACTGCCTGAAGTTCCTGTATGATGATTCACGAGAGGTCTTCGGCATAGAAACCATAGCGGAAAACATTGAGCATGCCGGCCGTATCGGTATCAGCGGGGCCAATTTGTTTCTGGCGCACGCTCTGCCCCCAGCGCTTTCTGCAAAAATTGATCTATGGCTCTTTCAGGACAGCTTCGAGCATCTGACGTGTCCTGACACCTTTATGGAGTGGCTCTCAACAAATTCCTCTGAGCGTTCGCGGTTACTGCTCGTTGCTCCTGCGGCAGAAAGTATCTCCGAAAGGCTTCTCGGAAGGATCTGGCCGCATAAACTTGCAGATCATACTTTCCATTGGACGAAAAGAGGCCTTGTCGATTTCATGGCGCGGAGGAATTTTCATTTGGTGACGAAATTCAGACCTGTCAAGTATATCTCTGTCATGACCATCATAGCACACCTGATGCACAAGAGTGGGAGGAAAGGCGGTCTGCCGGAGAAGTGGAGGAGTCTGTCTTTTCTGAATCTCCGTTTCCGAGTCAACATCGGCGAGATGGGATTACTCTTCAGAAGTGGTGCATGACGATACAAACTAAGCAGCGTATTGATCTGTTCTTGGGCATGATCTTGCTTGTGTTAGTGCGGTTGCCCGTTGTGGCTCTCGGGTTTTTGCTGAGGCGCGATCATTCACCGATTGTTAAGGGAGATATATTGGTCATAAAGATGCAGGGGGGCGGAAGCCTGGTGCTCGCTTTCCCGGCACTTCTTTCTATTAAACGTCGTTACCACAATAGCAGGCTGTTGCTCCTGACGACTCGTTCTGTGGCTCAATTCGGCGAAAGCTTAGGGGTCTTTGACGAGGTCATATGTGTGGACGATCGGAAAATGTATAGATTGTTTCTGTCCGGGCTGAGGGCTTTATGGCGCTGCTTCAGGGTTGACACGGTCTTGGATTTTGAAGTCTACAGCAGACTTACAACTGTATTCAGTGTGCTTACGGCTGCGAGAAACAGGATAGGCTTTTATCTGGAAAGCGCCTTTTGGAGAAAAGGCTTGCACACGCATTTGGTTTTCTTTAATCGCTTTGCGAGCGTGCACTACTTTTACGAACAAGTTGCCCAGCTTCTGGATGCTCCTATAGTGCCTTTCGAGGTGCGCGCTGAAGAATTCATACGGGGACTGGCATCCGAGGAAAAGAAGGGACGTAACAAACGCATTGCGATCGGGCATGCCTGTTCCGAGATGGGCGCTGAGAGGATGCTTACTGCCGACCAATGGCTGTCTTTTTTTCTCGGGCAGGGCATAACGTGCGAGGAGTTCGCATTCCTTGGGGCCAAGTGCGATTACAGACTGGCTCAGGACATAATTGAGAAAGTTGCCACTCACTTTCCTGTGGCATCTTTCAAAAATCTGTGCGGTCTCTTAACTCTCGCCCAGTCGATCGCGTACATAAATTCCTCCGACGAGTTCTGGGGAATAGATTCGGCATTGCTGCACTACGCCAGATTATTGGGGAAAAAGACAGTCTCCTTTTGGGGACCTACGGACCCGATGACTCGTCTCGGAAATAGTCCGCAAGTCAGCTCAGAGATCTATTATAGAAAAGTTCCCTGTTCTCCTTGTATTCATGTTGCCGAGTCACCGCCGTGCGGCGGTCAGAATCTTTGCATCCAGGGCCTCTTTAACGGCGACGCAGGAACCCCAGTAGTTGAAATGCGGACTTTGCGCTCGATAAGATGCAAGGACCGCGTCGATCCGGAAAGAGGCCAAAATCTCTGAGCAAGGTCGACAAAGTTTCACTGATTGCTTTTGCAACGTACGATAACCTTCTCTGCCGGCGACATATATTTCTGCTGTTGACATACTCCCCACGGATAAATCGGGGGGATTCGTGAGGAAAACCAAAACAGGGAAAATGAATTACCTACCAAGCTAGTTCCTGCCTGGACCGAGCTGCTCCACAAGGGACTTCAAGTCCTTCCGGACTATGAGCCCCCTGTGGCCCTTACTCGGATGTCGTTCCTCTTTTCCCCAAGAACAGCTCCGGCTCCCCTTATCCAGAAGCAACGCAAAGCCGAAGCCCTGCCTACTCGCTGCTTGTTCCTTGTATATCCAGTGACCTGCGGTCAGCAGTTGTCTATCTGCTTCGTGGTTTTCTCGAGCAGCTGCGCTCTCCCACTCACCAGGGTTCGGGTTGCAGTGCAACCCGAGATAAGCTGATAGCACGTCCCGCTGCGTCCTGCAGCCGCATGCGCACTCATGCACTCTCTGAGAAAGCTCTTTCTTGCGCTTTGTGCCGCAGATACACAGCTGGGACGAGGCATGCTTTACAGGTAGGTTTGTCGTCTCACTCCCGGCTCTCTCAGCCTTGGAATATACGGTTTTGATGAACTGTGAGGGGGCAAAGCCACCTGCTGACTTGCCATAATTCTTCTGCCACGATCGATACGTTACGTCTTCGGTCTTGAAGCTGCTCCCTAAGGCCACAATGAGAGTGGACAATTCGTCGAGGACTGTTTTCCGTATCTCCCGAACAAGCCGGTGCAGTTCCCTGATCCGGCTTCTGGTCTCATCGTACGCTTTGGAGTGCTTCCAGACCAGCCGTTTCCTTTTCTTGATGCTCCCGTCTGCGTTGTAGTTGCCTGGATTGTTGACCCGCCTCTGCCAGTCCGATCATGGGAGTTCGGAAGTTTATCATCGTAGCTTGAGGGAGGTGCAAAGGGTGACCTGAAGCTCTAAGTTTCCTGACAAAGACTCCGAAACAGAATCGAGCAAGTCTGCTCTCTATTCTACTGAAGTTGATTCAATGCCTATCGGGGTATCACTGTGGAGAAGATTATTGCCTCATCAGTCTGGACTGAATAATTATACCCAATATTCCAAGGCAAATGAAGACCATCTCCGACAACTGATGCCCGAAATGGAAAGCCCGGAGAATGAGAATAGACCCCATGAGGGAAGAGATGATAATCAGAGACCACCTAAAAACAACGCTCATAAGGACAGCTCCGGCCAGACCTCCAGCAATAAAGAGGAGCCAATGGTAATCGCCGATTCCTACGCCGAATGCCTTCAGCAGTTCGATGAGAAGGTAACCTCCTGAGAAAAAACCTCCGGCCAGCACAGCGAATTTTTGAAGGAAGATAGCTACCATCGCACCTAATGCACCGGCAAACAGGGCAATAATGAGTAAGACGCTGTGCGGCTGGCTATGGATCGTCCGCGCAGCAAAATCAAAGGCAAAGACGAAACCGACACCGCCAAGAAAAAGCCAGAAAAGTCTACCCCCCATAACTATCAGAGCGATTCCGAGGAAAAGTCTGAATACTGCCATGAAGTGCCTGCCTCCTATGGTAATAGTCTAACACCTTGTGTATAAAAATAGAATCGCCATGAAAAACAAATGATCCGTTTCCATACCTCCTCCGTGCGACTCACAGGAAGTTATCTTGCGAGAGAACATAGCCGGAGAGACTAACTGCTCAAAAGGGTAGTCTCAATAGTCGCGAGTTCTCAGAACGGGGCATGATCTGACAATATTCTTCAACTACATATAGACAGCGAAGTGGAAGGCGTTGCCAATTATAAAGGCTAGCCGGATGGCATATTTGAGGGCATTTTCATGCAGTATCGCATTTCTTACAGCATCGTTGGAGGGGTAGCCTTTTGTGATCGGACGAAAATCAAAAATCTGTCTTCACATCTCGGCTTAATCGCCACCCGAAAGGCTAGACGGCCTCCGAGCACGAGTCATCAACACGCCGAGTCGAGGATCGGAGGGAGGGCCTCTCAACCATCATTGCGAACTTTAGAGCTGATCGGCTCCAGGCACTCAGGGACATGAAACTCTCCCCGAGGCAGAGGATGCAATTATAGAGACTATCGTTTCTCTTCCCCTTTGTCAGTAACAGCCACGATAATGGCTCTTATGGTCAATCCACAAATCCACCGCCATCTTCAAGGGGGCTCCTTTTGTTCTTAGGGGTCGATCAGTTTTCCGGCTTCTTCCTCGCGAAAGCGAAACCTATTTCAAGTTTTGATAGCGGTTTATTTCCTCTTCTACTTCGTAAGATTGCCAGGACTCTTTGCCGCGAAGTCTTCCAGTCCTCCCTAGAGTGAACGGCAATGCCTTCACCCTCAATAGAGATAAATGACGTTCGGAAATATGCAAGATCTCCATCCTATAACCTTCCGGTAACAACATAAAAAGATTTGTTAACATAGTGAACATTATGGTAATTCTTAAAGTGTCAACAATAATGGGCGAAGCAATGAGGTGGGGGTCGATACTTGCATGAACTCGTTTGAGCCAAAAGGAAACACGGTATTGTCGGATCCGATGAGGAAAAGGATTCCTGCGCTCCTTATCCTTATTATATTCCTTGTCTGTTTCGCAGTATATTTTAACGCCCTTTCTAATGACTTCGCCTACGACGATACAGACCAGGTTTTGAAAAACCACTGGATCAGAGATGTGCAGTATATACCGGACATATTTTCCAAAAGTGTGTGGAGCTTCCAGGGAGAGACTGCAATCTCAAACTACTACAGACCATTCATGCATCTTATCTTTATGCTCAATTATTACGTCTTCGGTTTAAGACCCTGGGGTTTCCACCTGGTGAACATCCTTTTCCATGCGGGTGTCTCCATCCTGGTTTTTGTTCTTGCATCGAGACTTCTCAGAGCTTCATCAAATGCTTCCCGGTTAAAGGAGAAAGGATTTGTCGGGTCATTGCTGTCACCGCCCTTTCTAGGGGCCGTCTTATTCGCTACCCATCCTATTCACACTGAGGCGGTGGCATGGGTTGCGGGGATCCCTGATCTTTCCTACAC
>JBEKCV010000020.1:0-58005 GCA_050014695.1 Thermodesulfovibrionales bacterium
CTTTCAGCTGAGAAAGGCAATGGAAGGTCAACTGAAAAAGATCTTTCAGCTCTGTTATAACAACTCACGTTGAGTCAACGATCCTTCGGTAACATTTTCCTATGAGTCAACTGGATTATACTCTCTCCCGGGAATGAGGTCGTTCGCCATTGAAAATTTCGTGGGGATTATTTCGCGGGATAATCCCTGGATTGCACACCAGTCTCGATGAATGACCGTTGCGATTTTCCAAGGCTCACTGTAACATCTTCCGTCAAGCCTGCGTGAAAGGTGAGGAATGCATTGCCTGCCGTACATTTAGCACTTGCTCACGACAGGTTATTCTGCATACAATAGATCGTGCAATACAACGTGGATAAAGGTTGCCATTCGATATATGCTATTCAGTTCCACCTCGTTATGTGTGTCAACTACGGGAAGAGGACATTAACGGGGCTTCTTGATGACAGGCTCACGGAGATAGTGGATAAGCTGTCTGCTAGAGTGGGTATTCGGGAGCCGGCTGTTAGCGGAGGACCACCTTATGAAAGCAGTCAGGAATAGTACAGTGGGGACGGTATATTCCGAACTGGTTCCGGCTTCTATGGAACAAACGCCTGTGGAGATGGGCTCCGCTGCCGCATCAGCCTTAGCGGCAAGCCCTGCCGTTAAAGCATGGAAGCCCCGACTGAAGCCTCATCTCAGTCGCAGTAACTCACACTAAGGGAATGAAACTATTGCCTGCAGCGCTTGTTATTTGTCTACTTTTTTTGGCAGGATCACTTTTGCGATCCGTACCATCGAGTATCCCGGGGCATCGCCGCATCAACGTATTCATGAATAGAAAGAGAAAACGGATGGTGACTATCATTGTCCTGTTCTTCTTGGCTGGCCTATTATTTAGGATTATGGGAAAGATAGCGCTCTTGCTCGGGGTCATCATTCTTGTTATCTCGACGTTGACCTTCAAAAGAGATTAACCTCAGCAGATCCTCGGCAATTGTTCCCCCGGTAACATGTCAACCATCCGCGTCCCCCCTATCGCAGTTTCCAAAAGAACAGTCCCTCCCGGGGAATCCTGAACCTCTCCGATGATCTGCGCATTGGTTCCATAGGGATGTTTCCTCATCACGGAAATCAGCGGTTCCGCCGCCGCTGAAGCAACTATCGCCAGAAGTATGCCTTCGTTTGCAACATAGAGGGGATCAAAGCCGAGGAGGTCGCATGCGCCTTTCACCTGTTGAGGAATCGGCAGGGATCCCTCTTTTATCCTTATACAAGTCGCTGATTCCTTTGCCGCCTCCTTCAGGGTTGTCGCGAGGCCGCCCCGCGTGGGGTCTCTCATAAAATGAATCTCCTTGGTGATCTCAATCATTGCTCTTACAAGGCTGTTCAGTGGCCTGGTATCGCTCACCACAGGAGGATCGAAGGATATCCCGTTCCGCTCCGCGATTATAGCAACCCCGTGATTGCCGATTTCACCGCTTATCAAGACCTTGTCGCCCTTCCGTATCCGGGAAGAAGAAATGTCCAGACCGTTAAACACGATCCCGATGCCCGATGTGTTGATGAATATCCCGTCACCCTTTCCCTTGTTCACGACCTTCGTATCCCCGGTAACTATCCTTACGCCGGCAGTTGCAGCAGCGTTGGACATGGATGAGACAATGGATTTCAGGTCCGATACGGGGAATCCCTCCTCTATGATAAAACCTGTTGAAAGATAAAGAGGAGACGCCCCTGCCACACTGAGGTCATTGACCGTCCCGTAAACAGCGAGGTCACCGATATTGCCCCCCGGGAAAAATAAGGGTGAGACAACGTACGAATCTGTCGTAAAGGCAAGTCTTTTCGGGTTCATATCGAGGATTGCCGAATCGCCGAATTCCCTAATGCCAAAGGCCGGCCCAAGATGCTCCGCTATCAGTTGATGCATGAGCTTACCGCCGCTTCCATGTCCAAGGCGTATCCTATCCATGATGCGCCCCGTACTTATAGTACGCAGCACAACTGCCTTCCGTACTCACCATGCAGGCGCCCACGGGGTTTTCCGGTGTGCAAGCGGTTGCAAATAAGGGGCAGTCGAGGGGTATCTTTACCCCTCTTAAAACATCACCGCAGGAACATGCAGACGGTTCAGGAAAATCCGGAACATCGGGATTGAATTTCCTCAAGGCATCA
This sequence comes from Thermodesulfovibrionales bacterium, assembly GCA_050014695.1. Classification (GTDB taxonomy): domain Bacteria; phylum Nitrospirota; class Thermodesulfovibrionia; order Thermodesulfovibrionales; family UBA9159; genus UBA9159. The sequence goes on from JBEKCV010000020.1 coordinate 2,161, forward strand.
AACAGAGCGAACTCGTCCCTGAGCTTAAGGCCGCTCCCCGGGATTGTTCCGATTCCCCTCCAGTATGCGTCAGACGGCTCGAAGTATTTCTCTATCAATTCCACGGCCCTTGGGTTACCGTCCTCTTTGACGACTGCTGTATACTGAATCTCCACGTCCGCCCTGTTATCGTCAAGCTGTTTCAGGAGCATATATATCCCTGCTATGATATCTTCCGCACAGAAACCGGTTATGACGGCCGGTTTCTGATAACGGGCCGGTATGAATTCATACGGTTTCTTTCCGATGATGGTGCTTACATGGCCCGGCAGTATAAAGCCGTCCACCCTGAGATCTGGAGAATCGAGGAGTGCCTTCAAAGCAGGGGGTACGAGCTTATGGGCAGAATAGATAAAAAAATTCTTAATCCCGATTTTTTCAGCCTCAGCGAGGGTAGCGGCAATGAGAGGAGACGTTGTCTCAAATCCTGTAGCAAAGAATATGAGTTGCCTGCTCCCTTCTTGAAGGGCAAGTTTGAGGACATCCCTAGGCGAGTAGACAATCCTGACATCGGCTCCCTTTGCCCTTATATCATCAAGGGAACGTCTGCCGCCGGGAACCCTCATCATGTCTCCAAAGGTCGCGAGGATAACCCCGTCCGTCATCGAAAGAGCAATGGCAGAATCAACATCCCGTATGGAAGTTACGCAGACAGGGCAACCCGGACCGCTTAAAAGGCTTATCTCCTTCGGTATGACGTCCCGTATGCCGTTCCTAAAGATCGCAACGGTGTGGGTGCCGCATACCTCCATGAGTTTCACCGGCCTCCCCAGCTTTTTCATGAGATTTTTTATTTCATCGAGCATTATGTTCATCTCATCGCCCGAACAGTCAGTTCGCTTTCTGCCAGACATATTCAAGATACTACTCATGTGCGCAATCCCTCCTGTTACGGTCATTAACCTCTGGGCCTTCTGATCCCTCTCCGTCCATCCCTGCTCTGATTTCCTCACCAAACCGCAAACTCGCGAACCCTATTCCCATATATATTACTGCATCATGGCGCGTTTTCAATAGTATTCATCCCTTTCAGCCTTTCCCTCACCAGATACGCCTGTCCGAGAGAGATGCACGCATCGTTACAGGGGAGAGCTCTATTGATGAAAGTATTCAGACCGTTGGATGTCAGCATTTCCGTAGTTCTTCTGAGGAGGTACGCGTTTTGGAAGGTTCCGCCGCTTAACACGACATCCTTAAGCAGCAACATTTCACTGAATCTCATTAGGACTTTTAGTATAACATTCGAGACTGAATTATGAAACTTAGCTGATATGCGCCGCGGGTTTACGCCGTTCACAAAATCGTCCGCAATTCCGATTATTGCCGGAGAAAAATCAACGAGCACCGTTTCATCAGCGGTTATATTAACGGGATAATCATCCTCCGTCTCCTCGTCTATGAGGGCTTCGAGCGCCATTGCGGCCTCTCCCTCGAAGGTATTTCTGTCGCAGAGTCCGATGAGGGCGGAGACAGCGTCAAACAATCGCCCTGCCCCAGAGGAAAGCGGCGAGAGTTCCGCGGCATTGATGACTTTAATAACCCTCTCCAGGGTATTTTTCCCGTACCGCTCGACAAACCCTATTGCACTCAGGTAATCCATCACCTCATCGCCTGAGGCATCAAGGAGGTAGCTCACTGCTGTCCTCCATGGCTCCCGTATCGCCGTCTCGCCTCCCGGGAGGGGAATATACCTGAAGTGGCCGCTTCTTTCAAACCCCTCTATATCTGCAACAAGAAACTCCCCACCCCAGAGATTGCCGTCCGTTCCATACCCGGTACCATCAAAGGCAACGCCGAGGACTTTTCTGGAAAGACCGTTTTCTGCCATAACTGAGGCGATATGCGCATAATGATGCTGTATCCCGTAAGTTCTTAAACCCCGCGCGTTGCCCCCTCCTTGCCGCAATGCCCATTGCGTTGACAGGTAGCCGGGATGAAGGTCATGGCCGACCGCGACAGGTCCCGCCCGGTATATGCCCTTAACGTTTTCGAGGCATTCTTCGAAAAACTGCACCGTCTCATAGTTCTCCATATCACCTATATGCTGGCTCGGAATGGCAAAGCTCCCCTTCGTAACCGTAAACGTGTTTTTTAAGTCTGCACCACACCCCATGACCTCTGGACCGTCAGCCTGGAGCGCAATAGGCTCAGGCGCATAGCCGCGGGAACGGCGAACAAATAAAGTGGCGCTTCCGAAAACCCGTGTCTGATGTGTTGACATACGACCGTTGACCTTTGACTGCGGGCCGGCGACTCTGAGGACCGAATCATCCACCCTCATAAAAATATCCCTGTCATGGATGAGGAATGCATCCACGAGACCGGAGAGCCTCGTTATTGCCTCGTCATTGTCCTTGACAATGGGTTCCTCTGACAAATTCCCGCTGGTCATAACAAGGGCGTGGAAATGGGAATTTCTGGGCGATTGATTCTGTCCAGTAGGACTGAAGAACAACAGATAATGCAGGGGTGTATAGGGCAGCATAAAACCCAGGTACCGGTTATGGGGTGAGACTGCTTCAGGAAGACAGGATTCCGAGCCATCTCTTTTTTTCAAAAGAACAATGGGCCTTCTCTTTGATAGCAAGAGTCGACTCTCTTGCCCGGAAACCTCGCAGAACCTTTCTATGGCATCTACGGAGGGCGCCATCAAGGCAAATGGTTTATTATTCCTTCTCTTTCGCGCCCTCAGTCTTTGCACGGCATCTTCGTTAGCGGCATCACACGCTATATGGAATCCACCGAGCCCCTTGATCGCCACAATCTTACCTTCTCTCAACATTGCTATGGTTCTTTCCACCGCCTGCTCGCTGACGGTCGACGTATTGTGCATGGTGACTAATGCCACTTTCGGGCCGCATTGTGGACAAGCATTCGGCTGAGCGTGAAACCTCCTGTCTCTCGGATCGTGATATTCCTCGGAGCACGCGGGGCACATCTGAAAAAAAGCCATAGTCGTATTCGGTCTGTCATAGGGAATGCGTTTGGTTATCGTATATCGGGGGCCGCAGTTCGTACAGTTCACGAAGGGATAGAGGTATCGCCTGTTGGCGGGGTCCAATAACTCCTTCAAACAATCATCGCAGGTCGACACGTCGGCCGAGATTAAGGTAAAAGGTGTACGGCTTCCATCATCTCTGCTCTCGATTATCCGGAAGTCTGCATACCCGAATTCAGGCATCGGCGATATGGCAATATCGACTATCCGTGAAAGAGGAGGCGACTCCCGAGGAAGCCTCTCGATGAACTCAACAAGATTCTCTCCCTCCACATCTATGTTCACTCCATCAGAGGTATTGGTTACATAGCCCTTCAAACGGAGCGATTCAGCCAGTTTGTAAATATACGGCCTGAAGCCGACACCCTGAACAATCCCTTTTACCCTTATCTGAGCCCGCTCAACCATTCAGCCCATCTGTCGAGTCCCTCTCCTGTCTTACACGAAACCTCAAAAATCCTTATTCCGGGATGAAGAGAGATGGCATCTTTCCGCAGCTTATCAATATCCACGTCCAGGTGGGGGAGCAGATCGATCTTGTTTAACACGAGTGCTGTTGACTCCTGAAACATCAACGGATATTTCAGAGGTTTGTCATGCCCCTCTGTGATGCTCAAAACCATCGCCTTCATATTTTCTCCAACCTTAAACTCGGCAGGACAGACGAGATTTCCCACATTCTCGATAACCAGCATATCAAGATCCTTCAGGGGAATCTCCGTCAGCACCTCACTGATCATGTTAGCATCGAGGTGACAGGCACCGCCCGTATTGATCTGGACCACCGGCACACCGGTCTTATTTATCCGCTCGGCATCATCGGTCCCGGCGATATCGCCTTCTATGACCCCGATTCTCAACCTGTCTTTCAGGTTGAGAATCGTCTTTTCAAGGAGCGATGTCTTGCCGGCCCCCGGTGCACCCATTAGGTTCAGCACAAACACGCCCGCTTCCCGAAATCTCTTTTTGTTCTCTTCTGCCAACCTTTCATTCGCCTCGAGTATCTTAGTAACGACCTTCACCTTCATCACGTAACCTCCATATCAACAATCTCCATCTCGTAGCCTTTCCGTATTTGGAAGGTCAGAGAGCCGCACCGCGGGCAATTCAGTACATACGTACCTTCAACCTCAAAATCTCGCTCGCATCCGCTGCAATATCCTCCAACGGGCACGAGGTCTATAAGAAGTTTTGCCTCCCTTGCGGGAGAATCGCTTTTCGCAACATCAAAGGTAAAAAGAAGGGCCTCAGGCATGATACCTGCGGCCCTTCCAATCCTGAGTCTCACAGCGTCGATCGAACGGTACCCCTCAGCATGACACTTACCAACGACAATATCCAGAATGCCGAGGGCTATGGAAGCCTCATGCATTCGTGCCCTTTGTCAGTCTTTCCTTCTCTTTTTCGTAGGCCTCTTTGCCAGCCTCAACCGCCGTGGTTATGATCGATTTCTTCTCCTGTAAAAAATCCTTACCGCTGTCCAGAACTGAGTTCATTTTTCCCTTAACCTGACCAACATAGCACTCGGCCTTTTCCTTCGCATCCTCAGCAAGTTCTTTAATCCGCTCCCTTGTTTCCCTTCCGGACTTCGGTGCTAATAACAGCGCAACACCGGCACCGACCATTCCGCCCAGCAGAAACGAAAGAAGTACGGAACCGGAACTGTAACCATCATCGTCGTGTCTCATCCTCTTCCTCCTTTTTTTGCCCAAAGGCAAACCGATAAAGAAATATTATGAAATAAGTCGGACCGTCCCGATAGTTTTGACCCGTCTTCCTCAACCATGCTTGCCGGTCAAAAGGTTTCTGAGAAGAACCCCTGCCGCCGCTCTGACGCCAGACCGAAAACTCGAAACTTTAATTGCTGCTGAAGAAGTCACCTCATCGACGACTCCACTCATGAGTCTCACCTTCTCTCCGACATCCCGCACCGATCCGGAAATGACCGTAACATCCTCCGTCACTTTTGATAAGTTATTCGTCACGTTCCTCATGCTCCTGAGATTCTGCTGGAGTTCTTCAAGCGTGGGCTTTAAAGTGCATTCGGTTGTATGCAGAAACTCCTTTACTGCACGCAGTGTCGACCTCAACTCAACCAGAACGCAGACAAGGAAACCTACAGCCACAAGAATGGAAAGAGTAATAAGACCGTAAAAGATATCGTTCATCTGCCCTCCTCCTGTAAAAAAAATTATATCACATGCCCCGTTAAATGTCGAACACCCTATCCGTCTGGTAGCCGTGCTGCGGTAAAGACGGATTGAGAACCCCGTGCTTTATGCTATAGTTAATACCGTGGTGGACACGATTCTGCACGACACCTATCATATGCGCAGGGCCATTCAACTCGCATTCAGATCCGCGGGCAGGACCAGTCCGAACCCTATGGTCGGGGCTCTGTTAGTAAAGAACGGAAGAATTATCGCGGAGGATTATCACAGGAGGCCGGGCACACCCCATGCAGAGGCGCTCGTGATCAAAAAGGCAGGCAGCAAGGCTTTTGCCTCCACACTGTACGTAAGCCTCGAACCGTGTTGCCATACGGATAAGAGAACCCCTCCATGCACAAGAGCGATAAGAGAGGCCGGTATACAAAGGGTTGTTATCGCTATGAAAGACCCGAACCCGAAGGTTTCGGGCAAGGGTATTCGTGAACTGGAAGAGTCCGGAATAAAGGTGACATCGGGGATACTCGAGGGAAAAGCTCGTCTATTGAACGAATCCTACATTAAATACATGACGACAAAGAAACCTTTCGTGACACTGAAAGTCGCCATGACCTTAGACGGAAAGATTGCGACGCCGAGGGGGCAGTCAAAGTGGATAACCGGTGAAAAGGCACGACGCATGGTCCATAGGTTAAGAAGCACTGTTGACGCCGTTATGACGGCAATCGGCACTGTTAAGGCAGATGACCCGGAACTGACAGTAAGGACTCGGTCAGGGGCGAGGAATCCCAAAAGAATCATTATTGATCCAAACCTTGAGATCGCCTTGAATGCAAAAATACTTCGGGTGCCCCCTGAAACGGTCATCGTTACGAAGGAGGCAAGAGGGGAGAGGTTATCAGGAATGATAACTAATCTATATATATCAGGTATAAAGATGATGTACTTTAAAGATAAACTTGACCTTAATTGGCTCATGGAAAGGCTCGGAGAGATGGGGATTATGTCGGTGCTGATTGAAGGTGGTTCATCCCTGAATGCGCATGCCCTTGGGGATGGCGTTGTTGACAAAGTCATGTTCTTCATAGCACCAAAGATCATCGGCGGAAACGAATCCTACCCCGCTGTCGGTGGAAAAACTTTTAAGAGACTGCAAGACGCATATCTCTTGCGGGATGTTAAGACAAGGAGAATCGGCGACGATATCCTTGTTGAAGGATATCTATGATTTGGATACTATACTATCCTCGGTCAATTATGGTATTGTTACCACATATGAAAATAATTATCGTGACATTGCTCGTGTTGCTGCCTGCGCTGGTTCATGCTCAGCCGACCATACAGTTTGAAAGCGAAACACATGATTTTGGAGAGGTAAGGCAAGGTGCACAATTGGAGCATGTTTTTGAATTCAGAAACTCCGGAAAAGAAGATCTCATCATATCGCAATTAGTACCATCTTGAGGATGTACTGCCGTTATGGCTAGTTCAAGCCATATCAAGCCGAATGAAGAGGGGAGGATAACCGTAAGGGTTGATACTGCCCGGAGAAACGGTAAGCTCATAAAAACAGCCGACATCCTGAGTAACGACCCTCAAAGGCCAAAGGTGATTCTAACCTTGAAAGCGACTATAAAGCAACCCGATCCTTCAAACTCGTCTCGCTGATCCGCCAAGAACTTTTACTGCCCTCTCATGGCTGTTCCTCACGTTTCATTTTGAGCAGGAGGAGCGTTACGATGCCCACCATGAATGTCGCTCCGCCAATTAATGCCCAGACGGCTCCGGGCTCTCGACTTATTTCAAGGAAAACCACCTTTTCCGGAAAGGCTTGAAGATCTTTCACATAGACGCCGAAGCCTTCCCAGAAGAACGGTTGGTTAGGCATCAGCCTTTCTTCTTTTATCATATTTTCCTTTGACAGGTATCCGACATCAACAGCCCAGTCCCTCATGTATCCGTGCGAGTCCGTGATTATGGTGATGACCTTGATCTGCAAGGACGCATTGTTGGGCAGAACAACTGCAGTCCCTTCCCTGGCGACGACAACACCCTCAAAGCCCCCAGTTGCGCTTGCGAAGTGGGCGATGAGCATGAAGAGAAAGCTGAGATGAATGATCTGGGGTGAGACTATCAGAAGCCATTGGAAAACATTTCTTTTTTTCAGGACAGACTGGACACTACAAAATATCGTGTTGGCGGTCAGAACCGTAAGAAGACCTATGGAGCCCCACATCCACCACGTGACGCTGACCGGTTGTTCTCGTATCCATTGAATCAAAGGGACGGCATGGATGGACTGAAATGCCTCATTTACCGGCATAATAAAGGCACCTGCCAAGAGCATGCTTATCTGAAGACCGAGAAGCCAAATGGTGGTTCTCAGTGATGTGAAGAACTGTATGCCCTGTTTCATACGCCTCACCAAAATACGGCACGGGTTTTCTATCAAAGACTCACTCCGCCATTCACCTCTTCAAAATGCATGTGAACTCTTCATAAGGAGGCTCACACCGAGATAGGTGAACATTACTATGCCAAACCCGGCAATGCCAAGCACCACTGCGGGTCGGCCCGTCCACCACTGATGAAGCCGCGCATGGAGGTAAAGACTATAAAAGAGCCATAGGATGGTTGTCCATAGTTCCTTCGGAGTCCAAAGCCAATAGGTTCCCCACGCAAGATAGGCCCAGATACCGCCAAATATCACCGATAGAGAAAAGAGACAATAGCCCACAAGGATCGCTTTATACTGCAACATCTCGAACGATTTTTCCTTTTCCTTCAGGAGAAAACATCCAAGCACTGCGGCAATTCCAAAAAGGGCATAAGAAAGGAACGCGAGAACCACGTGGAGTTCGAACCAGATGATTTTCAGCACCGGCGGAAGCGGAGCGTTGTGTTGCTTTGAAACAAGGGCGAAGATGCTCAAGGCCGCCCCGAATAGCGACACGGCATTTGAGAATCGAGCATGACGTTTCAGTGCGGCATAAAAGGGGAGGGAAAATGCGATCATTGCCGCGGCCATGAAGGTGAGTGTATCGTGCGGACCCACAAGGGGAAGACGTTCCAGAGCGAGCCCCCTCGTTATGAGATATGTGAGTTGAAGAGAAAGTCCCAGATACAGAAAGGGTCTCCTCCAGAGACTAAGAAGATAACAAGGAAAAACAGCAAGGGAAAGCCACATTGCCTCCTATTTTACAAAAAAAAGATTTTTTTGGCACTCACTGCCACTTCTGTTGGGGCATACGCATATCCGTATACTCAGTTCTGTGAGCGGTAACTCTCGGACGTGACGTGACATCCTCTCGTGGCCAAAGGACCACGAGCATCCTGGCAGTTCAGGATGGGAGGTTTTTGCATGCTGTGTTTCTCAGTCGTGCCGGCGATACGGTCGCATACAGGCGCAGACAGACCGTGCCACTCGGCATACAGTGTGCACTGTTGCACGGATGCTCTTTGCGTACCTGACAGGTTTTCGCAGGGCAGATCGATCAGCCCATGACAGCTATCACGTCCGGGGCCTTCTCCTCGGCACTTGAGAACTGCCTCAATCATTGAAAGATGCACATTGCTGATTTTGTGAAGCCTAAGAACTCACATTTTTGATCAAGGCCAACGGGAACCTGCCGACTTGACGGTTAACAAGAACTACTTTGTCCGAACTCGTTAAGACGTATGGAGATTGACTTCTCACTCTTGGCAACAGAGAGGCATTCGTGCTACGATTCAGTAATAACCTTGTGCACTATTCTGTTCAGATCACCGCTTTTGAAAGGTTTTGCAATAACGGCTTTGAAGCCGTGCTCCTCGAAATTGGTCATTACGGCGTCGTTCGAATAACCGCTTGAGACAATCGCCGTAACCTCAGGGTCTATTTCACGGAGTTTCCGTATCGCTTCCTTACCTCCCATTCCGCCAGCAACTGTGAGATCCAGGATGACAACATCAAACGGATGAGGCGATTCCATAGCGCTTTTATAGAGTCTTATTGCTTCGGCACCGTCAGCCGCCACCTCGACCTCATAGCCAAACTCCTTCAGTATGCGGCTTGCGACATCTCTAATCCGCTTTTCATCATCCATGAGGAGGACCCGACCTTCAGCAACAATACATTCCTCTTCATCTGGCTTTTTCTCAGCAATCTGTTTTGCAGAAACAGGCAGATACATGGTAAACGTCGTTCCACCTCCCAACTCAGACTTCACGGTAACGTACCCATCATGGTTTCTAATGATTGAATGCACAATTGAAAGGCCGAGACCGCAACCCTCCTGCTTCGTTGTGAAGTAGGGATCGAAGATCTTCTGAAGATGTTTTTCAGAGATACCTGTGCCCTGATCCTCGATGATTATTTTTACATATTTCCCCTCACGGACCGGTAAACTTTCTTTCGATCCAATATCGACATTCTCCGCACCAATCCTGAGTTTTCCCCCTTCGGGCATAGCCTGGCAGGCATTGATGACAAGATTGTTGAACACCTGATTCACCTGTCCCTCGTCAATCTCAACAGGCCAGAGACCTTCTGCGAAGCTGAAGTCACATTTAACGTGACTTCCCCTGAGAGCAAAGGTTACAGAATCTCTTATCAATTCCTCTACAAATAGTGTTTTCTTTATCGTCGTACCTCCCTTGGCAAAGGTAAGCAGCTGTTGGGTCAGGGCCTTTGCATGATAAGATGCCGTCTCCGCCCCTTCCAGCAATTTCGATAATGGGTCATCAGGTTTCATCTTAAGCCTTATAAGCGAGATATCTCCCACAATGGCTGTCAGGATATTGTTGAAGTCATGGGCGATGCCCCCCGCAAGAATTCCGAGCGATTCGAGCTTCTGACTTTTCAGAAGCTCCTCCTCCATTTGCTTGCGTAGTGTGATATCAGTTGCTACAGACATCAAGCCGGTCGCTGCTCCTGTGGAGTCATACAGGGGCGCAGCGGAAATGCTGACATCTATGGGAGAACCGTCCTTTTTCTGGCGCCTGACCTCCACGCCCACGAAAGGTTCCCCGCGCAAGATTTTGTCACAAGAGATATGGAACTCCTCAAGCTTGTCTTCAGCGACAATGGGGAGGACCCTGCCGACAGCCTCTTCCTCGGTCCAACCGAACATTCGTTCCGCTGCCTTATTCCACATCGTAATAATACCCTCGACGGTCATCACATAAATTGCCGCTGGAGAAGTTTGCAATATCGCATTGAGCCGATTGTTAACGTCACGCAACGCCTCCTCAGCCTTCTTGCGTTCGGTGATATCTTCCACGATCCCTACGGCATTTTTGACTTTACCATCCTGGTCAAAAATAGGGGCGGTGCGCATCGTGACCCAGATCTTTGCCGGGCCTGTTGTACCTTCATAATAGCCTTCATAATGACCTTCATATCCTTCTATTGCTGTGCGTAACGCAGGAATCACGCTCTGGTCCTTCAGTATCTTCATGTCCAGATTCGCTAATTTCTCGCGGCTGGATTGAAGAATATCCATAAAGCGATCGTTCCATTCGGTGAGGATGAGCTGAGTATCATAGTTGAATATTCCAATCGGAGTTTTATGAAAAAGCAGGCGATACCTTTCTTCTCTGTCTCTTAATGTCTCCTCTATTTTTTTTCTCTCGGTGATGTCCTGCTGGAGTTGTTCGTTGACCAGTGTTAACTTAACTGTACGTTCCGCTACCAAGTGTTCCAAGTGTTTGCGATATTTCTTCAATGTCTCATCAGAACACTTTCCCTCGGTAATATCCTGCCAGATCACGCTGAACACGTCGCGACCAGAGAAATCCAGCACTCGTGCAAGGACGCGAACGTCCCTAATCGTTCCCGATTTAGTCCTATGCTTCACTTCGAAATCAGCTTTGCCTTTTCTTAATACCTCTCTGAGGCTCGCCTCTATTTCTTCGGAGTTATGGAACGGGTCAACGTCACTGATACGAAGCCTCGAAAACTCCTCTCTCGTATAGCCGAGCTGCTGGTGGGCAGCCTCATTGAATTCAATGAAATTTCCGTCCGTATCGATAATCAGAATACCATAAGGGGATTGGTCGAATAAGGCGCGATACTGCCCTTCTGCTTCAGAAAGTTTACGGTCCTCCGTATCCTTGTCTTGATCACTCACTTTGCGTTTTTTTTCCAGAATGGTTTCTGCCCGTGATATGAACAATTATAGCAGATGTCGCCGCAGTCCTCACCGGCAGGGGCCAGCACTTATCCACGAGTCTCAGAATTTCTTGATCCTCGTGCGGTGCGGCCAACGCTTCTCCACATAGAGCCATTGTTGCCAGCATCTGTTCAGCGGGTGCACTCCATGCGAACACCTGAGAATTGTGATTTTCCGGATAATCCTTGATTGGAGCAATGAAATCAGGCGCGCTTTTCCCTATGGCGCGACGAATACGGTTATCGGTGATTTCACGGAACCAGCGTTCCACAATGTTCAACCATGCACTCGAAGTGGGGATGAAAAGCGTTGCCTCGACCACCTTAGCAATCCTTTATCTGCTGAGACTCCTAGTGGGAGTCCGAGAGGGACTTCTCTCATTTCGCAGCACTGCATGTGCCGGCGAGTTGACTAGAAGCGTTCTTTTGGCAATAGAGATGTCGGCGGTCCTCTCTCTTCCCCCGTCAGTTCGAATCAACGGCAGCGCTCTTATGCGTATTGTATAGCGACTTCGTAGTCAATAGTCGCATGGTCTGGGGAAGGACCATTGCCCTCACACCCGAGTTCTCCTTTTGCTACCTTTCTACGGTTTCCGATCATGGCAGTTATAATATGCGTGAAATCAAATCCGCCGTTCACACAGTCCTTGCTCAAGCAGGTTATCCTGAACAAAGCATAACTGCCGGGAAAGAAATTAACTATCCGGGGTAACGCCTTCCCTATGCCTCTCTGATTGTACGTCATGCTGATAACGATGTTTAAGACCTCAGGAAAATGTGCAGACATATAGCCAGCATCAATCCTCTGTTGCAGCCTTTCCGCCCTCGCCACGTTCTTTTTACTGTTCATGCTGTTGTTCATGTTTCTCCCAAATAAAGGCGCCCTCTGTAAAGGAAGGGGCGCCTCCCCAGTTAATTACAATTTGACAACACTAATCGCCTTGGGACCTTTCGGCCACTTTTCGATGTCAAAGCTTATCCCGTCGCCCTCAGCAAGACTTTTAAAGCCGTCGCCCTGAATTGACGTGTGGTGAACAAAAGCGTCACTTCCCTCTCCACCCGTAATAAAGCCATATACCCCTTGCTGTCGTCAAACCACTTCCAGCTCCTTGTGCCATTCCTCTTTCCTCCTTTTCTATAAAATGACATCCTCTCGCGGCCAGAGACCACGAGCATCCTGGTAGTTCAGGACGACAGACCGCACTTGCCAGACGTAGGGCTGAGAGAATATCCGGCAATACTGGTGCATGCAAGCGCGTCCGGGCCCTGCACCGGCGGCTCTTTCAAATCATTCAACGCTGAGTTTATATTTCGTTCGATCTCGGTCGCCCTGGCATCTCCTGATGAAAAACAGCCGCCACGAGGCATTGGGGGATTTGACCACGTTCTGCAGGCCCCGGGCTGCGATTGTCCCTTTTGTCCCCGTTCAGGATGTTCCAGATGTCCTGGCAGGCCTGGGAGACGTCCGAGGGCTGGTGAACGGCCCTCGCAGCCGGAGTCATCTGGAGTTTGCCGGTGAGGCACGTTTCTATCCCCCTTCTGTTCCTCGATGTATTTCTTGATTGTCTCTTCTAAAATATGCCCGCTGGTCTCAACGAAGGATGAGGCATTCTCAGAGGTGCTTCTCCAGAGCGCCCTGTTCAGCGCGGACGATACCACAGCAGTCTTCCGGCCGATATGCCCTTGAACATTTTGTACATGCGAGGGGGTGAGAACTTCGGATGTGCGGCAACCATTCACATAGACATGGTCGGCTTTGTTTCCAGTACTGCCGATGGTATAAACTCCTTCTCTGCGGCTATCCGCTGAAAAAGCTCTCTGAGTCGCGACTCTCTCTTGCCTGTTCACACCTGGCGTCTGAAGTTTTTCTTGTTTTAAAATAACATTCCCCTGGCAATTAGTCAAGGTGTGGTATTCGTCAGTTCCTTTACTGACGTGGGTGTTTGCCCCTGTCTTCTTTTTCTGGCACGAACAATGGAGAATGCGCCCTTCCTTTTTCTCGCTTCAGGAATTTACCTGTCCGGATAAGAAAGCTCTAAAAGGAACTACGAGCAAGTCCTCCTGGAAACCTGTCTTCTGGAGTAGGTCTTCCTTACCGTATTCTATCGGCCGGTAGCGCTCCTCTTTCCCTCCTGAAACACATTAGAGAACTGCAGAGCCCTGAGAAAACCGGGGCAGGATGCCCACCTCGACCCTGGCATCCTGCCCTGGGATGGAGAATGCGGCGCCCGTGATTGTTCAAATTCAGAGAGAGAAATTCCATTGAAATATACTGTCGCAGCCTATATAATTAAATATTATTTCAGAGGAGGATATGGATTGAGAAAAGTCGGAATCGAATCTGTAGAGCCCGAGATGAAACTGACCAAGCCGGTATTGAACGAAGCGGGCATGACCCTGTTCGGCGAAGGCACGATCCTTACCGAGAAGTTCATTCGAAAGTTACAATCCATGGATATAGCAGTCGTTTATGTCGAGGGCGCATCGACTCCCGAGAGACCATTAGAAGAAGAGCTCTCGCTTCTCAATGCACGCTTTCGGATAATAGAGGACGAACCCTTTATGAGTTCAATAAAGACAATCCTAAAAGAACATATAGAGTCGCTGTATATATGATGAAATGAACGCCCAACAAATCCGTGCTCAGATAGAGGAAATCGACAGCCTTCCGACAATTCCGCCGTTAGTCAGGAAATTACTTATGACCATTGATTCCCCAACCCTGTCTCTTACCGACATGGGTAATTTTGTGGCGAAGGATCAGGCTCTCACAGCAAGGCTCCTGAAGATGGTGAACTCTCCCATCTACGGGTTTCCGGGCAGGATCTCTTCAGTTTCCCAAGCGCTCATCCTCCTGGGGTTGAATGTGGTGAAGGGTATTCTTCTCGGCGTCTCGGTCTTCGAGCTGATGGAGAAGACCATGGTGGGATTGTGGGAACACTCCCTCTCCACAGCGGTGGTGGCACGGGGGATTGCGATTAAGCAAGAACTCAACGATCCCGAAGAGGTCATGGTTTCCGCACTCCTCCATGACATCGGCAAAGTTGCCATGAAGGCAAAGTTTTTCACAAAATATGGAGAAGCGCTTTCGATGGCCGAGGGCGAGGGGATGCTCATAAAAGATGCCGAAGAGAAGATTTTCGCTATAAACCATGCTGACGCCGGGGGATGGCTTTGCCAGAAATGGAATTTCCCTACAAATCTCGTCGAGCCGGTAGCATACCACCATAAACCGTCCCTTGCGAAACATGCTCTGCATCAGGCAGAGATAGTCCATGTGGCGGACATCCTCGTGAGGGCACGCGGCTTTGGCTTTCCCGGGGACCGTCTGATCCCCGCAGTCAGCCCCGAGGTCTGGGAAAAACTCCTCCTGTCGGAATCTGATGTCAGGGACTTGCTTTCAGACATGGAAAACGCAATTCAAGAAGCCGCTGACTTAGTCGTTTAGTCATGAGATGAAGACCGTTATCGTAATAAGCAAGTACATCAATCTGAATACGGAAGTGATTGGAATCCTCAGGGGTAATTATACCCTCGTGCAACTTGAGGATATTAATCGTCTCTTTGAGGTTTGCTTCACCGAGCCTCCTGACCTCATTTTATTGGATATCCATGTCCTGAACGTCGGTCTTGCGGAGGCCATTTCGACACTCAAATCAGATCCCTTATTCGCTCATCTGCCAATCCTGATTGTCATCGATAACGTGGACCAGGTGAAGGCCTTCCCCATCGGGTCAATTATCGACGATTATCTCGTTGCCCCCGTTGATATCCGCGACCTCGAAGTCCGAATGGACCTTTGCTCATCCCGTGCTCAGAAGGTCCTCGAGACTAATCCGTTGACTCGACTTCCCGGTAACATCACGATCATCAAGGAGATACAGAGAAGAATCGACACCAACGGTCTCTTCTCATTTTCCTACGCGGACATGGACAATTTCAAACCGTTCAATGACCGATACGGTTTTTCGCGGGGTGACGAAGTAATTCGCATGACGGGCAGGCTTATCACGAACATTATTAAACTCAAAGCACCTGAGGAAAGCTTTGTCGGCCACGTCGGTGGTGACGATTTTGTATTCATCATTCGGATTGAGAGCATTGATGCAGTGTGTAGCGAGCTAGTCGCAACCTTCGACGGAATCATCCACAGTTTTTACGACACAGAAGAGAGGGAAAAGGGGTTTATGGAATCGCTTGACAGAGATGGCAAGCGGAGGACGTTTCCCCTCATCACCCTCTCCATTGGTGTTGCCCATAACAAATGCAGGAGTTTTTCCCACTACGGCCAGGTAAGCGAGATTGCCACAGAGATGAAACAGTATGCGAAGGCGCATACCGGAAGTTGTTACAGGGTAGACAGAAGGATAAAGTGACAATCCCTTGGAATTTCCTTCAGCGATAGGAACCGTGTAGCCCCGGAGTTACGGCTCACCGATACCAGACGGCGTTTACGGCAGATACGTCGCTTTCGTTTCACTCTCGCATCGGTGTCTTCGAACTGTGGTATAATTTACTATGTTCAGAAAGGTCATGCCCGTTACAATAAGTCTTTTTTTTGCGGCAACCCTTCTTTCGCCACTTTTATCCGCAGAACCCCGAAAGGAAGTGGCCGTCATTACGGTAAACGGCGCCATCAATCCCGTCTCCGCAGAGTACATCGGAAAGAGTATTCAGAAGGCTCAAAAGGATAAAGCGGAGGCGTTGGTGATAGAACTGGACACACCCGGAGGGCTCGATACATCCATGAGAAATGCCGTGAAGGATATTGTTGCCAGCGAGATCCCGGTTATTGTATTCGTAGCGCCGAGTGGTGCACGGGCAGCGTCTGCGGGTGTTTTCATCACCATGGCTGCACATATCGCTGCGATGGCCCCCGGAACCAATATCGGCGCCGCGCATCCGGTATCCATGGGAGAGAAGATGGACAAGACCATGGCGGAGAAGGCTACCAACGACGCAGCAGCGTACATACACTCCCTGGCGGAGAGAAGAGGCAGAAACGCAACCTGGGCTGAGGATGCCGTCAGGAAAAGCATATCTGCCACCGAGACCGAGGCATTGAAAGCGCATGTCATCGACTTGGTCACCAGGAATATCCACTCCCTCCTCACTGATATTGACGGCAGAAAGGTCCAGACCGTTCTGGGGGAAAAGGTGCTGCAAACAAACAATGCAGTCGTGATAAGGGAAGAAATGAGCCTGAGACTGAAGATCCTGAATCTCATCAGCGATCCGAATGTGGCATACATCCTCATGCTCCTCGGTTTTTACGGCCTCTTTTTTGAGCTGACGAGCCCTGGCGCCGTATTCCCGGGTGTCATCGGGGGGATCTGTCTCATCCTCGCTTTTTATGCATTCCAGACACTGCCGGTCAATTATGCAGGGGTACTCCTCGTCATCCTCGCCATCATCCTCTTTATCCTTGATGTTAAGATCGCCTCCCACGGAGTTCTTACCATAGGGGGGGTGATCGCAATGCTTATCGGATCCCTTATGCTTTTTGAATCCCCGGGGCCCTTTATGCGGTTATCCTTATTCCTGGTGCTCCCCGCCGTAATCAGCACCACCCTTTTCTTTACTCTTACGATCAGTCTCGCATTCAAGGCTTACAGAAGAAAGCCGATTACCGGGAAGGAAGAGCTGGTGGGTTCGGAGGGGCTCGCGAAATCAACTATTACGGGGGACGGCGGCATGGTATCCATCCACGGAGAATTATGGTCTGCATTTTCGGATAACACCGTTGCCAAAGATGATAGGGTAGTTGTTGAAGAAGTTATCGGGTTACGATTAAAAATCCACAAAAAAGGAGGGTAATATGCAATTCTTAGCGCCATCGCTCATGGGGTTTCTCTTTGTAATATTCCTTATTCTCTATTTCCTTTCCAGTGCAATCAAGATCCTCAAGGAATACGAGAGGGGCGTAGTATTCAGGCTTGGAAGGATCATCCCCGTGAGAGGTCCGGGTCTTGTGATCATCTGGCCCGTCATTGATAAACTCATTCGGGTTAGCCTGAGGACGGTTACATTCGATGTCCCTTCCCAGGACATCATCACAAAAGATAATATCACGGTTAAGGTCAACGCTGTTGTCTATTTCAGAGTGATCGACCCCATCAAGGCTATCACAGCGGTCGAGGACTTCTTTTATGCAACTTCACAGATAGCTCAGACCACCCTTCGCTCCATACTGGGTCAGAGCCAACTCGATGATCTTCTCACCAAGAGAGATGAGCTGAATGCAGAGCTCCAGAAGGTTATCGACTTCCAAACGGAGCCCTGGGGAGTGAAGGTGACCACTGTGGAGGTCAAGAACGTGGACCTTCCCGTGGAGATGCAGAGGGCAATCGCCAAACAGGCAGAGGCAGAGAGGGACAAAAGGGCAAAGATCATCCACGCGGACGGTGAATATCAGGCATCCCAAAAGCTTGCCGACGCAGCACAAATCATTGCTTCCCAGCCAATGGCATTACAGTTGCGGTACCTCCAGACGCTGGTTGAAGTGGCGGCAGAGAAAAACTCCACAACGATATTTCCGGTTCCCATCGACTTGATCAAACCGTTCCTTGATAGAATGGAAAAGAAAGGCTGAGGCAGAAATACACACCGAATATCAGATTGCTTCACTTGCGATGACACAAGACAGGGAACATCCAAGCCATCGGTGCGGGGCAAAGCGCGGGGCGGTCTCTTCTTAAGCAAGGCATTACGAGAGCCGCCCGAACATCGTGGAGGGAGTGGTCATGGGCCACCCCCTCCAACACAACGATGGCCCCGGCATACCCACGTCACTTCTCTCATTCGGAACATACCTATTTGTTTTCCTCGTAACGCCTGCGGTTCAGATCTTCCGCATGTCGATAACCCTTTTCGCTTTTCCCTCACTTCTGTCAAGGGTTTTTTTCTCCACCAGTTTGACATCAACGGATATACCGAGCTCGGAAGCGAGCTTCCTCCGAATGAGCTCAATAAGCTCATTCTGTCTCTTCATCTCGTCAAAGAATATCGTCTCTGATACTTCAACAAGGACCGTTACTTCGTCAAGGGCTCCCTTCCTGTCGATGACTATCTGATAATGCGGCTCCGTTCCTTCAATATCAAAGAGGACCGCCTCAATTTGCGCAGGGAAAACATTCACCCCCCGTATAATAAGCATGTCGTCTGTTCTTCCCATGACCCTGCTTATCTTCATGAACTTCCGTCCGCAGGGACAGGGCTCCGGCAGGAATTTCGCCAAGTCTCTCGTCCTGAAACGGATGACGGGAAATGCCTCCTTTGTAAGGGTGGTAATGACAAGTTCTCCAGTCTCACCTGCAGGAACTGGCTCGAGCGTATTCGGATCAATCACTTCAATAATGAAGTGATCTTCATTCATATGAAGCCCGTTGCGCTCAAGACATTCTCCCCCAACACCGGGACCCATGACTTCGCTCAGGCCGTAGTTGTCCGTTGCGATAATCTTGAGCCTTTCCTGTATCTCCTGTCGCATACCTTCTGACCAGGGCTCAGCCCCAAAGAGGCCGTATTTGAGGGAAAGGGTATTAACGTTGAGCCCCATCTCGGTTATGGTATCAGCTATCAAGAGGGCGTAACTGGGGGTGCAGATAAGAGCAGTGGTCTTAAAGTCTCGCATGATCTTCACCTGTCGCCTTGTATTTCCGCTTGAGATCGGAATGACCGAAGCACCGATACGTTCCGCACCGTAATGGAGGCCAAAGCCGCCTGTGAATAGACCGTACCCGAACGCGATCTGGACAACGTCGTCTTTTGTAATCCCCCCTGCAGTCAGGATACGCGCCACGAGATTTGACCATGTCTTTATATCATTTCTCGTATATCCAACAACCGTAGACATTCCCGTTGTGCCAGAGGATGCATGAATTCTCACCACTTCCCGCAACGGCACCGCAAACAATCCGTAAGGATAGTTATCCCGCAAATCATCTTTCATCGTAAAGGGAAGTTTTCTCAGGTCACCCAGGGAACGGAATTCGTCGGGATCCACGCCCAACTCGTCAAATTTCTTTCGGTAGAAAGGAACATTCAAATAAACGCGTGATAATGTTGCCTGGAGTCTTTCCAGTTGCAGCTGTTCCAGCTCTTCCCTGTTCATACTCTCATTTTCAGGTTCCCAAAGCATAGGCTCCTCCCACTTAAGTCACATTTTCATTTCAGAATCGAGGTCACGGCCAAGATAAGCCCTTTGCACGTCTCTATTCGACAGCAGCTCTTCAGAAGACCCCTGTAAAACGATCCTTCCCGTCTCGAGGACATAACCGGTGTCCGCTATCTTGAGGGCACTCCGCGCGTTCTGTTCAATGAGAAGGACAGTGTTCCCCGCATCCCGGATCCTCACGATAATATGAAAGATGTCCTTAACAATAAGCGGCGCCAGACCCATGGAAGGCTCATCGAGCATGATCAGTGATGGCCTCGCCATGAGAGCCCTGCCGATAGCCAGCATCTGCTGCTCCCCCCCGGAAAGAGTGCCGGCGAGCTGGTGTTCGCGCTGCTTCAGAACCGGAAAGAGCTCATAGACCCGTGCGAGATCTTCTCCTACCTCACGCCTGTTTCCGCGCCGAAACTGCACATAGGCGCCTAGGAGAAGATTTTCCTTCACCGGCATTGTGGCAAAAACCTGCCTGCCCTCCGGTACCAGAGAACAACCCAGGGACACGATCTTCTCCGTCGGCAGCCTGCCTATGTCTCGTCCCTTGAAGAGGATCTCGCCATCCCGATCCCTGACCAGTCCGGTGATGGTCTTCAACAGGGTTGTTTTGCCGGCTCCGTTTGCACCAATGATTGTTACAATCTCCCCGGAATTGATATGGAGTGATACACGGCGGAGTACCGCAAGGTTCCCATATGCAACAGAAAGGTTCCTTATCTTAAGCATCGTCTTCTCCCAGGTATACCCTGACGACGTCAGGGTTTTTCTGAATCGAACCGGGCTTGGCATCGGCTATCTTCTCGCCGTAGCTGAGGACAATGATTTCATCAGAGATATTCATGACAAGCGACATGTCGTGCTCGACGATGAGCACTGTCACACCGCGATCCCGAATCTTTAAGATCAGTCTCGCAATATCGGCTGTCTCCCGCATATTGAGCCCCGCCGCGGGCTCATCGAGGAGCAGCATCGTAGGTTCAGCGGCGCAGGCGCGGGCAAGCTCCACAGCCCGCTGCTGACCATAAGAAAGACTGGTTGCCTCGATATCAGCGAGGGAGGCAACACCGAAGAAGTCCATCAGATCGTGGGCGCTTTCCCTGATTTCTCTCTCCTCTTGCCAGGTTCGCGGCAGGTGGAGCATCCCCGCAAGGAACCCGGCACGACTCCAGACATGGCAGCCGACCATGACATTTTCCAGGGCAGTCATCTGAGAGAACAGCTTGATATGCTGGAAGGTTCTCGCAAGCCCCCGGGCAGCAGCCTGGTACGGAGGTCGGCCGTGGATCGGTTCGCCGTTGAACAGGATCGTGCCTGTGTCAGGCAGTAAGAATCCTGAAAGGAGATTGAAGAGCGTTGTCTTTCCGGCACCGTTAGGGCCGATCACGGCCTTGATCATGCCTTGTTCGACAACAAAGCTCACAGCCTTGACAGCCTGCAGACCGCCAAACCGCTTGCTGATATTCCTCACATCGAGGAGAACCATTCAGGCGGCGTCCTTTGAACCCTGCACTCTGTGAAGGAACTGCTTCGCAATCCCAATCAGGTTGAAACGAAGAATCCCTTCCGGAGAAAAAAGCATGATGAGGATGAGGATGCCGCCGAAGACAGCATCGTCAAAAATGCCGAAATAACCTCGGAGCGAGAGGAAATTCAGGATGGAGCCCATCAGAAGCGTTCCCCAGAGGCTCGCCATCCCGCCGACTGCCACAATCGCGACGTACCGCACCGACTTCATGATGGAAGCCTGGGATGGCCCTATGCTGCCATTGAAATGAGTGAGGAAGACGCCGGCGATGGCGGCAAGGACGGAGCTTAATATAAACGCATTGAGTTTGTACCGGGCCGTATCCACGCCCATCGCACTGGCAGCGTCCTCGGCACTGTGGATTGACCGTAGCGCCCTGCCGACCCGCGAATCGATGAGATTGCCAAGGAGCACCATGGCGACAACTACCAGCCCCCATGCGACGTAGTAATTCTGAATGCGCGCCCCTGAAGCACCGCTTACGCTCAGTCCCGGCAGGAGCTGGAAGGGAGGCACGTTCGATATCCCATCGGCAGCTCCAAATCGCTGAGTGCCGAGAACAATGCTGTAAATGATTGTACCGAACCCGAGCGTTGCCATAGCGAGATAATGCCCTTTCAGCCTGAGCACGGGTATCCCAATCGCATAGGCGATAACGATAGTCAGAAGGATTGCTATAAGGCAGGCTATCCAGGGATGAATCGTCAGGACTGTTCCGCCGTAGAGGTCAGGGCGCACACCAATTACCTTCAGTTTGACAAGGAGGGCTATGAACGTCCGCTCCCGCTGTGGCATCAGGTCAAGAGTCGTCAGGACTGCCGAAGTGTAGCCGCCGATGGCAAAGAATCCCGCATGACCGAGAGATATCTGGCCGGCAAAGCCCATGAGCACGCAAAGACCGACAATGACGAGTGAATAATAGGCCGTCATCGTAAGTTGCGTCAGGAAGAACTCCTTGCCGGTCAGCTGCGCCAGGAACTGGACCCCAATGACAACTGCTATGAAAGCCAGGATGGGCAGATGCCGCGCAGAAAGCATCAAAATTCCTTCAGCCTAAGCATCTCCCGGTTCCCGAAGAGGCCACTCGGCCTGACGAAAAGGATCACAAGAAGAATCGAAATCGCAATGGCATCCTTGTAAGCCGTTGGCATGACCCAGATACTGAACGACTCGAGAATCCCCAGGATGAAACCCGCTGCCACCGCTGCCATGCTGTTGCCGAGCCCGCCAAGGATTGCCACAGTGAACCCCTTGATCGCGAGACCTGTACCGATGTTGTACTGCGTATAGGTGATTGGCGATACAACACACCCCGCGAGGGCGCCGATGCCCGCGCTGAGGATGAAGGACAGCGTCACCATGTTCTTCGTCGGGATACCGCAAAGCGCTGCAGCATCGCGGTTGGCGGCGCAAGCCCGCATCTCTCTGCCGAGCATCGTGAAGCGGAAGAAGATGTTCAGGAGGATGACGATAACGGTGCAAACGCCCAGGGTCCAGAGAACCTGCGGCGATACCCGAACTTCGCCGATTGCCAGGGCAGTGATCTCATTGCCGCTAAAATAAGGAAGCGACCGGACGCCTTCGCCCCAGAGACAAAGCGCAGCTTCCCGAACGAGGATCGAGATGCCGATAGTGATGATAATCATTCTCACGACAGTCGGCTTGACGAGCCACCGGATAAAGGTTATCTCGATGAGCGCTCCAATAACCATGGTGATCAGAACAGCTCCCAGGATTGCAGCCGGCAGGGGCATGAAACCATAGAGGGTGACCGCAGTCATTCCTCCGAGCATGACGAACTCGCCCTGGGCGAAATTGATAATGCCCGTCGTGTTATAAATAATGTTGAATCCTATGCCGACGATGGCATAGATAGTGCCGTACGTGAGACCGGCGACAAGATATTGAAGAAACAGTTCGATGAACATTTCTATAGTTTATTACAGTGTTGGTCGCCGTGAACTGTGGGCGGCTACTCTGATGCGCACCTTTCGCTTATTTTGCTTATTTTCTCAACAGCGTGAACCTGCCGTCTTTGACGGTGATCATTTCAAAGGCGTTCATGTCAAGGCCGTTGTGGTCTGTCGGTGAGAAGTTGAAAACACCCGCAGTGCCAATAAAACCCTTCATGTTCTCGATGGCAGCTCTAACCTTTTCTCTGTCAAGACCCTCCTGCCTGATTGCACGCTCGAGGATCATGAGGGCATCATAGGCATGGCCGCCGAAGGTGCTCACGTCCTCTTTGTACTTTGCTTCATATGTCTTCTTGTACGATTCGAGGACGGCCTTCTGCGGGTCTTTCGCAGAGAGTAGATCGGAAACAATTAGCCTACCGGCAGGGAAAATGACTCCCTCCGCCGCCGCTCCGGCTGCCTTCACATACTGTATATTTGCAAACCCGTGACTCTGGAAGATCGGCACCGTCAGCCCGATCTGTCTTATGTTCTTAATGACAATGGATTGCGCCGGTTCGATTGACCAGTTAATAACAGCCTGGATATTCCCACCTTTGAGCTTTGTCACTTCCGCAGTAAGATCGGTTGCCGCTTTGTCATAAACCTCGTTGATTACAATCTGGATTCCCTGCCCCGGGGCGAGTTTCTCGATCTGCTCCTTCCCAGCCTTACCGAAGCCGGTGTTGCTCGAAAGAACTCCGACCCGTGAGATCCCCATCTTTTTCATCTCGTGGAAAATCATGTCTACAGCAAAGCTGTCTTTCGGTGCCACCTTGAAGACATGGCGAGCGACAGGGTTCACAATAACCTCTGCGGCCGCGCAGGAGAGAAGAACCGTCTTACCCTCTTCTGCGATCGTTTTGATAGCCATTGTCTCGCCGCTCGTCGATGGCCCAATAATAGCAAAGACCTTCTCCTCATCGATAAGTTGTTTCGCAAAGGATACCGCCTTCTCAGGGCTGCTGCCAGAATCCTTGATGATGAGTTCGATCTTGCTGCCCTTAATGCCGCCCCGAGCATTGATCTCTTGGACAAGCATCTCAAGGGTTCGAGCCTCCGGAGCTCCCAGAAATGACGCCGGTCCCGTCACCGAAAGGATTGCACCAATCTTGATAGTTTCCTTTGCTGCGCTCGGTGATGCACAAAAAGTCATAAAGCAAGCCGCAGAAACGATCAGATTCACCATTTTCATATACGAAACTCCTCCTTGTACTCAGGGCAATGCCCGAGGGATAGATGGTCTGCACAATCGTTTCCCCCGATACGCGTTTCCCTGATATCAGTGATTTGAAACTCCGAAGCCAGGGCGTGACCACAGACGGATCACCCCTTGCAACCGATGAACCGTTTACCGGCACTATCGCTCTAAAACAGCAAACCTTCCCTTCCTGCCGGTAAGCATCTCGAATGAATTGATATCAAGGCCGTTGTGGTTGTCCGGCGAGAAGTTGAACACCCGCCGGTCCCCACCAACCCCTTCATGTTCTCGATGGCGGTTCTCGCCTTCTCCTTGTCGGCGCCTGCTTCCTTGATCGCTCGGACGAGGATCACAAAAGCATCATACGCATGACCGCCGAAGGTACTCGCGATAGCACGGCACCAATCTTGATCGTATCTTCACCGAATGTCGGATCTACGCTCGTCATGAAAAAGGCAACTGCGCACGGTCTAGACCTCAAAATGTTCTTGTCTCCTTCCACTTTGTTCTTTCATTGGATAGAGAACGTGCGACCTACAGAGCATAGACCTCTTCACCCTTTAGGATCCTGATACCAGCTTTCTGTAACGTATCGATCGCCTTCTCAAGCTCATCAAAGCGGAATATGATAATGGCGTTGCCCCCGCTCTTTTGTACAAAGGCGTACATATATTCCACATTTATGCCGTTATCCTTCATCACGCCGAGGATAGACGCCAGCCCCCCGGGCCGATCCGAAACTTCAACCGCGATCACCTCGGTCTTCCCGACTGTGAACCCGCCGTTTTTCAGTACCTGTTTTGCTTTTTCCGTATTATTGACGATAAGCCTTAGTATCCCGAAGTCCGTGGTATCAGCAAGAGAAAGCGCCCGTATGTTTATTCCAGCCTGTGCGAGAACATCGGCGACATCCGCGAGTCTGCCTGACTTGTTCTCAAGGAATATGGATATCTGTTCAACCTTCATATACCCCCCCTTTCAGATCTTTCTGTTGTCTATAACCCTCTTTGCTTTGCCCTCGCTCCTCTGAATGGTCTTCGGCTCAACGAGTTTGACCTTACACGAAATACCGAGGAGATCCTTTATCTCCCTTTCGGTTCGCTTACCAAGACGCTCGAGGACCTTGACTTCATCAGAGAATATCTCCTCGCTGACCTCCACCTGGACCTCCACGACGTCCAGAGAGCCTTCCCTATCAACTATAATCTGATAGTGAGGCTCAACCCCTTCAATGCTCATCAGAACATGTTCTACCTGCGAAGGAAAGACATTGACGCCCCTGATGATCAGCATATCATCGCTTCTTCCCGTTATCCTCTGCATCCGGTTAAAGGTCCTCCCGCACGCACAGGGTTCAGGGATCAACCGTGATATGTCCCTCGTCCTATACCGTACGACCGGGAACGCCTCTTTTGTGATCGTTGTAAAAACGAGTTCTCCCGATTCCCCGGCGGGAACGTCTTCCCCGGTCTCGGGGTCGATGATCTCAGGGATAAAGTGGTCCTCGAAGACATGAAGGCCCCTCTTCCCTTCAATACATTCGCTGGCAACCCCTGGGCCCATAACCTCGCTCAGTCCATAGATGTCTAGGGCTTTTATCCCGAGTTTCTTCTCGATCTCCTCCCTCATGTTTTCACTCCATGGCTCCGCACCAAACAGACCGACACGAAGCTTCAGGGAGGAGGGACGTATCCCCATGTCTTTCATGACATCGGCAATGTTCAATGCGTACGAGGGTGTACAGAGCAACACGGTAGAGCCGAAATCCTGCATGATCATGATCTGCCTCTTTGTGTTCCCGCCCGAGATGGGAATAACCGCAGCACCGATTCTCTCTGCCCCGTAGTGTGCACCCAGCCCCCCGGTAAAAAGACCATATCCATATGCGTTGTGAACAACGTCTCCCTGATGGGCACCACTGGCGGAAAGGGTCCTTGCCATTAATTCTGCCCATGTATCGATATCACGCCTCGTATATCCGACAACCGTCGGTTTTCCGGTTGTGCCAGACGATGCATGGATACGAACTACCCGCTCAAAGGAAACGGCAAATAGCCCGAAGGGATAGTTTTTCCGCAGATCTTCCTTTGTGGTAAAGGGCAGCCTGCGCAAATCTTGAAGGCTCTTGATGTCAGATGGCTTAACACCGGCGTCATCCATTTTCTGACGGTAATAAGGAACGACAGTATATTCCTTTTCAATAAGGGCCCTGAGCCTCTTGAGCTGAAGCGCTTCCAATGCTTCTCGGGGGAGTGTTTCAAATTCCTCATTCCATATCATCGCTGCTCAAAAACCTCCTCGATCTTTCTTGCCGCACAATTCATATCACACCAGGGCTTTATCGTGCATCCGTCAGCCCTTGACTTGCAACTCTTTGATTATTTCCCTGCCGTTGTCAAAAGCAGCCAAGTTTACCTCGAGAAACTTCTTCTGGACCCTCTCCCTGATAACAGCAAAAAAAACCTCATCTTTTACCGGCAGGAGGGCGGAAAGGGTTCCCACCAGTACCATATTGACTGCCCGGACCTCTCCAAAAGATTTTGCTATTTCGAAGGCATCAATCGGGTACACTGAGAGCCCCCTCTTCGTGAGTTCAGCGAGCACATCTTCTGGATATCTTTCTACACCGGTAGCGACAGAAGAGGGCAATATCTTCTGTGTATTGACAATCACCCTGCTCTCTCCCTTGAGATAGGGCAGATACCGAACGGATTCGAGCATCTCAAAGGCAACCTCGATATCTACGGTCCCCGGTTCAATCAGCGGAGAGTACACCTTCTCGCCGTATCTCAGATGAGCAACCACTGATCCGCCCCGCTGGGCCATACCGTGTACCTCACTCTTCTTTACATCAAACCCTGACTTCATGAAGGCAAGTGCCGTAATCTCGCTGGCGAGGAGTATCCCCTGACCACCTACTCCGCAGAATATGACATTACCGCTTTCCACGTTCCTTTTCGTCCAATACCATAGCCTTGAACTTGCAAAGCGTTACGCACTGTCCGCACCCGTCGCAGAGGACGGCGTTGATCCGTGAATAGCCCTTCTGCTTCACGTTAAATCCGAGGCTTTTAGCCTCTTCCTCGGTCAGGGGAACCCATTCAATTGCCGGACAACCGATCTTCACACAGGATCGGCAGCCGGTACAGTTCTCTTGAATGATCATGTAAAGGGGTTTATCTTTTCTTTTCCGCATTTCGGGAAGCAGAACGCAGGGATATCTCGTTATGACGACAGAAGGCTCAGGACGTTCGATCTCCTGCTTCAGCACCGTATATGTCGTCTCTATATCATTAGGGTTTACGGTATGCACATGCGCAACGCCTATAGCCTTGCAAAGAGCCTCCAGATCTATAACAGCGCTGTAGTCTCCGGAAATCGTCTGACCAGTCGAGGGGTTTGGCTGATGGCCAGTCATCGCCGTAGTCCTGTTGTCGAGAATAACGACGGTCGTAAATCCCCTGTTGTAAACGATATCAATAAGTCCGGTTATCCCGGAGTGAATGAAGGTAGAATCTCCGATGACAGCAATAATTTTACCGAGTGCTTCTTTCCCGAGTGCTTTTTCCATGCCGAAAGCGTTGCCGATGCTTGCTCCCATGCAGACACATGAATCCATTGCGGAAAGGGGTTTCAAGGCGGCAAGGGTATAGCAACCGATATCCCCTGAAACAAAAACGCCGAGTTTTGATATCGCATGGAAGACCCCGCGATGAGGACACCCGGGACAGAGATTGGGAGGTCTTTGTGGTATCTCTATCGGTTCAAAAAGATTCTCTTTCCCATCTCCCGTTATTGCTTTCCTGAGAATACGCGGGTTCAATTCTCCGAAAGCTGGGATAAGTTCCTTTCCTTTGCATCGTATGCCCATGGCCTTAACATGCAGTTCGATAAAGGGATCGAGTTCTTCGATGACGAATACCTCTTCTATCGCCTTTGCAAAGCCCTTCAGCATTTTTTCGGGGAACGGGTAGGCCATCCCCAATTTAAGGACGGATGCCTCGGGAAAGGTTTCTTTCACATAGAGATAGGAGACCCCTGATGTAATAAAACCTCTCTTTCTGTCTCCCCACTCGATCTTGTTCTCGGAAAAATTCTCTGCAAAGGTGCGTAATCTTTCCATTCTCTTTTCGAGTTCTCTCCTCCTTTTTCGAGCATGTGCCGGAAGCATGACAAATTTTTCAGGCAACTTCTCGATGCCCACCTTTACCTTCGACGACTGAAAGCTGCCGGCTGAAACAAGACCCTTCACATGCGAGACTCTTGTGGTGCTCCTGAACAAAACGGGGGTATCAAACTCTTCACTGATTTCAAAGGCGATCTTGATGAATTCCCTTGCCTCAGCAGGATCCGAGGGCTCCAGCATCGGTATCTTTGCGGCAAAGGCATAATTTCTGTTGTCCTGCTCGTTCTGGGAACTGTGCATCTCAGGGTCGTCGGCCGTAATGATAACGAGTCCTCCCCTCACCCCTGTATATGCCGAAGTAAACAGGGGATCTGCCGCGATGTTGAGACCGACATGTTTCATGGAAGCAAGCGCCCTCACCCCGGCAAAAGAGGCTCCCAAAGCTACCTCCACAGCCACCTTCTCGTTGGGAGCCCATTCCGTATAGATCCCCTTATAGGTGGAGAGGTTCTCGAGTATCTCTGTGGAGGGGGTTCCGGGATACGCTGAAGCCACCTTGACCCCTGCTTCATGTGCCCCAAGAGCTATGGCTTCATTCCCAGAAAGGAACATCTTTTCTTCGACGGCGCCCTTTGATTTCATGGTTTCATAAAAAAAATATTGGCGTTGTAGGTTATCACACCACCGCGTTATTTTCAACCGAGTCAACGACCCTGTTACAAGAGCACAGGGCAGGGGGAAAGTCAGGCTCATGCCCTCGTTGACAAGAGGGTTACCAGGTAATGCTCGGCAGCAGTTGTTTAGGTCACGCCACCATGGGATATTCCGCAAGTCCTATGCACCGGTCATCCGTGGTTAGAAGTCCTCGGGGCAGGGACGGCGCTGCGGGGTTCGAAAAGCCTTTCCCACAACCTCGCTGCGGCCCCTACTGGCGAAAGCCGAGACGGGGTCCGGGGAGTTCCCAGGTCTGACCTTGTTAGATCAAAAAACTCCCCAATACAATAAGGAGACGCGGCTCCTCCCTCTGACAAGACCACAGGGTGACCGCCGCCTAACGCTCATGAAAGAAAGAATATACTAGACAATGTGGTTGATGTTCCGCAGTCAAACAGAATCCAGCAGATTCAGGGCGTTGTCTCTCAAAATACGTCTCTCGAGATGATCTCCCAGTCCGAGTTCCTGCAAAAGAGATAACGTTTTCCCCTGGTCAGTCCAGGGAGAATCCGTGCCGAAAAGGATGTGGTCTTTCGGGTGGTGGAGTATAATGCGTTTCGCCACATCTCTTGCCAGATATTCAAGGGAAAATGATATCTCCATATAGATCTTTTTCCCGGCGAGATATTTTTCGACCTCATCCCAGTCGTCCCAGGATCCGAGATGCGTTGTTACCATTTTCATATGCGGAAAGGCTTTCATTACTTTCAGTATCTTCAGAGGATCTGCCCTCCGTATCTTTTCAAAGGCAAAATCAAAGCCGGTATGCATCACAACGATAAGATTCTCTTGAGATATTTTTTCGTAGAGCGGGAACATCTGTTCGTCATCCATCTCAAAATCCTGGTAGTAGGGGTGAAACTTTATTCCTTTAAACCCTTCGCTCTTAATCTGCGAAATTCTTCCTGAAAACTCAGGGTCGCCGGGGTGGAGGGAAGGAAACGGAATGATCCTCTCTGACCTGATCTTCTCACACCATGACATGATGGGATCAAACTGTACTGGTTTCGTGGCTATCGAGCAGACAACGCTTTTTTCTATGCCGTAGCTGTCCATTGAATGGAGAAGGGACGAAACCCTGCCGTCGAGACTGGCCTTGATTCCCCCTTCTTCCCCAAGGATCTTCATCGCCCTCTCTGATAACTCATCAGGAAAGGCATGGGTATGAAAATCAATAATTCCCTTCATATCACTGTCGATGCCCATAAGAGTGGCAGCACCCGTATCGGAAGGTTTATTATACGCAGAGCGGCCAAATTCATCCACCTTCCGATACCACAAGTTAATAAGTAATATTTATATACGAATAAGTAATTTTTATTTGAATTCCCCGGAACCTTCTACTTATTATTTGTAGCATAAAAAAATTGATCTGTGAAACCGTGTGACATCATTTCCTCAGACAAAGACGAAGCGAGTTACGACTCAAAATGAAGCGAGTGTCTTACTGAAAAAACTCTACATGGAGGGTGGCATGGGGAAAAGACTTTTTTTGCAGTTTCTCGTCTTATTGATGAGTTTGTTTTTCGTTTCCAGCCTGTATGCGGAATTCACCTTCGACTATGGGGCCTCTTTCAGGCTGAGACAGGAAATCTGGGACAACGTGGTGACCCTTGGTGCTCTTGCCACGGAGAAAGACGAAGCTGGCGCTGACAGGAACTTCTTTAGGCTGAGGTCCTCTGTCTGGGGGAGTGTGGATTATGCGCAGAAGCTCGGTCTATTCCTGAAGTTAACGAACGAGATGAAATGGTATGGATTTGCCGATTATCGGCCCCACGACGGGAGCGATAATCCGTACGATGCGGATGAACTCGTTGTTGACAACATGTATGCTGATGCAAACAAGATATTCGGTCTCCCCGTGGACCTCAGGGTTGGCAGACAGGACTTCCTCGGCGCCAACATGTATGGCGAGGGATTCCTCTTCCTGGACGGGACACCGGGTGACGGCTCAAGAACCTTTTATTTCAATGCAGCAAAAGCACGGGTGACATTCGCTCAGGATGTCAGTTTAGATCTTGTCTATATCTCTGACCCAGAGACAGACACCTACCTGCCCTCGCTCCATCAGGGAATGAAGAAACAATTGACCGGCTCGAATGAGCAGGCCTTTGTGGCCTATGGACGGAGCAAGATTGCTGGCGTCACCGTAGAACCTTACTACGTATACAAAGTCGAACAGCCCGTCGCCCCTGACAATAAACTCAACCTGAACACCGTCGGTGCGAGAGTCGTCGCTTCCCCTTCGGGCGGATGGAATCTGGGCGGTGAATTCGCACATCAGTTCGGTACCTACGACAGCGGATCAGCATTTCAGGACAGAAGCGGATATGGCGGATATGCTTTTGTTGGCCGGAAATACGAAAATGTGGGTTGGAAACCGGAGTGGGAGCTCCGCTACGTCTACCTATCCGGTGATAACCCGAATAATCCAACCAAAAATGGCACCTGGGATCCGCTCTTTTCAAGAGATCCTTATTGGAACGAGCTTATCATCTACACGCTGATACCGGAAACCGAAAAGTATGGAGGCCCGATACCGGGTTACTGGACCAATATGGAGATATTTAAGGCATCAACGAAACTGAATTTCTCTCCCACTACAAACCTCGCTCTATCGTATCAGTATTTATGGGCACCAGAGAGCACAACAGGCCTTCCTTCCCCCATGTTCTCCAACAGCGGCCATAGCAGGGGACATCTTCCCACTGCCTTGCTGAGCCATATATTCTCAAAAAACCTGGACGGATTCTTGCAGTTGGAATATTTCGTCCCGGGAGACTTTTACAGCACCAACGATAATGCATTGTTCTTCAGGTGGCAGCTGCAATATAAACTGTAACGCGACCCTTGGGGAAAAGAACCGGATTCCACGCCGCGTTGATTGCAAGAGGACCTGGGTAATACTCTCTATTGCGGAGACCGCTTAGTCGATGGCTGGGCGGTCTTTTTTTGCGTCAAAGCATGTTGAGCAGTCTGGAAAGAGCAAGGTTGCTTGCGCGAAGATCGAGCTTGGCACGGAGAGATAAGGAGCTGCAGAGGATATCCTCGGGGGAATGCGGACTGCCGATTCAGGATCTCGATGCGCGAGGATACTCCGCTCCCTTGCCTACACCCAAATAGCGACATCCCTAAGCGGCATTCCGACCTAGGAGAGAAGTGTGGCCCCCGATGTACTGCCAACCACTGTCAAAACCAAAGAGAAACCTTGCCCCACTTTATCAAAATCAATAAAGCTATGATAATCTGAAGGCAAATTCCGATGATTAATGAATAGATAAAATGTATTCGGGGAGTGAACAGAATAACGGAAAAGATAAAAATCATCCACGGTATGATCATGATAATTAGCCCTTTTGCATAAGACAGTACCGCATTGGGACCGCTATTCACATAGATGAGCAGAAAGGTACTGATAGTTATTATGGGAAGCGTCCCGACAAAAGCAGCGGACAAACCTTTAGAATGGCTGGCTAGGTAGGTCACAACACTCGTGATAATTCCCCCGATTAAGAAATACAGGAAATATTTCAGCTTTGTTCACTTCCCCCCGGTCGCATTTTCAGTGTCTGACAATCATCAACCATATCCATTGCACTGTTTTTGTGATTTCAATCACAGCAATTCCCATTTATTGACGATACACTAAATAAAGAAAAGGCTAAACCTCCTCTCCGTTTCTCCTCCCTCTGCCCTGGCAGCCTGGGCCTGAAGCCCGGGCTGCCACGGTACTTTTTTCCACCACGGTTAAAAACAAGGAACTCGCCATCCCAACAAAAACAGGTGGTGATTGATGCAGCTGGTCTCACGATGAACCATCAACGGGCACCCTCACCGATAGGAAATCCTGGGAATGAAGTCATGCAAAGCGCACCATTGTTACCCGTCGGGAACGTCTCTGACAAGATAAGCTCTATAAATTTCCGCGCAATCTCTCCGCGTGCAGGATTCTTTTCACAGCGAGTTGATATGCGGCCCTTCTCATCCGACAGCTTCCTTCACGACACAACGCATAGACGTCATTGAAAGACGTTATCATGATATCTTTCAGTTTCTGCAAAACCCTGTTCTCGTCCCAAGCATCGTTAGTGAGGTTCTGGCTCCATTCAAAATAACTCACCACCACACCGCCGGCATTGGCAAGGACATCCGGTATCAGCATCACCTCTTCATTGAAAAATATCTCATCAGCGTCCGTCGTTGTTGGAGCATTAGCAAGTTCCAAAATTATGCTCGCCTTTATATCCCGCGCATTGTCCTTTGTCAGCTGATCCGACAGCGCTGCAGGAATAAGGATATTGCAATCGCAGGTCAGCAATTCCTCGTTGGTTATATTTTTCCCCCCTTTAAAATCCGTCACGCCTCCCGTAACGTCCTTGTGCTTCACCACTCCCCGAATATCAAGACCGTTCTCATTTATGATGCCGCCGTGTGAGTCGCTCACAGCAATGATTTTATATCCTTTCTCGGCTAGAATGCTGGCTGCATTCTTTCCGACATGCCCGAACCCCTGGACCGCAACACCGACTTCGGATGCTTTCATTCCCATCTTTCTCATCGCCTCTTCGAGGACATAAATCCCACCCAGTGACGTTGAATAGCTCCTTGCCTTAATGCCCTGGAGTTCAACGGGTTTTCCCGTAACTACGGCAGGCACATGTTCCCCTTTTATCCGTTCAAATTCATCCAGTATCCAGACCATGATCTGCTCATCCGTATAAACGTCAGGGGCGGGGATATCCTTAAAGGGCCCGATGTAGTTTTCGATAGAACGAATGTACCCTCGCGTCACCTGCTCAAGCTCATTCCTGCTCAGCTCCTTCGGATTGACAACGACACCCCCTTTTGATCCTCCAAAGGGAATATTTACCACAGCGCATTTCAGGACCATCAAGAAGGCAAGGTCCCTGACATGATCGATAGTCAATTCGGGATGAAATCTGATTCCACCCTTGGTGGGGCCTCTGGCATCGTTATATTGTATCCTGTGACCCACAAACATTTTCACTCCTCCGGAGTCCATCCGGACGGGGAAATGGACGGTAAAGGAGCGCTTAGGCATCGCCAACAGATCGAGTTCGCCTGCTGACAAGCCAAGATCCATATAAATCTCTCCTAATTCACTCATGCACAATTTACAGACATTTTTATCGTCTGCGTATATTCTTTCGTGGCGTTTGCTTATCACGTTTCCATCCTGATTACCCAAACTGAACAAAACTTTCTGGTCCCAGTCCGAGTATCCCTCTCCTTTCGGCAGTCTAATCCGAAGATCTTACCTCCGTGCCCTCGGCTCACCATGCACTTGGGCACCCTTTCGCCATAGCCCAAGCCTCGAAACGTGTGGGCCGGATCGACGGACGGTCTCGGTGTCCAGGCATTTTCTCACAACAAAATATACATCTGTTTGCACCGTACGTCAACTGTTCTCACTCGCCCCTGTCACGATGTCGTTGACTGTATGGGAAGCAGATTCTCGTCCCAGAACATTATCTCTGCGCTTACCCAAAAATCCCGGTGCGGCATACGGCTAGATTGTTTTTTTAGCGCAGCCGCCTCACCTGTTAAGCTGAAGGAAGAAGCGAATCTCCAAAGATAAAAATTCGCCGATTTAATCGGAAAGTGAGGATGAGAGGCTTCCCGGGCCGACCTCACGACACACATAGTGTGGGCACTCACCACTTAATCAATGCAGACGCCCAGGTGAGCCCACCTCCAAATGCCTCAAGGAGGATGTGATCTCCTTTCATGACCCTTCCCGCCTTTACCGCCTCATCAAGGGCTATGGGGATCGACGCGGCGGAGGTGTTACCGTATCTGTCGAGATTCACCACAATGCGCTCCAGGGGAAGCTTCAATCTCTTCGCAGTCGCCTGTATGATCCTCAGGTTTGCCTGATGCGGTATGAGGAGGGAAAGCTGGGAAGACCTCAGCTTGTTCTCTTCAAGGGCCGCCGTAACAAGACTTTCAAGGGCTCTCACAGCAATCTTGAATGTTTCATTCCCCTTCATTTTTATGAAATGAAGTCTTCGCCTGATTGTCTCATGGGAAGCAGGCTTCCTCGATCCGCCGCCAGGCGTCTGCAGGAGATCCCACATACTCCCATCAGAATATATCTTCACGGAGAGGATTCCCCTATCCTCTGTTGTTGCTTCGAGGATTGCGGCGCCAGCCCCGTCACCGAATAAAATGCACGTTGTCCTATCCTCCCAGTCCGTAAATTTGGAGAGGACTTCAGCTCCAACGACAAGAACTCTTTTATACATTTCACTTTTTATATAGGCATTGGCAGCGGAAAGGCTATAAATAAACCCGGAGCATGCAGCATTGATGTCAAAGGCTGCGGCCTTCTTGGCATTCAGCCGACCCTGAAGGATACACGCGGTTGATGGCAAAAGCATGTCTCCGCTCACCGTCGCGACAATGATAAGGTCAAGGTCTCTTGCCTTCAAGCCGGAACTCTTCAAAGCAGCCTTTGATGCTTCATAGGCGAGATCGGATGCGGCCTGGGCTTTGTCTGCAATCCTCCGTTCCTTGATCCCCGTTCTCTCCGTAATCCATTCGTCTGAGGTATCCACCATCCTCTTGAGGTCATCGTTGGTGAGGATTGCCTCGGGGACGTAGGAGCCCGTGCCCACTATCCTGGCCCTGATCACGTCTGCTCCCCTATCCTCTGCTCACGTGTTGGCCTGAGATGAGTGAATGCCTTTATCTCCTCTGTTATCGCTTCGGACACCTTTTTCAGAGAGAACTCCGCCGCAACCTTAATAGCGTTCCGTATAGCTTTTGCCGAGGATCTCCCGTGACTTATGATGCAGGCACCGTTGATGCCAAGTAACGGGGCCCCCCCATACTCCGCATAGTCTGTCTTCTTTCTGAAATTCCTCAGAGCGGGTTTCATGAGGAGGTAGCCGATCCTCCCTGTGGCAACATCAGTGAGCTCCCTTTTAAGCATCTTCATGATGACATCCGCAAGTCCCTCGCTGGTCTTGAGCACGATATTGCCGACAAAACCATCGCAGACCACAACATCGGCGGCTCCAGAGAATATGTCTTTCCCCTCAATGTTTCCGAAAAACCTCACTCCTGAATCTCTTATGAGTTTGAATGCCTCTCTCGTAACGATGTTCCCCTTGGTATCTTCTTCGCCGATGCTTAAGAGAGCAATCTTCGGATCGGGATTGTCGAACATCGCCTTGCAGTAAGCATCACCCATCAAGGCGAATTGGAGAAGATTCTCTGGGGTACAGTCGACATTGGCCCCCGCATCAATGAGAACGAAGGGCTTTCGCAGGGTAGGCATAATGGTGGCGATGGCTGGCCTTTCAACACCCTCCGATGCGCGCAGCAGCACGACTGATATTGCCATGGCAACTCCCGAGTGTCCGGCACTCACTACGGCGTTAGCCTCACCGTCTCTCACCAGCTCCACCGCCCTTTTTATGGAAGAATCCTTCTTTTTCCGTAAGGCAATAGAGGCGGGTTCATCCATCAATACAATCTGCGATGCATGTTTTATTTGGAGTCTGCTGGACGGATATTTTTTCCCGGTAAGCTCTTTCTTAATCGAAGGCTCGTCACCGACAAGAGTGATGTCGATATCTTCACTCTCGTTAACCGTTTCTACCGCACCCTCCACCGTTACCGCAGGGGCAAAGTCACCCCCCATTGCGTCAAGGGCAATTCTCATTCCTTTTCAAGAATTGCTAGGACCTTGCGGCCATTATAGGAACCGCAGCTCAGACAAACCCTGTGGGGTTCCTTGAGCTCTTTACACTCGGGACAAGCACCGAGAACCGGCATCTGGCCCTTCCAGTTCGCCCTCCTCTTATCTCTCCTTGTCCTTGTATGCCTATGGGTGGGATTTGCCATGTTCACTCCTTTCGTTCATTCAATAATTTTTTTAATACCGCAAGTCTCGGGTCCAGATCTTTTTCTTCGCACGTGCAGGTATCCGCACTAACATCCGTTCCGCATTTCGGACAGATCCCTTTGCATGATTCACTGCAGAGGGGTTTTATCGGGATATTCAAGATGATCTGTTCTCTTACGAGTTCCTGGATATCCA
The DNA here is from genome assembly GCA_050014695.1 of Thermodesulfovibrionales bacterium. Taxonomy (GTDB): domain Bacteria; phylum Nitrospirota; class Thermodesulfovibrionia; order Thermodesulfovibrionales; family UBA9159; genus UBA9159. The sequence goes on from JBEKCV010000020.1 coordinate 39,273, forward strand.
GTTCATCACCCTGGTAGAAGCCCGTATCCAATTCGTCGTCCTTTATCTCATGTCTCTCTTCACCCTTAAGTTCTTCCACGGGATGATACACCACATTCACATCGAGACCAGCTTCCTTTGAAAAAGCCTTAAGGCACCTGCTGCATTGGAGTTCGAGTAAGGTCTGCATCGTTCCCTGCACAAGGACCTCGGCATTGACCTTATCGATATGGAGCAACGCCTTCACAGGTGAGAGGAGTTTAAACGGACCCGCTTCAAAGGTCTCTTCAAACGCTATGTCAAGCCCTTCATCCGCTATGTCTGACAGAAGTACTTTCATTGTCAAAGAACACCAATATACCCTCAGCTTGAGAAACGCATTTCACAAAGAAGCTTTCAAAAAAACGCCTTTGTGACAAAAAGGAACGACATACGTTCTTCAATGTCTTGAATTATAACAGAATATTCGGGATGATTGTCAAATTTCCTTCGCCCTGTCCTTCGGTTGAAGCTCAACAACGTTGGATTCTTCCCGATGCATCGTTGAACGACCCTGCAGTGTCCCCCCTTCAACCACGGTAAGTTTTACCGTGTTGATGTCACCGATGACATGTCCTTTTGATTTGATCTCCAGCACCTCCCGTGAAATGATCGTACCTTCAACCCTCCCGCCCACGACGACACCTCTCGCCGTCACGTCTCCTCTGAGATTTGCCTTTTCTCCTAAAATAAGCCAGTCTGCGTCCACGTTTCCCTCGAGGGTCCCGTCGATCCTGAGCGTTCCCTTTGTTTTAATATCGCCCTTAAAGTGGCTGTTACTGCCGACAAATGATTCAAGCTTTTCGGTGTTCCGAGAAAACATGTTCAACTCCTCCCATCAAGAAATTGTTTCGGATTGACATGCCTGCCATCCTTCCATATCTCATAATGAGAATGGGGGCCCGTGGAATTCCCCGTTGAACCAGAGTAAGCGATAATGTCACCTCGCTTTACGCGCTGGCCGACCCGGACCAGATTGTTCTTGTTGTGGGCATAAAAAGTGGAATAGCCAAAGCCATGCTCTATCCCCACAAGATTTCCGCTGCCTCCATTCCATCCGGAAAAACTCACCACACCGTCTGCGGTCGCGTGGATCGGAGTGCCCGATTCTACGGAGATGTCAACGCCTGAATGAAATTCATCTCTCCCGTCTATGGGGTTCTCGCGGTTTCCGTACGGCGAGGTTATCTGCCCTGTCACAGGCCATCCCTTGGGGATCGCCATGTAGATATCCTTCTGCTGCTTCAGGTAGTCCTTTATTTCCGTCACGGTCTGGACAGTATTCGTGATTTGCCCCCTCAACGCCTGAATGTCAAGGGATCCGCTATCGGAGGGGTAAACATTTTCCAAAACCTTTTCCTTGGTCCCCAGTGAGAACAATTGCCTGAACTCGGATTCCGCTCTCTGTAATCCATTCATCGTTGCCCTTAATTCAATGAACTGCCCCGAGTAGTAATTGAGTTTATCCTTCATAAGCCGGTACTCCACCGCGTCTACAGCAACTGACAAGACATAGAGCGTTCCGACTATCCACATGACAACGGAGAAAACAATCCCGACGGAAGGCATTTTGAGGTTGAATGGCTTGGAATTGCTGTGAGGTATCAGCATGATGGTTACCGGTGTGAATGCCTTCCTGATAAATCCTCTGATCTTACTCATACAGTATCTCCTTTCCCCCTTTTACAATGCTGCCGACACGATAAGAAGCGAAACCTGTCTCTCGAAGGATTGAGACGGTATCCTCAGCCCGATCCTCCGGAACGACCATAATATACCCTATCCCCATGTTAAATGTCCTTCTCATATCGAGAGACGGGACAGCGCCGGATTCTTCAATGACTCTCAACACCGGGGGGCAAGGCCACGACCCTTCCTTGATTACCGCACCGACATTATCGGGAAGAATTCTGGGAAGGTTGCCGGGAATTCCCCCGCCGGTGATATGCGCCATCCCTTTAACCCGTACCCTATCCTTCAGAGCAAAAAAGGCCTTCACATAAATCCGGGTCGGTTTGAGCAGCTCATCCCCTATACTGGAGCCTATCTGAGGAACATAGGTGGAGACCTCCATTTTCTTTATATCGAAGAAGAACTTTCTTGCCAGGGAATAGCCGTTGCTATGCAGACCGCTCGACGCAAGGCCGATGAGACTGTCTCCTTCCCGTATATCCGAACCGTCAATGATGCTATTCTTATCCACAACCCCAACAGCAAATCCTGCAAGGTCATATTCGTCCTTCGCATAGAAGCCGGGCATCTCTGCGGTCTCGCCGCCGATCAGGGCGCATCCAGCATCTCTACAGCCCTCCACAATTCCTTCAACGACCATGGATGCCTTCTCAGGTGAGAGCTTCCCCGTCGCAAAATAATCGAGGAAAAAAAGCGGCTCAGCTCCGCTTGTCAGAATATCATTTACGCACATTGCGACGAGGTCGATCCCCACGGTGTTGTGCCGGTCCGCCATAAAGGCGACTTTCAATTTTGTCCCCACGCCGTCTGTCCCGCTGACAAGGACGGGTTCCCGGTACTTCTTTATGTCCAGCTGAAACAGCGCACCGAAAGAACCGATATTGTTCATGACGCCGTCTCTGAAGGTCCTTCTCACGAGAGGGGAGATCATATCGACAAACCTCTCACCCTCACGAATGTCAACGCCTGCTTTCTTATATGTGAGTTCGTCCATAATTACCTATTGCTTGATCGGGTGGGTCGGATGTCAATATTGTGCACAAAGTGCGCTCAAAGTTCAAGAAATTTCTGCCACCGCCGTCCTCCGTGTTATATCGCTTATTTTCCAGGAGGTTATGATGACGTCTCATGCAGAGGACCCGCAGACTGATGCAACCTCAGGCAAATTGACGCTCACCATGAGTGGCAACGAGGCAGGAACCAAGGAAGTATTACTACATCTTCTTGATGCATTGAAAAAGGCCGGCTTGATGCCGGTGAAGAGAAAATCATGGGAACTTTTTTGCAACGTTCAGATTAAGATTGAATTAGACAACCGAAACATCGTAAAATAATGGGAATTCCGGGCAGCCTGATTCTGTCGGACAGGTCTACAGGCAGTGGATGAAGTCAACGAATTAATACAGATTTACGGCTTGGAAGAGGACAAAGAGCATGTGATCATTCCTCTTCCGGGCAAAAACGGCAGCGTAAAGCGCTGCTTTCTCCTCAAAAGGAGATTCATACGGATTGTCTATCCCGAGGGACAGTATGTTGATTATCCCCTCGCAGAAGCGATCGAGGCGACGATCAGGTTTCCCGAACTTCTTTTGAGCGAGGCACTCTATTTGATGCATAAAGAATCGGATGCTCGAAGACTTGAAATCACAGATGATAAAGATGAAGCGCGATGAATATCATAAAACGCCGTGAGACAGAGTCTATCCAAAAATAAAAAAACCATGAGCATGCCATTGCCAAGAGTGATAGCGACAAGGCAAACGTTAGAGACGGAAATGCCTTGCCGTGGGCTTTCAATGGAAGGGAGAGGTCCTGCATGAAAAAGAAGATACTGATCAATGCAAGCTATCCTGAAGAAAAGCGGGTCGCTATTGTTGAGGGAGATACCCTTGTGGACTTCTATGTGGAGGTTTCTTCAAAAGAACATTTGAAAGGGAATATCTACAAGGGAATGATAACGAGGATAGAGCCCGGCCTTCAGGCAGTATTTGTGGATTTTGGACCCAAGAAACACGGGTTTCTCCAGATAAGAGAGATAGATCCCGATTATTTTCAAAACCGCGAAGAGGGAAAACGGCCGAGGGTACAGGATGTTTTAACAAAAGGACAGGAACTCATTGTCCAAGTCGAGAAAGATGAAAGGGATACGAAGGGCGCTAGTTTAACGACCTATATATCTCTCCCGGGCAGATACATCGTCATGATGCCTGGCCAGGAAAGGGTCGGGATTTCGAGGAAGATTGAGTGCAGAGAGGATAGAGACCGATTGAAGGAGGTCTTCACCACCCTTAAGTTACCGGAGAATATGGGCTTCATTCTCAGGACTGCCTGCAGCGATAAGACGGTGGAAGAGCTATCTGACGATCTGAAATATCTCACCAAACTCTGGAGCAAAATCCAGACCGAATCAAAAAAGGTTTCGGCTCCCGCCCTCGTTTATAAGGAGCAGGATATCGCCGTAAGAACGGTCAGGGATTATCTTACATCAGACGTGGCGGAAGTCCTCGTCGATGCTGAAGAGGCCTATAAGAATGTGAAGGAATTCTTGAAAAAAACTGTCCCCTGGCGCAGGATCAATATTAAATATTATAAAGAGAAAAAACCGATCTTTTCCAAGCACTCCATCGAAGGTCAGATTGCGAAGATTCATGAGAGAAACGTCTACTTGCCCTCAAGGGGATACATAGTCATTGACCGGACGGAAGCACTGACTGCCGTTGACGTTAATTCAGGACGATCCAGGAAAGAAGAAAACGTCGAATCAACAGCCCTCAGAACAAATGTCGAGGCGGCTGATGAAATCGCACGGCAGCTCAGGTTGCGGGATATCGGGGGGTTAATCGTAATCGATTTCATCGATATGGCGTCGTCGAAAAACAGGAGAGAAGTCGAAAGCAGGTTAAGGAATGCCTTAAGTTCCGACAAGGCCCATACGGAGATAAGCGGGATATCAAAGTTCGGCATCGTTGAGATGACGAGGGAGCGATTGCGCACGGCATATTTTGAGTCGATCAACAAGAAATGCCACTTCTGCGGAGGCGAGGGTATTGTAAAAACAGAGGAGTCGGTCGCTATTGCAGCCCTCAGGGACATCCATACAAAAGGCTCGACGGGCGGGATAAAAAGTATCACCTGCAGTGTGCCTGTCGAGAGCGCAAATTATCTCATGAACAGGAAGCGGGATGAGATTTCTCTTCTGGAAAAGAAACTCGATATACAGATTACCATCCTCGGCGACCGAAATCTTTTGCCCGGACAGATTGCGGTTGAAACGGAAGAGTTAGAGGCGAAGGTATAACGACAGAGTTCCTGCTTCTTCAGGCATCCCTAGCATGGCGCCGATCGAGAAGTGAGCGAGTTTTTGAATGGGATCGGTTGATGTCATCAACTGATGGAAGTGCAACAACTGGTTCGATCGCAGGTTCGGCCCTCTTGACCGATGCCAGCACTGTCTCGGCCTGCGCGTCCGTCTTTGCGCTTGATGATGAAGCTGCCGACCGATGAAAACCAAAACCTTCTGAGCAGGCGGCTCCTTGGGACATTGTTGAACTGAATGGGAAGGCGAAGGCCCGGATCCCCTCAAAAAACCGTTGTTCGTTGCGCTGCTGCAGAAAAAAATGTTAGTATGTTGAAAATGTAGCAGCGTGAAGGAGATCCCGTGCTGGAAGATAATATTCCTGTAGGCCTCACATTCGATGACGTTCTTCTTCTGCCTTCTAAATCCGACATCTTGCCGAAAGATGCGGACATCAGCACGCAGCTTACAAAATCCATAAAGATTAATATTCCCCTTCTCAGCTCGGCCATGGATACAGTCACGGAAGCCGAACTGGCGATCGCCATAGCGCGGGAGGGAGGCATCGGTATCGTCCACAGGGCGATGTCACCTCAGAGACAGGCGACAGAGGTGGATACGGTCAAGAAATCGGAAAGCGGCATGATCATCGACCCTATTACGATTGCCCCCGATGCGCCCATCTTAGATGCCCTGAAGCTCATGGAAAAATACCGGATCTCAGGTGTCCCTGTTACGGTCGACGGTAAGCTCATAGGGATCCTCACAAACCGGGACCTGAGATTCGAAACAAAACTCACCAAGAAGGTTGCAGAGGTGATGACAAAAGATCGGTTGATAACTGCGCCTATAGGGACTAGTCTGGATAAGGCGAAGGGACTGCTGCACGAGTATAAGATAGAGAAGCTTCCCATTGTCGACAAACAATTCAACCTGAAGGGACTCATAACCATCAAGGATATAGAGAAGCGGCGCAAATATCCCCATGCCTGTAAAGACGCTATGGGAAGGCTCCGCGTTGGCGCAGCGGTAGGAGTGGGCGATGAGGCTCTATTACGAGCCGATTTGCTCATAAAGGCAGGGGTTGACGTCATCGTGATAGACACCGCTCACGGTCATACGAAGTCAGTGATCGAAACCCTGAAGAAGATCAAGAAAACATTCCCTATCGACGTCATCGCAGGGAATGTGGCAACACCTGAGGGTTTCACAGACTTGATAAAGGCCGGGGCTGATGCGGTGAAGCTCGGAATAGGTCCCGGTTCAATCTGCACCACGAGGATCGTTGCCGGCGCCGGTGTTCCCCAGATAACTGCGATAAAAAACTGTTCTGCCGTATCGAAAAGATATCATGTCCCGATCGTTGCAGACGGCGGTATAAAATACTCTGGTGATATTACCAAGGCGCTCGCTGCCGGTGCTCATGCTGTCATGATCGGAGGGCTTTTTGCCGGTACCGACGAATCCCCGGGCGAGACCATACTCTATCAGGGGAGGAGTTATAAGGTATACAGGGGGATGGGCTCTCTCGGTGCCATGGAGCAGGGAGCAAAAGACCGTTACATGCAGCACGGTATCGAATCAAAAAAACTGGTTCCTGAGGGAGTGGAAGGCAGGGTGCCTTACAAGGGGCCTATCTCCCAGAGTGTTCACCAGTTAATGGGTGGACTCCGTGCGGGGATGGGCTATTGCGGATGCAGAAATCTCTCTGAACTGAGGAAAAAGGCGAGATTCATCCGGATCACGAATGCGGGCCTAAGAGAAAGCCATGTCCATGACGTAATTATCACAAAAGAGGCCCCCAACTACCGGATAGAGCAATGATGAAACTTGTCTGCAGGCATCATTGGACAGTCCAGTGCACTTCGTCGAGAACTGACAATCTGACGGTCTGCTCCCTTCTGTGATTCCTTTATCATGACAAATACCGATAAAATACTCGTCCTTGATTTTGGATCACAGTACACGCAACTCATAGCGCGAAGAATACGGGAAAACAAGGTTTATTCTGAAATCTTTCCCTTCAATGCCTCTCTCGACAAAATAACGGCATTCAATCCAAAGGGGATTGTCCTTTCTGGGGGCCCTTCCAGCGTGTATGACCACGGTTCCCCGATCCCTGACAAGGCAATATTCAGACTCGGAATACCAATCCTGGGCATCTGTTACGGAATGCAACTTATGGCACACCTCCTCAGGGGAAAGGTTGCGAAGGCCCAAAAAAGGGAGTATGGCAGGGCAGCGCTGTGTATTGATGACGACTCCGACCTTTTTAAATGTATTGGCCGCGATACGACAACGGTGTGGATGAGTCACGGCGACAGGATTGAGAAATACCCTGAAGGTTTCACCCCTCTTGCTCATACAGAGAACTCTCCTGTGGCAGCCATGGCAGACAGAAAAAGAAATTTCTACGCACTCCAGTTTCATCCCGAGGTGGCCCATACAGAAAAGGGCACGGATATCATAAAGAGCTTTATCTTCGAGATATGCGGGTGCAACCCCACCTGGACCATGAAGTCTTTCATTGCGACGGCAACGAGACAGATACAGGAAACCGTTGGCGATAAACGGGTTGTGTGCGGCATTAGCGGTGGCGTGGATTCATCGGTCACAGCAGTCTTAGTGCATGAGGCTGTCGGTGATGCCCTCACCTGCATTTTCGTTGACAATGGGGTTTTGAGGCAAGGCGAAGCAAAAAAAGTCGAGGATATGCTGAAGAAGAATTTCCATATGAAGATCCATTGTGTGCATGCCGGAGAGAGGTTCTTAAGCAGACTGAAGGGAGTTAAAGACCCTGAAAGGAAAAGAAAGAAAATCGGCAACGAATTCATACGGGTTTTCGAAGAAGAAGCCGTGAAGATCAAGAATGTCGGTTTTCTTGCCCAGGGCACCCTCTACCCTGATGTGATCGAAAGCGTCTCATTCAAAGGACCTTCAGCAACAATAAAGAGCCATCATAATGTCGGTGGACTCCTCAAGAAAATGAGGTTGAGTCTCATCGAGCCGTTGAGGGAATTATTTAAGGATGAAGTACGGGTATTGGGACGCGAACTGGGGATGCAGGATGAGATAATCAATCGCCATCCATTCCCTGGGCCCGGCCTTGCGATACGTTGTATCGGGGATGTGACAAGACAGAGACTTGATATCCTCAAGAAAGCGGATGCCATTGTCTTAGAGGAGATAAAAACGGCAGGGCTCTACGGGAGACTGTGGCAGGCATTTGCTGTGCTGCTTCCCGTAAAGAGTGTAGGGGTTATGGGTGATGAAAGGACCTATGAACATGTGATTGCAGTGAGGGCTGTTACGAGCCTTGACGGGATGACCGCAGATTGGGCACAGATGCCCTACGCAGTTTTGGGGAGGATATCCACCAGAATCATCAATGAGGTGAAAGGGGTCAACAGGGTTGTATACGACATCAGCTCTAAACCACCGAGCACGATTGAATGGGAATAGATAAAAGACAGAAGGCACTGGACAGCAGGTCGAGGAAAAATGACAGAGCTCGCAATAGCAACCGACATTCGAAAATGGATATAAAGACGTATCTGCAAGAAAAAAAAGAGCTCGTTGACTCCTTTTTACAGTCATATTTAGATACTCCCCTTGTACCCTCTGTTCTCAACCGTGCGATGGAATACTCCCTCTTTGCCGGAGGCAAGAGGATCAGGCCTATCCTCGCCCTTGCCTCTTACGAGTCATGCGGCGGGATTGCCAAAGAGATACTCCCCTACGCGGCTTCCCTTGAGTTTATTCATACTTATTCATTAATCCACGATGACCTCCCAGCCATGGACAATGACGACTTCAGGCGCGGCAAACTGACAAATCACAAGGTCTTCGGAGAAGGGATCGCTATTCTTGCGGGAGATGCTCTTCTGACGGAAGCGTTTTACCTGCTTTCCAATTATACGCACCACATTTCACGCATCGCTCACCGCGCCGTCCTGAAGATTATCCGTGAGATGGCGATTGCGGCCGGTGCCCATGGAATGGTCGGCGGTCAGGCTGAAGATATTCTCTCGGAAAACAGGACCCTGGACAGTGATGCCCTTTCCTTCATCCATGCCCATAAAACCGGCGCCCTCATTACCGCATCCGTACGGATGGGGGGAATACTCGCCGATGCGAAGAGGAAAGAACTCCATGCGCTCACCCGATATGGCGAGAACATTGGTCTCGCGTTCCAGATCGTCGATGACGTGCTGAATGTTCAGGGAGATAGCAAGGAACTGGGCAAGCAGACAGGTTCGGACGAGAGGAAAAAAAAGATGACTTATCCTGGACTATATGGCGTTGACCTGTCCATGAAAAAGGCTGAAGAACTTGTAAAGGACGCGCTCGATGTCGTACAATCATTCTCGGAGGAGGCGGAACCTCTCAGGGAAATAGCTCGGTACATTATTCGGAGAAGAAATTGACGTTGCTCCAGACTATTACATCTCCAGAGGATCTCAAGAGACTGCCCAAGGACAAACTCCAAGCAGTGGCGGAGGAGCTGAGACAGGTTATTATAGAACAGGTCTCCTCATGCGGTGGCCACCTGGCGTCAAATCTCGGGGTTATAGAGCTGACAATAGCTCTTCATTATGTTCTGAACACCCCCGCTGACAAAATCGTCTGGGACGTCGGGCATCAGTCCTATCCGCATAAGCTCCTCACTGGCAGATACCAGCGGTTTTCGACTTTGAGAAAACACGGGGGCCTCTCAGGATTTCCAAAGATCGATGAGAGCCCTTACGACGTATTCGGCACCGGACACAGTTCTACGTCCATATCGGCTGCACTCGGAATCATCGAGGCGAGGGATAAGAAGGGTGAACATTTCAAGGTCATTGCCGTCATCGGAGACGGTTCGATGACAGCGGGCCTTGCCTTCGAAGGCTTGAACCACGCAGGGCAGCTTAAAAAGGACCTCGTCGTTATCTTGAACGACAACGAGATGTCCATTTCACCCAACGTCGGCGCACTCTCTGCTTACCTCAACCGTATTCTCACCGGCGAAGCGTATCAGAAGTTCAAAAGGGATACGAGGTCCTTTCTTGAACATATACCGAGAGTGGGAATGCCGGTATCGAAGTTAGCCCAGCGCACCGAAGAGATGTTCAAGGGGTTCTTCTTGCCGGGTATCCTTTTTGAAGAACTCGGGTTCAACTATATCGGGCCGATTGACGGCCACGATACAGAACTCCTCATCGATACCTTCAAACGGGTGTTTTCGGCAGATTCACCCACATTGATTCATGTAATCACGAAAAAGGGAAAGGGATATAAATTCTCGGAAAATGATCCCTGCATTTTTCATGGTATCGGTCCTTTTGACATGGATACAGGGGTCACTACAGCGGATTGCACCATCCCGGCGTTCAGCGATGTCTTCGGACAGGCGGTCACGGAGCTCGCTGCAAAAGACATCAGGATTACCGCAATTTCTGCGGCTATGCGTGAAGGTACCGGCCTGGACTGTTTTGCGAAGAGATACCCGGACCGGTTTTATGATGTCGGTATTGCGGAACCGCATGCGGTCACCTTTGCCGCAGGTCTCGCGTCTCAAGGGCTCAGGCCTGTTGTTGCAATCTATTCAACGTTTCTGCAGAGGGCCTATGATGAGATCGTCCACGATGTGTGTCTCCAGAATCTCCCGGTAGTATTTGCCATCGACAGGGCAGGCATTGTCGGAGAGGACGGGCCGACACATCAAGGTCTCTTCGACATATCCTTTTTGCGGCATATTCCGAATCTCCTCTTTATGGCGCCGAGGGACGGTGAAGAATTGAAGTCAATGCTCCGTTTCGCGATCCAGCATGACGGCCCATCAGCCATACGGTTTCCGAGAGGGAAGATAACGCAGGGCATCCTATACAGCACGCAGCATCCGGATCTGGTGGTGGGAAAAGCCGAGATAGTCGCTGACGGAGATGATATTGCAATAGTCGCAGTCGGCAATACGGTCTATCCCGCCCTGAAGGCCGCAGAGATGTTGGGAAAGGATGCTATCAAGGCGTGTGTTATCAATGCCCGTTTTATCAAACCCCTTGATGAAGAGCTGATCATATCCCTTGCTGAGAGGACAAAACGGATCATTACCGTTGAGGAAAATATCCTTGCCGGGGGATTCGGTTCAGCAGTGCTGGAGTGTATCGCTAAGGCGGGACTGAATGATGTGCAGGTGCGAAGGATCGGTCTAGACGATCTATTTGTCGAGCACGGCTCTCAGTCGCTTCTCAGAAAAAAATATGGCCTCGATGAAGACGGAATTTATAGAGTCTGCAAGGAGTGCCTTGCGCTCCGCCCTTCTTTTCTCTAATGGTAATGTTTCCCCGTGGAGTTGTGTTACCTAGAATCTCAGATCTCGCCTCATTTCCAGCTTTTCCGAACTATGTTCTGCATCCTCAGGAGTTCAGCCGGCATGCTGTATTGCTTGAATGCCTTTCACATCGATGATGCCTTTGAGCATGTTACGATACCGCCGTGAAGGAACGTCTTGATATGCTCCTCATCAAAAGAGGAATCGTCGCCAGTCGGGAGCGCGCAAAGGCATTGATCATGGAGGGCAAGATACGGGTAAATGCCAGGGCAGTAACGAAGGCAGGCGCTCCGATTGATACGGATGCCCTCATCGAATTGACCGGTGAGGACATGCCGTTTGTCAGCCGTGGTGGGCTCAAACTCGATCCAGCCATCGAGTATTTCGGAATAGATCTTCGGGATCTCACAGCAATGGATGTGGGGTCTTCCACCGGGGGCTTCACGGACTGCATGCTGCAGAGGGGTGCAAAAAGGGTGTATTGCATCGACGTGGGATATGGTCAACTTTCTTGGTCTCTGAGGAACGACCCGAGGATAATGCTCCTGGAGCGGACAAATATACGGTATCTCGAAAAAGAGAAGATACCCGAGCGCATAGATTTTGCGTCCATCGACCTGTCCTTTATTTCGTTGAAGAAGGTGTTGGCAACAGTCGCGGAGTTTGTGAGGCATGAAGGGGTAATCCTAGCTCTCGTAAAACCGCAGTTCGAGATCGGCCGAGGAGAAGTCGGCAAAGGTGGGATTGTGAGAGATGAAAAACAAAGGATGGCCGCTGTAGCCGCTATTGAAGAATATGCTGAGGAGATCGGGTTGAGGGTTATCGGCGTCTTCCGCTCTCCCGTTTTAGGCCAGAAAGGTAATCAGGAATATTTCTTGTCTGTGAGGAAACCTTGACAGAAGATATCAAACTCCTGGCATTTGATTTTGCAACGACGTCTCTGACGGTACTCCAGATCCTCATAGAGGACGCCTCGGAGCCGGAGATTTTCCGGGATATCCTGACCGCAAATACCGGCAGGCCAGAAGCGCTCCAATTGCTGCTCGACTCTCCCTCTGTCACCGATGATATTCGCGAAGAAGCACGGAAGCTCCTTTGTCTTCCGACGGCATTGAAAAAAACGCCCCTCCGGAAAGAACAGAGAGTATCCACGGACGAGGAACGGAAACAGAGTCTCCTCCAGAAGGTGCAGGCGCTCACGGTCGGGGAGAAGATCGCCCTTGCGTTGCGGGGAGGACGTGACCTACGTTCACTTCTCGCCAGAGATGCAAATAAGGAGGTGGTTCTCAGTGTCCTGAAAAATCCAAAGTTCACCGAAACAGAGGCTGAGATGATGGGCCATTCCCGGAATGTGCCTGAGGACGCCCTCAGGGGGATCGCACGCAATAGGGAGTGGATGAAAAACTACAATGTTGTCCTGTCTCTGGTGAGTAATCCGAAAACGCCAGTAGGTATCTCATCCACTCTGGTAACGAGTTTAAAAACGAAGGATCTCATAACCCTCGAAAAGAACAAAAATGTTTCCGATGCGGTCCGCGCCGTGGCCAAAAAACTGCTTCAGATTAGAAAACCGAAGTGACAGAGGCATGTCGAGGCATCATGAATCGTGCAGTGAGTCAAGGAAGCATACTGACTCCCTGCTCCGTGAATACCTAAGGCAAATGCCTGCGACCGCTTTGTTCTTGTCTTCTCGTTATGTGACTGGAACATACGGTCGGGGGGGAATCTCCTCCGATTAGGGCGCGCTTGCTCGTTCAGTCTCTTATGGGAACGCTATACGACTTCTCAAAATCCCTATCCACCATAACCTCTTGGCCCGGTCAAAAGGATCTTCGCTCAGGCGGAATCAATCAGATAGATCCTCCGTTACTGCACAGGAAATCAAGTTTCATCATTTGCATGTGAGAGAGGCCGAGGAATTCAAATCCGCCATCCATGACAAATACTCGAATTATTCTGTATAATTCAATGCGACTTTTTTCATAGCGCATCCCTCGAAAACATGGATATACGGGTGACGCAAAAGGTCTTGGTCGGAAATTAAGCTTACGGCATATGTATGGATATAATCCCTGATTTCATCCCTAAAACGACATGGACGAAAGTCCTGAATCATATAGCCGTGAGCGATGAATCGCCTCCGTACCTCCTTATAGACAAAGACGTAGTGAAGGAGAAAGTCTTGGCCATAGGGAAGGGAATCAAGCATTCAAGGGTGTTCTATGCGGTGAAGGCAAATCCGGATAAAGAGGTGCTGACATTCATGAACAGCCTCGGGGTCGGTTTTGAAATAGCTTCCGAAGGGGAATTGCAGATACTCGCCTCCCTCGGTGTTGAGCCGGAGAGGATTATAACAAGCAACCCTATAAAAACATTAAAGTTTCTGGAACAGGCCGTATCCTATGGAGTACGCTATTTTGCCTACGATTCTCAGTCCGAGGTCGACAAGCTTGCTCATTACGCTCAGGGCTCCAACGTCTATGTGAGGCTGTCCGTCCCGAACGAGGGAAGTGAATGGCCATTGAGTAAAAAGTTTGGCGTCGAGCTAGACGAAGGGGCGGAATTGCTCAGTTCCGCGCAGCGAAGGGGGCTGAATCCCGTTGGCATCACGTTTCATGTAGGCTCGCAGTGTAACAATGTATACAACTGGAATGCGGCCATAGACAAGGCACGGGAATTGTGGGAGGTAACTGAACAGAAGGGAATACCGCTTAGGATCCTCAATATCGGCGGAGGCTATCCTATACGTTATACGAAAAACGTGGTCGACATCTCGACCATAGAGAAAAAGGTGGACGCCGTGATCTCCCGGAAGTTTTCAAACGATGTAGAGGTGTTCATTGAGCCGGGGAGGGCCATTATCGGTGACGCGGGAGTCTTTGTCGCAACGGTGATTGGCAAAGCACGGAGGGGTGACGAGAACTGGCTGTACATTGATGTCGGTGTCTTCAACGGACTCATGGAGAGTATCGGCGGGATCAAGTACCCCTACGTTGTGGGCAGCAGGAGCGAGCCGAAGACCTGGACGATTGCTGGCCCAAGCTGTGATAGCTTTGACGTGATGGACCGTGATGTGGAGCTCCCTGAGCCGGAGATCGGCAATCGCATCCTCATACCTTCCAGCGGTGCGTATACTGTTTCCTACGCATCAGAGTTCAATGGTTTTGCGATTCCAAGGACGATTTTGCTATGAAAGATAGCAGCCGCGGAGAAGGGGACCACTGCTTATAAAGTAAGTGTGCTTTTTTTTAAACCGTTAAAAAGAGGAGGAGCGATGATTAAGTTTTTTGAAAAGGATCCCTATGCCCCCATACAGTATGTCTACGGTGTCGAGAAGGTTCTCTATAAGGGCAAGAGCGCTTTCCAAGAGATTCTGGTCATCGAAAATCCTCATTTCGGGAAAATGCTCATTCTTGACGGGGTGGTACAGATAACGGAAAAGGATGAATTCTTTTATCACGAGATGCTCGTTCATATCGTCATGCATGCCCATCCTTATCCGAAGAATGTCGTTGTCATCGGCGGGGGAGACGGGGGGACGGTCAGGGAGGTTTTGAAGCATGACTCTGTCGAAAATATATTTTTTATCGAGATAGACGAGGAGGTCATCTCGGTAAGCAAGGAGTTCTTTCCGTCTGTGGCAAGCGGCATTCACGACAGTCGCGTTCAGATAAAGTGCATGGACGGGGCAGAATTCGTGAAAGGCAGAAACGGTGACATTGACGTGATCATTGTTGATTCAACGGACATTGTCGGTTTTGCAAAGAGTCTCTTTACCATTGAGTTTTTTAAATCCGTAAAGGACTCACTCACCGATGAGGGCATGTTCGTAACTCTCTCCGAGTCTCTCCACTTCCATAGAGATATCGTCATTGAGGTGCAGGAAGAGATGAGGCTGATATTCCCCGTCGTTGACCTCTATACCGCCTCTCTGGCCACCTATGCTGGTAACTGGTGGACATTTTCTGTTGCCTCAAAAAAACATAGCCCCCGTCAAATGAGGAAAGACTTCAGTATCGATACAAAATACTATAGTGACGAGATTCATCAGCAGGCTTTTTTCCCGCCAAAGATGTATGAAAAACTGTTGCAAAGAAAACTTCAGTGGTAGTCAATCACCCGCCACGAAATCTCTTGGGAGAAGATCGATCGACACACCTGCGGATGTTCGGCGAGTCTGCAGCCTGTGGCTCTTCGCCGGAGTGATGTCGCCGACGAGTGCATCGTCCCGCATTAAGGCGGACAACCACGGGGAACCCGTGCACGCTACAGGGTCATCCCCGTCATCTTGACATGCCTGCCGTCTTATTGTTACAGTATTAGCACTCTCAGCATTAGAGTGCTAAAGAAGGTGTTACAGAAACTATGATTGAAGACAGGGTTCAGCGCGTCTTGTGGGCCGTGGTTGACAGTTACATTATTAACCCCGATCCCGTAGGGTCTCGTTTTGTCACAAAAAAGTATGCCTTCAACCTTTCATCAGCTACGATCAGGAACATCATGGCTGACCTTGAGGAGATGGGGTTTCTCCTTCAGCCTCACACATCTGCCGGCCGTATCCCCACGGATAAGGGTTACAGGTTCTATGTGGACTGTCTGGTTCAGAAAGAGAATCCGGTAGATCTCCATCTCGGGCGGGAACTTACCCAGAAACTCGAAGATATCAGGAAGGATATTACCACTCTCCTGGAAGAGACAACAAAGACCCTTTCGAAGTTCTCACACTATCTCGGAATCGCCCTTTCTCCCAAACCGGAGAAAACAACGGTCAGACGGATTGGCTTGTTCCGTTACCGGACAGACCGCCTTGCCATAACGCTCCTGACAGATGAGGGTATCATACAAAGTAAGATTCTCCGTTTCGACCCCGAAGTTACACACCACGACCTTTCCCGGATTTCTGAGTACCTTAATGCCGAATTCACCGGTTATACCATTGACGAGATCAGGTCAAAGGTGTTACAGCAGATGCAGCATGAGAAGGTACTCTGCGATACACTCATATCGAAGGCCATAAAGATATGCCGGGAGGCTACGCATTTCGGACAGAGCGACATCTTCATATCCGGTCTTTCCGAGGTGCTGGGGCTTCCCGATTTTTCAGACCTTGACCGCATCAAGGATCTCTCACGGGCTATCGAGGATAAGCATCTCATCGTCAAACTTCTCGATGCGCTCTCCGAGTTCGAAGGAGTGAAGGTTATCATCGGCTCCGAGAATTCCGCTACGGAGATGAAAAGATTGAGTATGGTGGTGTCTACGTACCGAGAGGGCGATAGGCCGGTTGGCACCCTGGGTGTCATCGGACCAACACGAATGGATTATCTGAAGGCGATCACCATTGTGGATACGACTGCGCGATTCTTAACAAAGGTCCTGTCAGAAAAATAGGATTCTCAGGAAACCGGATATACGAAAGCAAGGAGTGAGGAGGAACCGTGGAAGAAAGAGAAGTCATTGAAAAAAAAGAAGGTGAAATCCAGGAGGTTACGGAAAAAGAGGTTCGAGGAGAAAAACCATCGCCAGAAAATGAATTAGCAGAATTAAAAGATAGGTTTATGAGGCTCTACGCGGAGTTTGAAAACTATAAAAAACGGGTGCAGAAAGACAAAGAGGAACTCATAAAATACGGGAATGAATCCCTGCTCTATGAAATGCTTCCGGTGATTGACAACCTCGAGATGGCTTTGAAGCACTCGACCGATGCCATCTCGAATGATCTGGTGAAAGGTGTTGAAATAACCCTCAGGGAGTTTCAGCGGGTAGTTGAAAAGTTTGGCCTGACTCCGATACCCGCGGTCGGGCTGCCCTTTGACCCGTCAGTGCACCACGCCATGTCCCAAGTGGAACGAGGGGATGTTGAAGATAAAACCGTTGTTGAGGAATTCAGAAAAGGGTATCTATTCGGCGGCAAGGTACTGCGGCCTTCTCTCGTTTTGGTTTCAAGAAAACCGGACGAGAACACTGGTTCAGAAGTCAAGCCAATCAAATAAATAAAGGAACTCAGGAGGAATAGCCATGGGAAAGGCAATAGGGATAGACTTGGGCACAACAAATTCTGTTGTTGCGGTCGTGCAGGGCGGAGAGCCTGTCGTGATACCAAATCAGGAGGGGACGAGGACAACGCCTTCTGTTGTCGCTTTCACCGAAAAAGGGGAGCGGTTGGTCGGGCAGATAGCGAAACGGCAGTCCATAACAAACCCTGAAAATACCATATTTTCTATAAAAAGGCTGATGGGGAGAAAATTCAACACGCCCCAGGTTGACCACGCAAAGAAGCGGTTACCTTATAAAATCATTGAAGCACCAAACGGTGATGCGCACGTCGAGGCGCGGGGCAAGAGATACTCCCCCCCTGAGATATCCGCAATGATACTCCAAAAACTGAAACAGGCCGCTGAGGACTACCTCGGAGAACCGGTTGCCGAGGCGGTAATAACCGTGCCGGCTTACTTTGATGACAGCCAAAGACAGGCAACTAAAGACGCTGGAAAGATAGCGGGTCTGAACGTACTGAGGATCATTAATGAGCCCACAGCGGCATCCCTGGCGTACGGCATGGATAAAAAGAAAGAGGAGAAGATTTCCGTCTATGACCTTGGAGGCGGCACATTCGATATCTCGGTTCTCGAGATTGGCGAAGGCGTGATCGAGGTAAAATCGACGAATGGTGACACCTATCTCGGCGGCGATGATTTTGATCTGCGGATCATTGACTGGATGGTGGAAGAGTTCAAGAAAGATCAAGGTATAGACCTGAAACAAGATAAGATGGCGCTCCAGAGATTGAAAGAGGCTGCGGAGAGAGCGAAGATTGAGCTCTCCACGGCTGCGGAGACAGAGATAAATCTGCCGTTCGTTACGGCAGATGCAACAGGGCCAAAACATCTTCTCATGAAACTTTCCCGGTCCAAGCTTGAGCAGCTGACCGGGGACCTCATCGACAAGACGATCGAGCCCTGCAAACTGGCTTTGTCCGATGCAAATCTTACTCCCCAAAATATCGACGAGGTGATACTCGTTGGTGGACAGACCCGTACCCCGAAGGTTCAGCAGGTTGTACAGTCCTTCTTCGGAAAGGAGCCGAATAGGACGGTGAATCCCGATGAGGTGGTTGCTGTGGGAGCCGCCATACAGGCTGCAGTGTTGAAGGGCGAGGTGAAAGAGGTTCTCCTTCTCGATGTCACTCCCCTTTCCCTCGGTATCGAGACCCTCGGAGGGATATTCACTAAAATTATCGAGAAGAACACCACCATACCAACAAAAAAGAGCCAGGTATTTTCGACTGCGACCGACAATCAGCCTGCGGTCACCATAAAAATTCACCAGGGGGAAAGGGAGATGGCGTCGGACAATAAGCTCCTCGGCGTGTTCGAACTAGTCGGTATTCCTCCGGCGCCGAGAGGCGTGCCGCA